>CAYJPW010000083.1:0-45268 GCA_964372055.1 uncultured Polyangiaceae bacterium
GCGGTGCCCCGGTCGCTGCCGGCGGCTCCGGCGACGCGCGCGCCGCCTCGCTCTCGCCCTCGACGAGGGCCGCGGGAGCCACCGCGGTCGCCGTCTCCTCCTTCGCCGGCGCGCGCGCAGCGAGGAGCACCGCGGTCGCCACGCCCACCAGCGCGACCCCGAGCGCGGCGGCGCCGAGCAGGGTTCCCGTCGACGGCGCCAGCCGGCCCGGCCCGCTGGCCGCCGGCGGGTCGGGGCGAACCAGGGTGACGGTGCCGTCGGCGGTCGCCGCCGTCGCCTCCACGCGCGGGACGGTGGTGGTGTCGTCCTCGGGCGCCGGCGAGATCGCCGGCTCGGGCGCAACGGCGGTCGGCGGCGACGGCAGCGGAGGGGCGGGCAGCGCGTTCGCTGCCGGCGCGGGCGCCGTCGGGAGCGCGAGGATCTCCGGGGCGGTGCCGCGGGCGTCGAGCGTCGAGCGATCGGGCGCGCGCGTCGCCTCGACCAGGAGGCGGAACTCGGCCACCATCTCGCGGGCCGAGCCGAAGCGCTGGTCGCGGTCCTTCGCGAGCGCCCGGGCGAAGAACGCGTCGAGCTCGCGCGGCAGATCGGGCGCGATGCTCGACGGCGCCGGCGCCGGCTCCAGCGTGACGGCGCGGAAGACGTCGATGAGGTCGCCCTCGAACGGCTTCTTCCCCGTGATCATCCGGAACAGGACCGAGCCGAGGGAGAAGAGGTCGGACCGATGGTCGAGCGTCTCGCTGCGCACCTGCTCGGGGCTCATGTAGGCGGGTGAGCCGAGCATCACGCCGGAGAGCGTCGTCGGCCCGAGGCTCGTCTGGAGCTTGGCCACGCCGAAGTCGAGCAGCTTCACGATCTCCTCGTCGTCGCCGGTGCGCGCGAGGTAGACGTTCCTGGGCTTGAGGTCGCGGTGGATGATGCCGCCCTCGTGCGCGAGCCGGAGCGCCTTGGCCATCTGGGTGACGAGCTGGAGCGCCTCGTCGAGGCGGAAGCGCTTCACGCGCTCGAGCCGCTCCTGGAGATCCTCTCCCTCGAGCAGCTCCATGGCGATGTACGGCACGGCGTGGTCGATCCCGAAGTCGAAGATCTGCACGACGTGCGCGGTGCGCAGCTGCGCCGCGGCCCGGGCCTCCACCTCGAAGCGGCGCCGGAAGTCCGGATCCGACGCGATGCTCGCCGCCATGAACTTGATCGCGACCGGGCGGCGCAAGGTGACGTCGTGCGCCGCCCACACCGAGCCCATGCCGCCGCGGGCGAGCATCGCGCCGAGCCGGTACTTGTCGGCGATCATCGCGCCGGGCTCGAGCTCTCGCCGGGGCTTCACGGAGCCGTGGGCTCGCGCGCTGAGCGGATCCGCACCCATGCGTCCGCGAGCATAACCGAGAGGTGCGCAGCGGCGTGCGCCCACGCCCGTGGCGGCGATGGACCTGGTTCGTGGCTGGCTCAGCACCAACGCCACACACGATCCCACACGCACAGGCTCGGAGGGCTGGCGAGAGGCTCCGCAAGAAGGACAAACGTTTTGCGAACAGGAGAAGGCGCGCGCGCCGCGCGCCGAGCGATTTCCGTTCACGTTCCCGACGCCCGCGCAGGGATCCGTCGCGGCGCCTCCGGGAGCGTCCGTCGACGGCGTCGTGCGCGCGCCCGGACCGCTCGCTCGCATGGAGGCGCCCTTGCACCTTCGTCGGGCGTCGCGTTGCGCCCGCCGCCGTGCGGCGCGGCGCCTCCCGAAAGGAGGACAACCGCCCATGTTCGACAAGAGACCTCACCGGTGGATCGCCGCCATCGCCTCCGTCGGCACCGCCGCGCTGCTGCTCGGGTCCTGCGCCGACGACGAGGACAGGGGGAGCCACCCGAGCCCGGAGCCGCCCGAAGCCGACGAGGGCCCGTCGCTCGCCGCGTACACGGGCGTGCAGCGCACCAAGGTCGAGCCGGTGGCCGAGGCGCCGGAAGGGAAGCTGCCCGCGAGCGCTCCCATCGACGCGCTCGGGGTCTACGTCGTCGGGTTCCATCCGATGGCCGACGATCCGTCCCACCAGATGATCGCGCACCACTACTGCACGCAGAAGACGAAGGACTTCACGCAGTGCGTGCTCTTCGACGGGAACACGCGCGACGCCAACATGAACGGCATCGAGTACATCCTGTCGAAGGACGCGTTCGAGCGCCTCTCCGCCGAGGAGAAGCGCTCCTGGCACCCCCACAACTTCGAGGTCCTCTCGGGGCAGCTCGCGGCGCCCGGCATCGGCGCCGAGCGCGAGCACGCGCTGATGAAGGCGCTGATGAACAGCTACGGCAAGACGTGGCACACCTGGATGTCGCACCCGTTCGAGGGCGCGCCCGATCCCGCGCCGCTGGGCCCGCCGAAGCTCGGCTGGTCGTTCAACGAGGAAGGCCAGGCGAAGAAAGGGCTCGTCGAGCTGCGCGATCGCGAGATGGAGATCCACGCGGGCGAGCTCCGGGACCAGCGAATGGACCTGATCCCGTTGGCGCAGCCTCAGTGCGGCGTGAACCGGCTGCACGGCAAGCTCGAGGCGCCGGCCCAGCCGTTCCCGGGCGTCGAGGCGCGCGCGGCGTCGGCCTGTTACCCACCGGAACAGTGAGTAGGTCGCGCGGCTGGCTGGGGCTCGACCGGGCCTACGGGGCGCGCACGGACCGAGAGCGGCCATCCTGGGGGCGCGACGTGAGATAGGCGCCGAGCAGCGCGGTGAGCTCGGCGGCGAACGCGTCCGCCGATCGCACCGGACCTGCGTGCAGCACGTGGCGGTGGGTGAGCGCCTCGACGATCTGGACGACCATCCACGCGGCGGCGGACGGATCGGGCACCCGCACCTCGGGGTGGCCGCGCAGGAGCAGCTCGACGGCGGCGGCGGCGGCGTCCTCGATCCGGCGGAGCTCGTCCAGCACCTCGCGAGGGTGCGGCGCCTCCTCGAAGAGCACGCGGTGCAGCACGGGGTCATGGGCGTGGAGCGCGACCATGGCGTCGACGAAGCGCCGCAGCAGCGGGTGGAGCGCGCCGCCGGGCGGCTCGGCGGCCGCCTCGCCGAGGAGGCTCCCGAGCAGCTCGGTTCCCTCGCGCATGTGGCGGCGGACCAAGGCGACGAGGATCGCGTCCTTCGAAGGGAAGTACTGGTAGAGCGATCCGACGGCGAGCCCGGCGCGCGCCGCGATGTGATTGGTCGTCGCTCCGGCGTAGCCCCGGCGCGCGAAGACCTGAGCCGCGCCGTCGAGGATCGCCTCCACCGTGCGGCGGCTGCGCTCCTGAACCGGTTCCTTCCGCGGGCTTAGCTTGCGTCTCGTGGCCGTAGGCGCCTCGGCTCGGATGCGAGTAGCGAACCTGAGCAACTGCTCACATTCTAATCTTCGATGCTGCTCGCCGCCATCCTCGCCGCCTTCTTCGTCGTCGCCGTCGCGCTGCCCGCAGTGCGGGCGCGCTGGCGCACCGGCAGCTGGGCGATCGTCTTCCACCGCGGCGCCGATCCGTGCCAGCGCCTCGTGGGCGCGGCCTTCGCCGGCTACCTGGCGGCTGCGGCGGCGTGGGCCGCGCTCGTCGCGACGGTCGGCCCGGCGCGGCTCGGCGTCTGGACCGTCTCGGCCGCCTGGACGGGCGTCGGGTGGGCGCTCCTCGCGCTGGGGTTCGTGCTGGTCCCGGTCGCGCAGGCGGCGATGGGCGCGTCGTGGCGCATCGGGATCGACGCTGTGCCGACGGCGCTCGTCACGACGGGCCCCTTCCGCGTCGTGCGCAACCCGATCTTCACGGCGATGCTCGCGATGCTCGCCGGGATGGTGCTCGTCACGCCGTCGGCGTGGACCGTGATGGGCGGGATCGGCGCCGGGCTCCTGATCGGTGTCCAGACACGGCTCGAGGAGGAGCACCTGTCGCGCCTGCACGGGGCGGCGTACCGAGCGTACGCGTCGCGAGTGGGGCGCTTCTTGCCGGGGGTGGGCCGACTCGGCCCTCCTCCGGAAGCGGCCGAGGTCCGAGCATCACGGTCTCGGCATCGGCGCTCACGAGCGCCCGCGCCCCCCTAGTGCCGCCGGCCGAAAGTGCTGCGCACTTTCGCGCCGCTTCGCGGCGGCGCCTCCGGGCGCGCGGCACTGTCGTTCCCGTGGGGGTCCGCCCCACACCCCAGCGCCGTTGGGCGGCGCGCTAGTTCCGCCGGAGAAGCCGCTACGTTGGCGAGACTTCGGAGAGGCGGGACTAGCCCCGCGCGCGCCCGCTCGCGTAACGTCCCACGAGTCAGCGCATGTCGGACCCCGAGCCCGCTCCCGCCAGACGGCGCGACACCGCGTTCGGCATCACCGTCGCGTCCGGGGCGCTCGGCGCGATGCTCGTCAGCGGCTGGTTCGGAGAACGCGTGGGGATCGCCGTGGGCCTCTTGGTCGCGTCGGCGGGCGGTGCGATCGCCGGCGCCGTTTCGGGTTCCTCCCGTGACGAGCGCCTCCACGCCGGCGGCTGCGCGATCACCGCCGCCGTCGGCATCGTCTTCGCCGTGGGCTGGTACATCCGCGACAGGACGAGCGTGTTCAACCTGGAGCTGCTCCTTCCGGCCGCGATCGGAGGGCTCCCCGGGCTCCTCGCGTACTTCGCGCTCGGGCGAGCCGCCTCCGAGCCTCGCGCGCGAGCCGGCGCCGCCGTCCTGCTCGCGGCCGGCGCGGTCGCGCTCGCCTTCGTCGTCGCTTCCCCGCGCGGGCACGCCGTTCACGACCGGTCACCGACGTCCGCCGCGGAGTCGCCGGGTTTGGAGGTGACCGCCGGCGAGCGATCGACGCTCCGCCGGCGATTCGGCCCGAGCGCGGATTCGTTCCTCCTCGCGATCGACAAGGCGAACACGCTGCTCGGCGTCTACGGGCCCTCCGGCATCGCCCGTGCCGGCGCCGCGGGGCAGAAGCTGCTCGGCGAGATCGACCAGGGGCTCGCCGCGCTGCGCGCGGATGCCGACCGAAGGATCGCGGCGGGCGAACCGGCAGGCGACTTCGAGGTGCTCGACGACGTCGAGCGGAGGGTGCGCGCGTTCTTGACGGCGCGCCCGGCGGCGCGCGGGGGGAGCGACGACGGCGGCAGCGTCATCGGCGCGCCGTCGGAGAGGGTCGTCCCGTAGACGGCGACCGCTCGGCCCGCCGCGTGCTCTGCTTCGAGCCGTGGCGCGACGTCGCGGCCCCCGGCGGTGCTAACCTTCTTTCGGCGATGCGCGACGACGACGAGCGCGAGACGGCCCGACGACCCGGCGCAGTCGCGAGAACCTCGAACGCATCGTCGCGGCGCTCGCTCCGCACCAGCCGTACCCTCGCGGCGCGCCGCCGCCGCCTCGCGGTTCTCGTCCTCGGCCTCGCTGCCCGCGCAAGCAGCGCCTTCGTATCGACCGACCCTTCCGGTTCGAGCTCGTCTGCGGCGTCCATGGTTACTGATCACCAGACGCCCCTCGTCGATCGCGCTGCAGCCACCCCGCGCGGGGCCGGATCGCAGGACCGCCATTCGCGGCCGCGCGCATGAGGTGCATCTCGCCGCGCGATGGGGTCGCCACCTCGCCCTGGTCGAGCGCGCCCCGCGTCGATCGCGTCCTCCTCCTCCTCCTCGCCGTCGCGGTCCTCGGCGCGTGCTCGCGCAGCCGCACCGACGCGTCGTGCGCGCCCGACGGCGGGCCGATGGAGCCGCCGGACGCGAGGCCCGCCGTGGTGCGCGATCCGGCGTACAGCGTCGTCGCCGGCGACGAGGTCTGCAGCCCGCGCGACGTCTACCTGCTCCGACCGTGCGCGTCCGACCGACCGGCGGGCGCCGCGCCGGCGGGCGATTGCGCCGTCCCCGTCGCGCTCGGCGGCGCCGCGCCCCTGCCCGAGGTGCGCGTTGATCTCTCCTGGCTCTCGATGCCGCTCGAGATCGAGCGGGCCACGCGGGCGCGGCTGGCCCGCGGCGAGGTGCACGTGCGCGGCGGCATCCGCGGCGACACCCTCCTGGTTCGCGAGATCGTCGAGCTCCCGCCGCCGGGAGGCCTCTTCGTCAGTCCGAGCCCGGCTCAGCGCCTCGCCGTCGACGCGAGCAGCGTCTACGTCGCGACCGACAAAGAGCTGCTGCGTGTGCCGAAGGGCGGCGGCGCCGCCGTGGTGCTCGCGGGCGTGCGCGGCGCGAACGAGCTCGTCGTGGATCGCGGCGAGGTCTTCGTCTTCGACGGCTCGACCGTCTCACGCACGACGCCCGACGGCGGAGAGCCGGTCGTGATCGCCTCGGGCCAGGGCGGCGACGGCCTCACCGCCGACGAGACGCACCTCTACTGGGAGCGCGACCGCGAGATCGTGCGCGCGCCGCGCGCGGGCGGGCCGGTCACGCGGCTCGCGGACGGCGGCGTCGCCAGCGACCTCGCGGTCGACGCCACCCACGTCTACTGGACGGACTACTTCCATCAGCAGGTGATGAAGGCGCCGAAGGCGGGCGGCCCGCCGTCTCGGGTCGCGGCGCTGTGGAACCCGAAGCGGATCGCGCTCGACGGCGACCGGCTCGTGGCGACGAGCTGGCTCGCGGGCCACGGCGCGGTGATCAGCGCGTCGACCCGCGACGGTGGAGGCGCCAGCTTCCTCGCGTGGCGTCAGGAGACCCCGGAGCTCGTCACGGTGTCGGGCGGCCACGCGTACTGGCTCGCCCGCTCCGGCGCCGGGCAATCGTTCGAGATCCTCAAGGTGCCGGTCGCGGGCGGAGCCATCGCCTCGCTCGGTCCCGCAGGCTACGGCGTCTCGGACGTCGTCTCCGACGCCGCGCACGTCTACTTCGCGACGCGCTGCCTCGAGCGGACCGTCGTCTTCGCGGTCGCGCGTTGATGGGGCCGCACCGTCGACCTGCGCGGGAGCCTCGGGACCGGCGCCTTTCGCCCGCGCCGGCGCGGTGGTAGCAGTAGGCAAGAAGGTGGCATCATGCGTAGCTTCTCGTGGGCTCTTGGGCTTGCGCTGATCGCGGCCGTGGCGTCGAGCCAGGCCTGCGCGGAAGGCAGCAGCGGCCTGTTCGGGGGCGCCGGCGGCGCGGGCGGCGAGGGGACCGGCGGCGATCCCGGGACGACGACGAGCACCTCGTCGGGGACCACCAGCACCTCGTCGACCTCGACCAACGCCAGCTCGTCGGGGACGAGCACGACGAGCACCTCGACCGGCACCACCACGAGCAGCTCGACGAGCACCACGAGCTCGACCACGACCGCGAGCTCCTCGAGCGGAGGGGGCTGCGCGCCGGGCGAGTTCACCTGCGGCGACATGTCGTGCATCTCGAGCTCGTGGGAGTGCGACGGCGTCGCCGATTGCTCGGACGGCTCGGACGAGGCGCCGCTGAATCCGATCTGCCCCGCGGGCGGCAACTGCTCGGCGAGCGAGTTCGAGTGCGGCGACGGATCGTGCATCCCCTCGTCGTGGGAGTGCGACGGGATCGTCGACTGCTCCGACGCCTCGGACGAGTCGCCGGTCAACGGCAACTGCGGCGGCGGCGGAAACGTGCCCGCGTCCTGGACCTGCGACCCGCTCTATTACGGCACCATCGACGGCTGCGACTGCGGCTGCGGCGCCCTCGATCCCGACTGCGTCGACGCGAGCTCGGTGTGGTGCGAGTACTGCGACGATCTCGGCTCGTGCAGCGTGCTCTCCTGCCCGGGCAGCATCGACCCGAACGACAACTCCACCTGCAACTGAAGAGGGATCGGACCGGGCGTTCTACCGGACCCTGGGACTCATCGTCGGCCCTACCGAACGACGGACATGGCCCTGGTGCGCGGAGGGGGGGCCCGTTCCTGCTTCATCCCCGCCGCGCCCGCGTCTGCGCCGCGCCCCCGACGAGGGCGTCGATCCAGGGACCCTCGGCGCGCTCACCGGGGGTCGGGCTCTCGCGCCCGCGCGGCGGCGGCCGCCTGCCCGCGCTCGAGCGCTCGCTCCCAGAGCTCGCCGGGCTCGCGCGGATCGCCGGCACGGGCGAGCTCGGCGCAGATCGCGGCCGAGAAGGCGTCGCCCGCTCCCGTCGGCCCGAGCGCGGTCCTGCTCCGCGGTGCCTGCGTCACCTTGCCGAACGGCCCCGTCGCCCAGGCGTCCCCCGCCGCGTTGCTCGCGACCAACACCGCGGTCGGGCGCATCCACGCGCGCACGGTCGCCTCGTCGAGGTCGAGGGCGAGGAGATCCTCGGCGGAGCACCGCACCACGTCGGCCTCGCGGAGCGCCGTCCGGATCGCGCGCGCGTCGTGCCCCGCCCAGAGGTGCCAGCGCGCGTTGACGTCGATCACGACGATCGAGCCGATGCGCCGCGCCGCCCGCGCGGCCTTGCAGAGCGCGGCGCCGTGCGGGACCGAAGGCGAGAGCCCGGAGAGCAACAGCACTTGCGACGACCAGCCCGCGGGCACCGCCACCGGGCGCTCCTCCTCGCGGTACGAGACGATGTCGCGCGCCGCGCCGGTCCCCTCGACGAACACCAGGCCGGCGCGAGGCCGCGCGAGCGCGACGCCGCCCGCGTCGACGCCGGCGGCCGCGATCCTCTCGAAGAGCGCCCGCCCGAAGGTGTCGTCGGCGAGCACGGTCGCGAGGCCGACCGAGAGGCCTCGCCGCGCGAGCGCGAGCGCCACGTGCGCGGCTCCTCCGCCCGGGCGGAGCCGCAGCGCCGTCGACGTCGTGGCGAGCACGCCGCCCGGCCCGCCGAGGTTCCAGAGCGCCTCGCCCGCGCAGATCACGTCGAAGCTCCGGGTCGGCGAAGCGTCCAAGAGCCGCAGGCCGTGCGCGCCCATGTCGAAGGTGTAGCGCGGCGGGGCGCGCGCGTCATCGGCGGCTCGTCTTCGATCGTGTTGGCGCCGAAGCCAGCCGGCGCTATCCGTCGCGTGGAGGTCGTCATGTCGATGCGTCCCGTGCTCTGGTTCCTCGGCGCTCCCGCGCTGCTCCTCGTGGCCTGCGGCGGCGGCGTCGTCTTCGACGGCGGCTCGAGCGGAGGCGGCGGCTCCGGGGGCGCCGGTTCGACCGGGTCCACCACCGGCACGAGCTCGAGCTCGTCGACCACCACGGGCGGCGGCTGCAGCGATCAGCAGAGCTGCCCGCCGAACAGCATTTGCCTCCTCGGCTCCGGCCAGTGCGCCGAGGTGTGCTCGCCCGACGGCTTCACGCCGTGCCCGCAGGGCCTCGTCTGCAACCCGTGCGCGTCGTCCTCGTGCCCGACGTGCGACGACTGCCTCGCCGCTTGCATGCCGGCGAAGGACGGCGCGTGCGACGATCACGACGACTGCGCCATGGGCTCGGTCTGCATCTACGGGGCCGGCGTCTGCGCGCCGTCGTGCAACGACATCGGCGGCTGTGCCGATCCGAACCTCGTCTGCGATCCTTGCGCCACCTCGTCGTGCCCGGGCTGCGAGAACTGCCTCGGAGCCTGCACCGAATCGTTTTAGTGATCGTGCGCGCCCCATGGACGCGCGGGCGCTGCGCACCACGCGCGATGGTACGCTCTCGTCTGTCCTTGGAATCGGTGGGGGTAGGCGATGAGAAAGGCGACGGCCACGATCGGCTTGTGTCTCGGACTGCTCGGCGGCCTGTTCGCTTGCGGAGGCGACGACGAGGGCGACACCACGTCGAGCACCAGCGGCTCCGGAACCGGCGGCGGCGCGAGCAGCAGCGCCACGACGGCGACCAGCGCGAGCAGCAGCGCGACGACGAGCGGCTCGACGAGCAGCGCGTCGAGCGGTGGAGGCGGCGGAGGTGGGTCCGGATCGCGCCGCGTGTTCGCGACCTCGGCGACCTACGCCGGCGACCTCGGCGGGATCGCCGGAGCCGACGCCAAGTGCCAGGCGCTCGCCGACGGCGCGGGCCTCGGCGGCACCTGGCTCGCGTGGTTGAGCGATCTCGGGACGTCGCCGGGGGCGCGGTTCGTCCACTCCACGGTGCCCTACGCCCTCGTCGGTGGCTCGACCATCGCCTCCGACTGGACCGATCTGACCGACGGAACCATCGCCGTGCCCATCGATCACGACGAGACCGGCACCGCGCTGCCCGCCGCCGAGACCACCCGCGTCTGGTCGGGGACCGACGCCGCTGGAGCCCCGATCGGCGGCAACTGCTCGGAATGGACGCTGGCCGGCGGGGGAGGCACGTACGGCTCGACCACGGCGACCGACGCGACCTGGGCGTTCACGACCGGCAACGGGTGCGACAACCTGAACCGGCTGTACTGCTTCGAAGAGTGACGATCGCCCGCCTCGTGGGCCAGGTCACGCGGGCCTCGCCGTGGCGCTCGCACGCCGAAGCGACCCGCGCCGGCGCGAAAGCGTGGCGCCGCGTGACGGATCGGCTGCTGGTCGCGTTTCCCCTTCAATCGCCGCCGTGCGCGCGCGATGCTGCCGGAGGACTTCGATGAAGCGGCTCTCCCCCCTGGTCTCGTGCCTCGCGGCCGTGGCGCTCGGCTGCGTTCCCGACGCCAACCTCATCTCCGAGGGTGGCACTGCAAGCACCGGGGGCACCACCCAGAGCAGCGGCGGCGGCGAGGGCGGCACCACCACCAGCGCTTCGACGAGCACGGGCGGAGGCGAAGGCGGCGCGACCGGCTCGAGCAGCTCGTCCGGCGGCGGCGGGCAAGGCGGAGCGACCACCGCGACGACGGGCGCGGGCGGCGACGGCGGCGCGGGCGGCGGCGGAGGAGCCGGCGGCAACGGAGGTGGCGCGGCCGGCAGCGGAGGCAGCGGCGGCATGGGCGCCGGCGGTGCCGGCGGCTCCGGCGGATGCGGCGCGAACGAGAAGACCTGCGGCGCCCAGTGCGTCTCGATCGCCGATCCTCTCTTCGGATGCGCCGCTCCGGCGTGCGATCCCTGCGGCTTCGCCAACGCGAGCGCGGTGTGCGCGAACGGCGCCTGCGCGATGGGGCCGTGCGATCCGGGGCACGAGGACTGCGTGAACGGCGCCGTCGACGGATGCGAGACCGACACCACCGCCGACGCCCAGAGCTGCGGGGCGTGCGGCCACGTCTGCGACCCGCCCGCCGGCGGCACCGCCGGTTGCTCGGGCGGTCAGTGCGCGGGCCTCTGCCCGCCGGGCCAGCTCCTGGTGGGGGCGACGGCGGACGGCGGCGGCACCTGCCAGGCTCCGACCTGCGGCTGGACCGGCAAGGCGCCGATGCTGCTCGCGCGCTCCGGGGCCACCGTCGCCGCGCTGAACGGCAAGCTCTACGCCGTCGGCGGCGGGCCCCCCGGGGGGGGCGCGACCACCACGATGGAGGCCTACGATCCGGCGGCGAACGCGTGGGCCTCGAAGGCCGCCGCGCCCACCGCGCGCACGTACGGGGCGGCGGGCGTGATCGCCGGCAAGCTCTACGTGGTCGGCGGCTGCATCAACTCGGACTGCGGTCCCGGGATGACCGGCATCCTCGAGGAATACGATCCGGCGACGAACACGTGGGCCTCGAAGGCCGGCATGATCACGCCGCGCACGCTCTCCACGTCCGGCGTCATCGACGGCAAGCTCTACGTGGCCGGTGGCTTCCAGGCGTGCTGCGCCGCCCTGAAGACGTTCGAGGCCTACGATCCGGTGACCAACAGCTGGGCGGCGAAGCCCGACATGCCGGTCGCGCACAGCGAGCTCCACGGCGGCGCCGTCATCGACGGCAAGCTCTACGTCGCGAGCGGCGCCAGCACCGGCGCGCCCACCAACACGCTGCACGTCTACGATCCGGCCACCAACGCGTGGTCGACCAAGGCGCCGATGCCGGCGGCGCTCGTCGCGCTCGGCCTGGCCGCGCTCGACGGGCGCGTCTTCGCGATCAGCGGCCAGCCGTCGGCTGGCACGCCCGTCAACGACGTCCGCGCGTACGACCCGATCGCCGACGCGTGGAGCTCGGTCGCGCCCATCCCCAACCCGCACTACGGCGCCCGTTGCGACACGATCAACGGAACGCTCTACTGCGTCGGCTCCGGTCCGGTGAACGAGGCGTCCGCCGTGCTCGACGCCTACACCTGCCAGAGCGCGCCTTCGTGGCAGCCGGAGACGTCCCAGCCGACGCCGCGCAACGCGTTTGCGCTGGGCGAGATCGACGGCGTGCTCTATGCCGCCGGCGGCTGGAACGGCGCCAGCTACCTCGCCGTCAACGAGGCGTACGACACCGTGACGAAGACCTGGTCGGCGAAGGCGCCCATGCCGACCGCGCGGGAGCTCCGCGGCACCAACGGCGCCGTGGTGAACGGGCTCTTGTACGTGGTGGGAGGGAACGCCTCCGGCGCCTGCAGCTCGATCGTCGAGGCCTACGATCCCGGCGCCAACGCCTGGACCGCGAAGGCGCCGATGCCCACCGCGCGCTGCCACCTCGCCGTCGCCGCGCTGAACGGCAAGGTCTACGCCGTCGGCGGCAACACGGGCGCGAGCGTGACCTCCGCCGTCGAGGCCTACGATCCCGCGACCAACGCCTGGACCAGCCGAGCGCCGCTGCCCACCGGGCGGCAGGACCTCGCGGTCGTCGCGCACGACGGGCTCCTCTATGCCATCGGCGGCTCGACCGGCGCCATCAGCGCCGTGGTCGAGGTCTACGATCCCGCGACCAACAGCTGGACGGCGAAGGCCCCGATGCCCACGGCGCGGTACGGCCTCCGCGTCGGCGCATCGAAGGGGCTCTTGCACGCGATCGGGGGCCAGGGCCCCTTCGCGCTCGACGAGGTCTACGACCCGTTCACCAACACCTGGTCGGCCGGCACCCCGATGGCCACGGCGCGCCTCCACCCCGGCCTCGCCGTCCACCACGAGAGGATCTACGTGGTGGGCGGGAGCAACCCCGGCCCCCTCTCGAGCGCCGAGTCCTTCGGCCCGTGATCGAGCCCCGCTGGGTCAACCGGCGAACTTGCGCCTGAGCACCGCGACCGACGCGCGCACCAGGCGCCTCGCGGCCTCGCCGCCCTCGAGCTCGAGATCGGCGGCGATCTCTTCGAAATCGGTGCCCTCGATCCAGAGCGTCAGCGCGCGGTACTGCGCCTCGGGGAGCTCGGTCTGGGCGTACTCGAGCAGCTGCCGCGCCGTCTGCGCCGCGGTCACCGGCGGGCGGAAGCCGAGGCGCTCGATCACCCCCGAGGTGGCGAACTCGTTGAGCAGCCGCTTCGCGCTGGGATCGCCCGACGGCTGCACGGGCGCCTCGCCGAGCTGCGCCCGGGCGTAGTCGCGCACGGCGTTGGCGGTGACGATCCGGATCCAGTCCTCGAAGGTCTTGCCGGGGTGGCGGTCGCGCCACAGCGGATACAGGCGCAGCCCTCGACCGCGCGGCTCTCCGATCTTCTCCACCAGCTTGGCCACGACGTTGTGGACGTGGTCCTCGGACTGGCGGAGCGGGCCCATCGATCGGCTGGCGCCGACGAGATCGATCCACGCGGGCCAGAGCTCCTCGACGAGCGCCTTGCAGGCGGCCGCCTCGCCGGCGGCGCCGCGCGCGGCGAGATCCTCGCAGCGCGGGAGGTCGATGCGCCGCCCGCTCGCCATCACCAGCTCGTCGCGGCGGCGATGCGCGCCGGACCCACCGCGAGCCGCAGCGCGCCGGAGGCTCCGCCGCTCGCCTTGGCCGCGGAGGGAGCCGTGACGTAGAGGACGACGCCTCCGGTCACCGCGGCCGCGCCGACGCCGAGGAGCACGAAGCCGATCGTCTGGCGCGTGCCGGCCTCCTCGCGCAGCGTCACGCCGTCCTGGGTGCAGTCGTTCGGGCCGGCGCCGTTCACGCCGCAGTAGGCGTCCGAGTCGCTGACCTTGCCGAGCGCCTGCAGGCCGAACACGCCGGCGACCGCCAGGCTGACGATGCCGGCGCCGCCGACCACGAGGCCGGCGGTGCGCTGCGTGCTCCCGGCGCTCGCGGCGGCGCCCCCGCGATCGGGCGCGACCGGCGCCGGGCGCGCCGACGAGGGGGCCGGCGCGATCGCGGAAGGCGCGACCGGAGGCGGTGGGATCACCGGCGGCGGCGCGGGTGTGGCAGCGGCCGCGTCCGCCCTGAGGGTGATCGCGATCTCGGTGACCTTGCCTTCGGTCGCCGTCGCCATCCGGCGCTCGCGCTCGAACCCCGGCGCCTCGGCGACGATCTCGTGATCGCCGGCGTCGATGGGGAGCGCGTCCCCGAGCGCCGCGGTCGGGATCTCGGCGCCGTCGCGGAGGAGCTTGAGACCGGGGGGCGGGCTCGCCACGGTGACGCGGAGCTTGGGCACGCGCGGCTCGAGCGCGGCGATCTGGGCGGCCGTGAACGCGTCGAGCTCGCGCCGGCGCGCCTCGGTCTGGTCGAGCTTCTCGCGGTTGAGCTGGAGGGCGCGCTGGTACGCGTACCAGGCGAGCGCGAGCTTGCCGTCGTGCTCGTGGCACTTCGCGATCTTGAGCTGCGTCCCGACCGCCGGATCGAGTTCCATGCTCGCGCGGAGCTTGGCGCAGCCGGTCGCCCAATCGCCCGCCTTGAGCAGCTCCTTGGCGGTGTTGAAGAGCGCCTCCGCCGCGGCGGGATCGCGCGCCGTCTGCGCGAACGCCGGCGCGCCCCACGCGGAGGCCGCCGCCGCGATCAGCAGGGCGGCGGGTCCACGAGCCCTTCTCTGGTGGTCGCGGCTCGTCATCGAGGCCCTCACCGGAAATCGCTGGGGTCGTAAGGAGCGCGCGGAGCCGACGCCGCGGGTCGCGGGGCCGCCGTCGCGATCGGCGCGGACGTGGCCGGCGCCCTGCCGCCGGCTCCTGCCTTGACGGGCGGTGACGAAGGCGGCGCGGCGCTGCTCGCGACCGGAGCCATCTCGGCCTCGGCGGGGGTCACCACCGGCGCCGGAGCCGACGCGGCGGCGGGAGCCTCGGAGGCCGGCGCCGCGCGCGGCTCCGACGCGGCGCCGCCCGGAGCCGCGATCGCCGGCGCCGCCGGAGCCTCGCCGCGCATCGCGATCACCGCGGCGCCTCCGGCGAGGAGCACCAAGAGCCCGACGCCCACCACCGCCGCCGCGCTCCGCTTCGGGCCGGTGGCGCGCGGATCGCTCGAGACCGCGGCGCCCGTCTCGACCACCACCCTGGGAGCCGGCCGCTCGCGGGCGGGCGAGAGCGCCGGCGAGGGCGACTGCGCCGATGCCTTCGTCGGATCGACCGAAGGTGCGGACGCCCGCTGCGGCGCGACCGGCTCCTCGCCGACGAGCGAGAACCGCGGCGCGGGCACGCCGAGCGCGAAGGCGAGGTCGGCGATCATCTCGGAGGCGGCGTCGAACCGGTCGTGCGGCGCGAGCGCCGTCGCCTTGGCGAACCAGTCGTCGAACGCGGCGGGGAGCTCGACGCCGCGGCGCCCCGCGCGGACCGAGGCCGGCTCCTTGGCGCCGAGCATGACCTTCACCAGGACCGGGTAGAGCGCCTCGGCGCCGCGCGCCTCCGGCTCGAAGTAGGCCTCGCCGACGAGGAGCGAGTAGGCGATCTGACCGAGCGAGTAGAGATCGGCGCGCGGGCCGATGGCTCCGTCGCCCTGGATCTGCTCCGGCGACATGTAGAGCGGCGTCCCCACGCTGCGCGTCGTCTTCAAGGCCTGCGAGCTCTGCGCGACGAGCTTGGCGATCCCGAAGTCGAGCACCTTGAGCCGCGGCGAGCCGTCGTCGCGTCGGGTCACGAAGAGGTTCTCGGGCTTGAGATCGCGGTGCACCACGCCCGCGGCGTGCGTGCGATCGAGGGCGAGCGCCGCCTGGCCGAGCAGCGTCACGACCTCGCCGGCGGGCAGCTGCCCGCGGCGCTCGACGATGGTGGCCAGCTCCTCGCCCTTGAGGAGCTCCATCACCAGGAAGGGCGTGCCGGTCTCGGCGTCGACGCCGGCGTCGAAGATCTCGACGATGTGCTCGCTGTCGACGTCGGCGGCGACCGTGGCCTCGAGCTTGAAGCGTGCCCGGAGCTCCGGATCCGTGACGAGGGTCCGCAGCATCACCTTGAGCGCGCGGCGCCGGCGCGTCTCGAGGTGGATCACCTCGTACACCGCGCCCATGCCGCCGGCCTTGATGCAGCGGACGATCTCGTAGCGGCCGTGAAAGACCGCCCCGACGGTGAGCGCGACCGATTCCTGGTCCGACATCGTTACCGGATCCAGAGACGGTATCTGCGCGTCGCGGCCAGATCAATCCGCAGCCGCGCGACGCGGCGGCGCGCTGCCGCTCACATGTGCGGCGCCGCCGTCGTCGAGCCGGCGCCGTAGAACTGGAGGCCGACCGGCGCGTTCGGGATGGGGATGAGCGTCGAGGCGGCCGACCCCACGTCGATCGAGACCAGCTGCCCGGCGTCGGTGAAGCCGTAGGCCACGCCGGCCCAGTAAGCGAGGCCGAACACCTTCGTGTACCCGAGCGCGCCGATCATCGAGGTCATCGCGCCGGTGCTCGGGTCGACCTCGACGATGCAGTCGGAGCAGCCGTTGCCCTTGACCGTGAGGTAGGTGCCGCCGCCGATGAGGCTGACGATATCCCCGCTCGAGAGGTAGCCGCCGCCGAGCAGGCCCACGTTCGTGACGGCGCCGGTGACCTTGTCGATCCGGATGTACTGGGCGTCGACGTACCCGACGAGGACCTCCTCGATCGGATCGAGGACGCCCGCCGGAACGAACGAGAGCGAGGTCGGGTAGTTGCCCGCCGCGATGACCGTGCAGTCGGCGGTCACCTTGTCGATCTTGACCAGCGCCGAGTAGCGCGCGCCCCACATCTCGCCGTTCTTGTCGATGGCGATGTCGATCACGCTGCCGCCGCACCCGACGAAATCCCCGACCGTGGTCACCGCCAGCGTGGTCGGGTCGAGCTTGTAGAGCGTGGTGCCGCTGTGCGCGAAGACCTCGGCCGCGGCCCCGCCCGCGCCGCTGCTCGTCGACGTGCTCCCGGTGCTCCCGGTGCTGCCGGTGCTCGAGGCGCCGCCGGGGCCGCCGCCTCCGACGAGCGCGCCGCCCGCGCCGCCCATCCCCGTCGTGGTGGTCGCGGTCGTGGTGCCGGTGCCGGCGCCGCCGGTCCCGGTCGCGCCGGTGCCCGTCGCCGTCGAGCCGCCGGCGCCTTCGGGGCCGGCTGTCGTCGGCTCCGCACACGCCGCGAGGACCGCCGCCACCCCGAGGAGACCTGAAGCGATTGCCGAACGCATGAATCCCCTCATCCTACCAGCAGAGGCCGGCTCGGCGCTCCGCCAATTCGCCGCCCAACATGGGGGCTCCGCCCCCAAACCCCCGCGGCAATTGCCGGTCGGCTTCGCCGCCCGGACACCCGCCCTCCGCTTCGCTCCGGTCGGGTCAATTCGCCGCGTAGCGCCCCTCGGCTCGCCGGTGCACGCTGCCGGGGATGGCGCTCCGCCGCGACTACCTGCTCCGCATGATCGAGCAGCTCACCGATGCGCTCGCGCGGGCGGCCGGCCTGCGGCGCGCCGGCCGGCACGACGAGGCAGCGCTCGTGATCCGCGAGACGGCGGACGCGCTCTTCGGGCCGAAGCTCGGCAGCCTCGACGCCGTGGACGCAGCGACCGCCGCGCTGCTGCTCGAGGGCTCCGGCGAGCTGCGCTGGTACGCGGCGCTGGTCGCCGAGCGCGCCCTCGGGCTCGAGGCGGCCGCGCCCGAAGACGCGCGCGCCCTCGCCCGCGCCGCCGTCGAGCGTCGCCGCGCCCTCGAGCTGTACCTGGAGGCGGCGGCTCGGGAGGGCGCGGACGATACGCTGCGCGCCGCCGTCGCGAGCCTCGCCCCGCGCGTCGACGCGCGCAGGCTCTCGGAGGCGCACGCGCGGGCGTTGCGCGAGCTCGGCGCCGCGAGCTGAGCTCTTGCTCGACACGCAGCCGCGCGCTCGTTTCGGACGCGGGCGCCCGTCACCGCGCGCGGAGCCCACCGCCGCGACGCGGCCGCAGGCGCGGCAGCCCAGACGGCGCTCGAGGTCGGTGGCGCCGTCGCGGCGGCGCAGCCGGCGCGACGTCCTCCGGCGACGCCTGCGCCATGGCGCGCGGCGGACGCTCCCGCCGGCGTCGCGCGAACGCGAGCCCCACGAGCCCGCCGACGCCGAGGCCCAGCGCCAGCGCGAGCGCGAGCGGCCAGATCCCGAGCTTGGCGTCGACGCCCTCCGCTGCACCGGCGGCGACGGAGCGCCCGATGCGATGCGCGACGTCGGGCCCGCAGGTCGGATCGTCGGGCTTGCACTCGCCGAGGCTCATCGCGAGCTGCTCGGTCGCGCCGCGGACCGCCGCCGCCGTGCTGCGGCGTGTCGCCGCCGCCATCGCGTCCCCGAGCGGACCCTCGGCCTCGCTCCCGAGCTTCGCTTCGAGATCGCGCACCAGCTGGTCGGCCATGGCCGCACCCAGCGATCGACCGGCCGCGGCGGAGTTGGCGCGCACCGCATCGGACAGCGCCGCGCTCCGGCTCGGTTCGCCCTCGGGTCCGACGAGCGCGCCGACACCGGCGGCCACGGCGTCGCTCACCAGCGATCGCAGCAGATCGCGCTGCTCGGGCAGCGCCTCGGCGAGCGCACCGACGATGCCCTCCGCCATGTCGCGCGCGACCTCCCGCGGCGCCGGCGGCGGTCCTTTCGCGAGCGCGCGCCGCACGTTCGTGCGGATGAGGTCGCGGATCTCCACCGCGAGCGCGTCGCGTGGATCAGGGTGGACGAGGGCGTCGATCACGCCGTGGGCCGCGCTCCGCGCGGGCTGCCGAGGCGAGCACCCCGTCAGCATCGCTCCGCAGAGGAGGACACCGATCGCGGAGAGTGCGCGCGCCCGGTGCGTCATGAAGACCGGCGTGCGACGAGCGTTCCACGCGCCCGCCGCGCCCGCCGCGTCGGAAAGGATGCAGGAGCGGGAACAAGCCCGCGGCCTCCGGGCACCGCAGCGGCCGACGGCGAGCGGCCTCGGCCGTCGCCGCGCCAGCGCCGTCATCGACCGAGCGGCGATGGCGGGCCCCCGGCCCGGGCCGTCGGGGCGCGAGAGCGTGGCTCTCGGAGGTCAGAGCATCTCGGCGATCGAAGGGCTCGCGTCCGGCGCGACGGACCCCGCGGGCAGGTCGTCGTCGGGATCGGGAAGGCCCGCGTCCGCGAAGCTCGAGGTCGCGAGCCACTCCGACGGACGGGCGTACTTCGCGTACGGCAGGAGCTTGTCGTAGAGCCACGCGCCCGGCCGGCTCATGCGGTAGTGCCACTGGTAGATCTGGTGCGTGCTCAACGCGAGGATCGCGGCGACGCGCCCCGCGCCCCCGAGCTCCTCGAAGAGGCGCGTGTTCCGGAGCGCCGCCGAGGTCGTCCGCGCCGAGTGGCGCAACCCGAAGAACGTGAGCGCGAGCCGCCGGATGCCTTCGCGGAGCTCCCCCGGCGTCATCCGCTTCGGCCGCACCACGACGCGGTCCTTGCCCGTGAACGCGTCGTAGTCCTCGGTCAGGAGGCGTCCCTCGCGCTTGTAGCGGCGGAACGCTTCGGTTCCGGGGAAGGGGATCTCGGTCGTGAAGGTCGCGTGCATGAGCCCCGACTCGCGCAGGAACGCGAACGTCTCGTCGAAGATCTCGGGGCCGTCGTCGTCGAACCCGAACATGAAGTTGCCCGAGGCGATGATCCCCTCGGCCTGGATCGCGGCGATGCGCCGCTCGTAGTCGGCGACCCGGCTGCGCTTCTTCTGCCCGTCGAGCGTGTCCTGGTTGACCGACTCGTACCCCGAGGAGACGAGGGCGCACCCGGCCTCGCGGGCGAGGCGGATGTCGCGCGCGTCGTCGGCGAACTCGGACCGCACCTGCATGCCGAAGGGGACGCGCTCGCGCCGCAGCGCCTTGAACAGCTCGCGCGCGTAGTCCGGATCGCCGGCGAGGTTGTCGTCGACGAAGTAGAGCGCCTTGACCCAGGGGGGACGGCTCCGGATCTGCTCGAGCACGTTCGCGATGGGGTACGCGCGGAAGCCGCGGCTCATCCGCTTGGAGAAGCAGAACGAGCAGACCTCGGGGCAGCCGCGCGACGCGATGATCGGGTAGCTGAACGCGCCGTACCGCTCGATGCGCATCCGCTTCACCGCCGGGATCGGCAGGTCGGCGAGATCCGGCGCCGGGTCCCGGTAGACTCCGGCGACGCGCGAGGGCGCCGTCGCGAGCTCGTCGCAGATGCGCCGCCACGAGGTCTCGCCCTCTCCGACCACGACCGCGTCGGCGTGCTCGAGCGCCTCGCGCGGCATGGCGGTCACGTGGTGCCCGCCCATGATCACCTTCACCCCGCGCGCTCGGTAACGATCGGCGAGGGCGTAGGCCGCCTTGATGCGGGGCGTCGACGCCGTGATGCCGACCGCGTCGACGGGCTCGTCGAGGTGCAGGCGCTGCCGCAGGACGTCGACGATGGCCACGTCGAAGTACCGCTCCGGGGTCACCGCGGCGAGCGATGCGAGCGAGAGCGTCGGGACCTCGAGCTCCCACGGCAGCGTGATCAGCTTGACGCGGAGGCGGCGGGGCAGCGCGGAACGGAGCGCCGTTCGCACGGCCGGTGGCTCGCCATGTGCCCGTCCTGATTCGATCGGGGCGGACATGAGGCGAGCGAGAGTGCGGGAGCGCCTCCCCGGCCCACTTGCGGACGATCAAGTGAGGGCCCGTCGAGCGCGATCGCGGTCCCCGCCCGTGTCCGGGGCTACGCCCCACGACGGCGCGGTCGCGCCCGGCCGCAGCTCGTCACGGGGACGGCGGCGCGGTGCCGAGCATCGCGGCGACGGCCATCTCGGTCGTGACGCGCACGAGCTCTGCGCGGGAGGGCAGGCCCAGCTTTCCGAGGGCGGCCGACAGCTGCCGGCCGATGGTGCTCTCGGCGAGGCCGAGCGCGAACGCGATTTCGTGCAGCGACCAGCCCAGCGACGCATAGAACACGACCTGGCGCTGCCGGCGCCCGAGCGCGGAGGGGTGCGGCGCCTCCGGATCGTTCTTGCGCGCGAGGAGGAAGCGGCGGCCGTCGCTGTCGAAGTGGTCCACCAGCGACCACCGGCCGGCGAGGAGGCCGTGCCACAGATCGAGCGCCTTCATCGGATCGGCGCGTCCGGCGCGCGTGCGCGCCGCGTCCATGCGCCGGACGGCCTCGCGAAGCTGCTCCCGCGCGTGCCCGCCCTGGACCGCGGCCGTGGCGTGTTGGACCTGGCCTCCCGGATCCAAGACCGCCTCCACGTCGGGCGCGTCGGGGCCGGCGGGACGGCCCGCCAGCCGGCAGGCCGCGCCGAGGTGCAGCGCGATGCGCTGCCAGAGCGCGTGCGTGTGCTCGTCGATGTGAAGCGGCTCCCGCGTCATCCCGGTGGCGACGGCCACCCGGTCGTCTCCGGTGGGGATCATGACCGCGGGCGAGTCGGTCACGGGGAAGGGCATGATCTCGGCCGACGCCGGCATGACGCCGCCGACCGTCTCGACCAGCGTGTGCACGCCGGGCGTGCGGAACGCGAGCGCGACGCGACGAAGCTGCTCGGGGCTGGCCGCGGCGAAGCCCCGCGAGACCACCTCGCGCGCCGTGGCCGCGTCGAGGCCGCCGCGACGGCCCTCCTGCCAGTGGGCCTCCTCCGGTCGGTGGCCGCGGACGAAGTAGCTGAAGGTCCCGAGCTCGTCGACGTCGAAGGTAGCCATCGCGGCCGGCGCGTGGGCGCGCAACCACGCGGTCGGGCTCTCGGCGGGCCGGTACGCGTCCTCGATCAGGGCGATGGGGTCGACGCGCACGAACGGACCGTACTTCCGCCCGCAGGGGCCACCAAGGACTGCGGTCTCCTTGCTGCTCGCGAGGTGAGCCGCACCACGAGTCCGTGCCGCCTCCCCGGCGCGTTCGCGGTCCTTGCGGCGAGCGGGGTACGATGCCCGAGCACGATGAGGAAGCAGGAGAGGCGCGGCGGGCCACGCGTGGACAGCGGCAGGCTCGAGGTCGACGGCGCCGGGTTCGGCTACATCGCCATCGCCGAGAGCCCGGTGGCGCAGCACTCCGCGCTCACCCAGGCGGAGCGCGCGGTCGTGGATGGCGTGCTCCGCGGCTGGTCCAACGCGGAGATCGCGTCGAGCCGCCGCGCCAGCGTGCGCACGGTCGCCAACCAGCTCGGCAAGGTCTTTCTCAAGCTGGGCGTGCGGAGCCGGCACGAGCTCGTCCGCAAGATGTCGACGGCGCCGTCTCGATGAAGCGCGAGCGCCCGACGCGCCGCCGCGCTCGGAGGCGGCGCCGCAGCGGAAGGGAGCCGTCGACGCGATCGAGCTCGGCGCGCGATGATCAGGGCGCTGCCGACGAGCCAGGCGCGCCGGTCTTCACCGCGCACTTCGGCGGCGCCCCGCCGCCGCAAGCGCAGGCGCCGCCTGAGCGCTGATCGGCCGGCTCGGGGACGTCGGTGTCGCCGTACCCGGGGAACGGGCAGTAGCAGGAGCCCGCCACGTGCTCGCACCCCGCGCGCGCCTCGCACGCCTTGCGGTCCCACTGGCTCAGGCCCTCTTCGCAGGGTCCTTTCTTGTCGCGGCAGAGATACCGCGGCGGGGCCGAGGAGACGTGCTCGAGGAAGCAGTGCTGGGATCGCGCGCACTGCAGGCGGCTCAGCGACGCACAAGCGGCGGTCGTCGGGATCGTGGGCGCGCCCGTAGGAGCGGGGGCCCCGGACGAACCGGGACCGCCGGGGGAGGACCCGGGCGCCTTGCAGTGGAGCGACGCCACCGAGAGGGCGACGGCGGCAGCGTGCGCGAGGAGGGTTCGGATGGGGGCCATCGCGCGACGATAGGGCAAGACGCAGTGACAGCTCGGCAGGATCCGCAGCTCGGGTCGAGCGCTCCGCACGCCCCTTGCGGCTTCGCGCGAGCTTCAGGCGGGCTGCGCCGATGGTGGTCTCGTCCGCAACGCCGGCCCCGGCGTACTTTCAGGCGGCGGCAGCCGGACGTGGATCGGCGGCCATCAATAACAGTAGCCGTCGGGCTGGCACGTCCCATCGTAGCAGTCTGGCGACGCGGTACAGTGCTGGTAGCAATAGTCGACGCCATCGATCCCATCGAGGCAAGACCAACCCGGGGCGCAGCTCACTCCGTTCGTGCACCGGCTCCGTGCACACCATCCGTCGATGCACATGTTGCAGTCGGCGTTCGTGCACGGGGATCCGAGAGGGACGCGACAGACTCCAGGGATGGAGGAGTCGCCATCGTTGCTGCAATTGTGGGAAGCGCATTGGGCGTCGAAGTGGCATTGGCCTCCGACAACGGCCGGTTGCGCGCACGTCGTCATCTCGGGATCGCAGAGGCCGGAGGTGCATTCCTCGTGCACAGTGCACCCGGACCCATCGGGCTGCGGGATAACGCACCCTGTGCTGGCGCAGACTCCTCCCCCGAAGGGCGCGCAGCCGCACGACTTGCAGAACTCCGCGGCCGACTGGTCGGCGCATTCCTCGTAGACGCCGGCGGCCGTGCACACAGTCGACCCAGCGCTCTTCCCGTACAGGCAGGGCGGGACGCACAGGCCATCCTTGTCGCAGACCATCTGACCATAGCCACTCGTCCCGCACTCCGCAGAAGCTTCGCAGGGTCGCGTGCAGATCCACGCGCTGACGGTTTCGGACATGGCACAGCCCCCGCCTTCGCAGTCCGACGGCGCGCTACATAGCTCCCCATCCGCGCGCAAGTGACGTGAAGTAGACGGAGTGTCGTCCGCGCTACACGCACCCAGCGCTGCGCCGACAAAGACATGTGGGACCAGTTCAACCCAACGACGAAGCACGAACACGGTGTTCCTCCTGGTGCCCGCGACGCACGCAATGATAGCAGCGGTAGCCGTGCATGAGCAGCACTGCGCTCAAGTAACGATCGCCCGCCGCCCTGGTGCTACCGCCCCGCCTCTGCCAGCGCCTTGTCGATCACCTTCTTGAACTTCGCGAGCGGCTGCGCCCCGCTCACCTGGTAGCCGTTGATCACGAACCCCGGCGTCCCGGTGATCCCGCTCCGGTCCGACGCCGCGCTCTCCGCCTCGACCGCCGCGCGATGGGTATGCTCGTCGAGCGCCTTCCGGAACTTGGTCATGTCCACGCCCTGCGCCTGCGCGTAGCGCTCCAGGTCCTCGCGCTCGAGGCCCTCGGCCTGGTTGTCGAAGAGGCGGTCGTGGAAGCGCCAGAAGCCGGCGTTGCCCTGCTGGCGCAGGACCTCCTGCGAGGCCTCGGCGGCGAGCTGGGCGTCCTTGTGCATCGGCAGCGGCTTGTGGCGCCAGACGATCTTCACGCGATCGCCGTATTGGGCGAGCACCTGATCCATCGTCGGCTCGACGCGCTTGCAGAAGGGGCACTGGAAGTCGGAGAACTCGTGGATGACGACGGTCGCGCCCGCGCCGCCGCGCCAGGGCGCCGTCGCGGGCGCGGGCTCGACCGTGACCCGCGGGATCGGGGGCGCGCCCTTGCCGTCCTTCACGATCGTCGCGTAGAGGTCCTTCGGGGCGACCCCGCGCGCGAGGAGCGCCTTGGCCTTGGGGAGCTCCTCGTCGATGATCGCCTTGAACCTCTCGAGCGGCTGCGCGCCGGTGAGGTGACGGCCGTTGATGAAGAAGTTGGGCGTCCCCGAGGCGCCGAGATCGTCGGCGAGGTCCTGATCGGCGGAGATGCTCGCCGCGTGCGCCTTGGTGGTGATCGCCGTGCGCACGCGCGCGGTGTCGAGGCCGAGCGTGCGCGCGTAGCCGCCGAGGTCCTCGTCGTCGAGCGCCTGCTGGTTCTTGAAGAGCAGATCGTGGGCGCTCCAGAAGCCGGCGCCGCCCTTCTGCTTGAACGCTTCGAGCGCGAGCTCGGCCGCGGGCTCGGCGCGGTTGTGGAACGGCAGCGGGTTGTTCTTCCACACGATCCGCACCTGATCGCCGTAGGCGGCGCGGACGTCGTCGAGGGTCGGCTCGACGCGCTTGCAGAACGGGCACTGGAAGTCGGAAAACTCCACGATGGTCACGAGCGCGGTGTCGGGGCCGCGCGTGGGCGAGGCGCCCACGGGCACGTTCCACACCGTCCGGTCGTCCTCGGGCTCCTTGTCCGGCGTCTTCGCCGAAGGCTCGGCCTTCTTGTTCGCCAGGGTGCGCTTGACGTAGAGGCGATCGGCGGGCGTCCCGGCGGCGCGGTCCGCCTTGGCGGCGCGCGCCTCTTCGTCGATGACCGCGGTGAACTTCTCGATGGGCTGCGCGCCGCTCAGGAAGATGCCGTTGATGAAGAACGCCGGCGTGCCGGTGACGCCCGCGCTCTTGCCGACCACGAGATCGGCGTCGACCTTCGCGTCGGGGCGGCCGCTCGCGAGCGCCGTGCGCCACCGCGAGGCGTCGACGCCGGACCCGATCGCCCACACCTCGTGGTTCGAGGCCGCGAGATCGCGGCTGTTCGCGAACGCCTTCTGGTGGAACGACCAGAACGCCGGCGAGCCGCCGACCTCGAAGACGGCCATGGCGGCGGCCGCCGTCGGCTTCGCGTCCTTGTGGAAGGGCAGTGGGTTGTTCTTCCAGACGATGCGGAGCTCGCTCTGCCCGTAGCGCGAGCGGAGCTGATCGAGCGTCCCTTCCGCGCGCTGGCAGAACGGGCACTGGAAGTCGGAGAACTCGACGATGGTGACCGGCGCCGTACGGCTGCCCCAGACCGGATCGCGGCTGCTCACCGGGACCGGGCAGTCCTCGTCCGACCACAGGCCGCCGGCGCCGATGCCCTCCTCGTCGTCGATCGCGGCGATCGGCGGAGGCGCGCTCGTGCTCGAGCTGCGCCGGAACGCGAAGATGCCCGCGGCGACGAAGATGAGGAGGACGAAGGCGACGAAGCCGCCGACGGCGGCGATCACCGCGCCGTTGCCGCCCGAGGGGCGCGGGGGCGCCGGACCCCAGGGCGCGTCCGGGCCGGGCGGCGCTCCAGGAGGCTGCCCGTACGGCGGCGCTCCATACGGCGGCGGTCCGTACATCGGCGGCGCGCCGCCCATCGGCGCCGTCGCTCCCGGTCCTGGCGGGCCCGACCAGCCCGCGGCGCCGAACGGCGGCATCGCCGGCTGCGTCGAGACGGCGGGCACCGAGGCCGGCGGCGCGAACGGCTGCGTCGCGGGGCGCGCGCCGGTGCGGCGGCCGAGATCGAAGAATGCCTCGCGCGCGTCGGAGAAGCGCTTGCCGCTCTCGCGGACGACGCAGCGCGCGAACCACTCGTCGAAGCCGGGCGGGATCCGGTCGCCGGCGCCGAGCTCGGCGGCGCGCTGGCTCGCGGGCACGATCGGCTCCTCGAGCACCTCGCGGGTCACGTCCTCGATCGCGCCGCCCGCGGCGGCCTTCCAATAAGGGCGCCCGGTGAGCGCCCGGAACGCGAGCAGCCCGAGCGACCACACGTCGCTCGGGGGCACGGCGCCGAGCTTCCTGCCGATGAGCTCGGGCGGGACGTAGAGCGGCGGCTCCACGGGCGCGGCCGCGCTCGCGCGCGACTCGGCCACGAGCTTGCCGATGCCGAAGTCGAGGACCTTCACCTGGAACGAGGCGCCCACGCGCCGCGACTTCGCGAGGAAGACGTTCCCGGGCTTGAGATCGCAGTGGACGATCGAGACGTCGTGCGCGGCGGCGAGCGCGTGGCAGAGCTGCTCGAACAGGCTCACGAGCTCGTCGAGCGGCAGCGCGCCGCGCGTGGCGAGCATCGCGCCGAGGTCCTCGCCCTCGAGCAGCTCCATCGCGATCCAGGCCAGCCCAGTGACCGGATCGACGCCGGCGCCGACGGTCTGCGCGACGTGCTCGCTCTGGATGCGCGAGCCGGCGCGCGCCTCCTCCTCGAACCGCTGGCGCAGGCGCGGATCGGCGACGAGGCTCTTGTCCATCACCTTGAGCGCGCGCTCGCTGCCGGTGGCGATCTGCTCGGCGACGTAGACCGCGCCCGCCCCGCTCTCGTCGAGCGCCCTCTTGATGCGGTACTCCGCCGCGAAGACGCTCCCCGGTGCCAAGACCATGCCGTCGGCCATGGCGCTTTTTATCACGGAGCCCTCCCGTGGGCCCGTCAGGGCGACTCCGGTCCGGGGGCCCCATCGCCCCGGGGCGGAGCGTAAGATGTCGCCGTGCCCGTCGACCCCTCGAGCCGCCCGCCTCGCGGAACCCTCGCCACGCTGCTCGAGGAGGACATCGCGCAGCTCCTCCCCGCGAAAGGCGCGCGCGATCGCGGCATCCTCACGCAGCTCGGCGGCATCGACGCCGGGCGCGTCGCCTCGCTCGACGCCGAGGTCGCGACCTTCGGGCGGGCCCCCGAGTGCACGCACCGTTTCGATCTGGCGAGCCTGTCGCGCCTGCACGCGCGCGTCGTGCGCCAGGGCGGCGAGTGGGTGCTCGAGGACGCCGGATCGAGCAACGGCTGCTTCCTGAACGACCAGCGCGTCACGCGCGCGGCGCTCCGCGACGGCGATCGCATCCGCCTCGGCAGCTCGGTCACGCTGCGCTTCCAGCTCGTCGATCTCGAGGAGGAGCGCGCCCTGACGAGCCTCTACGAATCGAGCGTCCGCGACGGGCTCACCGGCGCGTTCAACAGGAAGCACCTCGAAGAGCGGCTCGCCGCCGAGCTGTCGTTCTCGGCGCGGCACGCGACCACGCTCGCGGTCGTCATGACCGACCTCGATCACTTCAAGAAGGTGAACGACACGCACGGCCACCTCGCCGGCGATCACGTCCTCCGGACGACCGCGGGGCTGCTCCGCCAGGCGATCCGCAACGAGGACATGCTCGCGCGCTACGGCGGCGAGGAGTTCGTCATCGTCGCGCGCGGCATCGCGCTGGCGAACGCGACCCAGCTCGCCGAGCGCCTGCGAGCGTCGATCGCCCGCGCGCCGGTCGATTTCCAGGGCACCAAGATCCCGGTGACGCTCAGCGCCGGCGTCGCGACGCTGGCCTGCTGCGGCGAGCCCTGGACGGCCGAGCGCCTGCTCGGCCTCGCCGACGACCGGCTCTATCGCGCGAAAGAGGGCGGGAGGAACCGGGTCGTGGCCACCTGACCGCGGGTGCAGACGATCCGCTGGTCCAGCAGGTCGCTCCAAGGTGTCTGGCTCCAGAGCGGATCCACAAGTTTGCGGGGCTGCGCCGCGTTGTGCCGGGCTCACCGCACGCGAGACCGCAATCTCGGCGCATTTCACGCTGGCATGTGCGCTGCACGCTCGAGCCCGCGTGAGGTCTCCCACGCTCAGGGCCGTCCTGCTGTCGTGTGTCCTTCCGCTCGCAGTCATCGCGGCGATGAGCTCGTCTCCGCGAATCGCGCTCGGCTCGGGCGGTGCCGATGTCTGCGAGGAGCCCGCGGAGTGCGAAAACGGCGCGCCCGACGGCGTGTGCGGCGCGGCCGAAACCGAATATTGCCCCGATTGCTGCACGCCGTGCCAGCAGCCGCACAGCTGCTGGGCCGCCCA
Source organism: uncultured Polyangiaceae bacterium (assembly GCA_964372055.1). GTDB lineage: Bacteria > Myxococcota_A > Polyangia > Polyangiales > Polyangiaceae > CAYJPW01. The sequence continues at coordinate 28,244 of CAYJPW010000083.1, forward strand.
GCCCGACGGCGTGTGCTACGGGGAAAACAAGGTCTACTGCCCCGACTGCTGCGGCCAGGGCGGCGCCGGAGGTACGACGAGCGGCACTGCGAGTCCCGGGGCCACGAGCGCGGGCGGCGGAGCGGCGAACGCGAGCGGGGATCTCCCCGCGAGCTCATCCGAGAGCGGGTCCTGCGCCGTCGCCGCGGGCGCCGACTCGGGCCGCCGCACCAACACGGCGTTGTCCTGCGTGTTGTTGCTGCTCGTCGCGGGTCGGCGGCGCCCCGCGCGGCGTCGCGCCCAAGCCCGCGCCGCGTCTCTCGCTGCCCTCGGCCTCGTCGGCTGCGGCCTCCTTGCCGCTTGCGCGGACGAGGTGGCCGTCGGCGATCCGGCTGGGGGCTCGTCGTCCGGGGCTGGTGGTGATGCGGACGAGGCCGATGGAGGCTCATCGTCCGGAGCAGGCATCGACTCGCACGAGTGCGGCGGGTGCGGCGGTGCCCCGAATGGCAACTACTGCCATCAACCCGGCAGCGGGCCTTGTGGAGACCCGTGCGCGCAGAGCTGCACGGCCGACTCGGACTGCGTCTTCATGGACGGCGTTTGCGTCCTCTGCGGCGCTTCCAGCGTCTGCGCCCCGAAGTGCGCGTCGAACGCCGACTGCGAGACCGGTGAGGGATGCAGCCCGGAGAGTCGCTGCGTGTCCCTCCCCTGTGCGGCCGACGAGGATTGCCCAGCGAACTTCGAGTGCAGCCCGGATCCCGGTGGCGCACAGCAGTGCACGCGGCGCTCCTGTCTCAGCGACGGCGACTGCGCGGGCCTGTGCGTGAACGCGATCTGTTACGAGCAAGGGCCCAGCTGCCGGATCTGCTGAGAAGCCGCGGTGTGCGCGGCTGTGCGCCCTTGGTCTGCTTCGCGGGCGTTCTCCACGTCGGCAGTGGCCCTGGCCTTTCGGCGCCGACGGGCGCGACTCGCCGATGCTAGGGCTCGACGCCGGCCGGCGTGGGCGTGCGGATCGTGATGCGCGCCTCGGGACCCGCTTTCGTCGCGCCGAACCCGATCTGGAACTGGCCCGGCCTCACCGGCTCGTCGTCGAAGCTCTTGCCGTCGAGGCTCGATCGGAGCCCGCCCTCGTCGATTCGCAGGAAGAAGTGCCGCACGACGCGGAGCGGAATGGGCGGCGCGCCTTCGGGGCTCTTCACGAACGGTCCGTCGAGCGTGACGAAGAGCGGGATCGTGTCACCCGGCTGGAACTCGATCACGAGCGGCTGTCCGGGCACGAGGGGCCCGAGCGTGCCGAGATCGGCGGAGCGAACGACGCGCGCCGGCGGAGACGCCGCGCAGCCGCCGAGCGCCATGGCGAGGACGATGAACGGGAGACGCAAGGATCGCATGCTCGGGCCTTTCTACTACATGGGTAGTAATTCATGTCGAGACGGAGCCGCGCGACGCCCGATGGGCACCGCTCAGTGATTGCCGAAGGCGACCGCCGCGAAGACGGCCGCAGCGATCCAGACCGTGAGCGCGCCGCGCACCCAGGGCGCGAGCGCTCCCAGCCGCGAAGGCGTCTGCGGCTCGAGCAGGCGCTCGATCCGCACGTGCACGGGAGCGTCGCTCGCCGCGAGCGTCGGGGCGAGGCGGCGCGTCGGGAGCGCGGCCTCCGCGACCCGCAGGAGCGCCGAGGCGACCACCGCGGGTGGTGCGCCGCGGCGCACGGCACGCCCGTCGGCCGCGAGCTCGCAGGCCTCGCGCAAGCGGAGCTCGGCGCGCGCCCCGAAGGGGACGAACCAGAAGACGTCGCGGACGATCCCGATCAGCGTCGTGAGCAAGACGTGGTGCTCCGCGACGTGCGCGAGCTCGTGCGCCAGCGCGGCACGCCGCTCCACAGGGCCGAGCGCGTTCCACGCGCGCTCGGGGAAGCACACGTAGGGGAAGACGACGCCGCCGGTGAACGGCGAGCCTTCGAGGACGGGAGAGACGAAGATGGCGACGTTGCGGAAGCCGATCCGCCGCCGGCCGACGACGACCGCGCTCCGGCCGACGACGGCTCGCTCGTGGGCCGCACGGCGCCAAGCGCGGACGCGAGCGGCGAGCCGGAACAAACCCACGCCGAGGAGCAGCGCGGCCATCGCGGATGGCGCCCACGCCCCCACGAGTCGCGCGAGCAGCGCGGCGACGAGATCGGCGGCGCTCTGCGTGTACTGCTCTCCGCGCGAGAGCGCGCCCAAGAGGAGCTGGATCAGCGGCACGCCTCGCTCGAGGCCGAAGCCGATGCGAAACGATCCCAGGTCTTGAGGAATGCCCTGGGCGCGGAGCCACAGGAACGACGTCGAAGGGACGCCGCGCGCGCTCTCGACGACGAGCTTGGCGAACGGAAGCGCCGCGATCGCGACATGGGCGCGGCCCGGCGGAACGCGCATGACGCGGATCGCCGATCCGGCCAAAAGCCACGCTGCGAGAAAGGCGAGCACGCCGTTCGCGAGGAGGTTGAACGCGACGAGACCCGCGGCGCTCATGGCTTCGTGCTCCGGAGGCGCTCGTCGATCTTCTTCCGAAGAGCGCGGAGGTCGTCCTCGTCGAGCCGATCGTCGTCGAGCAGCGCGAGGATCGGCTTCGTCCGATCGCCGGGGAACAGCGCGCTCTGGATGCGCGCCATCACGCCGTGCGTCACGGCCGGAGCTCGCCGGCCGAGCCGGTAGACGTACCGCCGACCTTCCTTGGTCCGGACGACGAGCCCCTTGTCGTAGAGGCGCCCGAGCACCGTCATCACCGTGGTGTAGGCGAGCTCGTGTCCCGCGTGGCCGAGGGCCTCTTGGATGGCCTGGACGCTCGAGGCTCGTCCGTGACCCAAGAGACCGAGCACGCGCATCTCGAGCGGCCCCAGTCCCTGCTCTTCCGGCGGCACGGACCGCAAGCTACTACGAGCGTAGTAAACGTCAACCGCCGCAGCACGATGCCGACGCGCTGGCGCCGGTCCCGCTCAACCGCCGTCGGCGCCCGCGTCGGGCGGCGCGCAGATGGGGGCCTCGAATGTGCCGCCGATGTGGACTTGATGCGTGCCCTTCGAGTTGGCGGTGAGGTGCCCCGAGACGCTGGTCGGGCCGAACGTGTCGATCGTCAGGCTCCCATCGTCGGGACCGAGACCGATGCCCGACTGCTGAATGGTCCCGTCGGGCTGCTTCAGGTACCAAGCCGCGCCGACGCTCGGGTGCGTGTCGTCGATGCTGAACGCGGGCGCGAGCTCGTACAGCCCCGGCGCCTGCGTCGCGGGGGGAAGCGTGATGTCGACCTCGAGACGTCGCCCTTCGCCGACCGGAGGCTCGCCGTCGCAGTCGACGGCGTCGTTGCGAAGCGTGACCCACAGGCGGCCTTGCTGCTGGAACGTCGCGCGTGCGTACGCGACGACGAACGGAAAGTCGTCGATCGTTCCGGAGAGCGGGCCGGATCCTCCACCGCTCGCGCCCTCGCTCGTCGAACCTTCGCTGCTCGCGGGATGGGACTCCGCGTCGCTGCCGCACGCGGCCGTCATCGACAGGAGGAGGAGACTCATCGGAGCGCAGCGTCGCATGGGGAGATCGTAGATCCCGATCCCGCGGCGCGTCCCACGCGCCGGCCGTCGATATCCTGCTGTATGGAACGTAGGCGTTCGGCGAAACGGAGCTCCTCACGACAGCCGGACGCGCGCGGCATCACGCTCGCCACGCGACGCAGCTCGCCGATCGTCTGCGCGCCTCGATCGCCCGCGCGACGGTCGACCTCCAGGGCATCTACGGGACGAGCGGCCCGAGGTTACGCCTGGACGGACCGGGGCGCGCAGCGCTCGTCGCATCGCCGACCTCCCGCACCTCACGCGAACCCGAGGTATCGTTGGTAGAGGATGTGCCCGTAGATGTTCCTGAGCTCGACGAGCCACCCTGTGTCCTCACGGAATTGCTGTGGGTAGCGCTCGCGAGCCTTCTTGGCTTGCTCGCGCTCGACGGTGCTGAGGGACCGCTCGATGGCGGCTACGCAGGCGGCAGACTCGGGCTTCTCGATCCAGAAGCCTCTGGGCGAGAGGGCGGCAGCGGTGGCTTCGTACGAACCGAACGACGGCCCACCTTCGAGGACGCGGCGGTCGAAGACGAGGATGCCCCGTGCGTCGTCGTGCTGTTCGAGCGTCTCCTCGGCCTCGACGAGGACGTGCGCGGCCACCAGGAGCTTGACGCATGGAGCGATCGGCGGCGGCGCGTCGTAGACCGAAGTGGGCGCGACCGCGGTGTGGTACGAGATCTCGGTTGGGAGATCGAGGGCCCAGCTGTCGGCGCCGAGCAGCTCTAGCTCCTCGAGCTCGGCGTCTTCTTCGGGCGCGACGTGGAGGAGAACGGTAGGGCTCCGGAGTATCCAACCGACACGGGGCATGCGACTCCACCAGCGGGTGGTCGTGAGCATACGAGAAACGGTAAGGCTGCGGAGCAGCCAACCCGCGGTCGCGCGAGCGGCGCTCAGGGGCAGAGCGTGACCACGTAGTCGCCGTCGAACGCCGCCCACTCGGACCCGTAGATCCGGAGCGTCATCTGCGTGTCGTCGATGCTCGTGATCGTCACCGTGCCGCTGGCCGGTGCCGCGGCCCCGCAGCTGTTCTCGGGCGCCGTGTACATGGCGTCGAGCTGCGGGTCGGTGAGCGCGACGTCGCCGGGGACCTGCAGCGCGGGCGGGAGGCTGAGCACCATCTGGCGGTTCGTGAGGCAGTCGACGGTCGGGGCCGGGTCGGCGCAGGTGCCGGGCGTCGTGCCCAGGAAGACGTAGAGCGCGTCGGGATCCGGCGTCGCGCCGGTGCCGCTCGAGGGGTCGCCCGTCAGGCCCGAGCCGTGAACCGCGACGGCGGGCGTCGGCGCGAAGGGTGGGGGCACGGTGCCGCAGCGCGCGGCCACGTAGTCGCCGTCGAACAGCGGCGGGGTCGTCGGGGAAACATCGCGGAGCTTGACCGTGACGCTCGCCGCGTCGCTCGCGACGATCTCGAGCGTGCCCATGTAGCCGCCGGTCCCCTGACCCGTGCCGCCGCCGCAGTTGGGCATGCGGATGCTGTAAGACCACGGGATGCGCGGATCCGCGAGATCGATGAGGGCGGGTCGGTTCAGCTCCGGGGGGATGCTCAAGAGGAGCTGCCACTGGTCTGCCGCGACGCACGGCCCGCTCAACGGATCAAAGGGCGAGCTGATCCCACAAGCCTGTTCGACGTTCCCGAACGAGAGGACGAGCGCATCGGGAACCGCCTCCGGCGAAACGAGGCCGGGCGTGCCGTCCGAGGCCTTCCACGCGAGCGCGTTCGCCGCCGGGCCGCCGCCCGTCGGATTGCCCCCCGCCACCGCCGGATCCTGGGCCTCCACGACATCCATGACGATCGGCTCGCAACCCACGAGCACCGCGCTGCAGACGACGACGACACCGACGACGACACGCTTCATACCGCCTCCATTCGAAGGTGAAGTCCTCGGTGGAGGGCGCGGCGGCTCATCGGAACGATCGTCATCGCGAAGATACCTCATCCTCAGAAGAACCCGAGCTCGGCGCCGAGCGAAGGGACGACGAGCGGCTCGCCCCACGTCGCGACCTCGCGTCCGGCGAAGCGCACCGTGACGCCGCGACCCACCGACGCGGCGAGCACGTCGGCGCGGAGGCGGAGCCTCGATCCGAGCGCGACCCCCAAGCCCGCGCGCAGAAACGCCGCGCCCGTCGACGAGGACGCCTCGGTCGCGGAGTAGCCGGCGCTCGCCGTCGCGGCCGCGCGGATCCAGACCGCGGCGAAGCCGGCGTCGATCGATGGCGCCCAGCGGCTGGTCGGCGAGGCGAAGGCGACGCGCAGGCCTGCCCCCGCCACGAACGACGAGAGCTCGGCGGTGCCTTCGGCGGCGCTGGCGCGCGCTCCGGTGATGGGCAGCACGCCGAGCGCGACCAGGCCGACGTGATCCGACGGCATCCAGTCGAGCCCGAGGCCGAGCGTCGCGGCCGCGGCGAAGCCGCCCGGGCTGAGCGCCACGCCGGGCGCCATCCCGACGTGGAGCGCCGGCGCGAGCGCCTCGGCGGGTTGGGCGTCGGGCGCCGGCAGCTCGAGCCGCTCGCGCAGCCCCGCAGGCTCCGGGACCTCGCCGCGCGTGGGCTGCGCGAGCGCGACCTCGGCGAGGCTCGCGCGGAGGAGCTCGACGGTGCGCAGCGCCGCCGCGCCCTCGTCGGGGCCGGCGTCGGTGAGCTCGCGGAGCAGCGTCTTGCCCGTGACGCGATCGGTGAGCCAGATCTCGACGCCGTGCTCCGAGGGCACGGCGCGGATCGCGGCGATCGCCCCGGCCTCCCGGGCCGCGGCCTCGAGCGAGCCGCGCGACGCCGGCTCGGCGGTCGGGTCGACGATGGCCGCGCGAAAGCCGAGCACCTCGAGCTCGGCGGCGAGCCGGAGCCCGAACGGCGCGCCGTGCTCGCCCACGATCACGATGAGCGCGGGATCGCTCTCCTGCGCGCGCGCGACGGCGGTGGACCCGGCGATGGCGGCGCACAGGACGAGCGCGTGGAGGCGCCGCTTCACGGCGGATCGCCCGCCCCTCGCGCCAGCACGGTGCGCGCGTAGGCGGCGTGAGGTCCCTTCGGGTGCGCCGCGAGGTACCGCTCCGCCGCGCGTCGCGCCGCGCCGGCGTCGCCCATGGCGTCGGCGGCCTCGATGAGGCGCCCTCGCGCCTCGACGGCGAACATGCCGTTCGGCTGCTCGACGAGGTACGTCGAGAGCCAGCGGATCGCCGTCGCGTAGTCGTGCGCGCCGTCCTGCGCGGCGCGCGCGAGGAGGAACGCCGCGGCCGCCGCCTCCGGGGATCCGGGGAAGCGTTGGCGGAGCGCCTGCATCGCCTGCCGCGCCCGCGCGCCGTCGCCCGCGAGCCGCGCCGTGTCGGCGAGCGCCTGCAGATCGGCGGCCGGCGCCGTGGCGCAGATCCCTTCGAATCCGTCTGCGACCGACGCCGCGAGGGCGTCCTTGTACTTCCCCTCGCGCGCCAGCGCCCGCCAGCTCGGCGGCGCCTCCGACGCGGGCGCGCTCGGCGGCGGCGCGCTCGCCGACGGCGCCGCGGGCAGCGGCGCGCGGGCCGACGGCGAGGCCGCGACGGAGGACGCGCTCGGGGCGGGCTCCGCTTCGATCGGTCGCTCGACACGGTCCGGCGAGGGAGCCGCGGGCGCGGGCGGCGCGGCTTCCGCCGAGCCGAGCTCGAAGCGGCTCGTCGAGGCCGAGACGTCGAGCCGCTCCCCGGCGACCACGCGCCGCGCCTCGCCGACGCCGGGCCCGGACACCTCGACGACGCCCTCGCGGAGCACGACAAGGAGCGACTCGGTCGTCGGATCCCAGCGCGTCGTGAACCTGGTGCCGATCACGTCGATCCGGAACGGTCCGACGCGCACCTTCCAGCGGGTCCGGTCGCGGTGGACGACCGAGACGTCGAGCTCGCCCTTCTCGAGCGCCACGTCGGCCCCGTCGGCGTCGACCGAGACGACGCGGGCGCGGCCGCGCGGGCCGAGCCGAAGCGTCGACCCGTCGGAGAAGCGGACCGGCAGCTCGGCGCCTTCGGGGGCCGCGATCCAGGCGCCGACGACGCCGGCCTCCGAAGCGCCGACGTCGAAGCGCAGCGCGCCGCGCGGCCGGAGCACCAAGAAGGCGACGACCGCGAGCAGCGCCGCGACGAACGCCGCCCACGCCGCGGGTCGCGTCCGACGACGCGGCTCGGGCGCGCGCAGCGCCGCGACGAGGCGCGATCGCCCGCGGTCGCGGTCGACGTCGGCGCCGGGCGCGCCGTCCTGCAGGTGGGCGAGACGTCGCCCGGCGGCCATCAGCGACCGCTCGGTCGGCTCCATCGAGCTCCTCCTTCGAGCCACGGCTCGAGCGCGGGGTGGCGGCGGGCTTCGCCGGCGAACCGGTCGCCGGCGCGCGCGAGGCGCCGCTTGATCGTGGCGAGCGAGACGTTGCATGCGGCGGCGACGTCGGTCAGCTCCATCGCGTCGATGTACCGGAGCGCGAACGCGATGCGCTCGTCCACCGGGAGCTTGTCGAGAACGGCCTCCGTCGCGCGCAGCGCGTCGAGCACGTCGGCCGAGGCGGCGCCCGAGTCGACCTCGGGCAGACGCTCGGCCGGAAGGAACCACAGCCAGCGACGTCGCTTCCGGCGCACGATCGCCGTGCGCGCGACGTGCACCGCGATCATGGTGAGCCACCCCTTGAGCGCGCTCGGATCGTCGAGGCGGTCGATGGACCGGAGCGCACGGACGAAGACGTCGTGGGCGAGATCGGGCAGCTCGTCCGTCGGCCCGAGGATCCGGCGGAGCACGCGGTGGATGTGGTCCGCATGGCGATCGTAGAGCGCGCCGCCGGCGGTCGGATCACCGCGACGGAACGCGCCGACGAGCGACGCGTCGTCCCCCTCGAGGAGGGGCTTGGCGGGGCGGACGAGCTTCAACACGCGGGCGGACGAGTGCTCCAAGGGTGAAGACCCCGGCCGCGCCGGTCACGGCTCAGAAATCAGGATATCATCGGGGGCCTGCGATGACGTCCCGGCACCGCTTGCGTCGTCGCGCCGTCCTCGCCGGCCTCGGGGGGATCGGGATCGCCCTGCCGCTGCTGGAGATCGCCGGCTTCGACCTCTCGCGCCGCGCCGACGCCTCGCCGCTCCCGCGCCGGCTGGTCGTCGTCTTCCGGGGCAACGGCGCGGTCCCGGAGGCGTGGGAGCCTTCGGGCTCCGGCGCCGACTTCACGCTCTCGCCCACGCTCGAGCCGCTCGCGCCCCACCGCGACGATCTCTTGATGCTGCGCGGCCTCGATCTGGAGTCGTCGTACCACGGCCCCGGCGACGGCTCGCACTGGAACGGAATGGGCCACCTGCTCACCGCGACCGAGCTCGTCGATCTCGGGGCCGGCAGCTTCATCGGCGGCGGGATCTCGGTCGACCAGGTCGTTGCGGCGCACGTCGGGCAATCGACGCGACTCGCCTCGCTCGAGCTCTGCGTCGAGGATCACCCGGCGACGGTGGCGTCGCGGATGAGCTACCTCGGCGCCGCGCGGCCGGTGCCGCCCGAGCCGGATCCGCGCCGCGCCTTCGCCCGCCTCTTCGGCGAGGCGCCGCCCGAGCTCAGGGCGCGCCGCAAGAGCGTCCTCGACGCGGTCTCCGGCGATCTCGACGCGCTCGGGCCGCGCCTCGGGCGCGAGGACCGCGCCAAGATCGACGCGCACCTCGAGGCCGTCCGCGAGATCGAGAAGCGCATCGACGTGCTCACCGCCTGCGCCGCCGGCGCGCCGCCGGTGCTGCGCCTGGACCCGGCGCAGCCCGCCGCCTTCCGCACCGTGGGCCGCCTCCAGATGGACCTCCTCGTGCGCGCGCTCGCCTGCGACGCCACGCGCGTCGCGAGCCTGATGTGGTCGACCTCGTCGAGCATGACGCGCATGACCTGGCTGGGCATCTCGGGCACCCACCACGATCTCACCCACGACGTCGACGCCGATCCGACGTCGCGCCAGCAGGTGGCCGCGATCGATCGCTGGTACGCCGGCGAGCTCGCCTACCTGCTCGCCGCGATGAAGTCGGTGCCCGAGGGCGACGGCACCCTGCTCGATCACACCGCCGTGCTCTGGTGCACCGAGATCGCCGACGGCCCCACGCACGCGCGCCGCAACGTCCCCTGGCTGCTCGCGGGGAGCTGCGGAGGCGCCTTCACCACCGGCCGCGTCGTCGATCTCGGCGGCCGCTCCCACGCCGACCTGCTCTTGTCCCTGTGCCACGCGCTCGGCGTCGAGCTCGCGAGCTTCGGCAACCCGGCGTATGGCGGCGGTCCCATCGCCGAGCTCGGCTGATCGCCTCCGCGCGGGTTCTTGCCGAGGCCTTTGGTACAGTCGCCCTCATGCCCAAGCTCATCGCGAAGCCCACCCGCATCGAGGCGGCCGGCAACAAGCCCAAGCTCATCGACGAGCACGTCGGTCGGGTGAGCTCCGGCACGTCGGGCGTGAGCATCGCCCACATGCGGAGCCCCGGCGGCTGGCAGGAGCCCGGGCAGCGCCCCGAGTTCGACGAGTATACGGTCGTCCTCCGCGGCACGCTGCGCGTCGAGCACGAAGGCGGAGTCATCGACGTCGCCGCGGGCCAGGCGATCGTGACGAGCAAAGGCGAGTGGGTCCGCTACAGCACCCCCGATGCCGAGGGGGCCGAGTACATCGCCGTCTGCCTCCCGGCGTTCTCGCCCGACACCGTCCATCGCGACGCGTGACCCCTCTGGCGCGCGAGCCATGGGGGCGCGATCCAAGTCGGCCGAGGCGGCACGCGCCAGTCGAGCGGCGCCGCCGCGGGCCGGGGGCGGCGCCGCGCACGCACGCCCTCCTCGCGCACGCGCAAGCGACCTATCCTCGCCTTCCAAGGAAGCCGAGATGACATCAAGCAACCCGCTAGCTGCAGCTGCGTTCGCGCTCGCCCTCGGTGCCGCCTGTTCGGAGTTCCACTCTCCCGACGTGACCTCGCCGGCAGCGCGCGAAGCGCAGCTCGCGTCGGAGGAACGGAGAGTGCGCGAGGCTTCGGCCGAAGAGGAGCCGGCGTCGGCTCGCGCGAACGGGGCGCGCGTGCAGATTGGCAAGGCCGAGCCGAGCCCCGACTGCACGTTGCTCGGCGTCGTGACGGACAATTCGATCCGCGCGGAGACCGCGTATGAGGAGCTGCGAGCTCGGGCGGCCGAGAAGGGCGGCAATTTCGTCGTGCTCGACGCCGTCCGCCGCGGCGCGTGGGGACAAGAGCTCGTCGGGCGCGCCTACTCGTGCCCGTCGCCCAGCAGCACTCCAGCGGGCGCCGAGCGTCCGAACCCGAAGCAGGAGACGAAGCAAGAGACGGCGGCTTGCGAGCCCGACTGCAGCCCCGGGTACGTGTGCCTCCGAGGCAAATGCGTCTCCGCGTGCAACCCGCCCTGCGAGAGCGGCGAGCGCTGCGGCGCGGACCGCTCGTGCCACCCGAAGGAGTAGCTCTGCGCCGGGGAGCCGAAGGCGCTCGGGTAGAGTCGCGGGAAGGTCGCACACGGAGGATCAGCGAGCCCTCGACCCCCGAGTGCGCCCTCATCGCGCGGGTCCGGGCGGCACGCTGCGCCGCCCCGGAGTCGCGAAGCTGAACGCGCGGCGATAATCCTGCAGCTCGGCGCGCTGCAGTCCCTCGGCCTCGAGCACCGAGAGCAGCCTTGCGCCCGCACGCGGATGCTTCGGGGATGGCACGAGGCGCTCGACGATCGCGTCGGCCTCGGCCTCGGTGAGCTTGGTCGTCAGCACGATGGCGTCGTTCGGGCAGACCTCGGTGACGGCGATGGCGTCGAGCTCTGCGCCCATGGGGCCGACGTACCAGCGAAGCATGGCGGCGACGCCTTCCTCTCCGATCGAGTGCGCCGACACCGCAGCCACGTCGGCCTCGCCGTGGAGCACCGCCTCCACGGCGGCGCGGTGCGAGCCGACGAACGCCTGCGACGCGAAGACGCGATCCGGATCGATGTTCCGCGCTCGGAGCAGCGCGGTGGCGAGCAGGTACCCGCCCGCCGAGAGCGGATCGACCCACGCGGCGCGCCGCCCGGCCAGGCTCGCCAGTGTGAGCGCCTCGTCGCGGCGCGCGATGAGGGCGGACCGGTAGCTCGCCTGCCCCTCGCGCACGATGGTGAACACCGCTCGCGCGGCGACGAGCTGCGCGCAGACGGCCGCAGGAGCCCACACGAGCTCGGCCCGCGCGCGGAGCGCCCGCCCCTCGAGATCGGAGTAGCTCTCCGCGATCACGGCGGTCACCGGCTGGTCCAGCTCGCGAGCCAGCGCCGCTTCGATCAGCTCCCCCCGGGCCGCCGCCTTCGCGTGCCCGAGCGACGGGGGCAGCACGAATACGAGCCCCATCGCCCCATCCTACCCCCTCGCAGCCCCGACCGCCGGAGCTCCGCGGCTGCGGCGCCTCGACGCCAGTCCCCGGTCGCCGGTGACCTGTTTCTCATGATCACCGGTCGCCGGTCGACCCGTCGACCGGTCGATGAGCGATCACCCTCCGGGACAGGTAACCGTCATCCCTCCCGCCGCATCCTGCACGCACATGTCGCCGCAAGCCTGCTGCGCGAGGCAAGCGCAGCTCGGGGGCTGCCCCATCTGGCACTCGGGCGGCATCCACATGCAGGTGTAGTAGTCGGGGCTGCCGCCGACGTCGGACACGCTGCGCTGGCAGTACTGATCGAAGCCGCAGAAGGTCCAGCCGCACGCGAACGTCCCCGCGGGCGCCGCGCAGCCGCCGAAGTTCGAGACGTCGACGCCCGCGCCGTTGGCCATGCAGGGGCTGTCGTAGACGACGCCGTCGCAGCCGCACGTCGGGATGTAGAGCTCGGGGCAGGCGCTCGGCTTCGCCAAGCACGTGCCGGTCCCGTCGTCGCCGCCGCAGTTGTCCGAAGGGAAATCGCAGAACGAGTCCGGCGGGCACGTCGCGCCGCCGAAGCCGCCGCACATCGGGCCGGCGCCGCCGGCCCCCGACGATGAAGAAGACGACGACGGCCCGGTGCACGAGTCCGGGTAGCAGGGGTTACCGCCCGCCCCGGTGCCCGAGCTGCTCGTGCCCGTGGTGGAGCCGGCGCCGCCCTGCCCCTGCGAGGTGGTCTCGACGCTGCCCCCGCAGGCGGCGGCGAGCAGGACGACGACGGAGCCGGTGGCGAGAAGGAAAGAGGAAGAAGTCTTCATCGTGGCCTCGAAGCGAAAGGTTACGCGTCGACGGTACACCCAATCCGCCGGCCGGCAACCGCCGCGAGCGGCGCTGCCGGCGGTCAAGCCCCCGCGGGCGCGGTCGCGTCGGTGCCGGCGAGGAGCTCGGCGAGATCGAAGCGCCGGCCTCGCTCGGTGCCGGTCGCGTCGGCGTGCGCCGCGTCGATGGCCGCGAGGACCGTCGAGAGCGTGCCTTGGTCGAGGATCACCTCGGGTGACAGCGACGCGAGATCGACGCCGCCGAAGTTCTTCGGGCACGCGTCGATCAGGGGCAGTGAGCGCCGGCCCTGCTCGGCGGGGAAGCGGATCGGCAGCCCGTGCGAGCGGCACACCAGCGGTCGAAACGCGTAGATGCCGCACAGGCCATCCCCGCCGAGCGCCGCGCAGGCGCCGGTGTCGCCCGAGCCACCGCGTCGCGCCAGCGCGGCGCGCGCCGGCGCCTCGAGGGCCGCCAGCCCTCGAACGATCGCGGCGGCCTCGACCGACGTGACGGTGAGCTGTCGCTTGCAGCAATCGTCGCACCCCGCGCGGCAAGCGAGCTCTTCGGGGTGCCGGCGCGACACGCGCGCGAAGAACGCCTCGACCTTCGCCCAGAGCTCGACCAGGTGGTCCTCGGCGGGGGAGCGGGCTTGCATCGCGGCGGAGCCTACCAGCCGCCCAGCGAGGCGCGAGCGCGCGACCGGCGCTCAGACCGGAGGCGATGGGTCCTCGACGCGATGTGCTCCGCGATCGAAGACTCGGGCCAAGCGGCGGATGTCGGCGACCTTGGCCTCGAACGCCGACCAATCGTCGCGCTCGGCGATCGGCTGCCAGATGGCCTCGATCTCGTCGATGAGCAGGCTGCACGGGGCCTCGCGCGCGAAGTACGGATCGGCGAGGCGCTCGGGGTGGGCCGGCGCCCGCTCGGCGAGCCCGCGGCGCACGGCGTCCCAGCGACCGCCCTGGTACGCGCCGGCGCGCGGCCCGGCGAGCGCTCGCCGCTCGCTCGCCGCCCCGCCGTACCGATCGAAGAAGAAGGCGTCGAAGCCGACGCCGCTCTCCTCCATGAAGCAGAGGCATCGCGAGACGAGGAGCGAGTCGAGCACCGGATCGGCGGCCTCGACGCCGAGGCGCTCGAGGAAGCGCAGGTGGTAGAGGCGCATGAAGCGCGCCTCGAAGTCGACGAGCTCGGCTGCGAGCGGCGCCCCGCCGGCGATGGGTGCGAGGGCGTCGGCGAGGCGCTCTAGGTTCCAGCGCATCACGTCGGGCTGCCTGCCGAACGCGTACAGGCCGCTGTGATCGAAGTAGGCGGCGACGAAGCGGGGATCGTACCGGGGCAGGAACCGGTACGGCCCGTAGTCGAAGCTCTCCCCCGTGACGTTGATGTTGTCGGTGTTGAGGACGCCGTGGACGAAGCCGGCCGCCATCCACGAGGCGGCGAGCCCGGCCGCGCGCCGGGCGACCTCGCGGAAGAAGCGCAGTGGCCGCTCGGCCGGCCCGTGCGCCGCGAGGGCGGGGAAGTAGTGCTCGATCGAGAAGTCGAGCAGGCGGCGCAGGCGCTCGTGATCGCGGGCGTGCGCGTGCCGCTCGAAGCTGCCGATGCGCACGTGGCCGTGGCTCAGGCGCGTGAGCACGCTCGAACGCGTGGGCGAGGGCTCGTCGCCGCGCTGCAGCGCCTCGCCCGTCTCGACGAGGCTGAAGCTGCGCGAGGTGTAGACGCCGAGCGCCTCGAGCATCTCGGTCGCGAGGACCTCGCGCACGCCGCCCTTGAGCGTGAGCCGCCCGTCGCCGCCGCGCGACCACGGCGTCTCGCCGCTGCCCTTGGTGCCGAAGTCGAGCAGCCGTCTGTCGAGCGGATCGCGGAGCTGCGCGTAGAGGAAGCCGCGCCCGTCGCCGAGGCGCGGGTTGTACACCTGGAACTGGTAGCCGTGGTAGCGGAGCGCGAGCGGCTGGGCGAGGCTTCCGGCGAACGGCTCGAAGCGGGCGAAGCGGCGGGTCCACGCCTCGTCGTCGAGATCGCCGAGGCCGACGCGATCGGCCCAGGGCCGGTTCCGGAAGCGGAGGACCGTCTTCGGGAACCGCGCGGGTGCGACCGGATCGAAGAAACCCTCGCCGAGGGCGGGCGTGGCGGAGACGGGGAGGAAGCGGGCGGCGGCCGCCGGCTTCCCCGCCGAGCCTCCCGGGGCCATCGCCTCGTCGATCGGCATCGGGCGTCCATAGCATCGCCGCGCGCGCCGCGTCCCGACATGCGCTACCGTGACGGCTCCGAGGAGGCGCCATGGACGACCGAGATCGACGGGGCGATGGACGGGACGAGCGGGGACCCGGCGGCGGGCCGGACTGCGATCGCGGCGGCCGCGACGGCGGCGGCCGCGACGGCGGCGGTCGGGGCGGCCCCTCGGGCACCGAGTTCCTCGATCTGGAGATGACGCAGGTGATGTACGGCGAGGCCAAGGGGCTCGCCCGCAGCGCGGCGCGCGAGCTCATGGTGGAGGCGATCAAGGACCGGCTGCGCGAGCGGCTCGGCGACCGCATCGCCGCGCTCGGGCGGATCGCGGCCGACGAGCTCGCCGACGACCTCGAGACCAACCTCGCCATCGAGGCGATGATCGGCGCGCGCCGCGAGGCCAAGGGCGGGATCGAGCGGCGCCTCCGCGACGCGGTCGCCGGCGGCGGCAGCCGCCCGCCGGCTGCCTCGAGCGGTCCGCGTTCGCCGGCAGCTGCCCCGCCGGCGGGCGCGCCCGCGCGGCGCGGACGGCGCCGCTGAAGCAGTGTCGTTCGCGGAGGACGATCCCGGGCTGCTCGAGGGCGCGGTCGTCCAGCGCGTCGACGTCGGCGAGGACGCGCTCGCGCTGCGCGTCCGCGCCCCTGGGCGCTCGGCCGTCGTCCTGATCGCGGCCGCGCCGCGCGCGCGCGGGGTCGGGATCCTCGAGGGAAAGTCGCGCCCGCGGCTCGCTGGCGCGGCGCCCGCCGACGCGATCCGGCTCCGCAAACGGCTCGAGGGGACGCGCATCGCGTGGATCGAGGACCGGCGCGTGGTGGTGACGCGCGGCGCGGATCGCCTGGCGATCCAGATCGGTGGCGCAGGGCCGTGCGGCGTTCGCGGGCTCGGCGTCCACGATCTCGCCGCCGACGAGCCGACGCCCGCGGAAGCGGCGCGCGACCGCGACGCCGATCCGTGGCTCACCCGCGGAGCCGAGCTCGCCGAAGCGCTGGGCGCGGGCGCCCTCGCCGGCGCGCGCGAGGCGCTCGCGGCGGCGATCCGGCGCGCGCTCGCCAAGATCGCGCGGCGCGCCGAGGCGGGGCGCGGGGACCTCGCGCGCGTCGACGAGGCGGCGGCGCAGGCCGCGCGCGCCGCGCTCTTCGTGGCCGAGGCCGCGCGCGCGCCTCGAGGCGCGACGAGCCTCACCATCACGGATTGGTCGAGCGGCGAGCCGGTCGAGGCGTCGCTCGCGCTCGATCCGGCGAGGCCGGCGCGCGAGCAGATCGACGCGCTCTTCAAGCGCGCGCGTCGGCCTCGCTTCGGCAGCGCCCAGACGAGTTGCGCCCGCAGCGCCCGCCTTCGCGTCGGATGGCGACCTACATCCGGTGGGCCATCGGGAGCAGGAACATCCCGATGTTGAAGACCGCCAGGACGGCGACCATCGCGCCGAAGGGGGCGAGGGTCCAGCGCAGGTTCCGCGGCGCCTGGTAGCGCTTCCGGGCGATCCGCCACACCGCGTACAGCGAGAGCCCGATCCCGACCGCGAGGAGGACGAACTGGATGGCCTGGATGCCGGGCAGCGGCAGCAGGGCCGTGGAGCCCTCCTGCGCCTTGATGCCCACGAGCGCCCCGGTGGTCGCGATGATCGCGCCGCCCTCGCCGAGGAAGTGGAACAGGTTGTGCGCCACGTGCCCCGCCACGTCGAGCGGGATCAGCGCGTAACCGAAGCGCGCGAAGTTCTGCCAGGTGGTCTCAGGGTTCCGCCGACTCGCGATCCAGGCAGCGCCGACGAGCAGGGCGACCGGCGCGATGATCGCGACGGCGAACGCGGGAGTAAAGATCAGGGCCTTGTTCGTGATCCCCGTCGTCGCCTCGAGCCAGCCGAGGCCGCTCTTCCAGACCTCGAGCATCGTGAGGTTCTGGATCAGCACGATGCCCATGATCGCCATGGCCAGGAAGCTCTCCTCGAGCTTCGGCTTGCGGACGAACCACAGCTCGCTCGTGGGCTTGCGGACGGTGAGGGTGATGGCGTCGTTGGGGCAGGACTTCACGCACTCGGCGCACAGGTTGCAGGCGGCGTTGCTGTCCATCGTCCGGGGGAACGTGAACAGCGGGCAGGGCTTCGTGG
>CAYJPW010000084.1:0-45236 GCA_964372055.1 uncultured Polyangiaceae bacterium
ATGTCATGCGGCAACCGCGTGAAAACTCGGTGCAAAAAGGGATCTGCACCCATCGGAGTTCGCCCGTTTGAACGAAGAGCAGTTGCGAGCGATCGCCCGCACCCATGTCGGTCTCATTGTTGGCCCAGCCGTGACCACCTCCGAGCCAGACGTGTTGCTGAAACTCCGTGACGCCTTGGCGGCCGCGTTCGGTGTGTCACCCACCGGGACATACCGCGACACGGCAGAGGCGGCGGTCGCGGCCGGAGCGGAGCTCAGCCGAGTACGAGCAACGATCCGGTCAGCCACACAGCGCGCAGCTGCGTCGCCAGGGGTTCGAACCCTGGCGCGCGTTAGATGGTCTGCTGTGCTCTCATTAGCATCGGACAAGCACCTCGAAGATGCCCTCGTTGCGCGGTCCGCCGCCGCGCTCCACGGCCGCGACGTTAGCGTCATCAGCAACCTCTTTGACGAAGCGCCGCCGCATACGGTTCCCGTGTTCAAACTGCTCGGCGCGTATGATCGAGATGACTTCGTTGCTACACCTTCGGATCTGCTCCGACGTACTCCACTGTGGGCCAAACCAGTTCGAGCATTTCTGGATGCCGTGAAGGCATCCCCCATCCTGTGCCTCGGATTAGCCGACTCGGATCTGGCATTCGAGATCCTCTCAGGTCACTTGTTTGCAGGGCCATCGCATCGGCCTGCCCGTCTCGTGTTTCTCGCAGACGATCCCATACTCCAGAATCCAAGGCTCAGCAGCCTGATCCCACCCGGCGCGGGCGTCATCGCGTCATGCAATTTGCGCGATCTCTGCTCGGCCGTCGAACCGGCACCTCGCAACCTACAGCTAGCCATTCCATTCGCAAAGTCGAAGGACGCGGGACGCAGCCTTGACTTGGAAGGATTTGCATCGATCTTCGACGCGGTTCCTGTCTCCGGACTCGACGCGTCGGTGCCTTCAAGTGAACTAGCGCGCGTCCTTGATTACTTGTTCATGCCGGACGTCCCGAACTGGGAGCCGTATGCGGCGGCGCTCGATCTGCCGCGCTCCATTTCAGCCGAGGTCATGGCCTCGGTCAAGCAGATGGCGGCCGACGCGGAGGCGGCTGCGCTTGTGGTGCTGCATGGCCGGGCCGGGTCCGGCAAGACTGTCGTTATGAGGCGCATCGCCTATGACCTGGCGACCACGGGCTACGTAGTCGGGTGGCTAAAGCGATACTGGCACACTGACGCCAGCGTTCTGGTCGATAAGCTGTTCCATGAGTTGCGCGTGTTGCCCACGGGTACACCGCTAGTGCTCTTCGCGGACGATCCCGTCCGTCTAGGCACGATACGGCTCAGTGACGTACTCGGTGCAGCCGAGCGCCACGAAGTACGCGTGGTTCTGGTTGTTGGAATGCGTACGAGCGAATATCGTCAGCGTGATCTTTCCCTGCTGTGCGAGGAGATGCTTCAGCACGAATTGGAGGACGAACTCGACGAGAACGAGAGCGCGCGTTTGCCAGGGTATGTTGTCAGTATCGGGGCGTTCGCGACGCCCGAGGAGGCGACATCGACGCTCAAAGGCGACAAGATGTACAGTGGCGACACGCTCGCGGCGTTGTACCTGCTTCTCCCGTCCACTCGGCAAATGTTGGCCGCGTCGGTGCAAGACGAGTTCCTGCGCTTCGGCGAACCTGGCGAGCTGGAGCGGTTTGTGCTTGGGAACGTCGAGCGCTCTGCCAAGGTCCTTCAAGACGCATACGCAATGGCCGCTGTGTCGATGCAGTACGGTGCGCCGCTACCTATTGAAGTTCTGGTGCGTGCGCTAGGCGTAAGCTTTGCGGAGTGGATGGAAATTATCTCGGCACCGGGCCCGGCGTGGGGTATTCTATACCCAGACGATCGCAGTGACCTCGAGGGCGCTTGCTATCGACCCCGGAACCATCTCGTCACCGGCTTCGTTATCCGGTTGATTAATGGCGGCACCATGACGCGGGATGGAGAAGTGGGCGTGCTCAGGCGCCTGCTCGCCGCGTGTGACGGGTCAAGTGGAGTTTATCGTTCGTTTTGCCGTAGTATCCTCGCGACGCGAGACAAACTCACGGGTCTGACCGCCGCGCAGGGGCTCGAGTTGTACGACTCAGCTATTAATGCTCTGCCACGCGAGGACTCGGTCCTTCTCCATCACAAGGGGATCTGGCTTCGGAAGACGTGCGACGACCCGGATCGGGCTATCGTGCAGTTTAATCGCGCGCTAGCTGCTCAGTCCGGCAGTACGGATCCTGAAGAGCCGCCCCAGCTGATTCACACGTCGATTGCAGCTGCGCTGTTTCAGAAAATTGAGCGGAATACACTTTCTCTGGACGAAGGTAAGGCCGCAATTCTGCGCGAGCTGGAGCAGTCTAAGGACATTCAGTTTATTAATGCAAACTCGGCTCACCTGTTTGCGCATACAATGTCCAAACTCGCCGGAAAGCACAGTGAGGATGCGGGAGCGGACCGCGCCTCCCTGCTAAATCTTGCGGTGAGCGAGATCGATCGAACGCTGCTCTTGCTTAGGAACAGCCGAACCCGTGCCGATCGGCTCGCCAAAGATGTGGCGATGCTCCAAGAGGAGCGCGATCGGATCCTGCTGGAGGAGGGCAATGTGGCGCAGCTCGATGCGCGTGCTGTCGAGCTTTGGGGGAACCATAAGAGTCAGGCTGGCTTCGCGCTTGCGATCCGGAAGAGGACTTCTGAGATACTTGGTCAGGCGGACAAGGGAAGCAAGTACCACGAGGCTTTTACGCATTGGCAGCGCTACTGCGATCTTGTCGGTGGCGTCGATGCGCTCTCTCCGGAACTCGCCGAGGTGGGTCTGACGCTGTATTACGAATGGCAAATTCGCCCGCGGAGCGTTCAGGAAAAGAAGGCGGGAACGGGTGGGCTGAAGTGGGACCTGCTTGAGAAGACCGCAAAGGCGGCGCTCGCTTCAGATAGGTACCGCAACGATCCGCTCTACACCTATATCCGTGCATTGGCTCTCGCGCACTTGGACCGGTGGGACGAGGCCGAGCTGTTGTTCGGCCGCATTAGGCGGCTGAAGATGCGTCCCGCCATGTTGCATCACGCCCGCGACTACCTGCTTGCGCCATATGGCACGCCTCGAAAGGTGCAGGGCAAAATCAAGCCGGGCGCCAGCCAGACCTACTTTTCTGCAGCTGATATTATCCGTACTTTTCCTGCGGATCTGAGCAGCCCGTGGGGAACCCAGGACGTCCATCATGCTTTCATTGTGTTTTCATTCGCCGGACCGAAGGCAACGCTCGATGCGCATCGGGTGCCCGGGGTATGAACGGCTTCGCGTTGTCGCTGGCCAAGCGATGTAGTCGTGTGTGGCGCTGATCTGATCGCTATCGACCGGTCTTGGGTACCTCGATCGTCGCTGTCTCTTCGATAATCTCGTCCAGGTCCACGAGCAGCGCCTCGATGCTCGCCTCGAGCTTGCGCATCCTGGCAATGTGCGACAATAGTCGCGTCAAGAAGACGGCCGTGGCCAGTCGATTAATGCGATAGCCAGTCGCGGTGATCAAGCCGGCGTTGGCCATCGACGCGCGGATGATAATCGATGGTGTTGCCCGTACGACAAGTTCAGCGCCAAACTCCAGTGCGCGCCGAAGTTCCGCGCTTGCTGCCGTGCGCTCGACAGCATGCCGCAACGAGCACGAGCCCCCGGTCGTATCGAAGAAGTAGACTCCCAGCCACATTTGGCGAACGACGCCGGGATCGAGCGCCTCGGAAATCGTGGACAGTCCTTCGATAGAGTCGTCCAGAACGTTCGTGCTGAACGACGACTTGACTGAAATTGATCCCATAACGTAGGTGGGGGTTGTTACCGCAATGTCACCACTCTGAAAGAGCGGTGCCTCGGCGTAGGTGTCAATGAGGAGAAGGTCCTGTTCTTTGCTGCAACGGCCTGTTGCGGTTGTGTTTGTTATGAACCCTCGGGCAACGGCAATAGAACTGGGTACCCGTTGGATAAGGAACTCGTGGAGGAGTCCTTCCTTGTGTGATCCGTCCGTGAGCCAGTGGCGGGCACCGATGAGTTGTCGAACCCGGTCGGCCTGCGCATCTAGTTCTGCGGACATGGACTCCAGAAAGGCCTGCCTATTCTCTACGATCATCGCCAGCGTGCCTCCTTGGAAGAGAACGCGGAAAGGTCATTGTATCGCGTCAGCTGAGAGACGGATACAACATAGGACGGCCAGCGGCGCCTGAGATCGCTTCCGCCTCGTCTGGGCATAGCGCGCGCGCCTAGACTCTCCGGGCCCTAATCGGCGCGCCTGCTCGCGTCGAAGCGGCCTTCACGCGTGTCGCGAGCCGAACGGAATTTGCCCGACAGGCCGCCCCGGCGACCGGGAGCACAAGTCCGCCGAGCGACCGCGCGGCCCCGATCAGACCGCACCATCCAGAATCACCGTGGCCCCATTCAATCTGGGTGTCCGATTGCTCACCATGAACGCCACGACCTTCGCCGTCCCCAACCTCCCCAGCGCAAAGCGCCGCAAATACTTCTCCCGCCGATGAGGGTAGGCGAAAGGAGCCTCCTCGGTCCAGGGGGTCCACCACCGCACGCGAGGGCGCGGTGTCCCTGGCGGTGTCTGCGGTAGGGCGGATCCGACGACCGGGCCCCGAACCGCAGGCGCCCTGCCGAGCTACGCGAGCCCGCCGAGCGCCTGGGCCGGCCGCTCGATCGCGTTCGACGCCGTGCTCCTCCACCGCGTCGGCGATCCGGGCACGGGGACAATGGCGGCGCGTGCTCGAGTGCCAGTCGGACCTGCCGGCCCACGGGGCTCTGCGGGATCGGGAAATAGCGGCCGGCGCGGCGCGGCCCCGCTGCTATACAGGGCCCATGCTCGCGAGGACCGCGCCGATCGGCCGGGCGCCGCTGGGACGCTAGCGTGGCGCGCAGCAGCGTGCTCCCGCCCTCGCTCGAGGCCGCCGAAGGCGTGCGCCGCGGCACGCCCTACGAGCTCGGGGCGAGGTGGGACGGTAAGGGCGTCAACTTCGCCATCTACTCCGAGAACGCGACGGCGATCGATCTCTGCCTCTTCGACGATCCCCGCGCGCCGGAGGCGGCCCGCATCCGCCTGCCCGAGACGACGGCGCACGTCTTCCACGGCTACGTCGGCGGCCTCGGGCCCGGCCAGCTCTACGGCTACCGCGTCGACGGCCCCTACGATCCGGCGCGCGGCCACCGCTTCAACCCCAAGAAGCTCCTCGTCGATCCGTACGCCCGCGCCCTCGCGGGCAAGGTCGATCACCGCGGGCCCATCTACGGCTACCCGCTCGACCACCCCGATCGCGATCTCGGCGAGTGCGAGGGCGACAGCGCCGTCTGGGTGCCCAAGGGCGTCGTCGTCGATCCGGCGTTCGACTGGGGCGACGACCGGCCGCTGCGCACGCCGCTCTCCGACACGCTCCTCTACGAGCTCCACGTGAAGGGCTTCAGCGCCCGCCACCCGCGCATCGATCCGGCGCTCCGCGGCAGCTACTCGGCCCTCGCCTCGGCGGAGGCGATCGCCCACTACAAGGCGCTCGGCGTCACCGCGATCGAGCTCATGCCGGTGCACTCGGCCGCCGAGAGCCGCGCCGTGTTCCTGCGCGGGCACACCAACTACTGGGGCTACGACACGCTCGGCTTCTTCGCGCCCGACGCCCGCTTCTCGAGCCGCGGCGATCGCGGGGGCCAGGTGCTCGAGTTCAAGGAGATGGTGCGGACGCTCCACCTCCACGGCATCGAGGTGATCCTCGACGTCGTCTACAACCACACCTGCGAGGGCGATCACCTCGGCCCGACGCTCTTCCTGCGCGGCATCGACAACGCCTCGTACTACCGGCTCAAGCCCGGCGATCCGCGCCGCTACGTCGACTACACCGGCTGCGGCAACTCGCTCAACATGCTCCACCCCCAGGCGCTCAAGCTCGTCATGGACAGCCTGCGCTACTGGGTGACCGAGATGCACGTCGACGGCTTCCGCTTCGACCTCGCCTCGACCTTGGCGCGCGAGCTCCACGACGTCGATCGGCTCTCGTCGTTCTTCGACATCATCCACCAGGACCCGGTCCTCTCCTGCGTGAAGCTCATCGCCGAGCCGTGGGACCTCGGCGACGGCGGCTACCAGGTGGGCAACTTCCCGGTCCTCTGGGCCGAGTGGAACGGGCGCTACCGCGACTGCGTCCGCCGCTTCTGGCGCGGCACCGAGCGCGACAAGAAGGAGATCGGCTACCGCCTCACCGGCTCGAGCGATCTCTACCAGGACGACGGGCGGCGGCCCTACGCGAGCATCAACTTCGTGACGGCGCACGACGGCTTCACGCTGCACGACCTGGTCACGTACGAGCGCAAGCGCAACGTCGCCAACGGCGAGAACGAGCGCGACGGGACCGACCACAACGACGCGTGGAACTGCGGGGTCGAGGGCGAGACCGACGCTCCGGCCATCGTGGCCCTGCGCGAGCGCCAGAAGCGGAACCTCCTCGCGACGCTGTTCCTCTCGCAGGGCGTGCCCATGCTCCTCGCCGGCGACGAGATCGGGCGCACCCAGCGCGGCAACAACAACCCCTACGTGCAGGACAACGAGGTCTCCTGGATCGACTGGTCCGACGACGAGCGGCGCCACGCCCTGTTGCGCTTCGTGTGGAAGCTCTCGGCGCTCCGGCAGCGCGAGCCGGTGCTGCGGCGGAGGCGCTTCCTCCGCGGCGTGCTCGTCCGCGACTCGTCCGCGCTCAAGGACCTGGCCTGGTTCGGCGACGACGGCCGCGAGATGGACGGCGACGACTGGGAGTCGACCTCGCGCGTCCTCGGCTTCCTGCTCGCCGGCGACGGCATCCCGGATCTCGACGACGCGGGCAACCCGATCGTCGGCGACACGCTGCTCGTGATCATGAACGGCGAGCGCGCGCCTCGCGCGTTCCGCCTGCCCGGGCCCGAGTGGGGGGCAGGCTGGGAGCTGCTCTTCGACACCGCCGCCCCCGAGCTCGAGGCCGGATCGCGGCCGCACCTCACCGCCGGGCGCGAGGTGACGCTCGAGGCGCTCTCGGTGCTCGCGCTCCGCGCCACGCCGCGGGTGATCCCGGCGCCGTGACGCTCAGGGCAGCGCGATCGGCGTGAGTCGGAATGGCCCGGCGTGCGGCGCGCCGGCGGTGACGAGCGCGCGCGCCGCCGCGCACGCTGCACACGCGGCGCAGGTCCTGCGGTGCGCCGCCGGCCCCCGCGCCGGAGCTCGCAGCCTGGACGAGGCCCGCCGGTTGCATCGCACCCCGGAATGGCACGCCGCCCCTGCTGTTCACCGCCGAGCCCCACCTCCCGCCGGAGGCCGTCGTGACCGGGCGCGCCGATCTCGACGGGCTCTGGGCCGAGGTCCGCCGCGGCAAGCATGCCGCCATCCTCGGCGCCGAGGTCGCCGAGCTCGGGGGGCCCTGGTCGCCGCTCGTCATCCGGGTGCGGTGCGATCAGGCCCCGCGCGATCTCGGCCCGCTGCTCGACGCGCGCCGCACCATCCTTCGGCTGCTCGGCGAGCCCTCGGCCGAGCCGCCGCGCGACGCGCCGTTCATCGAGCTCCGGCGCCGCCTCCTCGGTGACGTCCCCGAGGCGCTCGCGGGCGAGGCCTTCGTCGACGCGTGCAACCGGCTCGCCCGCGAGTCGGCGCAGGGAGCCGTCCTCATCTTCGACTGCGCCGACGCCGCCGACGAGGCGAGCCTGCTCTTGCTCCGGCGCGTCATCGGCCGCGGCGCGGGGCTCGTCTTGCCGCTGGTGCTGGCGATGCGATCGAGCGCGCCGCGGGGCGCGGCGGCGCTCGTGCTCGAGGCGATCCGCGCCTCGGGCGGCGTGGTGGCGACCGCGACGCCGAGGTCGGCGCCGGCCCCCGCGGCCGCGCCCGCGCACCCGACCTGGCGCAGCCTGCCGCCGGGCGCGCTTCGCGTGCTGCGCGCCGGCGCCGCAGCGGGCCCGGTGCTCGACGCGCCCCTCGTCGCGCGCCTGCTCGGGCTCGACGTGCTCGAGGTGCTCGAGGGCCTGCAGCTCGCCGCCGACGCCGGCGTTGCCATCGAGGACCAGGGTGATCTGCGCTTCCGCCTCCCGGATTCGCTGGCCGCCGAGCTCGGCGCCTCGCTCCTGCCCTCGCTGGCGCGGGCGTGGCGCGGCGCGCTCTCGGAGTCCGAGGACGCCCCGACCCCGCCACCACGCGCGTTCGCGGCGTCGGAGGGGTCCCGCGTTCGTGACGTGGAGCCCGCGGTCGTCGATGCGGCGCGCGAGCCCGCCTTCGCTTCGGCGCCCCGCGGCGCGAGCCCGGTCGCGAGCGACGAGCCGCTGCCCCGCGCCGCGTCCGGGTCGCGCGCGATCGCGGATCCGCCGCGCGCGCGGTCGGCGGCTTCGCCGGCCGCGATGGGCGATCCGGCGGACGCCGAGATCGCGCGCCTCGTCGCCGCCGCGGGGCGCGCCGAGGAGATGGGGGCGTACGGACAAGCCATCGCCACCCTGCGGCGCGCGGCGGCCTCGCTCTCGCGGCCCCCGGACACACCCGAGCGGCGCGTGCAGCGCGCGAGCTGCTTCGCCGAGATCGGACGACTCTCGTGGGCCGGCGCAGGCCCCGAGTACGACTTCTCGCTCCCCGGCGCGCTCGAGGCGCTGCTCGAGGCGCGCGGCGAGCTGCGGCCCGCCGATCCGCCGGCGCTCCTCTCGCACATCGCCGTGCTCATCGCCAACGTCTGCTACGACCTCGGAGACCTCCCCTCGCTCGAGCGCGCGCTGCGCGAGCTCACCGAGGCCAGCCAGGCGCTGCTCGCGAGCGGCGACGCGTACGGGGCGGCGCGCCTCCTCAACGATCAGGCGGCGGTGTACGTCCGCATGGGGGACCCGGTCCAGGCCGTCCACCTCCTCGAGCAGTCCCGCAAGGTCTTCGCCGAGCGCGCCGATCGCGATCCCATCGCGCTCCGCGAGGTCGCCGAGACCGATCACCTCCTCGCGCGGATCCCTCTCCACGTCGCGCCGCGACCGGGCAAGGAGGAGGAGGCGATCGCGGCGGCGATGAAGCACGCCGAGAGCGCCGAGGGCGCGTTCCGCCGCTTCCGCGCCCGGCGCGAGCTCGCCCGCGTGTGGGAGACGATGGGGCGGCTCGAGCTCGCCGCCGGCCGCCTCGACGCCGCGCTCGAGCGGCTCCTCGCGGCCGTGCGCTCGCAGGAGGCCGCGGGCGACGCCATCGGCCTGGCGCGCACCACCGCGGCGCTCTCCGGCGCCCTCGAGCAGAAGGGCGACCACGATCAAGCGCTCGCTCTGCTGCGCGACTCGGTCCGCCTCAACGTGGCCAAGGGCTCGCCGCTCGGGCTCGCGTTCAACCGCCGGAGCCTCGCCGCCCTGGAGGCGAGCCCCGCGGTGCGGCGCGCCGCGGGCGAGGCGCTCGCGCAGGCGGCCGAGGAGATCGCCGCCGCGGAGCGCGAGCTCGGGAAGATCAGCCTCCCCGGGGAGGCCGGCTGAAGAGGTGTCGGACCTTCGTCCGATCAACGCCACTCGAGGCCCGAGGTCCGACGCCTCTTCAGTCCGGGGGTGCGGGGGCAGAGCCCCCGCTCGCGACTGAGCAGCGTGCGTCGCGTCCGCTTGACGGTGCAGCGCTCGCGTGCGAGCGAGAGGCCCTGATGCACGCGCTGCCGCTCTCCGAGGTGCTCGTGACGTTCTTCGCGTCGGAGCGGGCGCGCCTGCTGCACCTCGTCGTGCCTCCGCACGCCGTGGGCCAGACGCTCGCCTGGATCCGGGCGCTCGGCGAGGGCGGCCCGCGCCCGGTCGCCGTCCGGGTGCTCTCCGCGCCGTCGTTCGGGCCGTCGCGCGGCTGGCCGGCGCGCGCGCGGGAGCTCGCCGAAGGTCGAGAAACGAGCGCGCCTCCGCCGGGCGCGGCCTCGGCCGACGCCCTCGACGACTTCCTCGCCGCGGTCGGGGGCGAGCTCGCCACTCCGGCGTGCGCGGCGGGCCTCGTCGTCGCCATGGCGCCGCAGCACATCGACGACCCCGCGCAGTACGCGCGCGACGTCGAGGCGCTGGTGCGCGCGCCCGAGATCGCGAACGCGCGGTGGATCGTCGTCGACGCCGCCCACGGACACCTCGGGGACCTCGTCCTGCGCCTGGGAGCTCGCGCCGAGGCGGCGACGTGGTTCGAGGCCGACGCCCGCGACCGCGCCGAGGTCGAGCGCCTCATCACGGCGCTCCGCGCGCGCCCGGCGGCTTCGCCGAGCGAGCGTCCTCCCTCCGGAGCGCCGGAGCATCCGGTGCGCCTCGCCTTGAGCCGAGCGCGCGCGCTGCTCGCCGCCGGCGACGCCGACGAGGCGCAGGCCGCGTTCGCGCGCGCCGCGCAGGAGGCCGAGCGGCAGGGGGCGGCGGGCCTCGTGGCCGAGGCGTACGGATCGCTCGGGAGCCTCCACGTGAAGCGCGGGCATTTCAACGACGCGCTCGGCGCCTACACGCGCGCGGCCGACGCGGCGGAGCGGCGCGGGGACGGCGACATCGCCGCCGAGCTGAGCCGCCTCGCCGGGCACGCGGCGCTCAACGCCGGCCAGCCCGAGGTCGCGCGGCAAGCGTGGGGCAAGGCGTTCGCCCCGATCGGCGGCGCCCCGCCCGTGACCCTCGGCCTCGACGCGCCGCGCCAGCTCGTGGTGCTCGCCGTCTCGCTCGCCAACCTCTTCGAGGAGCGGGGCAGCTTCACCGCCGCCGCGGAGCTCCGCGGTCATGCCGAGGCCATCGAGCAGCAGCGGCCGCGCGAACGCACCGTCTGGCATTGAGGTTGGTTGGGTGCAGACGAGGCCGGGCCGCCCCCGGATCTCCTCGACCGCCGATGCGTCGCCTGGACGCGCGCACGTTGAGCCAAATCATGTTCGCGTTGCCGCCGGACCGAGCCGCGCTGTTGTCGCGATTGAAATCGCGCTCGGCCTCGTGTTATCCCTGATGGGATCGTCCGTGATCCAACTTCGGACCCAATGGGGTCCGCCTCGAAGGGAGAGCGATTCATGAGCTTTGGTCGTCTTGCAGGACTTGGGCTGGTGGTGGCGGTGGTGGGGCTCGTC
The DNA here is from genome assembly GCA_964372055.1 of uncultured Polyangiaceae bacterium. Lineage (GTDB taxonomy): Bacteria > Myxococcota_A > Polyangia > Polyangiales > Polyangiaceae > CAYJPW01. Next base: position 11,053 of record CAYJPW010000084.1, read on the forward strand.
GGGTGCGGTTCCGACGAGGAGAGCGATCCGGCGCCGGCCGGAGGCACGGTGAACAGCGCCGTGGCCAAGTCGACGACGGCGAGCACCATCAACGCCGTCAACCTGGCGATCAACTCGGGCGACGGGCCCGGAGCGGCCTTCGCGCTCGCCAGCGTGGGCTCGGCGGCCTTCGGCATCGTCACGCAAGGCGGGACGACGACGGGCCAGTCGGTCGGCACCGCGCAGCAGAAGCTCACGACCGGCACGTGCGACTGCACCGGCACGAGCTGCAACTTCGTCGACTGCGGCACCGACGATCCGGGCGCGGCCTGGACCATCAACGGCACGCTCTCGTGGGACGCCGGTACGGTGAGCTGCGATCTCACGATCGCGGGCGACGTCGGGGGCCTCACCTACGCCATCCACGAGATGTGCGCGCTCACCGTCACGCCGACGTCCATCGACGGGACCCTCTCGACGGACGGCTCGTACGACACCACCGGCGTGCCCGGCGGCGGCGGGTACAGCACCAAGTCCGAGTGGAACGCGACGGTCACCTTCAACGACGTGCAGTACGGCTCGGGCGGCTGCCCCACGAGCGGCAGCGTCGACGTGAGCTCGACGGTGACGGTGAGCGGCTCCGAGTTCTCGGGCTCGGGCAGCGTCACCTTCGACGGCACCTGCTGAGCGGCCCCGTCCATGCGCCGGACGCGCGCGGGCTCGGTCGCCCGCGCCGCGCCCCGGCGGCATGGCGGTGGTAGCCTTCGCGGGCATGGGCGGCGCCAGGATCACCATCGACTGCGACGCGGCGGCGCCGGCGTTCACCGCCGCGTACCTGCGCCTCGAACGCGACGAGTGCGCCTTCATCGAGACGCACACGTCGCACGCCCTGCCGCGCCTGCTCGGCGCGCTCGGCGCGGCGGGGCGCCGGCCGGAGGACGTCCGCTGGATCGTCGTCACGCACGCGCACCTCGATCACGCGGCCGGCGCCAGCGCGCTCCTCGGCGCCTGCCCGCGCGCGACGCTGCTCGCCCACCCGAGGGCGGCGCGCCACCTCGTCGATCCCTCGAAGCTCGTCGCGAGCGCGACGGCCGTGTATGGCGCCGAGCGGTTCGCGCGCCTCTACGGCACGCTCGCCCCGATCCCTGCCGAGCGCGTGCGCCCGCTCGGCGACGGCGAGACGTTCCCCCTCGGAGGCGCCACGCTCCGCGTCCTCCACACCGCCGGCCACGCGAACCACCACTTCGTCGTCCACGATCCCGCGGAGGAGACGGTCTACACGGGCGACGCTTTCGGTCTGGTGTACCCGGCGCTCCAAGGCAGGGGGCGCTTCGCGATCCCCTCGACCAGCCCCACCAACTTCGACCCGGTCGAGGCGCGGAAGAGCCTCGACCGCATCCTCGATCTCGGGACCCGCACCGCCTGCCTGACCCACTTCGGGGAGATCGCCGATCTCGCCGAGGTCGCCGCCCAGCTCCGGGCCTGGATCGATCGCGCCGAGGCTTGGCTCGACGAGGCGGCGCGCGGCGAGGAGAGCGTCGAGGCGATCACCGCGCGCCTCACCCAAGCTTGGCGCGACGCCATCGCCCAGACCGCCGAGGCGCGCGGTCTCGCCTTCGACGAGGAGGCGTTCCGCCTGCTCGCGCTCGACGTCGAGCTCAACGCCCAGGGCGTCGCGGTGGTCGCCGACGCGAGGCGGAGGCGCGACCAGGCCTGAAAGGGCTAAGCTCGCCGGATGGCGACGCGGGACCTCGGGGGCAAGATCGCGCTGGTCACCGGCGCGGCGAGCGGGATCGGGCGGGCGACGGCGCTGGCGCTGGCGCGGGCCGGCGCCGATCTCTGGCTGTGCGACATCGACGAGCCCCGCCTCGGCGACGTCGCCGGCGAAGCGCGGGCGCTCGGCCGCCGCGTGGGCACGCGGCGCGTCGACGTGGCGCGGCGCGACGAGATGCGCGCGTTCGCCGACGAGGTGCACGCCGCCGATCGCGCGGTCGACGTCCTCGTGAACAACGCCGGCGTGGGCCTCTCCGGCACCTTCCTCGACACGAGCCTCGAGGACTGGGAGTGGGTGCTCTCGATCAACCTCTGGGGGGTGATCCACGGCTGCCACTACTTCGTGCCCAAGATGGTGGAGCGAGGCGGCGGCGGGTACGTGGTCAACGTGTCGTCGATGGCGGGCGTGGCCGCGACCGACGTGCTCTCGGCCTACAGCACCTCCAAGTTCGGCGTGTTCGGCCTCTCCGAGGCGCTCCGCGACGAGCTCCGGCCGCACGGCATCGGCGTGGCGACGATCTGCCCGGGCGTGATCGACACCCCCATCGTCGACGCGAGCCGGGCGCTCGGCCAGTCCGCGATCCCCGAAGTGCGCGCCAGGGTGACCGCCGAGTTCCGCAAGCGCAGCTACGGGCCGGAGCGCGTCGCCGACGCGATCGTCGACGCCGTGACCGGGGGCGGCGACGTCGTGCCGGTCACGCCGGAGGCGTGGGCGCTGTACTTTCTCAAGCGCATCGCGCCCGGGGCGGCCGCGCGCGTGCTGCGGCGGGCGACGGCGGTGCTCCGGCCGGGCGGCGGGCCCTAGCGAGCCGCGGCGGAAGTTCCGCCCGCGTTCGAACCCCTCCAGCGGCGGTGCGCGAGTCGACCGCGAGCCGTAGGGTGAACGCACGCAGCCTGCGGGGAGGGTGGAGTGAAGCGCGCGGCCATCATCTCGATGTGCGACGTCTCGGGCTCCATCTTCGAGCCGATGCGGTCGGCCGCGGGGAGGGAGGTGCTCGCGCTCGAGACCTGGCTGAGAGCCCGCAGCCCCGAGCTCGCCTCGCGCTTCGTGATCTTCGACGCCATCGTACACGAGGTCGATCGAGAGGCGTTCGTGAGCTCGAAGCAGACCGGCGGAACGATGATCTCGGCGGCGCTCGTGCGGTGCGCGGAGATCGTCGAGGCCGACTACGCGCCAGCCGACTGGGACGTCTTCGCGGCATTGTTCACCGACGGCGACAACTTGTCGCCCGAGGACACGCTGAAGTGCATCGATCTCCTCCGCGACCGGCTCCTTCCGCGGCTCGTCGTCTTCGGCCTCGCCCAGTTCAGGAATCCATACGGTGAAGGCGCCTTCATCACGGATCTCGGGAAGCACCTGGGCGCGGACCCTCGCGTCGTGAGCACCTTCCTGACGAACGAGGGCGATCTCGTGCGCACCATCCAGGCGCGTGTCGAGTCTCTCGTCCCGAAAGAGCCGCAGCCGCGGGCCGCGGGTGCGCGACCGTCGAAAGCCAGGAAGCGACGCGCCGCCAAGAAGAGCTCCCGCGCGCGTTGATCCGGGCGCGCCCGACGCGTCCGGTGCGACGAAGCAGGAACGGATCCGTCGACGACCGTTCTTGTCCCTGGCCCCGAGCCGGGGTGAAGTAATCTCGCACCTGGTGGCCTCGCCGACGCGCATCGACGCCTTCCTCGACCGACCCGACGCGGAGCGGCGCGTGGGCCCGTTCCTGCTCGTCGAGCAGCTCGGGCGCGGCGGGTTCGCTCCCGTCTGGCTCGCCCGCGAGACGTACGGCGCCAAGGAGGTCCGCCGGGCGGCGGTGAAGCTCTTCGCGATCGGCGGCGGACGCGGGGCCGATCGCGACGCCGTCGCCGAGGAGGCCGGGGCGCTCTGCCGCGTCGAGCACCCGAACGTGGTGCGCTTCTACCAGCTCGCCATCGACGAGGCCGCGGGCGTCGCGGGCCTCGCGATGGAGTACGTGCACGGCACGCAGCTCGACCGCCGCCTCGAGGACGGGCCGCTCTCGATCGACGAGGCGCTCGACGTCGGCGTCGCCGTGGCGTCGGCGCTCGCGGCCGTCCACGCGGCCGGGCTCGTGCACCGCGACGTGAAGCCGGCCAACGTGGTCGAGGCGGGCGGCGTCCACAAGCTCATCGACTTCGGCATCGCCGCCGCGGAGGACCGCGCCGACCGAGCGAAGGCCGAGGAGCGGCCGGTGAAGCGGGTCGTGCTCGACGATCTGCCCCTCGAGGTGCTGGGTACCAAGATGTCGATGCTCCTCGACGACGCCGGGAGCTCCTCGGGCGGCACCGGACCGATCGTGTCGAGCGGCACCGTCGGTTACATGGACCCGGCGACGGTCGGCGAGGGGGCGGCGCCGTCGCCCGCGAGCGATCTCTACGCGCTCGGGGCGCTCCTCTACGAGGCGCTCAGCGGCAAGCTCCCGGCCGTCGCGGCCGCCGACGGAGGGGCGGGGATGCGCGGCGAGGTGCTCGACGGCCGGATCGCTCCGCCGCCGCTCGCCGAGGTCGCGCCCGCGGTTCCGGCCGACCTCGCGGCGATCGTCGACTCGCTGCTCCGGCCGCGGCGCGAGGACAGGCCCGCGAGCGCGCGCGAGGTCGCCGCCTCGCTCCAAGCGGCGCGCCGGTCGCTCGCCGGTGATGCCGCCGCGGAGCCCGCGAAGACGACCGTCGTCGCCGCTCCTGCCGCCTCCGCGCCGCGGCGCTCGGGCGCGGCGCTCCGCATCGGCGTGGGCGCGCTCGCGCTCGGAGCGCTGGTGCTGGCGCTCAGCGGCCGGCTCCGCGGCGATCCTCCGGCGGCGGCACCCCCCGCCGCGGCGCCGTCGAGCTGCGCGTTCGGAGACGCCGCGGGGTGCAACGCGCGCTGCGAAGCCGGAGACGCCGCGAGCTGCCAGACGCTCGGCGCGATGCTCGAGAGCGGCACCGGCGCCCCGAAGGACGAGTCGCGCGCCGGCGTCCTCTACCGCAAGGCGTGCGACGCCGGCCGCGCCGGCGCCTGCACCGCCGCCGGCATCCAGGCCGAGAACGCGCGCGGCCGCACCAAGGACGACGCCGCGGCGCGCGCCTTCTACAGGCGCGCCTGCGACGCCGGCGACGCGCAGGGCTGCAACCTCCTCGGCGTGCTCACCGCCGACGGCCGCGGCGGCGAGGCCGACCCGCGCGCCGCGCTCGTTCTCTACGAGCGCGCCTGCGAGGCGGGCTTCGCCAACGGCTGCAGCAACCAGGGCGTGCTCTTCGAGCACGGCGAGGGCGTCGCGAAGGACGAGGCCCGCGCCGCCGGGCTCTACCGCCGCGCCTGCGACGACGGCTCGGCGTCGGCCTGCGCGATGCTCGGCATCCTCTACGCCGCCGGTCGAGGCGTCGCGCAGGATCCCGCCAAGGCGGCGTCGCTGTACGAGAAGGGGTGCGACGCGGGCCACGCCTTCGCGTGCGCCGGCCTCGGCGTGCTCTACGAGCTCGGCACCGGCGTCGCCAAGGACATGGTCAGAGCCGCGAGCCTCTACCAGCGCGCCTGCGACAAGAAGGACGGCGTCGGCTGCTCGAACCTCGGCCGCGCCTACGACGCCGGCGCCGGCGTCGAGAAGGACCCGAAGCGCGCCGTCTACTTCTACCAGCGCGCGTGCGACGAGATGGCCGGCACGCACGACGGCAGCGGTTGCCGGCTGCTCGCCGCCCACTACGCCGCGGGCGACGCGGTCGAGAAGGACGAGGCCCGCGCGCGGACGCTCTACGAGAAGGCGTGCACCGCCGGCGACGCCGACGCCTGCGCCGCGGCGGTCGGCGACAAGTCGCGCACGCTGGCCGCGGGCTCCGGACGCATCGCGACACCGGCGGCGCAGTCGATGCCGGCCGGCCCGCGCAGCCACACCACGTGCAACTGCTCGCCTGGCGATCCGCTCTGCACCTGCTTCTGATCGTCGCCGCGCGGCGTGCCGAACGAGCGCGTCGCGGCTAGCGCTCCGGAACGTCGACCAGGCGCTTTCGGAAGCAGACGATGCGATCGACCTCCTCGTACCCGAGCGCGGCGTGCGCCGCCTGGCTCGCCGCGTTGTCGATCTCGGTGTCCGAGCCCATCTCGGTGCAGCCGCGCGCGCGGGCCCACGCCTCGCACGCCGCGAGCAGCGCCCGTCCGGCGCCGCGGCCACGGTGCTCACGCGCGACGAACCAGCCTTCGACGAAGCCGACCGGCGAGCTCTCGCAGCCCTCGGCGTAGCTCCGGAGCGACGCCTCGGCGAAGCCGACGATCGCGCCGCCGGCGTCCGCGCAGACGAGCAGCGCGCCGCCGAGCAGCTCGGGCGAGGACCCGGCGGCATACGCGGCGAGCTCGCGGGCGTGGTCCTCGTCGGGGCAGCTCGGCCAGAGCTCCTTGCGCAGGGGAAGCACCCGCTCGACGTCACCGGCAGCGAAGGGCCGCACCTCGAAGTCGGAGCTCGCCATCAGGCGAGCGTATCTCGGCGCGGCGGCCGCCACGCGGGCAGATGCGCGCGCGTGGCGGGCGGTGCGGTCGAGGCGACGCTCAGCGGCGGCGCGCGCCGTGCGGACCGCGCGGGCGATCGCCGGGCCGCGGACCCATGGGGCCGGGCGGCCCCTGCTCCAGCCGGGAGGCGAGCGCCTCGCGCTGGGCGGCGTCGAGGATGGGCACGACGACGGCGAGGTCGTTCAGCATGCGCTCGTGGTGCTCCTTCGGCCCGAAGCCGGGGCCGTCGGAGGGTGGGGCCACGAAGGCGCGCGCGTCGAAGCTGTCGGCGGCGAAGCCCTCGAGGCGCGCCCGCATCTGCGCGCGGAACGCCTCGAAGCGCTGCTTCATCGCCTCGTGATCGGGCGCCGCGGGCCTGTTCGCCTCGAGCGCCTTGTCGATGGCCGCGCGCTGCGCGTCGCTGACCTCGATCCCCTCGAGCAGGTGCCAGACCGGCGCCTGTCCGCGGTGCTCGGCGCCCGGTCCGGGGCGGCCCGGCCCGCCGCGGCCCCGCCCGCCCTGTGGCGGACCGTCGGGCGGGCCATGCTCCTCCATCCGCTTCGCCACCGCGTCCACGAGCGCGCGGCGCTGCTCGCGCGTGAGCACGTCGTGCACCTTCGTCAGCGCCGCGGCGACCTCGGTCGCGCGCTCCTCGTGCCCGCGCTCGACGCCCGCCTGCGCGAGCACCGCAGCGGTGTCGATCTTCCCGGCACGCACGCCGGCGGCGAGCGCCGTGAACGAGGCGCGGTCCTTGGGGCCGTGGTCCTTCCTCGCGGCGCGCAGCCCTTCGATCGCGCCCTCGATGGTCGCCTTCTGCGCGTCGGTGAGCTCGAGCTCCTGGAGCGCGGCGAAGAGCAGGTGCTCCGGCCCGCCCGGGCCGCGGCGCTTCGCGCGAGCGTCGTGCCCGGCCGCCTGCTGATCGGTGAGCGCATGGGCGGCGTCGTCCGCGGGCTCGGGGCCCTCGGCACCGCAACCCACCGCGAACACGAGCGCGCCGACGAGCGGCAGCGCGATCCACGACCTCCGACGACCAGACGACATGATGGCCTCTCCCTTTCAAGCCCGCCGCGTCTCGCGAACGGGTCGAGCATGAGGGTGGACCGCCCTCGTTGACGGCGGATGGAGCGCTCGTGTGCGAATGTTAACGAGCGCGTGTTAGCGAGTGTTAGCGGCCGCGGCGCCCCGATCCCGAGCTGCTAGATTGCCCGCGTGGCGCCCTCGGACAACGAGCCGACCTCGATCGTCTACATCGAGGACGACGAGAAGCTGGCGCGCCTCACCGCGAAATACCTGGAGAGCCACGGCGTGCGCGTCGCCCTCGCGGCCGACCCCCGGGAGGGCATCGCGCGCGTGCTGCACGACCGCCCCGACGTCGTGCTCCTCGATCTCATGCTCCCCGGAATCGACGGCTTCGAGGTCTGCCGCGAGCTCCGCGCGCGCGTCGACACCCCAATCATCATGGTCACCGCGCGCGGCGAGGAGGCCGACCGGGTGATGGGCCTCGAGGGCGGCGCCGACGACTACATCGCCAAGCCCTTCTCGACGCGCGAGCTCCTCGCCCGCATCCGCGCCCACGCCCGCCGCGCCCGCGGCCGCAGCGGCCCGGCCGCGGCGCTCATCACCGCGGGTCCGCTCCGCATCGATCCGGTCGGCCGCCGCGTCACCCTCGCCGACGAGGAGCTCGTCCTCACCACCTACGAGTTCGATCTGCTCCGCGTCCTGGCCGAGCGATCCGGTCGGGTGCTCACCCGCGAGCAGCTCGTCGACTTCGTGCGCGGCAGCGCCGACGAGGCGTTCGACCGCTCCATCGACGTGCACGTGTCCCACCTCCGCAAGAAGCTCGGCGACGATCCGAAGAGCCCGCGCATCATCAAGACGGTCCGCGGCGTCGGCTACCTGTTCGCCGCGGACCGGCTATGAGCGCGCGCGTCCGCGAGCTGTTGCGCTCGCCCCTGGCGCTCAAGATCTACCTGGTGGGGCTGGCGCAGATCGCGGTGGTCGCCTTCGGCTTCCACGGGATCATGGTCGCCAACGGCCCGCCCGGGCCGGGCGGCGGCCCGCCGCTCGAGGGCTGGTCGCGCGTCGTCGCCCGCGACGTCGAGCGCGTCGCCGGCGATCGCGCGGCCCTCGGGCGCGAGCTCGCGCGCATCCACGAGGACGTGGGCGCCACGGTGACGGTGCGCGACTCCGGGGGCGCCGTCGTCGCCAGCAGCGATCCGGGCCGCGCGCCCACCTGCGACTCGCTCGCCGAGCCCGACCCCGCCGACGCCGTCCCGCCGCGAATGCGGTGCGCGAGCGTCCCCGTGGCGCTCTCCGACGGGCGCGGGCGGCTCGACCTGCTCATGCCCGCGCCGCGGCGCCCGCCGCGTCCGCCCCTGCCCGCCACGCGGATCATCCCGCTCGTGCTCCTCGTGGTGGGCGTCTCCTCGCTGCTGCTCGCGCGATCGCTGGCGCGGCCGCTCCGGAAGATGTCGAGCGCGGCGCGCGCCTTCGGCGGAGGCGACCTCGCTGCGCGCGCCGGCGTCCGGCGCGGCGACGAGCTCGGCGACGTGGCGCGCTCGTTCGACGAGATGGCCGACCGCGTGACCGAGCTGCTCCGCGCCGAGAAGGAGCTGCTCGCCAACGTCTCGCACGAGCTCCGCACGCCGCTCGCGCGCATCCGCGTCGCCCTCGACCTCGCCGCCGAGGGCGACGCCGAGGTCGCCCGCGAGTCGCTCGCCGACATCGGCGGAGACCTCGACGAGCTCGAGCGGCTCATCACCGACGTCCTCACCGCCGCGCGCCTCGATCTCGGCGACGGCTCGTCCCCCGCGGGCATCCCGCCGCTGCGGCGCCAGGCGATCGACGCGCGCGAGCTGCTCGAGCACGCGGCCTCGCGCTTCCGCGCGGCCCACCCGCGCCGCCGCCTCGAGGTCCTCGTCCCCGAGGAGCTGCCGGCCATCGACGGCGATCCGGTGCTCCTCCGCCGCGTCGTCGACAACCTGCTCGAGAACGCGCACAAGTACACCGACAAGCCCGAGCTCCCCGTCGTGCTGCGCGCCGGCGCGGGGCGGGAGCTCCGTGTCGAGGTGATCGATCAGGGGATCGGGATCGCCGCGGAGGACCTCGCCCGGGTGTTCCGGCCCTTCTTCCGCGCCGATCGCAGCCGGACCCGCGCGACCGGCGGGCTGGGGCTCGGCCTCGCGCTCGCCAAGCGCATCGTCGACGCGCACGGAGGGACCATCGAGCTCGAGAGCGCGCCGGGAAAGGGGACCGTCGCCCGGGTCCGGCTCCCGATCGCGGGCGGGCGGTAGCGCTCTCCGCAGAGCACTTTCGCGTCGGTGGTGGACGCCCGCGCGGGTCGACGGTGGGCGCGCTTCCGAGATACCCCGGCGCCCATGCTTCGCCTCCGCCCCCTGTCGATCGCGGCACTCTTCCTTGCATCGGGCTGCTCGCGCGAAGGATCGGTGCGCACGCGGGCGGCCTTCGATCTCGACTGCCCAGAGGAGCAAGTCTCCGTCCAGACGATCTCGTCGTACGACGCCACTTTCGGAGCGCGCGGCGGCGGCAAGAGGGCGACGTACATCTGGCGCAGCTCGGGCGGCGCGATTCTGAGCTCGCCGGTTCAGGAGGACGGGCCGCCTGCGGGCGCGAGCGCGAGCGCCTCGCCGCCCGCAGGCGCTCCTGCCCCGGAACCTGCCAGCCGTCCGTAGCCGCGCCTCGCGGCGCGAACGACGCTCGAGCGCCCGAGGAACGGCTCTCCTACCGGCTCGCGAGCGCGGAGAAGCTGTCGATCCTGATCGCCGCCGGGTCCCCCGCGATCCGCGCCACGGGGCGCGCCTCCCCGCGGAGGTAGCGCCAGCCCTCGCCGTCGTGCGCGAACTCGGAGAGCTCCACGAACGAGCGCTCCCGCCCCTTCTCGAAGATGCGCGCGAGGAAGAGCACCCGCGCGATCCCCGCCTCGTCGGGAGCGCGACGGTCCAGGATCTGGAGGCCCATGTAGCGCAGCGTCGAGGCGGTCGCCCGGAGATCGCGGAGGACGTCGGCCTCCGGGCGCGCGCGATCCTCGTGCTCCGGGTGGAGCGTCCGGTAGAGGTAGTCGATCTCCTTGCGCGCGAAGGCGGCGTAGCGCGATCGCATCAGCGCTTCGGCGTCGGAGGCCTCGCGCTCGCCGCGGTGCAGCGGCCCGCAGCAGCCGCGGTAGGGTCGCCCGTTGCCGCACGGGCAGGCGTCCTTCGCAGACACTACGCGGTACCGCGCTGGCCCGGCACGAGGAGCACCTTGCCGGCCGTCATGGCCGCCGCGTACTCGGCGATGGCGCGCGGGGCCTCGTCGAGGGAGACGCGCGCTCGGACCTCGGTCTTGAAGTCCTTCGCGATCGATCGCTGGACCGCGACGGCGGCGCGGAGCGTCTGGTGGAGCGGGCGGCCGCGCAGCCACGACGAGAGCCAGAAGCCCTCGACGCGCTTCTCGCCGAAGATGAGCTCGCTGGGCGCGACTTGGCAGTCCTTCTCCGAGAGCCCGCCGTAGACGACGACGCGGCTGCCGCGTGGCATCGCCCGGAGGAGCTGGCCGGTGCCCTCGCCGCCGACCGCGTCGAACGCGATGCGCGCGTCGAGCCGCCGGCACAGCTCCTTGAGGCGCGCCTCGAAGTCGGGCTCGCTCGCGTCGAGGACGTGCTCGGCGCCGAGGCTCCGGAGCAGCTCGGCCTGCGCGCCGCGACGCACCACGTTGACCAGGGGCAGGCCGCGGTCGCGCGCGAGGCGCACGACCATCCGGCCGAGCGCGCTGGCGGCGGCCGTCTGCACCGCCGCGCGTGCGCCGCTCGCGAGCCCCATGAGCGCCCACGCGGTGAGCGGGTTGATGATGAGCATCGCGCCGGCCTCGATGTCGACGCCGGGCAGGAGCGGGAAGCAGAGCGAGGCCGGCGTCCTCATGTACTCGGCCCAGGTGCCGTCGCCGTCCTCGGACGCGCTGCAGGCGACGCGCCGGCCGAGCAGAGCGCGGGCGCCGAGGCCGTCGCCCGCGGCGACCACGACGCCGCTGCCCTCGAACCCCGGCACGATGGGGAGCGGCTTGCGCACGCCGTAGAGGCCGCGGAGGAACATGAGGTCGCTGGGGTTGACCGGCGTCGCGACGATCCGGACCACCACCTCGCCGGGCGCGGGCGCGAGCACCGGCCGCTCGGTCAATCGCAGCGACGACGGCTCGCCGCCGTACGCGCGGAGCTCCAGCGCGCGCATCGCGGCAGGCAGGGTCTCGACGGCTCGCATCGCGCGCAGCATACCCGCGAACCGGCCGTGGGGGCCCCCCGCCCCCCCGGCCGCCGCGGGGGGGGCGGCCCCGGGCGGGGGCGGCGGGGGCGGGGGCGGGCTCGAGACGGGGGCCGGCGACACGTACTCCTTCCCGGGCGGCGGCGGCGGCGGCGGCCACAGGACCGACGGGAGCGCGGGGAGCCGGGGCACCTGGACCCCCTCCTCCTCCGCCTACAACGGGGCCGGCGGGGCCGGCGGGCCGGCGGGGGGGGAGGAGCCGACCTCGGCGGCCACGGCCGACGGCGTCGACTTCTCCGGAACGGGAGGGGCCGGCGGTGGCGCCGGCGGGAACGGCCACTACACGGTCTACTCCTGGCGGACCAGCGGGGCCGGCGGCGGCGGCGGCGGTGGCGGGGTCCTCGTCTCGACGTCGGGGGACCTGCGGATCGCCGGCGTCCTCGACGCCCGCGGAGGGGCGGGAGGGAACTCGTCGGCGGTCACGGGGAACTACTCGTCGGCGCCGGGGGGCGGGGGCGCCGGCGGGGCCATCGCGCTCTACGCCTCCGGCGCCGTGGACCTCTCCGGCGGGTCCCTCGACGTCGGGGGAGGCCCCGGCGGGACCCCCGTGGGCTGGGCCGGGGCCGGGGGCGGCGGGAGCGCGGGCTGGGTGCGCATCGAAACGGGGTCCGGCGAGGTGGCGGGGCTCGGGAGCGCGACCCTCCTCCCCGACTACTCCACGGGGATCTTCGACCCGGCGGCCGGTGTCGCGGACCCGCCCTCGGTCTTCACCTCGGCCTGGTTCGATCTCGGGGCACTGCAGCCGGAGATCCTCCCCTTCGGCCCGGAGCGGTTCGTCGAGCAGGAGATCCCCGGCTGCACCATCTCCTACGAGATCCAGATGGCCGGCGTCTCCGCCGTCGATCCGACGGTGCCGGACACCGGGTCCCTGGATCCCCTCACGGGGGCCACCTCCGATCCCGCGCGGGCGAGCGGCTGGGTCGTGCTGAAGACCACGGCGGGCGGGATCCTCGACCCGGGCCCCCTCCTCGACGGCCCCGGGTACCGGTTCCTGCGCCTGCGGATCACGTTCACGGTGGCGGCCGGGCGGCGCGCCAGCGATGGGCTTCCCTTCGTGGACGAGGTGCGGATTCCCTTCCGGGTGCAGGGGGGCTAGAAGCCTCCCCGCGCCAGCCGGTCCCGGATGGCGTCCCGCGCCGAGTGGAAGGCGAGCTCCTCCCAGGGGATCTCCGCGGGCCTGACGAGGCGCACCTCCGTCGCGTCGTCCCCGGCGAGGGGAGCGCCGCCCGTCACCGCCGCGGCGTAGGCGACGACGGCCACCCGGCTGACGTCGTCCACCTCCGGGGGGTAGGAGTAGACGCCCAGCAGCCCCTCGAGGCGGACATCGATGCCCGCCTCCTCCCGCGTCTCCCGCACGGCGCACCGCTCCGTTGTCTCCGTCACCTCCACGTAGCCGCAGGGGAAGGACCAGAGCCCCTTGCCCGGCGGGACGCCGCGGCGGATGAGGACCAGGCGGCCGTCCAGCACAGGCACCGTGCCCGCGGCCACCTTGAGCCCCATGTAGAAGATGAAGCCGCAGGCCGTGCAGACGGACCGCTCCCGGTCGTCGTCGGGGGGGCGTCGCAGCGCCAGCGGCGCCCCGCAGTGGGGGCAGAAGCGGGAGAGCCGGAGGTCCCTCTGGAGCCCCATCAGTCCTGGACGAAGAGGAGGAGGGCCTGCAGGGCGGCGCAGCCCACGACGAGCCAGAGGAGGATCTTCCCCGTGTTGCGCAGGGCCGCCTTCTGGATGGCCTCGAGGCCCTCGTGGCGGAGCGCGGCCAGGGTGGTGCCGAGCACCAGGGCGAGGGGGAGGAACTCGAGGAACCGGTGGAGGATCATGCGTCCTCCCCGGGGAGGGGGCCGTCGGCGGGGGCCTCGGCGGGGGCCGGCTCGGAGTCCTCGGGGAGCACCGCGGCGAGGACGGCGGCCGGAACCGGCAGGAGCTCCCGGAGGGGATGCCCGCCGGGACTCCCTCCCGCGGCCCGGGCCGCCGCGTCCAGGGCGACCACGAGGTTGAGAAGGGCCGGGACCAGCGTGTAGAGGATCCCCAGCTCCCTCCGCGAGACCGCGATGTCGGCGGGCTCCGGGTCCCCCGCGGCCCAGGCTGCCAGCGCGGGGAGCCCGGCGCCGGCCTGGAGCACGAGGAACTCCGGCCGCGCCTCCGTCACGGTGCCGCGCCCGCCGAGGAGCGCCCCCGCGGCGAAGCAGCCGACGAGGGTCCCCGCGAGCACCGCGCCCCGCGCCCGCTGCCCGATGTAGACGTGGCCCGCCCCGGGGAGGAGCCAGCCGAGGAACCATGCCAGGAGGGGGGAGCGCTCTTTCACCGGGACATTCTGGAGGGGGGTGGCCGCTCCGCCAAGGAGTCGTGCCCGTGGGTTCCGTGTGCCGCCCCCGGCGCCGTCGTAGGATCGGCCCGATGAACGTTCACCGCCAGCGCGTCCGCGTCCGCTACGGCGAGACCGACCAGATGGGATACGCCCACCACTCCGTCTACCTCCTCTGGTTCGAGGAGGGGCGCACGGGGCTCATGCGGGAACTGGGCCGGCCCTACTCCCTCCTCGAGAAGGAGGGGACGATCCTCCCCGTCACGGAGGCGGCGCTCCGCTTCCGGACCCCGGCCTTCTACGAGGAGGAGCTGGAGATCGAGAGCCGCGTGGGTGAGGTGACGGGGGTGCGGGTCCGCTTCGACTACCGCGTCCTCCACCTCGACGGCACCGTGGCCGCGGAGGGCCACACCGTGCTCGCCTCCTGCGGCGCCGACGGGAGGCCGAAGCGGATGCCGGAGGATCTCGCCGCCTTCCTGCGATCGGCGATGGCGGTGGAGGCGTGACGCGTCCAAGAGGGAAGGGGCCGACGATCCGCCCCCGGGAGGACACCATGAAGGCCATCGCATGCCTCTGCGCCGCCGCCCTGCTCGCCGCCTGCGCCTCCACGGAGGAGGGGCCCCGCGGGGCGCCTTCCGACCGGACCACCGCCGCCGGCGCCGCGGACGGGAAGGCCGCGGGGGAGGCCGCCGATCCCGCGCTCCCGGAGGAGGGCCGCTCCGCCCTCTACCGGCGCATCGAGACCCTCGCCGGCACGTGGCAGATCGCCGCCGCCTCGCCCGGGGAGGGGGCGAAGTCCGACGCCTGGGCCGCGCAGACCGCCATCGCGCGGGAGGTCCTGAAGGACATGGACGCGGTGCTCTCCGACGTCGAGCGGTCCGAGAACCCCCGATGGCGAATCTCCGCCGCCAAGGGACTCGGCTTCGTGGAGGAACCGCGGGCCCGCCCGGCCCTCGAGCGGGTCCTCGGGGCCTCGGACGCGAGCCTCCTCTCCGCGGCCCTCGTCTCCCTCGCCCGCATCGCCTCCGCGGACACCGACGACCGCCCCGTGGCGGAACTCCTCCGGTTCCCCGACCCCGTCGTGCGGGGCAACGCCGCCCTCTGCCTCGCCCGCGTCTTCCAGTCCCGGCGGAACCAGAAGCTCCAGCTCCTGCCCTCGGGCCGCATCGACTCCGTGGAGGCCGACCTCTCGGTGCTCCTCTTCGAGAAGGACGACTCCATCGTGCGGGGCAACGCCTGCCAGGCCCTCGGCGGGCTCGGCACCCCCGGCGCCGAGGACGCCCTCCTCAACCGGCTGCGGGACGAGACCGCCTTCGTGCGCCTCAAGGCCGCCCAGGGGCTCGGCCTCTCGGGGACGGCACGGTCCCGGTCCCCCCTGCTGGAGGCGCTGGGCCGGGAGCCGGAGGAGAACGTGAAGGTGCTGATGGCGCTGGCCCTCGGCGCGGTGCTGGAGCGGGAGGGGAGGAAGCCGCCCCACGCCGAACTCGGCACCGATGCCGCGCGGTGGAGGGCCTGGATCGACCGATGAGGAAGGCCCGGGCGGGAAAGGCGCCGGCGAAGGCGCCGGCGAAGGGGAAGCCCGCCGCGGCGGAGGAGGCCGGCCCCCCGCCCAACAAGGGGCCGCACCGGCGCAACACCCTCAACGAGCTCGACGGGGAGCGCTGGCTCTACTTCACGCGATCCGTGCTCCGCACCTCCTACCCGAAGGAGTTCGGCCACGACCGGCGCCGGCTCCACGGGGCCAACAAGCCGCCCCGCCTCATGCAGGCCCTCGCGGAGTTCTTCACCAAGGGCGGGGGGCGCGTCCTCGACCCCTTCGCCGGGGTGGGGGGGACGCTGCTGGGCTGCGCCATCGCCGACCCGCCGCGGCGCGGGACGGGCATCGAGATCAACCCGAAGTGGGCCGAGGTCTACGCCGGGGTCGCGGCGGACCACCCGGAACTGCCGCCCCAGGAGATGATCGTGGGGGACAGCCGCGCGCTGCTGGCCGACGCGTCCCGGTTTCCCGACGGCTGCTTCGACTTCGTCGCCACGGACCCGCCCTACAACGTCCACCTCGAGCGCACGATGTGCGACGGCAAGTACGACGCGACCCACGCCAACCGCCGCACCGACTACGACATGCGGAGCGAGGACCCGGGGGACCTCGCCAACCTCGGCACCTACGAGAACTACCTCGCCGCCATGGAGGAGATCTTCCGCCTCTGCCTCCGGGTGACCCGTCCCGGCGGCTACATGGCGGTCATCGTGCGCAACGCCTACCAGGAGGGGGAGTACCTCTTCACCCACGCCGACCTCGCCCGCCGCGGCAAGGCCGCGGGCTGGACGCCGAAGGGGGAGATCGTCTGGTACCAGACCGGATCCCGCCTCCGCCCCTACGGCTACCCCTCCTCCTACGTCCCCAACATCGCCCACCAGTTCGTCGTCATCCTGAGAAAGGCGCGGTGAGAGGCGGGAGAGGCGGGGACGTTCTCAAGTTATAAAGTTATTCGGGGGGAGAAGCGTGGGCGCCATGGTCGGACCTCCGGATCCCCCCGAATAACTTTATAACTTGAGAACGTCCCCGCCTCTCCCGCCTCTCATCGCTACGCCGTCCCGACGGGGTCGACGTCGAGGAGGACCTCGCGGTCGCGGGACTTGCGGCAGAGGGGGCGGAGGGCGGCGACGACGCGGGCCATGGAGCGGGCGTCGGGGATCTTCACGAGCACGTGCCAGCGCTCCCTCCCACGCACCTGCTGGAGGAAGGCCGGCGCCGGGCCGAGCACCGACGCCCCGGGGCAGGCCCCGCGGGCCGCGGCGGCGGCCTCCTCGGCGAGGCCGCGGGACTTCTCCGTCCCCGCCGCCGAGGCGAGCACGCGGATGACCCGCGACAGGGGCGGCCACCCGTCCCGCCGCCGCTCGGCGAGCTCGAGCTCCGCGAAGCCCTCGTAGTCGTGGGAGGCGGCGAGCACCACGGAGGGGTGGTCCGGCACCGTGGTCTGCACGACGACACGCCCGGGCTTGTCCGACCGCCCCGCCCGGCCGGACACCTGGGCCAGGAGCTGGAAGGTCCGCTCCGCTGCGCGGAAGTCGGGCACGTGCAGGGCGATGTCGGCGTTGAGCACGCCGACCACGGTGACGTCGGGGAAGTCGAGGCCCTTGGCGATCATCTGGGTCCCGATGAGGATGTCGATCTCCCTCTCGCGGAAGGCCCCGAGCACGCGGTCGTAGGCCTCCCTCCCCTTCATGGTGTCGGAGTCCATCCGGGCGATGCGCGCCCCGGGGAAGTGGGCGGCGACGGCCTCCTCGACCTTCTCCGTGCCGAAGCCCTTGCGCTTGAGGCCCGGCTCCCCGCACCCCGGGCAGGCGTCGGGGATGCGCCGCTCGCCGCCGCAGTAGTGGCAGAGGCCGAGGCCGAGGCGCCGGTGGTAGGTGTAGGGGAGGTTGCACCCCTCGCACTCGATGACGCCGCCGCAGCGGCGGCACTGGACCTCCGTCGCGTAGCCGCGCCGGTTGAGGAAGAGGAGGGCCTGCTCCTTCCGCCCGAGGGCCTCCTTCACGAGGGACTCGAGGCGCCGCGAGAGGAAGCCGGGGAGGGCGGCCTCGCGCCGCTCCCGCAGCATGTCCACGACCTCCACCGGGGGGAGGGCCCCGCCGCCGACGCGCCGCGGGAGTCTCAGAAGATGATACTTTCCGTCCAGGGCGTTGACGTAGGACTCTAGGGAGGGGGTGGCGGAGCCGAGGAGGACCGCGGCGCCGGCCTCCTTCGCGCGGACGATTCCGACGTCCCGGGCGTGGTAGCGGGGCGCGTTCTGCTGCTTGAAGGAGGTCTCGTGCTCCTCGTCGATGACGAGGAGGCCGAGCCGGGGGACGGGGGCGAAGACGGCGGAGCGCGGCCCGATGACGACGTCGGCCCCGCCGGCGCGGATGCGCTTCCACTGGGAGTGGCGCTCGGCGTCGGTGAGGGCGCTGTGGAGGACGGCGACGCGCGGGCAGCGGGCGCGGAACCGCTCCACGGTCTGGGGGGTGAGGGCGATCTCGGGGACGAGGACGATGGCCTGGCGGCCCCGGCGGACGACCTCCTCCAGCGCGCGGAGGTAGACCTCGGTCTTCCCGCTCCCGGTGATGCCGAGGAGCAGGAAGACGCGGAACTCCCCCTTCTCGACGCACGCCCCGACGGCGGCAAGGGCCGCGGACTGCTCCTCCGTGGGGACGGGGGGCACGGAGGGGCGGGGCGGCCGGGACAGGGAGAAGGGGTCCGGTGCGGCCTCGACGCTCTCGACGCGGAGGAGCCCCTCCTTCGCCAGGGTGCGGACGGGGGCGCCGCTGCTGTGGGCGACGCGGCACAGCTCGCGGACGGGCATGCGGCCCCCGTTCTCGACGAGGGCGAGGAGGACCCGGGCCCGCTTGGCGTGCTTCTCGGACATGCCGTCGGCGGCCTTCCGCGCCTCCTCCGGGGTGGGGACGAGGACGGCGGTGGCGATGCGGCGGCGGCGACCGCCGGACTTGACGGCGGCCGGCAGCGCGGCGTCCAGCGCCTCGCCGAGGGAGGAGCCGTACCAGCGGGAGATGAACCGGCAGAGCTCCAGCATGGCCCCGTCCATGAGGGGGCCGTCGTCGAGGAAGGCGCGGATGTCCTTCATCTTCTCCGGCGGCATGTCCGGGGGCGCGGTCTCGCGGACGGAGACGAGGTACCCCGTGGCGGTGCGGGGGCCGAGGGGCACGAGGACCCGGCGGCCGGGCACCGCCTCGCTGCGGAGGTTCCCCGGGACGCGGTACGTGAACAGCTGGTCCACGGGCACCGCGACGGCGATCTCGGCGTAGAAGGGGGGGGGGTCGTCCACGGGGGCCACTTTACCCACGGGGCGGGACGGGGCGGGGGGATCCGCCGGGGGCGGGGGGGGAGGCGGGGCTGCGGGATCCTAGGGAACGGGGATCTCCACGTCCCTGGTTCGCGCCGTAAGGGGCACTCTCCTCTCCGCACGCACCTCGATGCACTCGCGGATGGCGTCCTCGACGTTCGCCACGGCCTCGGACTCCGTGCGGCCCTGGCTGACGCAGCCGGGGATCTGCGCGCACTCGGCGACGAAGACCCCGTCCTCGTCCCGCTCGATGACGATGGTGAACCTCATGGCCGGCCTCCTCCCCTTCTGCTCGCAGCAGAACGGCATGCCCGCGGGTCACTTCTCGCGCCGTAGGTAATTCTCTCATGCATCGCGGACGCAGGGGGGTGTACAGGCGGACGGGAAGCCGGGACCTTCACGGATGGGTTCGGGGCAACGAACCCGTGGACACTTGACCCCGGACGGTCCGTGTCCCATGATCCCCGGCGGAATGGACACCAAGGGTGAGGAGGAGGGGGTGCGGGCCGCCGTGCGGGCACTCCTTCTCCGGGAATCGCGGGCAGGCAGCCTCGGGTCCCTGTCCCACTACCGGGGCCTCTTCCCCGGGTTCGAGTCCCTGGTGGAGGAGGAGTGCGCTCGGGTCCTCAAGGGTCCCACCAGGGCCGGCTCCCCCCCCACTCCGGTGCGCGAGACGTGCGCCGCACCGGCCTTCCCGACCGCGGTCGCCCGACCGGAGGAGGACCGCATCGGCCCCTACAGGGTCCTGAGGGAGCTGGGACGCGGAGGCATGGGCGTGGTCTACGAGGCCCGGGACTCGCGCCTGCCCCGGAAGGTGGCGCTCAAGGTCCTCTCCCCGCACTTCTCCTCCTCGGTCTCCCTGCGTCTCCGCTTCGAGCGGGAGGCGGAACTCGCCTCCCGCCTGGACCATCCCCACATCTGCACCGTCTACGAGGCGGGGGACTCGGGAGGCACTCCCTACCTGGCGATGCGCTTCGTGGAGGGGAAGACCCTCGCGGAACTGGTGGGCCTCTCGCGGGAGGCGAAGGCCTCCTCGGTCCGGCTCCCGGTCCCGCCGGGGCGCGACGCCCCGTCATCGACCCCCGCCCGGGGCGCCGGGGAGGGAAGCCGGGACCGGGACCTCGAGCCGCTGCTCCTGCTGTTCGAGAAGGCGGCCAGGGCCGTCCACGCCGCCCACGAGGCCGGCCTCATCCACAGGGACATCAAGCCCCACAACATCATGGTGACGGGAGGCGGCGAGCCGGTGCTCCTGGACTTCGGCCTCGCCCGGGAGGAGGAGGGGGAGGGGAACCGGCTGACCCAGACGGGGAGCCTCATGGGGACTCCCGCCTACATGAGCCCGGAGCAGCTGATGGCGCAGCGCATCCGCCTCGATCGACGGACCGACGTCTACAGCCTGGGGGTCTCGCTCTACGAGTGCCTCACGCTGCGCCTTCCCTTCGAGGCCCCCACGGTGGGCCAGGTGTACCAGGCGATCCTCTCCACGGAGCCCGAGGATCCGCGGCGGATCAACCGCGCGCTCTCGTCGGACCTGAAGGTCGTGATCGGGACGGCGATGGCGAAGGACCGGACACGGCGGTACCAGTCGGCGGAGGACCTGGCGGAGGACCTGAGGCGCATCCGATGCAGGGAGCCCATCAAGGCCCGACCCGCCGGCCCGCTGACGCGCACCATGCTCTGGGTGGACCGGAACCCGGTCGTGACGGTCCTCGGGCTCGTGTGCCTCGTGATCCTCCTCGGGGGGATCACCTCGACCTGGATCCAGGTCCGCCGCGCGAGGGTCCTCGCCCTGATCGGGGCCTCGGCGGCGGAGGAGGCGACGGATCCCTACTTCTCCCTGCTCCTCGCCCGGCAGGCGGTCCTGGAGAGCGAGGACCCGATGGCGCTGGACCGGCTGCGGGAGGCGCTGGGGGAGCCGATCGGGAGGACGGTCTTCGACACGGCGAGGGACGAGGCCGGCCTCGAACGGTTCGGAGGGGACCGGGAGCGTCCGCTCCGGCAGTTCCGGATCGATCCGGGTTCGGGGAGGATCCTCGTCCTTCCCCGGACGGCGGCCGCCTCCCCCGCCCTCCTCCGGAGTCCGACGGGCGAGGAGTCGGCGCGCCTGAGCCCGCGCTCGCTCGCTCCCGTCGAGGAGAGGAATTGGTGGAGATACGGGACGCCCGGCAACGTGGATCTCGTCACGGTGAAGGCGAGGCGCGGCGGTCTCCTGGCCTTCGGATGGGACGGGAGGAGGAGGGCAGCGCTCCCGGGCAAGGACTCCGTGCAGGAGGTCCGGCAGGCGGGCGGGAGCGTCTTCGCCCTGTGCAGATTCGGCGGGGGCGAACTCCTCCGGATCGATGTTCCGGGCGGCGCATCCACGGTCTGGAAAGCCGCCGAGAACGAGTACGCCTCCCTGCTCCCCGGCGAGGCCGGGATCCTGGTCTTGAATCACGTCGACCGGGAGATCGCCTTGGTGGGGCTGGACGGGCTGGAGAGGTGGAGGGTCGATGGCGTCAGACTGCGTCATGCCCCATCCCTTGGCGGGAACTGGAGCGGCCCCGGCTTCATTCAGGATGAGGGCCTGCTCCCGGTGGAGGAACTCGACGCAGTTTCCGGTTCCACCCGGGACGCACTGTTGTCCCTGGCCGGCGCGATCATGGTGTGCTTCCAGGACATGGTCATCGCCGATGCCCTCGGCTTCGGCTCTCCCGGGGAATCCAGGATCCTGCTGTGGAGCCCCCCCGGAGAGTCCGGCGAGGGACGCACCCGGCTGTGCGCCGTCGACGGGGCCTCCCTCGCGGAGCATCCCGGGATCTGGGTCGTGGCGGACCGCGTCCCGTCGGGGGAGAACGGGGGGGCGCGGCTGCTCCTGAATCGCGGAAGCCCGGCCTCGACAGGATGCCTGTTGCTGGATGCGAACGGGGGAATCGTCCGGGAGTTCCCGGACGCCAGGGCAATTCCCCCGGTTGTTCGCCTGATAGAGGAGGAACTCGAGCTGCGCGGGTGGTCCGCGGAGCCTCGCTGGATCCGCGACCGTGGAGGAGCCTGCTTCCTCCTCCGGACCGGGGACGGCTGGTTGCTGGTGGATCGGGACGGGGTCGAGGTCGCGAGGAGGCCCCCGGGGGACCTGTCCCCCGGAAACGACTTCACGGAGCCACCGTGGGGAGTCACCCCGGCCGGGCACAGCCTCGTCTTCCATATTTCGGGGTCAGGGGAGGCGCCCCGATACAACGTGCTGGCCCTTGACGGCACGCTGCGGAAGGAGCGTATCGGCACCCTCGAAGTCTTCGATGCCGTCGCCGACGAGCTGAAGCCCGGGACCCGCAAGGCGCTCGAGGTGGCCAGGGAGCACGGTCTCACCTGGATGCGCGTGTCCCCCGACCAGGGCAGGATCGCCGGCAGGAAGGGCAGCGGCACGAGGGCGCCGGTCTCCATCTTCGATGCCGCGGGGCGGGAACTCGCCCGGAGGCAGCAGTTCCACGGATGGGCCCCCGATGGGGAGGCCTACCTCAGTTCCTCCGAGGGCGGTCGCAGGGTCCATGTCCGGAGGGACGGGGCCACCGTCGCGGACCTCGACGGACCGGAGGGGCCGGCCCTCATCGAGGATGCGGCAGCCGTCCCCGGGGAAGGGGGGTGGCTCCTGTCGGTCTGGGACGGGTCCACGCGCCTGTGGGGGAACGACGGGGTGGAGAAGGTGCGCATCCCCGGGGAATTCCGCGGCCTCGACCGGCAGGGAAGGAGAGTCCTCACGTGGGACGGCGACCGCCATCTCGTCCACTCGCTGGAAGGGGAGTTCCTCCTGGAACTGGATCCCCCCGATGACGGAGATCGATGGGATACCGCCCCGACCGCACTCCACCCCGGGGGGGAGCGGATGGCCGTCTGGACGGAACGAAGGGGACTCCTGGTCGGGGATCGGACCGGGTGGCGGAGTTTTCCCGCCGTCGGGACCGCGGATTGGACGTGGCAGTCCGACCTCCGGTTCACGCCCGACGGGAACACCCTGCTCATGGTCGGGGAGAATACGGTCGGGATGGTGGACTTCACCGCGGGCGAACCGGGGAAGTCGGTGTTCCTGGACGTGCCCGCCGTCCACGGGGACAGCGCCGCCCTCTCCCCCGACGGCGGGCTCCTCGCCACCTTCAGCAGCGAGGGTGTGGTGCAGTTGTGGAACCGGGACGGCGGGGCGGCAGGCCGGTGGACGGCCCCCTGGGGTTCCCGCGCCTCGCTGCGGTTCAGCCCCTCGGGGGACCTCCTGATGGGCGTCTGCGGGGATGGCGTCGTCCGATGCTGGAACATGGAAGGAGTCCTCGTCGCGACGGTCCGGGAGCGGAGGGACCCCATCGTCGAGGCGTACTTCACGCCGGACGGTTCCAGGATCCTCACGGGAGCGAAGTCCGGGCGGGGGGGAAGCTGGCTCTACCGCAGGCAGGACCTCCTGGACGCCGTCTCCCTGAAGACCACCCGCGACTTCACGGACGAGGAAAGGGAGAGGTACCCCGGAATCCTGGATTGACCCCGGCCGGCTTCCGGTAAGGGAGCTCCCGGCCAGGCCTGGATCGTGGACGAGGTGGGAAGTACAAGCGGGGCCCGGAGATCTCCCGAATGCCCTACGTCCACATCGTCATCGCCGTCTTCGCCGTGGTCTTCTTCGTCCGCGGGGCGCGCATCGAGGAGGAGTCCCCCGTCCTCTGGGGCGCCCTCAGCGCGGGGGCGTCCCTCCTCGTGATCCTTCTCGGCGGGGGGAGACTCGGGCTCCTGGGAGGGCAACTCCTCGTCTACGCCCTCATGTTCGCGAAGAAGCTGGCGAAGGAGCGGAAGCGGGAGCGGGACGGGGTCTGACCCGCGGTAGCATCCCCTTCCCATGGCCCGCATCCTCCTCTCCACCTTCGGCTCCTACGGGGACCTGAACCCGTACCTCGCCCTCGGGGCCGCCCTCCGGGCCCGCGGCCACGACGCGATCCTCGCCACCCACGAGGGCTACCGCGCCGATGTCGAGGGGGCGGGCCTCGGCTTCGCGCCCGTCCCCCCGGACATCGTTCCCTCGGACACGGCGCTCCTCCGCCGGGTCATGGATCCCCGCCGCGGCTCCGAGGTCGTCGTGCGCGACCTCGCCGTCCCCGCGATCCGGGAGGCCTGGGCCGCCCTCGACGCCGCCGCCGACGGCGCCGACCTCCTCGTCTCCCACGTGCTCACCTTCGCCGTCCCCCTCGTCGCGGAGAAGCGGGGCCTCCCATGGGTCTCCACGGTCCTCTCGCCCATGATCTTCTTCTCCGCCCACGATCCCCCCGTGCCGCCCCCGCTCCCGGCCCTCGGGCGCCTGCGCGTCCTCGGCCCCGGCTTCAACGGGCTCCTCATCGGGCTCTACAAGCGGATGTCCCGCTCCTGGACCGCCCCCGTCCGGGAGTTCCGCCGGGAGCTCGGCCTCCCCCCCGCGGGGGACCCGCTCTACGAGGGACAGCACTCCCCCCACGGCGTGCTCGGCCTCTTCTCCCCGCTCTTCGGCCCGCCGCAGCCGGACTGGCCGCGCAACGTCCGCGTCTGCGGCTTCCTCTTCCGCGACGAGGACTTCCAGGGGAGGGGGACGGATCCGGCCCTCGCCCGCTTCCTCGACGGCGGCCCCCCGCCCGTCGTCTTCACGCTGGGCTCCTCGGCGGTGCTGACGGCGGACGGTTTCTACGAGGATGCGCTGGCGGCGGTGCGGGAGCTCCGCTGTCGTGCGGTGCTCCTCGCGGGCCCCGCCGCGGCGGCGATGACGGACCTCCCGGAGGGGTGCATGGCGGTCCCCTCCGCCTCCTACCACGCCCTCTTCCCCCGGGCGGCGGCGGTGGTCCACTCCGTCGGCGTCGGGACGACGGCCCAGGCGCTGCGCGCCGGGAGGCCGCAGCTCGCCGTCCCCTACGCCCACGACCAGTTCGACAACGCCGATCGGTTGCGGCGGCTCGGGGTGGGGGAGATCCTCCCGCGGGGGCGGGTGACGCCTGGGAGGCTGGTGCGGGCGCTGCGGCACCTGCTGGCCGACGCAGCGATGCGGGGCCGGGCGGAGGAGGCGGGGGGGCGCGTCGCGGCGGAGGACGGCGCGGGGGCGGCGTGCGACGCGATCGAGGATCTGCTCCGGTGATGGGACGATCGTGCCAGGCACTTTCCCACCACGGCCGTCCTGTGGTGGGAAAGTGCCTGGCACGATCGTCCCACCTCACGCCGGCAGCCGCACCGTGAACACGCTCCCCTTCCCGACCTCGCTCCGCACCTCGATGGTCCCGCCCGTGTCCTGCACCGCCCGCTGCACGATGGCGAGGCCGAGCCCGGTGCCCCGGGTCTTCGTCGAGAAGGAGGGGTCGAAGAGCCGCCCCATGTCCCCGGGCGGGATGCCGACGCCGGTGTCCGCCACTTCGAGCACCACCCCGCCCTCCCCGGCGCGGAGCGCGATGGAGAGCCGGCCGCCGCCGGGCATCGACTCCACGGCGTTGCCGCAGAGGTTCACGAGCACGAGCCGCATCTCCTCCCGGTCCGCCGTCACCGGGGGGAGCCCCTCCTCCGCGAGGACCGCGACCTCCACGTCCTCGCTCCCCCGGTAGAGGTCCGCGGCCTCCCGCGCCATGGCCGCGAGATCCAGGGGCTCGGGGCTCCGGCGCGGCAGGCGGGCGAAGGCGGAGAAGTCCGACGCGATGCGCTGCAGCGCCTCCGTCTGGCGCAGGATCACCTCCGCCGCCTTCTCCGTGATGCGCGGGAGGTCCGCGGATCCGTCCCTCTGCGCCCGCAGGAGGTGCTGCGCGTGGAGGCGCATGGGCGTGAGGGGGTTCTTGATCTCGTGGGCCACCTGCTTGGCCATCTCCCGCCAGGCCGCCTCCCGCTCCGCCCGGGCCGCCGCCTCGCGCCCCGCGGCCAGCCCCCCGGTCATCTCGTTGAAGGAGTCCACGAGGTTCCCGAGCTCGTCCCGGGGCCCCCGCGGGATGCGGAAATCGAGGTCCCCGGAGGCGACGCGGCGCGTCCCCTCGGCGAGGGCCTCCACGGGCCGCGCCATGCGCCGCGCGATGACCGCGCCGGCCCCGGCCACGGCCATGAGCACGAGCACGTACAGCGCCAGGGCCGCCGTGGTCGTCCTCGCGAGATCCCGGTCGGCCCGGTCCTGCCGGTAGAGGAGGGGCACCGAGATCACCCCGGCCACGGCGCCGTCGGCCCCCTTCACGGGCGCGTAGCCCACGAGGAAGGGGAAGGATCCGAAGCGCTCCCGCGCCGTGAAGGCCCCGCGGCCGAGGAGCACCACCTGGGCGCAGGCCGGCCCCGGGAGGCGCGCGGAGAACAGCTCCGTGGCGAAGATCCCCCGCTCGCTCGAGGCCAGGAGCACGTCCCCGAAGTAGAGGTTCACGGGCACCCCGGCCCGGTAGGCGATCTCCTTCACCGCGTCGTCGCCGACGAGGGCCTGCGCCTCCCCGCCGCGCAGCGGCACCGGGGAGGCCGCGAGCGCGACCATGGCGTCGAGGACCCCGGCGTCGCGGAGCGACCCCTCGACGTGGCGGAGGCTCTCCACCACCTCCCGCTCCATGGCCTCGGCGGTGCGCTCCCCGGCGAGGGAGCGCTCCAGCAGGGCGAGCCCGACGACGGGCAGCGCGCCCACGAGGACGAAGCCCGTCAGCACCTTCGCGCGGAAGCCGAAGGCCGGGAGCCGCGCCCGGCCGCGGGCGAGGGCCGCCGCCCCGGCCGCCGCCCCGAGGACGAGGGCGGCCAGCAGGTGGAGGAAACCGGTCCTCGCGAGGTTGAGGAGGAGCGTCCGCGCCGTGAGCGAGGGGAAGCCCACGGAGAGGAGCCCCGTCACCCGGCCGTCCTCGACCCGGGGGAGGTAGGCGTCGTGGTAGTGGTTCCCGGCCACCTCCTCGCGGACCCAGACGAGGGGCTCGCCGCGCTCGAGGACCGCCTCCACGGCCTCCCGTGGCGCCTTCATCCCCCGGGGCCAGTCGGGGTGGGTGGACTCCCGGAGGACGGCGCCGTCGAAGATGGCGCGGTGGATGGCCCGGCCGCCGGGGGGGGCGCGGGAGCCGCCGTAGTTGCGGAGGATCTCCGGCCGCGGTCCCTGGGGGAGCGCCGAGGCCGCCGAGGGGAGGAACAGCCGCACCGTCCCGAGGAGGCGGCCGTCGTCCTCGGCCAGCACCGGTGCGGAGCCCGCGAACCAGGAGCGCCCCGCGGCCCCCTTGCGGCCCGGGAGCCGCGTCATCCCCGCGGCGTCCCCGGGGGCCGGCGGGTCGGGGAGCCAGGAGCGGGGGGGCACGTCGATGTCGAAGCGGGAGAGGACGCTCCCGTCGGCCTCGAGGATGTCCACGGCGCAGCCGTCGGCCCTCCCGTTGAGGTCCGGCTCCTCGGCCCAGAGGAAGAAGGCGGCGTCCTCCCGCCGGAGCCCGCGGCCCCGGAGCGCCTTCCCCGCGGCGGAGCCGGGCCGCGCGAGCCGCTCGAGGAGGTTCTCGAGGAGGACCCGCTCCTCCCGCTCCGCCGAGGGCTCGAGCCGCTCCGCCGCCGCCAGGGCGTCCTGGCGGAGCGCCAGCAGGGCCTGGTACTGCACGCTCCCGTCCACCAGCACCGCCGCCGCCGTCGCGAGGAGGAGGAACCGCGCCGCGGCGCCGCGGGGGGGGAGGGCCCGGCCGAGGACCACGCCGAGGAGGCGGTGGAGGAGGACGAGGGCCGCGGCGGCGACGCACCCCGTCCCGAGGAGGAGGGCCGAGGCCGCCGGCCCCGCGAGGATGCGGTCCTCGGGGAAGGGCTCCACGCGGGACTGGAAGGCCGCGGCGCGGGCGAGGGCCAGCCAGGCCGCGCCGCCGGCGGCGGCGGCGAGGGCGGCGGCGAAGAGCGCCGCCCCGCGGGCGACGGCGGGGGCCGGCTCCCCGGGACGGGGGAGGGCGCGGACCGCGAGGACGGCGGCGGCGAGGAGGGCGGCCCCCGTCAGCAGGACGTCGGCGGGGGTGCGGAGGAGGCCCGCTCCCCAGGCGACGGAAAAGGCGGAGGGGTCGAAGAGCTCCCCCCCGGCGAGGTCCCCGGGCACCCGGAGGAGGAGGAGGGCGCCGCGCAGCAGCAGCACCGCCGCGGCGCCGGCCAGCGCGCGGGGGGCGCCGCGGCGGAGGAACCGGGCCGGCGCCCCGAAGAGCACCAGCAGGGCGAGGATCCCCGCCGCCGCCCCGCGCCGCCCCCGGGAGCGGGAGGCCCGCGCCAGGGCGTCGGCCTGCTCCGGCGCCCGCACCGTGACCTCCACGATGCCGTGGGCGTCGCCGAGGATCCCCTCCAGCGCGCCCCGCCCCGTGGCGGGGTCCGGGGGGGAGCCCTCCTCCCCGGACTCCGCGGCGAAGCGCAGGCGGACCTTCTCGAGGCGAAGGGCCCGCTCCGCCTCGGCCTCGAAGTCCCGCCTCCGCACGTACCGGTTGTGGAGGGGGAGGTCGGCGTGGAAGGGGGCGTAGACCCGCACCGCCCCTGAGGCGTCGCCGCCGGGGCCCGTGAGGGGGATCTCGACGGCCAGGACCTTGTAGACGTTGGAGCGCATCACCCGCGTCGAGGGGCGATCGCCGGGGGGGCCGGCGCGCCCCCCGAGGAAGATGCGGCCCCACCACGCGAGAGGGCGCCCCTCCCGGTCCACCACGGCGGCCCCGGAGACGTCCTCGCCGGGCTCCTCGCCGAGGGCCTCCTCGAGGGCCGCGAAGAGCGCGGCCCGGTCCTCCCGCGCGTCCGTGGGGTGGGGCACCGCTTCGAGGAGCGTCGGCACCAGGGCCTCGGCCTCCTCCAGGGTCCGCCGCTCCACGGCGCGGAAGCGCTCCCTCACCCCCTCGATGCCGGCGGCGACGCGGGCCTCCCGGGCGGCGGGCTCCTCCGGCGGCGGGGGGCTCCCCGGGCCGGGCCCGTCGAGGAGGTCCCACCCGACGAGGCAGGCCGCCAGGAGGAGCGCCCCGGCGGCGGCGCGTCCCCGCGCCCCCCGGGGGACGACGGTCACGGGCCCTCCCGGGCGCCCACCAGGACCCGCTTCTCCCCCTCCATGCCGACCACGAGGAGGAGCTCCGCCTTCACGGTCCTGCGGTCCGACGCCCGCACGTACTCCACGGCGAAGGTCCCCGCCGTCTCCTTGACGGATTTCCGCTCCACCTTCGAGAAGGCGCGGTCCTTGAAGTACTCCGCGAGGATCGAGCCGGCCTGCCCGGCGCGGTAGTCCCCGGCCTCGGAGCCGGGGAGGCGGAGGGAGACCCGCCGCTTCTCCGGGAAGCGGGCGGCGAGGGCCGTCCCGTCCCCCCTCTTCCAGGAGGCGGCGAGGGCTTCGAGGAGGATCTCCTCGGCGGTCTTTTCGGGGGCCTTCTCCTGCTTCGCCCCGTCCTTCTTCGATTCGTCCTTCTTCGGCGCATCCTTCTTCGGCGCGTTCTTCTTCGCCCCGTCCTTCTTCGCGCCGTCCTTCTTCTCCGGATCCCTCCCGCCCGCCTCCTGGGCGAGCACCGGCGGGGGGAGGAGCGCGGAAAGGGGCATCGCGAGGGCCAGGGCGAGGAGTACCCCGGCGACGCGGTGTCCACGAAGGGGGACACCGGAGGGGGGCGGTCCGGGGCGGTGGGGCCTCACGGCCGACCTCCCCGCAAATCCCTCTCCCTCCCCCTGCCCCTCACCGCAGACCGTACTTCTCGATCTTCTTGTAGAGGTTGCTCCTCTGCATGGCGAGCACCTCGGCGGTGTGCTTCACGTTCCAGTCGTTCTCCTCGAGCCGCTGCAGGAGGAACATCCGCTCCGCCTGGTCCTTGAACTCCTCGAAGGTGGCGCAGGCGGTGAAGGGGTCCCCGGAGCGGCGCTCCCGCACCGCGAGATAGGGCTCCACCTCGGCGGCGGCGATGTCGGGGCCGGGGCAGAGGATGGCCACCCGCTCCACGAGGTTCCGGAGCTGGCGCACGTTGCCGGGCCACTCCTGGCGGGAGAGCAGGGCGAGGGCGTCCTCGAGGAAGCGGCGGCGGGGCTCGAGGTCGTTGCGCTTGCAGGCCTCCTCGAGGAAGTGGGTCGCCAACAGGGGGACGTCCTCGCGGCGGGAGGCGAGGGGGGGGAGGTGGATGGGCACGACGGCGAGGCGGTAGTAGAGGTCCTCGCGGAAGCGCCCCTCCGCCACCTCGGCCTGCAGGTCCTTGTTGGTGGCGGCGATGACGCGCACGTCCACGGGCACCGGCCCCTTGCCCCCCACCCGCTCGATGGTCCCCTCCTCGAGGGCGCGGAGGACCTTCGCCTGGGCGGCGAGGTCCATGTCGCCGATCTCGTCGAGGAAGAGGGTCCCCCCGTCGGCCTGCTCGAACTTCCCCGGCCGCGACGCGACGGCGCCGGTGAAGGAGCCCTTCTCGTGGCCGAAGAGCTCGCTCTCCACCAGCTCCCGCGGGATGGCGGCGCAGTTGACCTCCACGAAGGGCCCGCGCCAGCGGTGGGAGCGCTCGTGGAGGTTGCGGGCGACGAGCTCCTTGCCGCTCCCGTTGCCCCCCGTGAGGAGCACCCGGGCCTGGGTCGGTGCGACCTTCTCCACGGTGGCCAGCACCTGGCGGATGGGGGGGGTGTTCCCGAGGATGCGCCAGCGCTCGGCGACCTTCCCGCGCAGCGCCGCCACCTCGCTCTCGGCCCGCCGCATGGCCAGCGCGTTGCGGACCGTGACGAGCACCTGCCCCTCGTCCAGGGGCTTGTCGAGGAAGTCGAAGGCCCCCTTGCGGGCCGCCTCCCAGCCCGTGGTCCGGTCGGCGTGACCGGAGATCATGACCACGGGCAGGCCGGGGCGGCGGCGCCGGATCTCCTCGAGGATCTCGATGCCGTCGCGGCCCGGCATCTTGACGTCCAGCAGGACGACGTCGGGGGGGTCCTTCTCGATGGAGGCCAGGGCGCGGTCCCCGTCGGGGGCCGTGGCGACCTCGTGCTTCTCGTACCGGAGCACCATCTCCAGCGCGTCCCGGATGTCCGCCTCGTCGTCCACCACGAGGATGCGGCCGGCGGGGTCCGCCATGGGTCGTCTCCAGGGTCCCGGAAGCGGGATCATAACCCCGCCGCGCCCCGGAGGTTAGGGCGACCCGGCCCGGACCCGGCGGAATGGCTGTAACATATTGGAGGCAAAGGCGTTTCCAAGGATGAGCACCGGATGGATCCGTCCACCGACGAAGAGCTGGTCCTGCGCACCGCAGCGGGAGACTCCGAGGCGTTCGAGGTCCTCCTCGACCGCTGGGAGGGGCCCGCGAAGCGCTACGCCTGGCGGATGCTGGGGGACTGGCAGTCGGCGGAGGACGCGGCCCAGGAGGCCTTCCTCAGGGTCTACCGGTCCTCGTCGGAGTACCGGCCGACGGCGCGGTTCACGACGTGGTTCTACACGGTGCTCGGCAACGTCTGCCGGGACCGGCTGCGGCTGTTGCGGCGGCGCCCCCAGGAGGGGGCGGCGAAACCCCTCGGGGAGGGAGAGAACGAGCCGGAGGCGCCGGGCGACAGGATGCCCGGGCCCGACGAGGAGGTCCTGGCCGCGGAGCGGCGGGCCCTGGTGGCGGAGGCCGTGCGGTCCCTGCCCCTCCACCTCCAGCAGGCCGTGGCCCTGCGGGAGTTCGAGGGGCTCAAGTACCGCGAGATCGCCGACACCCTCGGCTGCGACCTCAACGAAGTGAAGGTCCTCATCCACCGGGGCCGCAAGGCCCTGGCGGCGAAACTGCGGCGCGTGATGCGCGACTGACTGCCTGCGTCGCGGCGCAGCGCGCGGACGCAACGCCTCGTTGCAGCGGAAAGGCGGACATGACGGGACGGGATTGCGAACGGTTCGAGCCCCACCTCTCGGCGCTCCTGGACGGGGAATTGACGGCCCCCGCGGCGGCGCCCGTGGAGGCCCACGTCCGCTCCTGCCCCGCCTGCGCCGCCCTCGCCCGGGATCTCGCCCGGGTCAGCCGGACCCTCCGCACCTGGGACGCCGGGGAGCCCCCGGTGGCGGTCTCCGCGGGCTTCCGCAGCCGCGTGCTGGACGGGGTGGGGGGGATCCGCCGCCGCCGGGGCGCGCCGGTTCCGGAACTTCCCGCCTCCCCCCTCCTCCGCTGGACCCCGGCCCTCGCCGCGGCGGCGACGGTGGCGATCCTCGTCGGCGCCTCCCGCCTGCTGCAGGACCCCGCCGGCGGCGCCGCCCCCGGGGCCCCTCCTCCCGTCACCGCCTACGCGCCCGACGCCGCCCCCTCCGGGGCCGCGGACCTCCTCGCCTCCGCCGACGCCCACCGCGCCGCGGGCCGGACCGACCGGGAGCGGAGCGCCGTGCTCGCGGCCTGGGGGCTCGCCCCCGAGGACCCCGCCGTGCGCGCCGCCTTCGCCCGCACCTTCGCCTTCGACGCGCCCCGCATCGACCGGGCCCCCGGGGGCGCCGGGTCCGGCGCCGCCGCCCGCCCGTTCGTCCCCCCGGGCGCGGCCGGCTCCCTCGCCGGAGGCGGCTCCGTGACCGGGACCGGCACGGGGGACGGACCCGCCGCGGGTTCGGAAGAGGAGTTCCGCGACTACTGGGCCGGCCCCTACCGTTTCACCCAGGCCCCGGCCTACGACGGGTTCCTCGACTACCGCGACCTCTCCCGCGAACTCGAGGTCGCCGCCGCGGCCCGCGAGGTGGTGGAGCCCCGGGACACGGTCACCGTGGCCGCGGCGCGTCCCTCCCCCCCGGCGCGACACCCCTTCTCGCGGCTCCTCTCCTCCCTGGACGTCGAGGCCCCCGTGGGCGGGAACGGTTCCGTCACCTGGCAGGGCATCGTCCTCTACCCCCTCCGCCTGAGCCCCCTCGCCGCGGGCCTGCCCGTCCCCCCCGGCGACCCCGTCTCCCTCGAGGAGGCCATGGCCTCCCGGCGCGCCGAACTGCGCGACAGCCCGGGGCGCAGCACCGGGACGGTGCTCGTCACCAACCTCGACCCCGAGCGGCCGATCCTCGTGATGGCCGGCGAGATCCTCGAGGGCGGCCGCGCCGACCGCATGGTCTCCCGCGACGTCCTCGTGCCCGCCGGCGGGCGCCACTGCCCCGTCCCCGTCTACGACGTCGAGGTCGGGCGGGGATCGCCCCATCCCTTCGGCACCCGCTTCCGCGCCACCTCCGGCGTCGCCGGGGCGCGGCTGCGCGGCCTCGCCATCGCCGGCGCGACGGGGGAGGAGGTCGCCTCCTTCGTCCGGGCCCGGCTCGACCTGCTCGACGTGACCTCCTCGAAGCGCTCCCTCGCCGACGCCTACTCCGATCGCGGCCCCGCGGCCCCGGTGCTGCGCGGCGTGGTGCAGCCCCAGGTGGCGGCCCTCCTCAAGGGGATCCAGGACGAGGACATCGTCGGCTTCGCCCTCGCCCAGGGGACGGAGCTCCTCTCCGTGGAGGTCTTCGGGAGCCACCGCCTGATGCTCCGCCACGCCCGCCGGGTGCTCGAGGGCGCCGCGGTGGAGTCCTCGACCTACGCCGGCGGCGGCCGCTCGCCGCAGCCCGGGGAGGTCGCCTCCATGCTGGCCGCCGCCGAGCGCGGCGTCTCCTTCGGCATCCCCCCCGGCGCCACCGAGGCCGGCTCCTCCCGCGAGACCCGCCCCGGCGAGTTCGGCGTGCTGGCGCTGGAGGGGGGGCTCCTCGGCTCCGGCATCGAGCGGGACGGCTACGTGCTCCACGCCACGGTGCTTCGCGGCGCCGGCGCCGGAGCGCTGGCGGGACGCACCGCCCGCAGCGGCGACCTCCCCGGCGGCGGCTCCCCGGTCCCCGGCGGATCCGGTCCCGGCGGCGGCGGCGGCCGCTCCTCCGAGGGCGGCGGTTCCGAGGATCCCTCCACCGCGGGCTCCGACGAGCCGGCGAGGCCCGCCGACTCCTCGCCGACGACGGACCGGCCGCGGTAGGGAGGGAGCGCGGCGCCGCCCTTCCGGGCGGGGCGCCGCAGGCGCGTCACCTCTTCGGCTTCCTGTCGAGGTAGAACCGCGCGATCTGCTCCGCGGCATCCTTCGCGTCGCCGATGCTCAGGTAGCCCCCGGCGAAGACGCCCGCCTTCCCGTGGGAGCCTCCCTCCACGTGGACCACGTAGGCCGGCTGAACGGTGCTGATCGAACCGTCGAACATCTCGGCGGTGCATGCGAGCCTGGACTTCCCCGCGCCGAACCCCCACCAGACGCGGGCGGAACCGCTCCCCGCGTCGACGAGGGTGATGGTCCCCCGGATGACCGACGTGGAGTCCTCCCGGACCTCCATCCCGCCCTGCCGGAGGGTGTCGACGAGATGCAGGCGGAGCGCCTCCTGCACTTCCTGTGGAGAGTGTTCGCCCTGGTCCCCGACCCAGACCACGGCCGCGACGTCGA
The DNA here is from genome assembly GCA_964372055.1 of uncultured Polyangiaceae bacterium. Taxonomy (GTDB): domain Bacteria; phylum Myxococcota_A; class Polyangia; order Polyangiales; family Polyangiaceae; genus CAYJPW01. The sequence continues at coordinate 44,989 of CAYJPW010000084.1, forward strand.
AGGGCTCCACGCGGACGGTGTCGCCGGGACCGAGATCGTGGAACTTCTCGAAGCTGGCGACCCTGGAGGACTGGCAGGCAACGGCGGCGAGCGCGAGGACCACGATCCCGCACGCATGCGCAAGCCTGCGATGGAACATCACGGTCTCCTTCCTGATTCCCGGTCACCGGCCCATGACGCGATCATGCTACCTGACCGCCATACTGAACCCGACCCAGATTGGCGGCGGGGGCGGGGGCGAGACCCTC
>CAYJPW010000085.1:0-19466 GCA_964372055.1 uncultured Polyangiaceae bacterium
CCCGCGACGAAGGCGGCCGCCGCCGCTCCCGCGACGAAGGCGGCCGCCGCCGCGCCCGCCGTGAAGACGGCCGCCGCAGCTCGCCCGGCGGCGCCCGCGCCCCCGCCGGCGAAGGCGGTGAGCCAGTTCGCCGCGAGCCCCGCGACCGCGCCGCGCCTCGGTCCGGCGAGCGCGACGGACCTCATCTCGCAGATCATCGCCGATCCCGACGACCTCGGCGCGCGCGGCGTCTACGCCGACAAGCTCATCGAGGCGGGGGATCCGCACGGCGAGTACATCCAGCTCGCCTGCGCCGCCGACGCGCTGCCGGCGCGCGATCCGCGGCGCGCCGATCTCGAGCGCCGCGCCGTCGAGCTGCGCCGCCACCACGGGCTCGCCTTCTCGCGGACGCTCCGCGCGATCCCGTTCTTCAATCACACCCCCGAAGGGACGTGGAACGCTCCCTACGCGTTCCGGCGCGGCTTCCCCGAGATCGTCGGGGGCGAGCGCCAGGCGCTCGATCACGTGGAGGCCGCGGCGAAGGTCGCGCCGGTGCGCGGCCTCCGCCTCCGCGAGGTCCGCGCCGCCGATGTGCGGCGCCTGGCGGCGATGCCGGCGCTCTCCCGGATCCGCTCGCTCGTGATCGAGCGCGGCGACCGCGACGGCGTCGCCACTGCGCTGGTCGAGCTCTTTGCGTCGCCGCACCTCGTCCGGCTCGAGGAGCTCTCGCTCACGTCGCCGATCACCCTCGACGTCGTGCGCGCCATCGCGTCGGCGCCATCGCTCGCCGGCCTCACCGCGCTCTCGCTCACCAACGCGTTCCCCGAAACCACGGTCGGCGCGGCCGGCGCCGAGGCGCTCGCGCGCTCGCCCCAGCTCCAGCGACTCGAGAAGCTCGAGCTCATGGGGCTCGGCATCGGCCCCGAGGGCGCGGAGGCGCTCGCGCAGCTGCCCGCGCTCGTGGAGCTCGCGATCGAGGGCGACGTCATCGGTCCGCGCGGCGCGAGGGCGCTCGCCGCCTCGGCCGCGCTCGCAGGGCTGCGCAGGCTCACGCTGAACGCGTGCGACCTCGGCGAGAAGGGCGCTGCGGCCGTCGTCTCGTCGCCTTCGTTCTCGGGCCTCGAGGAGCTCTCGCTCCACGGCGCGAACGCGCTCAACGGGAAGAAGCTCGCGGCGATCTTCGCCGGTTGGTCGCTCCCCGCGCTGCGCAGCCTCAGCCTCGACGGCGCCCCGCTCCGCGCCGAGGGCGCGTCCGCCCTCTCTGCCGCCGCCAAGAAGCTCGCGCACGTGACGGCGCTGTCCGTGACCGGCGCTTCCCTCAAAGACGACGGCATGGCCGCGCTGGCCAGGCTGCGCCTGCCACGCCTCGAGAAGCTCGATCTGGGCGGCAACGCCATCGGCCCGCCGGGGATGGCGTCGCTCGCCGGCGGATCGCTCCTCGACGGCGTCCGCGAGCTGTCGCTCCGGCGCAACAAGTGCGGCACCGAAGGAGGCAAGAACCTCGGCAAGTCCACGCACCTCGCCAAGCTGCGCTCGCTCGCGCTCTTCTACAACTGGATGGGCGTGCACGGCATCCGCGCCATCCTCGCGGCGGCGCCCGAGCTCGAGGAGCTGTTCGCCGGAGAAAACAACTACGGCGACGCCCCCGCGCGCTTCATCGCCGAGTCGTCGATGAAGCGCGTGCGCGTGCTGCACGTCACCGAGGTGGACGAGGACGCGGTCGAGTCGCTCGCCAAGAGCCCCGCGGCGAGAACGCTGGCCGAGCTGTCGCTCTCGGGCGGCGCCGTCGGCGAGGGCGGCGCCCAGGCCATCGCCGCCCTGCCCGAGCTCGAGCAGCTCGCGCTCAGCTTCGTCGACTGCGAGGGGCCCGCGCGCGCCGCCCTGCGCCGCCGCTTCGGGCCCAACCTCGCGGTGTGGGGCTCGCACGAGGGGTGGAGCGCGCTGCCGGGGCCCGATTGATCCGGCGCTAGCGCGACATCTCGAAGGTGCCGCGGGTCCCGGCGCAGCCGCCGGCGGTGACCTCGAAGCTGCCGCGGATCTCGTCTCCGCTCGCGTCCACGGTCCCCTCGATCTCGACGTCGCCGGACCCGTTGGTGAAGTGCCCTTCGAGATCCCGGCGGTCGACCGTGCCGACGAAGTCGCCCGCGGGCACACAGAGCGTGCTGCCGAGGCTCACGTCGCCCGTCACCTCGTCGTGCTCGTCCTGGCCGAGGTCCATGTCCACCGCGCCCTCGAACGCGATGACCCCGTTCGTGCGCCAGGACCCGGACCAGTGGCCGGTCACGTCGACCTCTCCGCAGCCTGCGCTCGCCAACCCCACCGCCGCGGCCGCGAGCCAGAAGCACCGCACGCGAACCCATCGTAGAAGCTCGATCATGCCCTTTCGTCCCACGAAGGACGCTCCGCCGATCCGACCCGCGGGCGGGCATCCGGGTAAAACCGCGCCCTGCCGGGCAACACCGCGGCGTTCGGTTCGCTCGCGCGCCGCGCGCGGCGGATCGGCTAGTCTGCCGCGCATGGCATCGAAGAAGACCGCCGCGAAGGCGTCGAAGAAGCCCGCGTCTGGCAAGGTCCCCGCCAAGAAGCCGGCGGCGAAGGCGCCGGTCAAAGCCGCCGCGAAGCGATCCGCGAAGCCGGTCGCCAAGAGCGCGGCCGAGAAGGCGCGGCGCGAGCGCGAGGTCTACAAGGTCTCGCCGCTGCGGGGGATGCCGGTGGACGCCTGGATCGAGGGGAAGACGAGCGGCTGGCAGACCGCGGCGGCGCGGCGGGTCCGCGACGTCATCGCGGCCGCCGCGCCGGAGGCGACCTGCTCGATCAAGTGGGGCCAGCCGGTGTGGGAGCACAACGGGCCGTTCGCCTTCTTCAAGCCGGCCCGCGCGCACGTGTCGGTCGGCTTCTGGCGCGGCAGCGAGATCGCCGACCCGAAGGGCATCCTCACCCGCGGCGATCGGATGGGCCACTTCAAGCTGCTCGGCCCGGGCGATCTCGACGACGCGGCCCTGACCGTCATGGTCAAGGACGCGGTCCGCCTCAACCGCGAGAAAGGCACGCCGACCCGGAAGTAGATGGCTGCGGAGGGGGCCATGGAGCGCACGCGCGAAGAGCTGCTCGCCGAGATCGAGTGCTTGCAGCGCGAGCTCGAGCGCCGTCGGCGCGTCGAGGAGGGGCTGCGGGAGTCCGAGGCGAGACTTCGCTCGGTCCTCGAGAGCGCGCCCAACCCCATCATCACGGCCGACCGCGACGGAGTCGTCACCTTCGCGAGCCGCGTCGGTCCCGGGCTCTCGATGGAGCAGGTCGTCGGCCACCCGGCGTGGCGCTTCGTCGCGCCGGAGGATCAGGGCAAGGTGACCGCGTGCCTCCGGCGCGTTCTGGCGTCGGGCAAGACCGACGCCTACGAGGTCCGCGGGCGGAGCGGCCGGCACTACACGGTGACCGTGGGTCCCATCCGGATCGGAGACGACATCACGGGCGTCACCTTCGTCGGCTGGGACGTCACCGAGCTCCGGGAGCTCCAGGCGCGGATGATGATCAGCGACCGCCTCGCCTCGACGCAGATGCTCGGCGCCGGCGTCGCGCACGAGATCAACAACCCGCTGACCTACGTGCTCGCGAACTTGCGCTGGCTCGAGCAGGACATCGCGGGGAGCGAGACACCCGCGCGCGCCTGGGTCGCGGCGGCGCTCGAAGGAGCGGAGCACATTCGGAGCGTCGTCTCGGCGCTGGTGGGGGTTTCGCGCGTCAACGACGCGCGCAAGGTGCTGGTCGACGTGCGGCAGCTGCTCGACTCGGCGGCGCGGCTCACCAGCCACGAGCTGAACAACCGCGCCCGCCTCGTGCGTCGGTACGAGGAGGTCCCCTCCGTGCTCGCGAACGACGCTCAGCTCGGGCAGGTGTTCGTGAACCTGCTCAAGAACGCCGCGCAGGCGATCCCGGAGGGCACGCCCGACCGCAACACCATCACGCTGGTGACGCGGCGCTGCGAACGCGGCCGCGTGATGGTCGAGGTCCGCGACACCGGCGCAGGGATGACTCCGGAGATCGTCGGCCGGGTCTTCGAGCCGTTCTTCACGACCAAGCCCGCAGGTCAGGGGACGGGCCTCGGGCTCTCGATCTGCCGCAACATCGTCACCGCGCTCGACGGCGACATCCACGTGGAGAGCTTGCCGGCCGAAGGGTCGGTCTTTCGGGTGACGCTTCCGACGCCGGGCGACGGCGATCCGGCCGACGGCTAGCGCCACGGCATGACCGGTCTGGCCGGCGCCCGCACCCTCCACGGAAGCTACGCGGCCCGCCGCTCGGGCAGGCGGTGCCTGAGGTTCGTGGAGGGGACGAGGAGCACGCGCGCGCCGAGGTCCATCACCCGTGGCCGCGGGTCAGCGCCAGCGAACCTCGATCTCGAAGAAGTCGTCGCCGTCGCCACCCCCGCGGAGCGTCTCGAAGCGGATGTCCTTGGCGCCGCAGAGCTCGAGCCCGGCCTCGCTGCTGCCGACCACGTCGGACCAGAGGTTCCGATCGAACCCCACGCAGTCCGCGAACGAGACGCGGACGAACCCGCGCGCCTTCTCGGAGACGTGCATGGCGCCGCGCGTGTAGTACGTCGAGAACACGCGCGCCGACTTCGAGACCAGCGACTCCGGCGAGAGGACCACGAGGAAGATCCGGTAGACGCCGCGAAAGTCGGCGCGCATGGCCGCGTTCCCGAGCCGGCGCGACAGCTCGGGGCCGGCGCCGGTCGCCTCCTGCGCCGCGGCGTGGAGCGAGCGCAGCCACTCGATCGGGTACCAGCCGGTCGGCAGGACGCGGCCCTCGCGGATCGACGCAGCGCACTCGGCGTCGGCCCGCTCCAGCGTCAGCTCGATCGTCGCGCCCCCGTGGACCTCCTCGAGCGCGCGCAGGAACGAGCGGATGCCGACGCCCTTGTACTGGTTGCCCGACGCTCCGCCGAGCGCGCCCACGCTCACCACCGGGTGCCCACCTCGCGGGCGCGCGACGGTGTCGGGGCTCGCTCGTGCATCCCTCGTGAGTACCGTCACGCGTCGAGTCGAGCAAGCGTCCGCGAGCGACGCGCCCGACATCGGGGCTTGCCTGCGGCGCGGAGCTTGCGATGACGTCGGTCATGGTCGCTCGAGCACCGTCCCCCACCGGCGCGGGCGAGCCGTCCGGGCAACGTCCGGAGCCCGCCGAGCTCACCGGGGTCGTGCGCCGCAACATCCGCGCCCTCGTCGCCGTTCGCGAGGAGCAGGAGCGGCGGAGATCGGCCCAGGAAGCCGTCGCCGATCGGATCACCGGCTTCACCGGCAGCATGGCGTTCGTTTGCCTGCACCTCGCGCTGTTCGGCGGCTGGATCCTGGTGAACACGGGCGTCGTCCCCGGCGTCACGCCGTTCGATCCCTTCCCGTTCGTGATGCTCGCGATGATCGCGTCGGTGGAGGCGATCTTCCTCTCCACGTTCGTCCTCATCAGCCAGAACCGGATGCAGCGAGTGGCCGAGAAGCGGGCCGACCTCGATCTCCAGATCAACCTGCTCGCCGAGCACGAAATCACGCGCCTCATCGGCCTCTGCGACGCGATGGCCGATCGCCTCGGCGTCCGGCCGCCCGAGCCCGCCGGCCTCGAGGAGCTGAAGAAGGACGTCGCGCCCGAGGACGTGCTCGCCGAGCTGGCGCGGGTGGACGGGGGGAAGCCGCGCGGACGCTCGGGCGGGCCGGCGTAGCCCGCGCGCGCATGCCGCGGGCGAGCGCGGGGTGCGGGCCGCTACTGGCAGGCCGGCGCGTCGAGCTCGAGCTTCACGTGCACGTCCACGACCTCGCCGCGCCGCGGCCGTCCGGCGGCGTCGCGCCAGACGAGCTCGCCGCGCTCGCGCTCGCAGTTGCCGCGCGCGTCGCAGCGCGCCTCGACGCGATGGCTCACGGCGATGGAGACGAGCCCCGCCTCGGCGACCGGCGAGAGCTCGCCGGGCTGCGAGACGCGATCGCCGTCGTCGTCGCGCCACACGAGCAGCTGGGACCAGGCCGCGTCGCGCTCGTCGACGACGCCGTCGCCGTCGCCGTCCAGCTCCGCCAGCGCCTCGAAGCCGTTGCGCGCGAGCCCGCCGCCGGCGAGGGGCGTCGCCGAGCCGAAGAGCTCCGCCCCGCTCGTGATCGCGCCGTCGGCGTCGCGGTCGAGGGCGAGCCACGGCGTCGCGGCGGTGGGCCAGTCCGAGCGCGCCGACCCGAGGCTCGGGTCGAGCAGGAAGCGATGCTCCGAGGCGGCGAAGACCACCGGCTCGCCGTCGAACGAGAGGACGAGCGGCGTGTTGCACGTCCAGATCCGGCCCTCGGCGTCGGTGCAGGTGAACGTCTCGTACCCGTCGTTGTCCGGATCGGTCAGCGTCGCTTCACCGCCGCAATGCGCCTCGACCCATTGCTCGAGGAAGTCGTACCAGATGTTCGGATACGCGTCGTTTCTGCGGTTGCACCACGCCCAGAACTTCTCGGGCGAGCAGCCGTTCTCGTTGTCCTCGGGGGCGCAGTGATCGCCGTAGCCCATGTCGCCGTTGCAGGCGTAGCCCTCGGTCTCTTCGCACGGAATGACGCAGCCGTCGTCGATCAAGCCGTCGCAGTCCTCGTCGAGGCCGTTGTCGCAGATCTCCGTCTCGGGGACGCACTGCTCGCAGGGGCCGCAGTCGGCCGTGCAGGTCGCGCAGTCCTCGCCGCGGGCCGGATCGCAGACCGCGTCGCCGCATTCGCCGCACTCGCCGCAATCCACCTCGCAGCTCGAGCAGTCTTCGGTCTCGCCGCAGACGGCGTCGCCGCAGACCGGGCACGGACCGCAATCGGCGGCGCAGCTCGAGCAGCTCTCGCGGGGCGCGTCGCACGTGCCGTCGCCGCAGGCGCCGCAGTCGCAGTCGCCCCGGCAGCTGGTGCAGGTCTCACCCTCGTCGCATTTCGAGTTGCCGCAGACCGACGGCGGTCCGCCTCCGTCGCCCGGCGGCGTCGCCACCGCGTCGAAGGCTCGCGACGCGGCGTCGTCGCCGGCGTCCCCGGCTTGCTCTGCGCAGCTCGCCAGCGCGACCGTGGCGATGATGCCGGCGGAGACTCCCCAACGATGCGCTGCCCGCATGGCGTCCTCCAGTCCCGAAGTGACGCAAGCAGGTTCCGCGCCGGTCGGATCGTTCGAACAAAGCCGCGAATGCTCGCGACATCGCCGGCGGCGAGCTGATCCCTCTGCGATCCAGCGTGGATCAGGCGCGAACCGCCGCGCGAGACGCGGGCGCGCGCGCACCCGAAAACTCTGCGGCAGCGCAATTCGTGCGGGACCTCGCCGCGGCGGGCCGGCGCACGCTTGATTCGACCCGGAGCTTGCCGTCACATGACGCGGATGCCGTCGCTGCTCTCGCTGGGCCGAAGCGCCCTCGCCATCGCCCTCGGGCTGACCGTCGCGCTGCCCGCGAGCGCGCAGACCACGGCGGACAACCTCGAGAAATACCACGCGCTCCGAGCCCGTCTGCTCTCCGAGTTCACCGTGGTGGGCGAGGCGCCCGGACAGAGCCAGCCCGCCGACGTCCGCGACGACGGCGAGGGGTTCATCAAGTGGGCCGACAGCACCATCCGCCTCGGCTGGTACCTCGGCGTGCTCGCCACCGAGCACCACCTCTACACGCACCCGGACCTCTACCCCGGCGCGGCCGCCGTGGCGCCCGAGGCCACGCTCGACGAGCTCTACGCCGCGCTCGCCGCGCTCGAGCGGCTCGATCGCGTCGCCGACGCCGCCTTCCCGGCTCCGTGCACGCAGACCGAGGCCCTCAACGGGTTCTTCCTCCGCGACGACGTGCCGGCGGGCTTCCACCAGAGCTTCCCGCCGCTCACCACGACCTACTCCGACTTCGTCGATCCGGTGCTCACGAACAAGGAGATGAGCCAGGATCAGGTCTACCACGTGCTCATCGGCCTCGCGCTCGTGAAGCGCTTCGTCCCCGCGGGCGTGAGCGTGAAAGGGCGGGAGCTCCGGCCCTGGGCCGTCGAGCAAGCGCGGCGCATCGTGGAGCACGTCGCCAAGGACAACTGGGTGATCCAGAACCCCGCGTGCGACCGCGACGTCGAGCGCGGTCCCGCGGCGAGCGGGTTCTCGGGCGGGACTCGCCTCGCGATCGGCTTCATCACCGACGGCGAGTACGTGCCCGAGGCCTCGGAGGTCTGGATCGACATCTGGTCGACGGCCAACGACCCCGCGTTCATCGGTTACCTCGACATCGACAACCGCCACATGGCGATGGCGATCGCCGCGGTCGGCGACGGCTGGGGCGCGACGACCGCCGAGGATCTGGTCGTGCTCGGGGAGGAGCCGGGCTGGCCGCTCTACGCGCTCCTCCATCGCGCGCTCCACGACGACGCCGCCGTCGGCTGGTGCAGGACCGGCGCCGCCGTCGACACCCAAGCGCGATCGATGCTCGACGAGCTGCCCCTCGGCGCCGACATCGCGTCACCGCGCCCCGCGGGGCCCGCGGCGCACGGCTTCACGCGCTCGAACCGCTTCCTGCGCGGCAAGGAGACCGCGTACGCCGGCGAGGAGGGGAGCGACGGGTACCGCTACAACGGGCTCGACTACCTCCTCTTGCACAACCTCTATGCGGTCGCGACGCCGGCGACCTGGGAAGGAGGCTCCGGGCCGGGCGTCCCCGAGTGCACCGAGCTGCCCGACGCGGGCTCGCCCGATGGTGGATCGAACGGCGCCGCGCCGTCGACGGACGAGGGAGGATGCGGTTGCCGTACGGCCGCCGCTGGCGCGCCCGGGTCCTCGCTCTGGCTGCTCGCGCTGCTGGTCGGCGCGGCGAGGCGGCGGCGCGTCGCTCGTCGGTGATTCCGAGCGCGCCGTCCTCGAAGGACGCTCGCCGAAGCAGCTCGACGGCGCCCGCGCTGACGAGGAACGGACGGCAGCCCGTCTCGGAGCGCTCGGCGTGCCGGCGGCGTGATCGTCGTCGGCCGAGAGCCCTGCGAGGTTTCGCCGGTGCCCCGGGATCCGGTATGAGATCCCTTCCCAGCCCAACACCGACGGAGCCCTCGATGAGCCACGGCGAGTTCGACCCCGAGTACGTCTTCTCCCACCACCACGCGACGCCGCAGAAGCTCGCCGACTACGAGGCGATCCACGCGGGCGCGAAGCAGTTCGCGAAGGTCATCCTCGACCACGTCCCCGAGTGCTCGGACCGCCACGCCGTGCTCCGCCTCGTGCGCGAGGCGTCGATGCTGGCGTGCGCCGCCGTCTCGCTCGAGGGGCGCCTCAAGTAGCTCGGGAGCCGGGGCGGTCGCGCCACGCCGCGCGTCCGCCGCGAGAGCTCCGGGAAATGCAGGTCCGTCCCTCACCCGGCGCGGTACGGCGCTCGATGCTCCGGCCGACGCCCGAGCGCGGTTCAGGGCGTGAACCGGCGAGCGGGCGGCCGGCCGGCGCGCGGCGACCTCTGCTCGGACCTCGGATCGACGTCTTCGCGGCGCGCGGGATCGAGGGCTGGTCACCGCGGGATACGACGTTATGTCCGCGGTGCCACCATGAGCGTCGCCAGACAACGACCGACCGGCCACGCCGATGTGAACGCTCCGTGGCGCGGCTTCGCGCCCGGACCGTGGCGAGAGCACATCGACGTTCGCGATTTCATCCAGCGGAACTACACGCCGTACGAAGGCGGCTCGGCGTTCCTCGCCGAGGCCACCGAGCGAACACGGCGACTCTGGGCCAAGCTCGGCGAGCTCTTCGTCGAGGAGCGCAAGCGCGGCGTGCTCGACGTCTCGCAGGTGCCGAGCAGCATCACCGCCCACGCGCCCGGCTACATCGACGAGGCGAACGAGCTGATCGTCGGCCTGCAGACCGACGCGCCGCTGAAGCGGGCGATCTTCCCGGCAGGGGGCCTGAGGATGGTCGAGGCCGGCCTCGCCGCCTATGGCTTCGAGCTCGACCCGAAGGTCCGCGAGATCTTCACCAAGTACCGGAAGACCCACAACGACGGCGTCTTCGACGTCTACACGAAGGAGATCCTGAGGGCGCGCCGATCGCACATCGTCACCGGCCTGCCCGACGCCTACGGCCGCGGGCGCATCATCGGCGACTACCGCCGCGTCCCGCTCTATGGCGTCGACCGCCTCATCGAGGTCAAGCAGGCCGAGAAAGAGCGGCTCGACGCGTCCTTCTCCACCGAGGCGATCATCCGCGACCGCGAGGAGCTGGCCGAGCAGATCCGCGCGCTCGACGAGCTGAAGGCGATGGCGCGGAGGTACGGGTTCGACGTCTCCGGCCCCGCGCGCGACGCCCGCGAGGCCGTGCAGTGGCTCTACTTCGCCTACCTCGCCGCCGTGAAGGAGCAGAACGGCGCCGCGATGTCCCTCGGCCGCACCTCGACGTTCCTCGACGTCTACCTCGAGCGTGATCGGCGCGAGGGGCGGCTCGGCGAAGCCGAGGCGCAGGAGCTCGTCGACGACCTCGTGATCAAGCTCCGCATCGTCCGCTTCCTGCGCACGCCCGAGTACGACGCGCTCTTCTCCGGCGATCCGACCTGGGTGACCGAGTCGATCGGCGGCATGGGCGAAGGCGGCCGGCCGCTCGTCACCAGGACGAGCTTCCGTTTCCTGCAGACGCTCTACAACCTGGGGCCCGCCCCCGAGCCGAACATGACGATCTTCTGGTCGCCGCGGCTGCCCGAGGGCTTCAAGCGGTTCTGCGCGGAGGTGTCGATCGACACCAGCTCGATCCAGTACGAGAGCGACGAGCTGATGAGGCCGATGTGGGGCGACGACACGGCCATCGCCTGCTGCGTCTCGGCGATGACGGTCGGCAAGCAGATGCAGCTCTTCGGCGCGCGGGTCAACCTCGCCAAGTGCCTCTTGTACGCCATCAACGGCGGGAGGGACGAGATCTCCGGAGAGCAGGTCGGGCCGGCGACCGAGCCGGTGAGCGGCGAGGAGCTCGATTACGACGACGTCAGGCAGAGGCTCGATCGGATGATGGACTGGCTCGCGCGGGTCTACGTCGAGGCGATGAACTGCATCCATTCCATGCACGACAAGTACGCCTACGAGCGGATCGAGATGGCGCTCCACGACCACGATCCGCTGAGGACCATGGCGTTCGGGATCGCCGGCCTGTCGGTCGTCGCCGACAGCCTCTCGGCGATCAAGCACGCGCGCGTCAAGGTCGTCCGGGACGCGACCGGCCTGGTGACCGACTACGAGACCGAGGGGGAGTTCCCGACGTTCGGCAACAACGACGAGCGGGTCGACGGCCTGGCCGTGTGGTTGGTCGAGGCGTTCATGGCGAAGCTGCGCCGCCACCCCACCTACCGCAACGCCGTGCACACCCAGTCGGTGCTGACGATCACGTCGAACGTGGTCTACGGGAAGAACACCGGCAACACGCCCGACGGCCGCCGCCGGGGCCAGCCGTTCGCGCCGGGCGCGAACCCGATGCACGGCCGCGACAGCCACGGCTTCGTGGCCTCCGCGCTGTCGGTGGCGAAGATCCCGTACTCCGAGGCGCAGGACGGCATCTCGATGACCTCGACGCTGACGCCGGAGGGCCTCGGCGGGACGCGCGAGGCTCGGACGGAGAACCTGGTCAACCTGCTGGACGGCTACTTCGGCGAGCACGGCTTCCACGCGAACGTCAACGTGCTCGACAGGGAGATGCTGCTCGACGCCATGGATCACCCAGAGCGCTATCCACAGCTGACCATCCGGGTCTCCGGGTACGCGGTGAACTTCGTCAAGCTGACGCGCGAGCAGCAGCTCGACGTGGTCGGCCGCACGTTCCATCGCGCCGCGTAGGAGGTCGAGGGTCGCCGTGCCGGGGAGCGCATCTCCAATGCATGTCCCGAGCGCCGCGCCGAGCTCGCGCGGCGAGCTCCGCGCCGCGCTGGCGAGCGGATCGGCCGGCTTCATTCACTCCTTCGAGACCGGATCGGCGGTGGACGGCCCCGGCATCCGCTTCGTCCTGTTCACGAGCGGCTGCTGCTTCCGCTGCAAGTACTGCCACAACCCGGACACGTGGAAGCTCGGCAACGGCCGCTGGGTCACCGCCCCGCAGGTGATGGACGAGGTCGCCAAGTACGTCCGCTTCCTCGCGATCGCCAAAGGCGGCGTGACGATCAGCGGCGGCGAGCCGCTGATGCAGGCACCGTTCGTCGTCCGCGTCCTCGGCGAGTGCAAGCGGCTCGGCCTGCACACCGTGCTCGAGACCAACGGTTACCTCGGTCATCGCATCTCCGACGCCGACCTCGCGCTCGTCGATCTCGTCCTCCTGGACGTGAAATCCTGGGATCCGGCCACGCACCGGCGCGTGACGGGCAGCAACGTCGCGCCCGTCCTGCGCTTCGCCCGGCGGCTCTCGGCCATGGGCAAGCCGACGTGGGTGCGCTTCGTGCTCGTGCCGGGGCTGACGGACGCCGCCGAGAACGTCGCAGGGCTGGCCGACTTCGTGACCACGTTGCGCAACGTGGAGCGCGTCGAGGTGCTGCCGTTCCATCAGATGGGTCGCTTCAAGTGGGAGCGGCTCGGGATCGAGTACTCGCTGCGCGACACCTCCCCGCCGGACCCCGAGCTCGTCGAGCGGGTCGCCGCCGTGTTCCGCGAACGAGGCCTCGAGGTCCGCTGAGCCGTGAAGGCGGCTGCGCCGCGCGCCGCGGGAGCCTCATCGCCGATCGCCTCACGCGCCGCTCGCCTGGAGCAGCTCGAGGACCTTCTCGCGCGCGCCGCCGATCAGGGGCGGACCGTGCCCCGCGAGGAGGTGCTCGTAGCCGAGCGCCTTCGCGTGGAACGCCCTGAGCGATGCGCGCGCCTTGGCCAGATCCAGCGCGTAGCTCGGGTAGGGCATCGCCAGGCCCGCTCGCACCGTCAGCGGTGGGTGCGCCATGAGCAGCGTGTCGCCCGAGAGGAGGCAGCCGGTCGGCGCGTGCCTGTAGAACACCGAGCCCTCGGTGTGGCCCGGCGTCCAGTGCACCTCCATCCCCGCCACGGCGTCGCCGTCCTCGAGCGCGCGGTCGGCGACGACGCGCGCCGGAGGGAAGCGGTTCTCGATCGCCGCGAAGAGCCCCGCGAGCGCGCTCCCTTCCCCGCGCTCGAGCGGCGCTCGTGGCGCGCGCCCGGCGAGGACCTCCGCGTCGGCGTGGTGAGCGAAGATGCGCGCGCCGAGCCGCTGCAGGAACGCGGCGTTTCCGGCGTGATCCGAGTGCCTGTGCGTGAGCAGCACTCCCGCCAGGTCCCGCGGCTCGAGGCGCGCACGCCGGAGCTCGAGGAGCAGGGCCGCCCGCTCGGCCGCGTGCCCGGTGTCGATGAGCCAGCGATCGCCGGGGCCTCCATCGAGCAGGAAGACGTTCGACACGCGGAGCCAGTGGAGCTGCCGGAAGGGACCGAGCACGGAGCGCATGACGAGCGCCGAGTCTAAGGCATCGGCGCGAGCGTTCGGCTCCGAGACGGACCGGTCACCCGACGCATGCACCGCGTGGCGTCTCGGCACGAGGCGAGGGTCTCATCGCGCGCTCCTCCCCTCGGCCTCCCCGAGGAGAAGGCCGCTCAGCCCGAGCACCGCAGCCGTCGCTCCCGCAGGCGCGTGGTCGGACCCTACGGCCGATGCACCTTGCCCGACCACGCTCGCCCGGGAACGTGGCGGCGAACGAGGGCCCGCCGTGCCGCAGTGCGGCGTGTCGGCGATCGACGGCTGCGTGCTCCCGATCGCCGACGACCAGCCCGTGTGGTGATCCCCTCAGCGGCGCAGCGTGCCGTCCAGGAACCACGCCAGCCACGCGATGCCGAGGAGCTGGCCGAGCGTGGGCCTCTCGATCAACGGCGCGGAGCGCAGCCGCGCAATCGGATAGAGCCGGAAGCAGTTCTTCAGGCGCTGCGCGCGGCCGTCGTCGATGTTGCCCGAGACCAGAAGGCGCGCGGCCTCCTCGTGCTTCACCGCGCGGATGGTGGCGCTCGACACCGCGGGTTTCGCGACGATGTCCTTGATGTCGCCGAGCAGGCCCGGGGGGACGCGCCCGCGGACCACGAGGACCCTGCCGTTCCGGACCGAGACGCAGAACATCTCGCTCGCGCGCGAGAGCCACCAGAGACCGAGGACGAGGGCGACCGCGGCGATCGCGACCATGGAGCCCAGTCTACGCGCTCGAGCGCCGATGTCTCCCTCTCGGTGGCGTGGTGCGGTCACTCCGCTGACCACCGCCGCGCGCCCGATCGCGCCACTCGCCGGTCGCCATGGCGGGCGAGGTTGGCTACGCTCTCGTCGAGCATGCTGGGGGGTGAGGTCTCGAAGGGCGCGGGATTCGAGGCCGCGCCGCCGGCCGGCACGGTCCTGGCCGACAAGTACCGCGTCGTCGGCGCGCTCGGCAGCGGAGGCATGGGCTGCCTGGTCAAGGCCGAGCACCTCTTCCTGAAGAAGACGGTCGCGGTCAAATTCCTCCAGGCGAACCACGGCGCATCCGCCGAGCGCAGGCTGTTCCGCGAAGCGCGCGCGGCGCAGGCGCTCTCGAGCGAGAACGTCGTCCGCGTCTTCGATCTCGGCGTGCACGAGGGCGCCCCGTTCATCGTGATGGAGCTGCTCGAGGGCACGGATCTCGCGGCGCGCGTGCGGCGCGACGGGCCGCTCGCCGTCGAGGATGCCGTCGACGGGATCCTCGAGGCCTGCGTGGCGGTCGCCGAGGCGCACGCGATCGGCATCGTCCATCGTGACCTGAAGCCGGCGAACCTGTTCTGGACGCGGACCGCGACGCTCGAGCTCGTGAAGGTCCTCGACTTCGGCATCTCGAAAGTGCCCGATCCCGTCGGTGAGACCGACTGCGAGAAGACGGCAGAGGACGCGGTGCTCGGGACGCCGTACTACATGTCGCCGGAGCAGCTCCGCAACCCCGCGAAGATCGACGCGCGAACGGACGTCTGGTCGCTCGCGGTGACCTTGTTTCACCTGCTCTCGGGCGAGCACCCGTTCTCCGGCGAGACGCCGCGCGAGGTGACCGCGACCATCTTCACCGATCCGCCCCGTGATCTTCGTGCGCTCCGCCCCGAGGTGCCGGTGGAGCTGTGGGCGGTCATCGAGGCGGCTCTGGCGAAGCGCCCCGAGGAGCGCACCCCCTCGGTCGCGGCGCTCGTGGACGATCTGGTGCCGTTCGCCTCCAAGCGGGGCCGGCTCGCCGCCGAGCGCGTCGGGGCGATGGGCGCGCCGGCGCCCGCGGGCGAGCGCGAGCCCAGCGAGGCCGCGGGCCCGATGTCGGTGACCGGCGACGGCCTCTCCTCGACGCTCCGCACCGCCGGCGAAGCGCGGGAGACGCCGGCGCGACGCGACGCGACCGGACGCGCGCCGGTGGCGGCGATGGGGCTCGCGGCCGTGGCCGTGGCCGGCGCGATCGCGTGGCTCGTCGTCGTGGATCGCTCGAGCCCAGGCGCCGACCGCGTTCGCGGCGGCTCGAGCCCAGGCGCCGACCACGTTCGCGGCGGCTCGAGCGCCCAGGCGCCGCCCGCTCCAGGCACCGCCGAGACGCCGCGCGACCCGAAGCCGCCATCGAGCCCGCCCGCCGGCGCCGCGGGCGGCGATGCCCCCACGTCGGATGGAGCTCCGGCATCCGCCCCGACGAGCGGCGGCGCGTCGCCGCCACCGTCCGCTGCCCCGGCGCCCGAGCGCCGGCCAGCCCCCGCCACCGCCGCGGCGAAGACGTCGCGCAGGCCCGCGGCGAGCGCCCCGCCGGCGTCGGCGCCGCCGCCTCGGCGCGACATCGACGGGATCCCGATCGTGGAGTGAGGGCTTGGACTTCTCTCCAGCCGCGGTCTCACGGCTCCGCATGCGCGTGCGCGCGTTGATCGTGCTCGCGCTCGTGGCGCTCGCGCCGGTGGCGCGGGCGCAGGAGCCCGCCCCCCGCGACGCCGGCGCCGCGGCGGCGGAGGCTCAGGGCCGGGCCGATGCTCTGCTCCGCGAGGGCGTCGAGCTCAGGAAGGAGGGGCGCGAGAGCGAGGCGCTCGAACGCTTCCGGCAGGCGTACGCGATCCAGCCGTCGGCCCGCGCGCTCGGGCAGATGGGGCTCGCCGCGAAGTCGATCCGTCTCTACGTCGAGGCCGAGCGTTACCTGGAAGACGCGCTCGCCGCCGCCGGCGAGCCGTGGGTCGTGCAGAACCGCGCCGCGCTCGAGCAAGCCCTCGAGATCGTCGCCAGGCAGCTGGCGTCGCTGACGGTGCGCTCCAACGTCGGCGGCGCCGAGCTCGTCGTGAACGGGGCCGTGGTCGCGACGCTGCCGCTGGAGCGTCCGGTCCGGGTGCTGGCGGGGGCCGCGCATGTGCAGGTGCGGGCGCCGGGGCACGCGCCCTCCGAGTCCGACGCCACGCTGCCGGCCGGCTCCACGACCGTGCTGTCGTTCGAGCTCGTGCCCCTCGCGCCCGCGCCGGCTCCGGCGCCGCGATCGACGGCCGCTCCGGTGCGATCCGCGCCGCGCAGCGAACGGCCCGCCCCCGAGCCGGAGCCGCGGCCCTCCCTCCGCCCGTGGATCTACGCCGCGGCGGGTGTCGGCGTGGTCGGGATCGGCGTCGGGACCGTCTTCGGCGTGATGACGCTGACGAAGAAGTCCGAGCGCGACGAGCTCTGCGGCCCGGAGCCGAAGTGCACGAGCGACGAGGGCGTCGAGCTCGACCGCGAGGCGAGGACGGCGGCGCTCTGGTCGAACGTGAGCTTCGGCGCCGGGCTCGTCGGTCTCGGCGCGGCGGCCGTGCTGCTGCTCGTCGAGCCGAGCTCGAAGGCCACGGCGCCGGCGCCGAAGCTCGCAGCCGGCGTCACCCCGGCGGGAGGCTTCGTCGCGTGTAGCTTCCGCTTCTGACCTCACCGGGGGCGCGCGCGCATCTCCGGCGGGAGGTGCTCGAGGCCGATCGGACCGCCATGCGACAGCGCGGCCGCCACCTCGAGCGTCCGCGCCAGCTCGCGCACGTTGCCGGGCCACGCGTGG
Source organism: uncultured Polyangiaceae bacterium (assembly GCA_964372055.1). Lineage (GTDB taxonomy): Bacteria > Myxococcota_A > Polyangia > Polyangiales > Polyangiaceae > CAYJPW01. The sequence continues at coordinate 16,922 of CAYJPW010000085.1, forward strand.
CGAACCAGCGCCCGGCCCGCGGCGGCGTCGAACTCGATCGCCGTCCGCCCCGACTCCCGGAGCACGGAGGCGACGAGCAGCCCGAGGTCGCCGCCGCGCTCGCGCAGCGGCGGGAGCTCGCAGCGGAAGCCGGACACGCGGGTGACGAGATCCGCGGGCAGCCGCTCCGCGATTCCTGCGGCGCCGCCGATGCAGGTGCAGACGAAGCGAACGTCGGGCGTGGACTCGATCGCCCTCAGCAGCGAGCCCACGAGCTCGCCGCGGATCCGCTCGAGGCTCTCGAGCAGCAGCGTCCCGGATCGCGCCTGCTCCAGCGGCGAGCCCGGGGCTCCCGACAGCGGCCCTTCGCTCGCGAGCGTCCCGAGGTCGAGGCTCACGAGCGGCCCCCGCCGCCCGGAGCGGCCGTGGAGGCCATGCGCGACGTGGGTCTTGCCGACCCCGCTCTCCCCCAAGAGCAAGATGGGCAGGTCCGTGGGGGCGAGGCGCTCGAGATCGCGCGCCAGCGCCGCGACGCCGGGCGTGACCGTGGGCAGGAGATCGCCGGCCACGCCCCGCGAGTCCGCGTCGGGTGCCGCCCCCGCGATCGCCGGCTCGTCGGCGAAGCGCAGCAGGGTGCGGCCGCACTCGATCAGGTCGCCCGGGCGGAGCGGGCGCTTGTCGACGCGCTCGCCGTTCACGAACGTACCGTTCTTCGAGCGCTCGTCGACGATCAACCACTCCGACGCGGTGCGGACGATGCGCGCGTGGAGCCGCGACATCAGGCGCCCCGGGAGCGTCAGGGTGAGCACGCACGTGATCGAGCCCGCCTCGCGCGCCGCGCGCCGCTCCGAGCCGCGGACGATGCGGACCTCGTCGACGCCTGCGAGCGACCAGCCCGCGCCGCCGGCGTCGGGCCGCTCGCAGTGGAGCACGGCGAACAGGTGAGCGGCGGTGCGCCGCTCGGTCGACCGCGGGGACTCGTCCCGAGCGGTCTCCAGGAGCGTGATGCCCGCCTCCGTGACCGGGGCGCGCGCCACGGCGCGGGCGGATCGGTGGGTGGACACGGCCGCGGCGGCACGGCGGGGCGCGGCGACGTGGCACGCCGCCACGAACTGGAAACCCTTGCTGCGGATCGTCCGGATCGACTGCTGCGCATCCGGCGTGTCGTCGATCGCGCGCCGCGCGAGGCTCACCGCCTGTGTCAGCGAGGCCTCGGTGACCGCGATCCCCTTCCACACCGTCGCGAGCAGCTCGTCCTTGGTGACCAGACGGTCGCGATGGCGTGCGAGGTAGATGAGCAGGTCCAGCACCTTCGGCTGCACGGTCACGGGATTGCCGCGGCGCCGCAGCTCGAACCGCGCCTCGTCGAGCTCGAAATCGGTGAAGGTGAGGTGTAGCGCCACGGGACGAAGCTAGTGCGGGGTCACGGGAACGCGCAAACGGTCTCGACGACGGCGCCCGCGCCGGCGCCGTCGGGATCCAGCGCGTACGTGCCGCTCTCGGCCCCGGGGTTCAGCGCGACGACCTCGTCGCAGCTCGTCGGGTAGACCATGGCCGAGCGCACGTAGACCCGGTGATCGGAGTCTGCCCACGGGTCCCACCAGTTGTCGACCTCCCAGCGCTCGGCGCCGCCGTAGCGGAGGTTCCAGTGGATGGAGTAGAGGACGCAGAACGGCGACCACGTGAGGGCGTTGGTCCCCTGGTCCTCTTGGAAGAACGTCGCGACGCCGGGCAAGAGCGTGGTGTGGGCCGGGAACGGCGTGAACGCGTTCTGGATCCCCTTGCAGCTGCCCGCTCCCGTCCTGGCGTAGGCGACGCAGCCGGGGTGGCTGGTCTTGAAGCTCATCACGCGGTCGTGCGCCGACACCTGCCCGAAGAACCAGAGCTCGACGGGGTCGAGGGCGTCGACGAGCTCGGGCGCCGCGTGGCCCCAGTACTTGCCGCCGTCGATCGACCACTCCTCCTCGCCTACCGGCGGCGGCATGACGTGCGTGGGGTGGCGAACCGGGAGCTGGTCGCTCCTCACGAGCAGCGGGGGATTGGTGTCCCCGCGGCGGAGGTAGTTCAGGACCAGCGTCCAGCCCCCGCCGTCCGTCTCCAGCTCGCAGTATGCGTCGATGGTGCCGAGCGGCCCCTCGCCGTCCGGATCGATGGGGAACACGCCGCTCGGCGTGCCGATCGGGTGCGTCGTCGCGACCAGCGCGCAGCCGGTGGCGGGGCGCGGCGCGGGTCCGCTTCCGACGCTCCCACCGGAGCCGGCGGAGCCCCCCTCCCCGCCGGCTCCGGTGCCTGCGCCACCCCCCGGCCCCCCGCCGCCCGCCAGCGCCGCCGCGTGCCCCGCACCGCCGCCGGCGCCGCTCTCGGGCTCGTAGTCTCGTTCGATGCCGAGCCCCGCGAGCAGCCCGCAGGAGGTGAGCGCGAAGGAGCTCGCCAGCAGCGACGCGAATCGTAGGCTCTTCACCGCCACCCCTCGCCGAAGATTACCGTGTCCTCCCGCGGCGGGGGGGGCGCCCCACCCCCGGCGGGGGGGCCCGCGCAGTGGCACCCACCACCCCGCGGGCGGGCC
>CAYJPW010000085.1:19476-43940 GCA_964372055.1 uncultured Polyangiaceae bacterium
CGCCGCGACGCTAACCGTCGGCTCTACACCCCCCCCCCGCGCCCACGATTACCGGGCCCCCCCGCGGCCGGCGCCCCGAAGCGCGCCGGACGGTGCTGCCGGCTCTTCCGACTCCAGCCGGCATGCGGCTCGCGATCGAGCTCGTCGTCGATGCTGCAGCAGCACGGGGATGCCTGTCACGCCCAAGCGTTCCTGCTCGGATTTGCTGAGGAAGCGCTGAGGCTCCGATGGGCGGGCGATGGCACTCCGGCTCGCGCCCCGGCGTCCTCACGATTTCTTGTCACCAGCCCGGAGGCCGCCGCGTTGGCCCCGTGAGCCCGAGCGCCGGGCCGGCCCGGGGCCGGACGGCGTCGGGCGCGACCCCCACGAAAGGCCCTCCGATGACGCTAGCCTGGCCCTCTCCGCTCCGCTCCTCGCCCTACCGCATGCCCCAGAGCCCCGCCCCGGACGACGCCCTGCGCGGCGCCGAGCTCGTCACCGACGACGGGCGCGCGCTGGCGCTCATCGGGGCGACGCTGCGCGTCAGCGCCGGAGGCGGCATCGCGCGCGCCGTCCTCGAGCAGACGTTCGAGAACCCCCACGACGAGACGCTTCGCGTCACCTACCGCATGCCCCTGCCCGCCGACGGCGCCGTGAGCGGCTACGCCTTCGAGATCGGCGGGCGCACGGTCGCCGGGCGCGTCGACCCGAAGGCCCGCGCGCGCGAGCGCTTCGAGCAGGCGCTCGTCGCCGGCAAGACCGCGGCGCTCCTCGAGCAGAGCCGCGCCGACGTCTTCACCCAGGAGATCGGCAACCTCCCGGCGCGCGAGCGCCTCGTCGCGCGGATCACGGTCGACCAGCGCCTCGCCTGGCTCGCGGCGGGCGAGTGGGAGCTCCGTTTCCCCACGGTGATCGGGCCGCGCTACCTCGCGGCGACCGACACGCCCGAGGACGCGCGCGACGTCGGCGTCGAGGTCGCGCCCCAGGGGATCGCCGCCCGCGTCCACCTCGAGCTCGCCGTGCGCGACGCGATCACGCGCGGCAGGCGCATCGAGTCGCCGTCGCACGCGCTGCGCGCCAAGGGCGACGGCGCGGTCGAGCTCTCGGCGCTCGAGGGCGCGCGCCTCGACCGCGACATCGTGGTGCGCTGGGCGGTGGCCGCGCCCGAGGTCGGCCTCGCCGTGCGCGCCGCCCGGCCGGTGGCCGCGGCGCCGCACGCGCACCACGCCTACGGTCTGCTCACCATCGTCCCGCCCTCGCCCGACGCTCGGCTCGCGTCGGTCCCGCGCGATCTCATCGTCCTGCTCGACACCAGCGGATCCATGGACGGCCCTCCGCTCGCGCAGGCCAAGCGGGTCGTCGGGAGCCTCATCGCCTCGCTCGGCGAGTCCGATCGCCTCGAGCTGGTCGAGTTCGGCGACCGCCCCAACCGCTACCAGCGCGATGCCGTCCCCGGCACGGCGGCGGAGAAGCAGCGCGCGATCCGCTGGCTCGAGGCGCGCCGCGCGAGCGGCGGCACCGAGATGCGCTCGGGCATCCTCGAGGCGCTCCGGACGGTGCGGCCGGGCGCGCAGCGTCAGGTGGTCCTCGTCACCGACGGCTACGCCGGTGGGGAGCAACAGCTCGTGACCACGCTGCACGAGAGCCTGCCCGCGGGGTGCCGCATGCACGTGGCCGGCGTCGGCTCGGCGGTGAACCGCACGCTCTCGACGTCGATCGCGCGCGCCGGGCGCGGCGCCGAGATCCTCGTCGGCCTCGACGAGGACGCCGAGAAGGCGGCGCGCGCGCTGCTCGATCGCACGTCGGCGCCGGTGCTCACCGATCTCGTGGTCGAGGGCGACGCCGTGGTCGAGCACGCGCCCGAGCACCTGCCCGACGTCTTCGCCGGCGCCCCGGTGCGCGCCGCGCTGAGGCTCCGCGCCGAGGGCGGCGATATCGTGGTGCGGGGCCGCCTCGCGACCGGCGCGTGGGAGCAGCGCCTGCGCGTCGGCCCCGTCGCGCCCGGCGACGGCGAGGCCGGCATCGTCGCCCTCTACGCCCGCGAGCGCGTGGCCGATCTCGAGACGCGCTGGACCATGGGGCGCGACACCGCCGCGATCGATCGCGAGATCGAGAGCGTGGGTGTGGTCTTCCAGATCGCCACTCGCCAGACCTCGTGGGTCGCGATCGACGAGGACCGCACCGTCGATCCGACGCGCGGCTCGCGCCGCGAGGAGATCCCGCAGGAGCTGCCGTACGGGACGTCGATGGCGAGCTTCGGCCTCGCTGCCGCGCCGATGTCGTTCGGGCAGCAGGCGTTCGGGATGGCGCTCGCCGGCGGCGTCCCGCGCCCTGCGGCGATGATGCCGCCGGCGCCGGCGTCGATGGATCTCGAGGACGCGCCGGCGACGCTGGTCTCCGACCGTCGCGAACGCGCGCCCTCGTTCCCGTCCGCGCCGGCGCGCCACGCGCGCGCGGAGATGGGGCTCGGCGAGCAGGCCGCGCGCTCGAAGAAGCGCCGGATCGCGCCCGCGCTCGTGGTGCTCTTCTTCCTCCTGGCGATCGTCGCGCTCGTCGTCTGGCTCCTCACTCGCTGACCATGGATCTCGACGTCCACCTCCCCGCCATCTCGGCCCGCGACACCCGCGCGTTCGGGCGCTGGATGGCCGCGGCCGAGGGCCCGATGCGTGAGAGCCTGCGCTCCTTCGCGACGGTGGTGGACGTCGAGGCCGTGCTCCAGGAGGCGCTCCTCCGCGTCTGGCAGGTGGCGCCCCGCTTCGTGCCCGACGGCCGCGCCAACGGCCTGCTCCGCCTCGGGGTCCGCATGGCGCGGAACCTCGCCGTGAGCGAGGTGCGCCGCACGCGCGCGCGCCCCGCGACGGACGAGGACCTCGAGCGCGCCCTCGACGAAGGCACCGCCTCGCCCGAGGCGCCCGACCCGATGCTCCGCCGCGTCCTCGCCGAATGCCGCGAGGCGCTGCCGGAGCAGCCGCGCCGGGCGCTCGACGCCCGACTCGACGGCGCCGGCGGGACCGAGGACCTCGATCTCGCCGAGGCGCTCGGGATGCGCCTCAACACCTTCCTCCAGAACTTCACCCGCGCGCGCCGCTTCCTGGCCGAGTGCTTGAAGAAGCGCGGCGTCGCCGTCGACCAGGAGCTCGGGGCATGAGCGACGAAGAGCGCGACGACGGTCTGCTCGTCGAGCAGGTGGCCGGCGCCCACCGGCCGCCGGCGCGCGACGAGCTCCGCTACCACCCGGCGTGGCACGATCTCGGGGCCGCGGGGCGGCTGCGCGCCTTCGAGCTCGCGCGCGCCCTGCGCAAGCTGGAGGCGGCGGCGGACCCCGAGGGGCTCTCCACCACGGCGCGGGCGGTGCTCGCGAGGGTCCCGCCGTGACGCGGTGTGGCGCGCCGCGTTCACGCTTGGGCGCAGCCGAGCCGATCTGGCCGCGCGGGCTCGACCAGCGCGACACGACGGCACCTGGCTTCGGCAGCTGGCACGGGCCCCGCTCCTGGGTTGAACCTGCGAGGCAGATCACCTCGAATGCCCTCATGCGGAGAGCGCTTCTCCTGATCGGTGCCGCCCCCCTTCTCGCGACCGGCTGCGCGAGCGTGCTCGGGATCGAGGAGCTGCCGCCCGGCGCGAGCGCGGGAGCAGGCGGGACCGCCTCCGGCGGCGGCGGCGCGACGGGCGGCGGCGGGTCGGGGATCGATTGCGCGGTGCCGGGCGCATGTGGCTGCGTCGCCGGCGAGACGCGCTGCGCATCAGGGAGCGCTCTCGAGACGTGCTCGGTCGAGGGTGGGTGGCAAGTCGCGAGCTGTCCGACGAGTGAACCTGCGTGCAGCGCGGGCGCGTGCCGGTCCGTGACGGCCCTCTCCAAGGGCGAAGGCGAGGGGTTCTGCGCGATCCTCTCGGATGCGTCACTGCGATGCTGGGGGAACAACGACGATCTCGAGCTCGCGCACCCCTCGGAGCTGGCCTTCTCGCCCACACCCCTCGAAACGCTGCCGCCCGGCAGCGTCGCCGGCGCCTTCACGTCGACGCGTCACGTCTGTGCGTGGTCGGCGGCGGGGTCGGGATGGTGCTGGGGCGAGAACGATCACGGCGAGCTCGGCACCGCGTCGCCCACGCCGCGCACGGCCGTCCCCGTGAGCCTCCCCTTCGGCGACATCGACGAGCTCGCGGGTGGGTCGCGGCACACCTGCGCGCGGTTCTCGACGGGTGCCGTCGGTTGCTGGGGGGACAACGAGCTCGGCGAGCTCGGCAACGGCACCATCGGCGGCTCGCAAGCGCCGACAGCGCAAGAGGTGGCGCTCCCCTCGAAGGCGGTCGCGGTCTTCGCAGGGTCACGCTTCAACTGCGCGCTACTCGACGACCGGACGTCGAGGTGCTGGGGCGCCAACAACGATGGCATGCTCGGGGACGGGAGCGACGCGCCCAGCGGAGCTCCGGTCGACCCAGGCCTCACCGGGATCGTGACCATGGCTTGCGGTAGCGACCACGCCTGCGCCGCGACGGACTCGGGCCTGTACTGCTGGGGCAACGACGACGATGGCCAGATCGGCTGGACCCCGATCGGGGTCGAGCCGCTGATCCCGGTGTTCGTCGCGATGCCCGCCGGCGTCGAGATCGCCCAGCTGTGCGCGGGCTGGCGTCATTCCTGTGCGCGCTCCGCCGATGGTCTGGTGCGCTGCTGGGGCAGCGATCTGAGCGGCCAGCTCGGCGACGGCTCGTTCGGCCCGGACGACAACCCCATCCCCTCGTTCGTTCAGGATCTGGGCGCGGCCGCCGTCGAGATCGCGTGCGGCTGGAGGAACACGTGCGCCCTCCTGCAGACCGGCGCCGTGCGCTGCTGGGGCGAGGGCGACTTCGGGCAGATCGGCGATGGGCTGCTCGCCGACCGCGCAGAGCCCACCACGGTCGTGTGGTGACGCGACGTCCATGCCCGATCGGCGTCGCGAGTCGATCGGGCTGCGGCGACGCATGCCGAGTGCGACGACAGCGAGAGGGAAGACGGGCCTGGCGAGCGCTCGCACGACGGCCGTGCCCATGAGGGCAGACCGCGGCGGCAGGATGCGGCTCACCCGGGAGGTGGCGCCGCCCAACGCGTCGTAGCCGTGCTCGGCGGACGCTCGTCAAGGCGAGTTCCCGTGTGTTCCCCCTCGAGCTGGTCCGCCCGTTGCTGAACCTACCGAAACAGCCGTTCGCTCCAGGGCGCACCCGCAGGGGTGGGAACGAAGTTCCTGGCGGGGTCCGGCGATGCACAGGAGTGACACATGAAGAGCCGTCATCGACATGGACGCTCGTTGGCGCCCGTCGCCGCAACGTTGCTGCTCGCCGCGTGCTCCGTCACCGAGCCCTCGCCCGTGCCGCAGCCGCCCACACCGGATCCGCCGGATGTTTCGGGTGGGACAGAGACCAACGTGATGGCGGTCGCCTGCGAGACAGACGCCGATTGCCTGGACGGGAGCGGCTGCACGCACGCCGACGGGCAGGAGAGCCCCGGAGTTTGCGGAGCGCCCGCCGACCCCGGGGGGACGTCGCTCCGGGCACCGGCGCATTGCGCGACCGACGCCGACTGCCCAGAGGGGAGCGCGTGCCGGTTCCTTGATGGACCCGAGAGCCCCGGGTTCTGCGATGTGGCGGAGCACGTCGTGGAGGGCGACGAGACCGTGCGCTGAAAAGCGGGTAGGCCCACCGTCGAAGAGAGTCGGCGTGGCCGGCGCCCGGGTCGCTGTCGTGGGCGACCCGGGCTACCCCGCTGCCCGCGCTGGCCGCGGCCCCCGGCCATGCCCTACGCTCGGGCGCCATGGCGAGCCACACGGATCCGGGGGGGCGGCTGATCCACGAGACCGTGAGCCTCTGCCGCGAGTGCAAGAACGCCATCCCCGCGCGCGTCGTCGCCGCGGGCGCCGAGGTGTGGATGCGCAAGGCTTGTCCGGCGCACGGCGCGCAGGACGTCCGCATCGGCGACGACGCCGCGTGGTACGAGCGCACGCGCGCGATGCAGCCGCCCGAGGCGCGGCCTCGGCACGTGAAGAAGGAGATCGAGCATGGGTGCCCGTTCGACTGCGGCCCCTGCGACGAGCACGAGCAGAAGGTGCGCCTGCCGGTGGTCACCATCACCAGCGCCTGCAACCTCGACTGCCCGATCTGCTACGTCCACAACAAGAACGACGACGCCTTCCACATGGGGGACGCCGAGCTCGACCGGATCCTCGAGCACCTCGTGGCGGATCACGGGGGCGAGCTCGACATCGTCAACTTCACCGGCGGCGAGCCCACGCTCCATCCGCGCTTCCTCGAGCTCATCGAGCGCGCCCAGCAGAAGGGCATCCACCGCGTCACCATCTGCACCAACGGCATCCGGCTGGCGAAGGACGAGTCGCTGGTGCGGCGCCTCGCCGAGCTGGGCGGCCGGGTCGCCCTCTCGTTCGACTCGTTCGACGAGGCCGTCGACTTCGATCTGCAGGGCGCGCACCTGCTCGAGACCAAGATGCGCTGCCTCGAGCTCTTGGAGAAGCACGACGTCGACACCACGCTCATCCCGGTGATGACGCGCGGCGTGAACGATCACGAGATCGGCAAGATCATCGAGCTCGGGATGCGCCTCACGAACGTGCGCCACCTCGAGATCCACACGATGACGTACACCGGCCAGGGCGGCGTCAAGCGCGACCGGAGCGGTCGCATCTCGATGCGCGAGGTGCTGGCGCGCATCGAGGAGACGAGCGGCGGCCTGCTCCGCCACGACGACTTCGTCCCGTCGCCGTGCGCGCACCCCCTCTGCTACCAGATCGCCTACCTGCTCCTCGATCCCGAGGGCGGGCCGCCGGTGCCGTTCGCGCGCGTCCTCGGGCGCGACGCGTTCTACGCGAGCCTGTCCGACCGACTCTACCTCGAGCCCACGCCTCGCCTCGAGCTCGCCATGCGCGACGCCATCGATCGGCTCTGGTCCGAGGGCGGCGACGAGGCCGAGCGCACCCTCCGGATCCTGCGCCGCCTCCTCGACGGGATGTTCCCCTCCGGCCGGCGCGTGCCGCGCGCCGAGGCGCTCCGGGTCGGCGAGCGCGCCGCCAAGGCGATCTACGTCCACTCGCACATGGACGAGGAGACGTTCGACAACGAGCGCATCGTCCAGTGCTGCGACTCCAACTGCTACGCCGACGGGGCCACCATCCCGGTGTGCAGCTACAACGTGCTCTACCGCGAGAAGGAGGCGCGCTTCAACGTCGCGCCCCTCCGCTGGAACGAGCGCTCCGGCGGCCAGCGCCAGCTCGCGCGCTCGCTCCCGCTGGTGCGAGGCTAGCGTGGCGCCCGATCGGCGGCCGGACCTCGCCGGCAAGCGCTGCCTCGTGACCGGCGGCTCCCGCGGCCTCGGGCTGTCCATCGGGCTCGCGCTCGCCGGCGCCGGCGCCAAGGTGGCCTTCACCTACTCGCGCAACGACGACGACGCCGACGAGGCGCGCGACCGGATCGCCGAGATCGGCGATCCGCCGCTCGTCTTCAAGGGCTCGGTCGCCGACGCCGCGCACGTCCAGCGCACCGTCTCCGAGCTCCTCGCCGCGTGGGGCGGCATCGACGTGCTCGTCAACAACGCCGGCATCACCCAGGTCCTGCCCATCGCGCTGCTCGAGGAGGCCGACTGGGACCAGGTCATGGCGGTGAACGTCAAGGGCGCCTATCTCTTCTCGCGCGCCGTGCTGCGCCGGATGATCCGCGACAAGCGCGGCCACATCCTCAACGTGGGCTCGTTCGCCTCGGAGCGCTTCGTCGAGTCGCCGGTCCACTTCGCCGCCGCCAAGTCGGCGCTCCGCGGCTTCACCGAGGCGCTCGCGCTCGAGGTCGGGCGCTACGGCATCACCGTGAACCTCGTCTCGCCCGGGCTGCTCGACGTGGGGCTCGCCACGATGCTCCCGCAGCACCGCATCGCCGAGTACCTCGAGCGCTGCCCGCTCGGTCGGCTCGGGACCGCCGACGAGGTGGCGCGCGCCGTCGCGTTCCTCGTCTCGGACGACAACCGCTTCATGACCGGCGCGAAGATCGTGCTCGACGGAGGCCTCTAGGTGACGCCGCCGCGCCAGGCCGAGATCCTCCGCAAGGGGTTCGACGAGTACCGGCAGTTCGTCAACCCGCTCATCTTCCAGCGCGCCTCGCTCGCGGGCGAGCCCATCCACCTGGTCCGCGCCGAGGGCGGGGCGCTCTGCGATCCCGACGGCCGGCTCATCGAGGACTTCCACGGCACGCAGGCCTTCGGGCATCGCCCGCCCTCGGTCGTCGCCGCGCTCCAGGAGTTCCTCGCGACCGACGCGCCCACCTGGTACCCGTCCCGCGTCTCGCCGTTCGCCGGGCGCGCCGCGCGGATGCTCTGCGAGCGGAGCGGCTACACGAGCGCGTTCTTCGCTTGCACCGGCAGCGACGCCGTCGAGGCCGGCCTCAAGCTCGCGCGCGCCGCGACGCGGCGCCCGCGCATCCTCGGCCTGGAGGGCGGCTACCACGGCTGCAGCTTCGGCAGCGTCGCGCTCATGCAGGCCGGCCCGTTCCGCGATCCCTTCGGCCCGCACCTGCCCGGCGTCGAGTCGCTCCCGTTCGACGACGCGGGCGCGCTCGAGGCGGCGCTCGCGGCCGGCGGCGTGGGCGCGGTCGTGGTCGAGCCCATCCAGGGCGAGGGCGGGGTCCGCGCGCTCTCGCCGGGCTACGTCGCGGCGCTCTGCGAGCTCACCGTCAAGCACGACGTCCTCCTCATCGCCGACGAGGTGCAGACCTCGTTGGGGCGCTCGGGCGACTTCCTCGCCTCGGCGAGCTGGCCGCGCCGGCCCGATGCCGTCCTGCTCGGCAAGCAGCTCGGCGGCGGGCTGGTCCCGGTCTCGGCGATGCTGACCCGCCGCGATCTCTTCGAGCGCGCCTACGGCGCCGACTTCGAGGACGGCGAGTCGCACAACACCACCTTCGGGTACAACGCCCTCGGCTCGGTGGCCGTCATCGCCGCGCTCGATCTGCTGACGGACGCGCTGCTCGACGACATTCGCCGGAAGGGCGAGCGCTTCCGCGCGGCCCTGCGCCGCGAGCTCGAGGGCTCGCCGCTCTTCTGCGAGATCCGCGGCCGCGGCCTGATGGTCGGCGTCGCCCTGCGCCAGCCGGAGCACGCCTGGCTCTCGTTCGAGCACTTCGGCTACCCCGAGCTCGCGGGGCGCGCCACCATCGGCCCGCTCCTCTGCCACCGCCTCTTCCGGCGCGGATTCTTCTGCTTCACCTGCGGGCACGACTGGAGCGTGCTCCGGCTGCAGCCGCGCTTCTTCATCGACGACGACAAGCTCGACGCGTTCGCGCGCGCCTGCCGCGAGGAGCTCGACTACCTGGAGAGCCTCACGTGAGCCCGCGGCGAGCGCTCGTCTTCGGGGGCAGCGGCACCGTCGGCCGCGAGGTGGTGCGCGGCCTCGCGGCGGCCCGCGTGAGGACGACGTTCACGTACCACCGCGGGCGCGACGTGGCCGAGGCGCTGGCGCGCGAGCTCGACGCGCGCGCCCTCGCCGTCGATCTCGCCGACGTCGCCGCGACGCGCGCGCTGGTGCGCGGGCTCGATCCGGCGCCTGACCTCTTCATCCATTGCGCCGCCGTGAGCCGGGCGGCCCCGCTCGCCGAGCTCTCCGACGCCGACTGGCTCGCCGCCCAGGCGATCAACGCGCACTCGGCCTTCGCCGCCGTCCAGGAGCTCGCGCCGCGGATGGCCGCCGCGGGCGGCGGCGAGGTCGTGCTCGTCGGCGCCCTCGATCGGACGCACTCGGTCCCGGTGCCGGTGCACTTCGCGGCGACGCAGGGCCAGCTCTCGGCGATGACGATGGCGCTCGCCAAGGAGCTCGGCCCGAAGGGCATCCGGGTCAACATGGTCGCGCTCGGCGTGCTCGAGGGCGGGCTGTCGCGCGATCTCGATCCGCGGGTGCTCGCCGACTTCAAGGCGTTCAGCGCGCTCCGCAGGGTCGGGACCGCCGCCGAGGCGGCCAAGGCGATCGTGTGGCTCGCGCTCGAGAACACGTACGTGAGCGGCAAGGTGGTGCCGGTGAACGGCGGCATCTGAAGGGGTGGGCTAAGCTCGAGCGATCCGGATGCCCGATCCGCCGTCGCTCCCCAAGAACGCGCTCACGACGGCCGTGCGCCAGCTCTACGCCGATCCGGCGGCGGCGGCGCAGCAGGCGGTCGACAAGATCGCGGCCGCGCGCGTCTGGCTGCTCAAGGAGAAGCCCTTCTTCGGCGTGCTCGCCCGCGCGCTCGTCGTCGAGCCCACCCTGCAGGTCACGGCGTTCAAGCTCACGGCCGACGATCGCCTCCGGGTCAACGCGCTCGTGGTCCTCGAGCTCAAGTTCCCGGCGCTGTGCGCGCGCCTGGCGCACCTCGCGATGCACGCGGCCCTCGGGGCGCTCGTGCGGCGCGGCACGCGCGATCCCCTCCGCTGGAACGCGGCGCACGATCTCGCCATCGCGCCGCTCCTGCGCGCGGCCGGCTTGCCGGTTGGCCCGGTGCTGCCGATCGAGGAGGTCGCGTCCGGAACGAGCGCCGAGCAGTACTACCTGCTGCTCCCCGAGGGCACGCGCCCCGAGGACACCTGGTGCGACCTCACCGATCCGCCGCCGCCGCCCGGAGCCGCGCCGCCGGCCGGCACCTTCACCCGCCAGGACGACGGGCTCGGCGAGGACGATCCCGGCAAGCACGGACGCGGCGGCGAAGGCTCCGAAGGAGAGGGCGACGACGGAGGCGACGACGCGCCGGCGGAGCAGGAGCCCGATGCGTCCGCGGACGAAGGCGACGACGACGAGACCACCTCGCAGGCCGAGGCCCGCGGCCGGGAGCTGCAGTGGAAGATGCGCCTCGGCGCGGCGCTCGAGGAGGAGCGCGCCTCGGGTGGCAAGACGTTCGGCGCGATCCCGGGGTGGCTCGACGAGCTGGTGCGCGCGACCATCGAGCCGCCCCCGGACTGGAGCGCGACGCTCCTGCGCTCCATCTCGATGCTGACGCGCTCCGACCGCAGCTTTCTCCGCCCCTCGCGGCGGATGAGCGCCCTCGCGGGGCCGGACGGCGAGTGGCCCGACGTCGTCGCGATGCCCGGCCGCCGCGTCGTCCCCGCCGGGCGGCTGGTCGCGGTCATCGACACGTCGGCGTCGGTGGACGCAGGCACGCTGGCGCAGTTCCTCGGCGCGCTCGCCGCGGTCGCGACCTCGGAGGGGTTCGACGAGGTGCGGCTCGTCCAGGCCGACGCCCAGGTGACGCGCGACGAGACCATCCTCGCCGCAGAGCTCCTCTTCCAGGAGATCGCCATCGTCGGCCGCGGCGGCACCGACTTCGGCCCGGCGCTGCGAGCGCTCGCGGCCGAGTCGACGCGGCTCGGCGAGCGGTTCACCGTCGTCTACTTGACCGATCTCGACGGCTGCTTTCCGCGCCCCGAGGAGGCGCGGCCGCTCGAGGTGCTCTGGGTCGTGCCGGGCAAGGCGGAGCGGGTGCCGCCGCTCGGGCGCGTGGTCGAGATGGGGCTTGGCCGGCGTGGCTGAGCCGCTCCTGCGCCGCGTCTTCTCTGCTGCGCTCGGGCCGAGCGTCTCGCTCTCCATCCTCGCGTACCACCCTTCAAGGCCCTCGACGATCAATCCGATGGCCCACCGCCACTCGGTCGCGCCCGAGCGTTCCGGCGGCAGGCCTGCTGGATCGCCGCCGCGGCCTCGCTCCGGTGACGACTGCCGAGCTGCTCGCGGCGCTCCGAGGCGGTTCAGCGCGTCGCATCTCGGCCCCGGCGAGCGGCGCAAAGGTACGAATGACGCGGCGGGTGTCAGGGCGTGCGTTAGATTGACCACCTTCGAGCACCACGATCCCGGCTCATGAACCCCGAGCACGCCCGGCTGTCCGTGGTGCGCACCGCGCTGCGTGTCCTCTCATTCCGCGCCACGCGTGACGAGCTCGCGCGCCTCGGCAACCGTGACCTCGCATTCGGTCTGGGCTGGACGTGGCTGGTAGGGGTGGGTCGCTACTGGGACAACCCTAGGGCAAACCTGCTCCAGCACCTCGGCCTCGGATCGGTCGCGTACGTCTTCGTCCTCTCGGCGGTGCTGTGGCTCGCGGTGCGGCCGCTCCGGCCCAACAGCTGGTCGTACCGCGGTCTGCTCACGTTCGTCTGCCTCACGTCGCCGCCGGCGGCGCTCTACGCGATCCCGGTCGAGCAGCACATGGACCTCGCCTCGGCGCGCACGGCGAACGCCTGGTTCCTGGCCGTCGTCGCGGCGTGGCGGCTGGGGCTCTTCTTCTGGTACGTGTCGCGGCTTGGGGCCCTGCGCTGGTACGCCACCACCGTCGCCGTCCTGCTCCCGATGACGTGCGTCGTCGTCGCGCTGACCGCGCTCAACCTCGAGCACGTCACCTTCCGCATCATGGGTGGCCTCGACCAGACCTCGCCCCACACCGCTGCGTTCATGGTCATGGTCGGGCTCAGCTTGCTGTCGATGTACGCGATCGTGCCGCTCCTCATCGCGTACTCGGTGCTGGTCATCCGCGGATCCGCGCGTCGCCCGACGCCATGAGAGCGCAGCACACGGTGTCCGGCGCCCCCGCCGCTCGGACCGTGCAACGCGCGCCCGCCGGCCTGATGCCTCGCGATCCACTATCGCGTTCAATCGACTACCGGCCACGGACGACGGGCACCGTGGACCATGAAAAGAGATACGACAGGCTTCCGGCGCCTCCTCGAAGCGGGTGACGAGAGCAGGACGTCGGGGATCCTCGGTGCGCCTCAGTCGTTCTCCGGGACACACCGCAGCGTGCACTCGACGTCGCCCGAGGCGCAGCTCCCGCAGCGGGTGACCACGCCGATCCAGAGATCGAAGGCGGCGCGGACCGGCGTTCCGGTGAACCGGGGGAGCTTCGCGCCGCGGAGCGCCTTCTCCACGCAGGGGACGTGCGGATCGCGCGCGGTCGGTCCGCGCACGGTGAGCGATTCGAGCACCCCGGGCGGGGCGACGAGCGCCTCGACCTTCAGCGGGACGCGTGGGCCGGGGATCATGCGGCAGCGTTGAGCGCGCCCGGAAGCGTCGCCGAGCGCGCTCGTCACCTGGCGCTCCGCCGCGTCGCACGCGGTGTTGCACGCGGCGTCGTCGACCTTGCAGCCGCAGCGCCCTCCGGCGACCGGGCCGCTCGCCGCGGCGGTGGGGCGCGCGGCGGCGGCCGAGACCGCGAAGTCGCCGAACAGATCGCGGCGCGCGAGCCACGGCGTCTGCGCGCCACCCGAAGCGTCGGAGACCCGCCGGCGCACCGACTCGACGAGCTCCGAGAGCTGGAGCGCCCCGTCTCCGTCGGCGTCGGCGACAGGGTCGCCGAGCGTGGAGAGGACGGCGCCGGTGAAGAGGCCGTGGGGATCCGCGGCGTCGAACCGCGTGCGACCGGCGGCGGACGCGTCGAGCTCGAGCAGGAGGCCGCGGTCCATGCCGGGCTCGTAGCTGAGCTGCCGGCCCTTGGCGGCGGCGAGGACGGCGACGCCCGCCCGGCCCTCGCGCTCGAGCCTCGCCGCGAGCTCGTCGTTCGGCACCACGAGCTCGCGGCTGACGTGCCCCGAGTGGCAGGCGTCCAGCATGACGAGGACGCGACCGCGCGACCGCTCGAGCTCGGCGCCGAGATCGGCCCAGCCGATCGTCGCCCCGGCGAGGCTCTCGGGCGAGAACGCCTTGCCGTCGGGGCGCATCGCGAGCCCGCCGGTCGCCAGGACCGTGTCGCCGGTGTCCTTGCGCTGGAGCCCGTGCCCGGCGAAGAAGACGACCGCGAGATCGCCAGGCGCCATGCCGGCGAGCTCGCGGAGCGCGCCGCGAATCGACGCGGGCGTCGCCTGCTCGTCGAGGAGCGTCTTGGCGTGGACGGCGCCGAACGCCTTGCCCGCCTGCGCCGAGAACGCCGCCGCGACGGCGCGCGCGTCGTTCTTCGCGGCGCCGAGCGACATCGAGGCGGGCAGCGACGGGTAGCGATCGATGCCGATCGCCACGACCCACACGTCGGGCCGAGCGCTCCCTCCGTCGCGCACCACGTCGGCGACCGCCGGGT
Organism: uncultured Polyangiaceae bacterium; assembly: GCA_964372055.1. GTDB lineage: Bacteria > Myxococcota_A > Polyangia > Polyangiales > Polyangiaceae > CAYJPW01. The sequence goes on from CAYJPW010000085.1 coordinate 33,499, forward strand.
TCGACGCGACCCCGCGGGGATCGAAGGCGATCAGCGTCACCCGGTTTTTGCCGGGGAGCAGCGGGACCGTGAGGCGCGCCTCCCCCGCCGCGGAGCAGACCGGGGCTTCGGCCACGAGGCGCCCCTCCACGAACGCGCGCACGACCTCGACGCGCGTCGCCGAGCTCGCGCGCGCGACGAGATCCACCGATTCGCCCGAGGCCCGCGCCGGCGCGGCCTGCGCGAGCGCGACCGCCGGCGGCCGCGCGATCTCCGCCTCGACGTCCACCGAGGCGTCGCCGGACGCGAGCCGCCGCGCCACGAGGTCGGGCCGCCGGAACGCGGCCTCGAACTGCTCGTAACGATGCTGCTCGAGCGGGCGCGCGAAGACCCAGCCGATGCGCGCGCCGACCTCGAAGGTGCCCGCGTACGCGCCGCGCGGCGTCGTCACCAACCACTCGCCGTCCTCGTAGTCGACGAGCGTGGCGAGGACGGCCGGCTGGGCCGCGCCGATGACGCGCACCAGCCCGTCCGCCGACGTTGCCGCGATGCGGCCGCGCTTCGCGTCGACGGCGACGTCGCGCACCGCGCCGCCGGCCGTGGGCGTGCTGCCAGCGATCCTGCCGCCCTCGACGACGGCGACCGTCCCGTCGGCGAGCCCGACCGCGATCCGCGCCCCGCCCCACGCGACCGCCGTCGCCGGCGCCGGCAGGTCCACCGTCTGCTCGACGGCGAGCGACGCCGCGGCGCGGATCGTGAGCCGCTTCGCGCCCGCGACGGCGACGCGGGCGCCGTCGTCGGAGAACGCGATCCCCCTCGGCTCGTCGTCGTTCGGCGCTCGTGCGGTCGCGATCGACTTCCCGGTCGCCGCGTCGAACACGCCCAGCGCGCCGAGGTCGACCGTCGCGACGGCCTTCCCGTCGCGCGAGAGCGCGCCATAGGTCGACAGCGATCCGTCGCGCGGGCCCCACAGCGGGAGGCGCAGCTCGTCCGCGATCCGGCTCGTCGCCGGCGTTCCCTCGCCGGCCGGCCAGGGCCGCACCGCGCCGTCGTGGGCGACGACGAGCAGCCTCCCGGCGGCGTCGTTCGCGAGGGCGCCGAGGTCGGCCACGTGCGCGCTGCGATCGAGGCGAGCCTCGGCGAGCGACCAGGTGACGATCCGATCCCCCGATGCCGTCGCGAGCGTGCCGTCGTCGGCGAACGCGACGCGCAGCGCGGCGCGGAGCGGCTCGCCGAGCTCGCCGACGGGCGCGCCGGTCGCGGCGTCGAGCAAGAGCGCCGTCCCTCGCCAGGTGCCCGTCGCGATCCAGCGCGCCCCGCGGACGAAGGCGAGCCCCCGGAAGCCGCGCCCCGCCATGGGATCGCAGTCGGCGCACGCGTACGGTCCCGCGTCGGTCGTGCGCCGCTGCCAGAGGATGCGACCCGAGGCGAGATCCACGCCGCGCACGGCGTCGGTCGTCCCGACGGCGAGGGTGGCGCCGTCGGGCGACACCGCGACGTCGTCGTAGCTCGCCATCGGCCGCCTCACCCCGTGGAGCTCGACGGTGCGCACCGGCGCGCGGCCGCGGAGGTCGACGACGAACACGCGGCTCTTCTCTTCCGCGTGCCCGATGACGACGAGGGTTCCTCCGTCGGCCGAGAGCGCCGTCGGATCGCCCGTGGAGGCGCGGATGTCCGGCGCGTTCGGCATCGTGAGCCGCCGAGCCCGCAGCGTCCCCGCCGCCTTGGACAGGTCCCACACGAGCACGTCGGACTGCGACGACTGCGTCGCGACCGCCACCGCGCCGTCGGCCGAGAAGTGCCATCGCACGTTCAATGGTGCGCGCCCTGCGTCGTCTTGCAGGATCGTGAGCGGCTTCATCGCGGCGTCGGCGATGCGCACGTGGTCCTCCGGTCCGCCGCCCCAGTCGTTCGAGAGCGCAACGTACCGCGCGGGCTCGGAAGGGAGCACCGCCTCGACACCGAAGGGCCCCGTCTCCACCCGCCGTGCCGGCTCGGAGCCGTTCAGATCGACGAGCGCCGCCGCGGAGCCCGCGTCCCGACCCTCGCCGCGGGACGACACCGAGACGTGGGTCGCCCCGACCCAGCCGACGAAGCGCGTCTTCCTCGGAGCCGGCTCGCGCACGACCGCGAGCCCGCGCAGGTGCTCGACGTCCCAGATCCGGACCTCGTCGCCGGCGTCCGACGCGAGCATGCGGCCATCCGGCGAGGGCGCGACGCGAAAGACCTGCCGCCGGTGCCGGCCCTCGACGTGTTGCAAAGGCCGCTCGACGGCGGCAGTGGCCGGCGGCGCCGTCGGGCACTTGCCGGTGGGGCGCGGGACCGTGGGGGCCGGCCGAGGCGGAGGCGGAGGCGGAGCGGGGGCGGGGGCGATCGATCCGCAAGCGGCGAGGAGCAGGAGACCGACGAGGACGGTCGGGCGCGGCGGGGTCATCGCAGCGCAGCGTAGCCGGTCCGGAAGCGCGTCGGCTTGACGGAGCGCGGGCCCTGGTTTGTTGGTCCTCCCGCTCGGTGCGTGAGACCTTCGGCGCATGAGAACCGAGCGCCCCACGCCCCGAGCCGACCGCCGCCGGCGCCGCAGCCAGGTGCCTGACGAGGCGCTCCGGCGCTACCTCGAGTCGCTCGCCGACGCGCACGGCATCGACGCCCTCGTGCTCGCGGGCGCCGACGGCCGCGTCGTCGGGACGAGCCGGCGCGGCCACGACGTCGCCCGCCTCGGCGCCGCGTCGGTGGCCTGCACGCGCGGCGACGCGGAGGCCTTCGACCGGCTCGAGGCGATCGCCGGCTCCGACGATCTCTACGCGCACGCGTGGTCGGACGACGGCGCCGTCTTCCAGCTCGTCTCGATCCGCGCCCGCGTCCCGCGCGTCGCCGACGTCGTGCGCACGCTGCGCCGCATCCGCAGCGCCGCCTGAAGCCTGCCGCGGCGCCGGCGCGGTCAGTCGACGAACTCGATACCCGTCGCCTCGATCTCCACCTTCGCGACCTGGCCGGTCTCGTTGGCGGCGTTCTCGCGGCAGCCGTCCTTCGCCGAGCACTCGTCCGAGACGGCGTTCTGCACCTTGCCCTGCACGATGGCCCGGTGCCCGTTCGAGGTGCGCGGCACGAAGAAGCTGTGCCCGGCCATCTTGATGTGGGCCTTGCCGGTGTCGTCGGCGATCTCCATCCAGCAGCCCATCGATTTGCACACGGCGACGACGGTGCCCTCGGTGCGCACCGTCTGGCTCGCGAACTTCCCCGGCTCGGCGACGAGCTTGTTCAGCGGCGTCGACATCGGCTCGGTGATCGCCGCGCCGAACTTCTTCTGATCGAGCGGCTGGATCTGGGTGGCGGTCGCGGCGCGCGGCCCGCCCTTGCCGTCGACGGCCGCGGTCGCCCCCGGCGGGGCGGGCGCGGGAGCGTCGGAGCGATCGGGGCCCTTGGCGCAGGAGCAGGCCAGGGCGGCCAGGACGAAGAACGGCGCGGCTCGCATGGTGGGCGGAGTCTGCCGCAGATCCCGGCGGCCCGCCACACCTCCGGCGGGACCACCGATTCGACTTCTCGGCCGGAGCCTGCGGGCAGTACGCTCGCGGCCCCGATGGGCTCCCTGCGGCCAGCGCTCGGCTTTGCGATCGCGGCGCTCGCCCTCACCGGTTCGGCTTTCGCTCAGAGCCCTGCCGAGACGAAGAAGCCCGGGGGCGGCGCCGAGGGGCGCCCGGCCCAGCCCGAGACGCCGGCCCGGACGCCGCTCCCGAACGTCCCGCCGGCGCCGAGCCCCGCTTGGCAGCGCCACGTCGAGATCGGCGGCGACCTCGCCTTCGTCGCCCGCCCCTCGCGCCCCGACTCGGGCGATCCCGGCCAGCGCGGCGTCGCCTACGAGCCCACGATCGGCTTCGGCATCCACGCGAGCTGGCAGATCCATCGCTACGTCGCCTTCCGCGGCTACTTCGTGGACGCGCGCCACGACGTCACGCTCCCGAAGGGCGCCCTCGGCCTCCGCGGCACCGTCACCATGCCCGCCGTCTACACCTACGCCTTCGGCGCGCGCCTCGCCCCGACCCTGCCGCTCGGCGATCGGGCGCGCACCTGGGCCTCGGCGGGCATCGGCTGGGGCCGCTTCGAGTTCGATCGCATGACCGTGAAGGAGGACGGACGCGCGGAGTACCAGGTGCGCGAGCGCGCCGACGCCTTCATCGAGTACCCGATCGGCGTCGGCACCTCGTTCGACATCCTCAAGGGCGTCCCCAACATCATGGTCAGCTTCGAGGTCACCGGCGCCTTCGTCAGCCCCGAGGAGGGCGCCGCCGTCGAGCACGCCCAGGCCATCGACTCGTACGGCAGGAAGATCCGCGTCGGCGGCTTCCCGCACGTCACCTCCAGCTTCGTGCAGACCATCGGTCTGTCGCTGGTCTTCTGATGCCCCGCGCGCCCCGCGTCGTCGCCGTCGCAGGCACCATGGGCGCGGGGAAGTCGAGCCTGGTCGAGTGGCTCCGCCAGCAGTTCGGCATGGTCCCGTTCTTCGAGCCCAACGAAGAGAACCCGTACCTCGCCGACTTCTACGCCGACATGAAGCGCTGGGCGATGAGCTCGCAGCTCTTCTTCCTGGTGAAGCGCTACCAGATCCACCGCGACATCGACCGCCGCGCCGCCGAGGGCGGCCAGGTCATCGTCCAGGACCGCACCATCTACGAGGACGCCGAGATCTTCGCCGCGCACCTGCACCGCTCCGGCTACCTCGACGATCGCGACTGGCAGATGTACCAGGACCTCTACCAGACGCTGCGCGACGAGATCCGGCCGCCGGACCTGATGATCTACCTGCGCTGCCCGCTCAAGACGCTCACCCGGCGCATCAAGAGCCGCGGCCGCGCCTTCGAGAAGAAGATCCCCCGCGCCTACCTGGCCGCCCTCGAGGAGCTCTACGAGGACTGGTACGCGCGCTACGACCGCTCCCCGAGCCTGGTGATCGAGACCGACCGCCTCGACTACGTCGAGCGCCTCTTCGACCGCCTCGAGCTCCGGCAGGAGATCGAGCGGCACCTCGGGAGGTGAGCGCCCGCGCTCGCCGGGCGCGTCACGAGGGCGAGCGCGCTCCCTGCGCGGAGACGACCAGCGCACGCACGCTTCGACGGACGTCGGCGACGAGCGCCTCCGGCACCTCGATGTGGCGCCTCTTCTCCACGCCGTGGTCGGACAGCGTCACGTGGACGGTGGGCACGACCCCTTCGCGTGCGAGGCAGGCGGCCGCGCAATGGAGCGGGCAGCCATCGAGGGCGACGATCGGTCTGCCCGACTGCGCGACCGCCACCAGCGCGGGCACGCCTCCGCCGACCCCCGCGATGCACGACATCTCGGCGAGCCCCTCCCGGTCGAGCTCCAGCGCGAGCTGGTTCGCGAGCTGCGCCGCGCTCGAGTAGCCCGAGCACGAGTACACGAGCGGGCGACCGCGCGTGTTCTTCGAAGGAGCGCCATCCCCTCCGGCTCGGCGGCTGTCCGACACGGCGCGCATCGTCCTTGACGCCGATCGTCGGCGCTTTGACCAGCGTCAACTCACGCAGCACGCGAGCGAGAGCACCAGCGCTACTCCGGCTCGCGCCCGAAGATCTCGCCGACGTCGAGCTCGATCGCCTCGAACGGCTCGGCTCGCACCCGATCCCCAGCGGCCGCCGCGACGACGAGCAGGTAGCCCGACTCGGTCCGCCGGAAGACGGACAGCGTCTCCTCCATCGGATCCATGATCCAATAGTGGCCCACCTCGAAGCGGTGGTAGAGGTTGAGCTTCGTCACGCGGTCGACGCCCGAGTTCGAGGGCGAGAGCACTTCGGCGATCCAATCCGGCCTGATGGTGACAGGGCTCCCCCGCGGGCGCTCGGGCACGCGATCGCGCCGCCAGCCCACGAGATCGGGCCGCACCAGGTCGCTCGACGACAGCTGCACCTCGACCTCGGTCATCAGCCACCAGCCGCCGGGAAAGCGACCACCCGGGCGATGGTCGAACGGATCGACGAGCGCGCCGATCTTCCGCTGCGCAGCGCCATGCTCGGCGGACGGTGTCGCCTTGGGGACGACGTGACCGGCGATGAGCTCGTGGTACCGCCGCTCCTCCGGGATCGCCAGGAGATCGTCGACCGTCGCGCGTCCGCGCGGCCCGGTCCGAGCGGGGTCCTTCATCGAAAAGATCCTACCATCTAGCTGAGGGCGAGCATCCGATCGATCGGCACCCGCGCCTTCTCGCGCAGCTCCGCCGGCATCTCGATGCGCGGCTCGAGGTCGCGCAGCGCGAGGTACACCTTCTCGAGGGTGTTCAGCTTCATGAAGGGGCAGTCGTTGCAGTTGCAGGCCGCCTCGGGGGGCCCGGCGATGAATTCCTTCTGCGGCGACGCCTTCTTCATCTGGTGGAGGATCCCGCTCTCGGTCAGCACGATGAACTTCGTCGCGGGGCTCTCGATCGTGTAGGTCAGCAGGCGCGTCGTCGAGCCGATGAAGTGGGCGCGGCGCAGGATCGCCTCCTCGCACTCCGGGTGCGCGATGAGGAGCGCGTCGGGGTGGCGCTCCTGGAGCGCGATGATCTTGCGCTCGCTGAAGGTCTCGTGGACGACGCAGCTGCCCTGCCAGAGGCGCATCGGGCGGCCCGTCTTCTCCATCAGCCAGCGGCCGAGGTTCTTGTCGGGCGCGAAGAGGATCTCCTTGTCGGCCGGGACGGCGCGGACGATCTTCTCGGCGTTCGACGAGGTGCAGATGTAGTCGCTCGCCGCCTTCACCTCGGCGGAGCAGTTGATGTACGTGATCGAGACGGCGTCGGGGTAGCGCTCGCGCCACGCCTTGAAGCGATCGGCCGGGCAGCCATCGGCGAGCGAGCAGCCGGCCGCGAGATCGGGCACGACCACGATGCGCTCGGGGTTCAGGATCTTCGCGGTCTCGGCCATGAAGTGGACGCCGCAGAAGAGGATCACGTCGGCGGTCGTCTTCTTCGCCTGCTGGGCGAGCTGGAGCGAGTCGCCGAGGAAGTCGGCGAGGTCCTGGATCTCGCTCTCCACGTAGTAGTGGGCCAAGAGGACGGCGTTCCGCTCCTTCTTGAGGCGCCGGATCTCGCCCTCGATGTCGAGGGTGAGGTCGATGGTGGCCTTGGGCGTCGAGGTCAGGCTCATGTCTTCCTCAAGGTAGGGACGATCCGCGCCGGCGGCTACGGGATCGCCGCGGTGGCCCGGACGCGGCGGGCGATCGCCTCGAGCGCCGCGCGGAGCCGCGCCTCGGCGTCGTCGGCCAGGGCGGCCGCGCCGACGAGATCGCCCACGGTGACGCGCACGTCGACGTCCCCGAAGCCGGGGAACGTGAGCTGGAGGAGCGGAATGACGGCGTCGGTGAGGCCCTGACGCCGGCCGAGCCGGGCGGCGAGCGCGCGGGCGCGGCGCGAGGTGACCCCCGACACGAGCACCGGGACGACGCGCAGATCGGGGCGGCGGCGGAGGGCCACGCGCACGAGCAAGCCGAGCCCAGGCCGCCAGGGCAGCAGCACGTCGTCGCCGGGCGGCGCGAGGCGTGGATCGGGCTCGATGCGCCCGGCCGGGAAGTGGAGGAGCGCGCCGCCGGCGTCGAGGTGGCGGACGGCGGCGCGGAGGGCGGCGGCCGAGCGCAGGTCGTCGCCGCCGTCGGCGCCGACCAAGAGCAGCCTCCGCTGCACGTTGGGCAGCGCGCGGAGGAGCGGGCGATCGGCGGCGAGGACGGCGAGATCGTCCCGGCCGGAGGCGGCGAACAGGGCGAGCGCGTCGAAGAGCCCGGGGTGGTTCGCGATCACCAGCAGCGGACCGCGGGCCGGGAGCGGCCCGATCGCCTGGTCGAGAGGGGAGAGCCGCAGGCCCGGCCCCTCGACGCGCGCCGAGACGTCGTAGCGGCGCAGGATCGAGAGGGCCGCGCGGCGGAGGGTGGCGCGGCCCATCTCGCGGTCGAGCGCGACCAACGAGCGCGCGAGCGCGGCGGCGGGGAGCTGCAAGAGCGCCCGCATCGCGGCGCGGCGGACGGGCGCGCTCCCGCCGGCGAGCGCGACCATCTCGTCGAGCGCGATCTGCTCGACGTGATGGCGATCGGCGCGCACCTTCCCGGAGCCGGCGGTCACGGCGCGCACTCTAGCGCGTGGCGTCGGCGGGCGCGGGCCGCTCGCGCACGCACTCCATCGGGGTTTTGTCCGGCCGCAATCCGCGGAACGTCGGGTGGCGCAGGCGCCCGTCCCCGGTCCACTCGGTGAAGCGCACCTCGCCCACGAGCCGCGGCTCGACCCAGCGCGCGTCGCGCATCCGCGGGGCCCGGCGCACCCGCGGCTCGTCGACGCGGTCGGGCGCGAGCCGCCGCAGGAGCTCCTCGCGCATCCGGACCGTGAAGCCCGTCCCCACCTTGCCGGCGTAGGTGAGCTCGCCGCCGTCGACGACGCCGAGCAGGAGCGCGCCGATCTGCGCGCTCGAGACCGTGCTCTCGGTATAGCCGACGACGGCGAGCTCCTGCCCCAGGTCGAGCTTGATCTTCAGCCAGTCGCGCGAGCGCTTGCCGACGTAGGGAGAGCCGCGGCGCTTGGCGAGGATGCCCTCGAACCCGCGCGCGGCGGCCTCGGCGAGCGCGGCGGCGCCGGGCGAGGTGTGCGCGGGGCGCGTGGGATCCTCGCCGAGGCGCTCGGCGAGGCGGACGCCGGGCGGCGGCGCGGCGAGCGCGCGCTCGAGCAGCGCGCGCCGGCGGTCGAGGGGCGAAGGCCTGAGGTCCTCGCCGTCGTGCCAGAGCAGATCGAACACGAAGAGCACCTGCACGTGCTCGACGCCGGGGAGGAGCTGGAAGCGCGAGACGCCCTGCTCGTCGAGCGCCACCACCTCGCCGTCGAGGACCGCCTCGTCGACGTCGAGGCCTGCGAGCGCGCTCGCGATCTCGGGGCAGCGGCCCGCGAGATCGAGCGCGTTGCGCGTCCACATCGCCACGTGCCCGCCCGAGACCGCGGCGAGCGCGCGGATGCCGTCGTACTTGACCTCGAACACGTGCTCGGCGGCCTCGTCGGGCGGCGAGGCGACCAGGGTGGCGGCCATCGGCGGGAAGCAGCGCTCGAGCAAGCGCCGAGGCGCCGGGTGCGCGGCGCCGTCGCGGCCACGCCGCGTGCTCCCGCCCGATGGCTCCGTTTTCTTCCCCACGCGAGATCCCACCCGACCCGAGCCGGTGAAAGCGATTTCTTCCCCGGAAGCACGATCTCCGCAAGCCTCTTGCCGCGTTCTCCGTCGCAGGAGCACGCGGCTTGACCTCGGTCGCCCGCACCGGTCAGATTCGAGGGTCCGCATGAGCGACGCCGCCCGGCAGGAGTTCGAGAAGCGCCTCGGGACCACCCTGCGCGGCAAGTGGACGCTCGAGCGTCTGCTCGGGGTCGGGGGGATGGCCGCGGTCTACGTCGGCGCCCACAAGATCGGCCGCAAGGAGGCCATCAAGATCCTCCACCCCGAGGTGGCCCGCTCGAAGGACCTCCGCCAGCGGTTCGAGCAGGAGGCCCACGCGGTCAACCGCTTCAAGCACCCGGGCGCGGTCGAGATCCGCGACATCGACACCACCGAGGACGGCGCTCCGTTCCTGGTGATGGAGCTGCTCGAGGGCGAGTCGCTCTCGGATCTGGCGCGGCGCCAGGGCGGCGTCGAGACGACCGAGCTACTCCGCCTCGCCGACGAGCTGCTCGACGTGCTCGCGGCGGCGCACGACCAGGGCATCGTCCACCGCGACATCAAGCTCGACAACCTCTTCGTCCAGAAGGACGGGCGGCTCAAGGTGCTCGACTTCGGCATCGCCCGCATGCGCGAGGGCGCGCCCAAGGCGATGCACACGCGGACGGGCGCGACGCTCGGCACCGTCCCCTACATGCCGCCCGAGCAGGTGAAGGGCCTCGAGATCGACGGGCGCGCCGACATCTTCGCGGTCGGCGCCACGATGTTCCGGCTCATCGCCAAGCGCCGCATCCACGACGCCGCCAACGAGTCCGACATGCTGGTGAAGATGGCGACGCAGCCGGCGCCGCCGCTCGCGTCGGTCACGCCGTCGGCGCCGCGCGAGGTCGCGATGGTGGTCGACCGCGCGCTCGCCTTCCAGCGCGACCGCCGCTACCCCGACGCGCGGACGATGCAGGAGGACGTGCGCGCGCTGCGGCGCGGCGCGGCTCCGCCGTACGCGAGCGCGCGCCTCGCCGAGGGCGACGTGCCCGGCTCGCTGGCGCTGCCGGCGGGGATGTCGCCGGGCGCAGCGACCTTCGCCGACGGGCCCACGTCGGCGCCGCCGCTTCGCGCCAAACCGCCGGGCACGCAGGTGATGGCGGCGGCGCTCGAGCCCACGCGGGCGCCCGCGGCCGGTGGCGTCGGGACCGAGGCGACCGTGGCGCCGGGCGCGGCCCGCCGCAACGGCACCGAGGCGACCGTCGGCCCCGGCGCGGCCAGCCGCAACCGCGCCGAAGCGACCGTAGCGCCGGGCGCCGCCAA
>CAYJPW010000086.1:0-43797 GCA_964372055.1 uncultured Polyangiaceae bacterium
CCGGAGACGACCGCGCCCGCGCCGGAGACGACCGCGCCCGCGCCGGAGACGACTGCGCCCGCGGCGGAGGCGGCCGCGCCCGCGGCGGAGACCACCGCGGCCACGGCGGAGGCGGCCGCGCCCGCGGCGCCCGCGCCCGCGCCGGAGACGACCGCGCTTGCAGCCGAGGCGGGGCCGCCCGCGCCTCGCATCCTGGCGATCGAGCCGGCGCACGGCCCCGTCTCGGGCGGCACCGCGATCACGATCCGCGGCGAGCACTTCGACGCCGGCTCGAAGGTCCGCCTCGGCGCGATCGAGCTCGACGCGGCGCTCGAGGGAGGGACGCTCCGCGTCGTCGCGCCCGCGCGCGCCGAGCCCGGGTTCGTGGACGTGCGCGTCGTCGCGCCCGATGGCCGCGGCGAGCTGCGCGTGAACGGGTTCCACTTCGATCCGCCGCCGCGCCTCGTCGGCGTGGCGCCGCGCACCGTGTCGACCGCCGGCGGGGCGACGCTGAGGATCGAAGGCGCCGCGCTCGCGGAGGGCTGCGAGCTGCGCATCGCGGGCGAAGCGGTGCCGTGCACGCACCTGGGGCCCGGCGCCCTCGAGGCGATCGCGCCGCGACGCGCCGCCGGCCTCGTCGAGGTCCGCGTGCAGAACCCGGACGGCCAGTCGGGCGCGCTCGCCGGCGTCCTGCGCTTCGACGACGGGCCGGTGGTCACGGGCGTCACGCCGGCCGAGGCGACGCTCGCCGGCGGCACCGAGGTGATCATCACCGGTCGCGGCTTCGCGCCCGGCTGCGCCGTGACGTTCTTCGACGCCGCGCCGAATGTGACCTACGACGGCGAGACGCGGCTCCGGATCACCGCGCCGCCGCGCGCCGCTGCCGGCGTCGGTGCCGTCCGCGTCCAGAACCCCGACGGGCTCGGGCACGCCCTCGAGTCCGCCTTCGCCTACCGCGTCGCGCCGTGCCCGCGCATCGCCTCGGTGACGCCGCCGCACGGCGTGATCACCGGCGGCGCGCGGCTCACGATCCAGGGGAGCGGCTTCGATCCGGCGTGCGCGGTCGAGCTCGGCGGGGCGCGGCTCGCGGTCTCGTACACGAGCGCCGAGGCGATCCACGTCGTGGCGCCGGCGGTCGCCGCGCCGGGGCCGGTGGAGCTCCGCGTCGAGAACCCCGACGGGCAGTCGGCGACGCTCGAGGGCGGCTTCACCTACCGGCTGCCTCCGGCGCCGCCCAAGCTCGTCGCGGTGACGCCCGGCCGCGGCTTCACCGCGGGCGGCCAGAAGGTGACCCTCATGGGCGACAACTTCGACGAGACCACCGCGGTCCGCATCGCCGAGGTCCGGACCACCGTGAAGCTCGTGAGCCGCACCGAGCTCGAGGCCCTGGTGCCGCCGCGCGCCGAGATCGGGCCCGTCGCGGTCGAGCTCTTCACGCCCGACGGGATCGTCGTCCGGAGCGAGGACGCGTTCGTCTACGAGGCCAGGCCGGCGCCGCGGATCACCGGCGTCACGCCCTCCGCGGGGCCGACGACCGGCGGCACGCGCGTCGTCATCGAGGGCGAGCGCTTCCCCGAGGGCGGGTTCGTGCGGATCGGGCGCGAGCCGCCGAAGAGCGTCGTCTCCCGCCGCACCGAGCGCATCGAGGTGATCACCGCCGCGACGAAGACGGCCGGCATGGTGGACGTCGAGGTCGGCGGCTCCGGCGTCGAGACGGCGGTGATGAAGAACGCGTTCAAGTACGAGCCGCGCCCGGCGCCCGTGATCGAGTCGGTCGCTCCCAACCGCGGCGGCACCGCCGGCGGGACCGAGCTCTCCATCACCGGCAAGCACTTCACGGCCGACGCGGCCGTGCTGGTGGGGGGCAAGCCGGTGAAGTCGGCCAAGCTCACCGATCCGACGACGCTCGAGGTGAAGACCCCGCCCGGGCAGGGCGGCCAGATGGTCGACGTCGTGGTGCGCAATCCGGACGGCAAGGAGGCGGTCGCGCGTAGGGCGTTCCTGTACGACGAGCGCTACGGCTGAAGGCCGTGCGCCGTGTTCCCGGCCACGGGGCCTCGTGATCCCGGACCGATGCGCGCGCGCCCCGCTCGGGGCATCGTCGCGCAACTTGCGCAACGCGCCATCGTGTCGAAACGCCAGAGTCTCGCTCGGCCGCGTGCTTCTCGTGTAGCCTTGGGCTTGGATGGGCGCGGGGGCCGAGCGCTACGAACGCATTCGCGAAATCGCCTCCGGCGGGATGGCGACCGTGTACCTCGGGCGGGCCGTCGGCGCGGGGGGCTTCGAGCGCCGGGTCGCGATCAAGGTGATGCACTCCCGGCTCATGGCCGAGCCGCAGTTCGTCGCCATGTTCCTCGACGAGGCGCGGCTCGCGGCCCGCATCGTGCACCCCAACGTGATCTCGACGATCGACGTGCACGCCGCCACGGACGAGGTCTTCCTCGTCATGGACTACGTCGAGGGCTTGACGCTGCACGGCCTCGTCCGTCGGCTCCGCAAGTCGCAGGCGCGCGTCCCGGTGCCGGTGGTGGCGCGCATCCTCGTCGACGTGCTCGCGGGGCTCCACGCCGCGCACGAGCTCACCGGCGCCGACGGCGCGCCGCTCCAGCTCGTCCACCGCGACGTCTCGCCCCAGAACGTCATCGTCGGGCTCGACGGGACCACGCGGCTCACCGACTTCGGCATCGCCCGCGCCGAGGCCCGCCTCGCCGCGGCGACGCAGTCCGGCCAGCTCAAGGGCAAGCTCGGCTACATGTCGCCCGAGCAGCTCCGGGCCAAGCCGGTCGATCGCCGGAGCGACGTGTACTCGGCGGGCGTGGTCCTCTGGGAGCTGCTCGTCGGGGCGCGCCTCTTCAAGGGCGACAACGACGCGACCGTCGCGCTCTCGGCGGCCGCTGGGCCGCAGCAGTCGCCGCGCCAGCTCGTGCCCGAGGTGCCCGAGGCGGTCGACGAGGTCGTCATGCGCGCCCTGGCGCGGGCGCCGGAGGACCGGTACCCCACGGCAGCGGCGTTCTCGGACGCGCTCGAGGACGCCGTGGCGGCCGCGGGCGTGCAGGTCGCCCGCACGCGCGACGTCCGCGACTACCTCGCGGCGCTCGACGACGAGCACACGACGCAGATCCGGTCCGGGCGGGTCAAGTATCAGCGCAAGCCGGTGGCCACCGCGGCCGCGTACACGCCTCCGACGTTGATGGGGCACCACTTCGAGATGCCCACGACGACGACCGAGGAGATGCCCACCGCGCTCCTCGACCGGTCGCCGAAGTCCGCGCCCTCCGAGGCCCCGCCCTCGGACGAGGGCGACGCGCCCGATCGCTACAACACCTCGACGGCGGGCGGCGCCTCGATCACCGCTGCTCCCGTGCGCGAGAAGGCCGACCCGCGCATGCGCGTCGTCGCGGCGCTCGCGGTCGCCCTCATCGGCGCCACCGTCGTCGTCTACTCGACCCGCAAGGGAGCCGACGGGGCGAGCGAGCCGTCGAGCGCCGGCGTGGAGCGGAGCCCCACGGCGCCGCCGGGTGGAGCTTCGGGCGAGGGCCCTGCCGGCGCGACGCCTGCGCCCCTGCCGCCGACGGCCGCGCCCGCCGCGGTGCCGCCGCGCGATGCGGACGCGGTCGCTCCGGCGGTCACGGCGGCGGCCACCGCCCAGCCCGCCACGACGGCGGCACCGCGCTCGAAGGACGGCGCCAAGCCCAAGACGCCCAAGGCTCCGCGCGGCGGAGGCGGCTCGGCGCCGAAGCCACCGCCGTCGCCGACGGTCTACCGGCCGACGACGATCTGATCGCGGCGCGGCCGGTCGTCAGAGCGTCGGGATGCCGGGACGCGCGCGTCCTCGCGGGAACGCCAGCTCGACGCGGCGGATCTCGTCGTCGCCGAGCACCAGGTCGCCGGCGCGCGCGTTCTCGATCGCGTGCGCGACCGACGCCGCCTTGGGGATGGTGAGGAGCGGCGGGCGGCGGACCAAGAACGCGAGCGCGACCTGGTGGGGCGTCGCGCCTCGGCTTCGCGCGATCTCGGCGAGCACGCGCCCGCCGGCGCTCGAAGGGGAGGGGAACCGACCCGACCCGAACGGGCTGTAGCCGACCAGCGCCACGCCGTGGCGCTCGCACGCGGGCAGCACCGCGTGCTCGATGGCCCGCTCCTCGAGGTGATAGAGCACCTGATTGCAGGCGACGCGGCCGGCGCCGGCGATCGCCACGGCGCGTTCGAGCTCGTCCTCGTCGAAGTTCGACACGCCGTAGGCGCGGATCTTCCCGGCGAGGGTGAGCTCCTCGAACGCCGCGATCGTGTCCTCGAGCGGGTGCGATCCCGGCCAGTGCAAGAGGTAGAGATCGAGACGGTCGGTCCCGAGGCGGCGGAGGCTCCGCTCGCACGCCTTCCGCGTCCCGCTCCGCGACGCGTTCTCCGGGAGCACCTTGGACGCGAGGAAGACCTCGTCCCGCCGCCCGGCGATCGCCTCCCCGACGATCTCCTCCACCTTGCCGCGCCCGTAGAGCTCGGCGGTGTCGAGGTGGGTCATCCCGGCGTCCAGGCCGGCGCGGAGGGCGCGGACGCACTCGGCGCGGTCGTCGCCCTCCATCTGCCAGGTGCCCTGGCCGATGACCGGCACGCTCGCGCCGGCCCCGCCGAGCGGTCGCTTCAGCATCCCGGCATCGTAGCGCCGCTGCGCTAGCATGACCGCGCATGCGCGCGCTCCGTCCCTGGCAGGCGATCGTCGCCTACTTCGTCGGGGGCGGCATCGCTCAGGCGGTCGGGATCGTCCTCGCGCTCGTCGTGGCGATGGCGAGCGTGGCGACGAGCGGTCGGCTCGACGAGGGGTCTCTCCTCGAGGCGTCGCGGTCGTTCCCGGTGCTCGCCGTGGCGTCGCTCTCGGTCGGGCTGACGCTGCTCCTGATCTCGGTCGTCGCGCCGCTGCTCGCGAAGGTGCCGGTTCGCGAGGCGCTCGGGCTCACGCGGCCGCCCGCCCTCGCGGTCGTCGCCGCCGCGCTCGGGGTCGTGGGCCTCGGCCCGCTGAGCGAAGTGCTGGTGAGCGGGATGGAGCGCGTCGCGCCCAACCTCACGTTCGGCACGCTCGACGCCCTCCACGAGGTCGTGCTGGCGCACCCGGCCTGGGTGCTGTGGCCGGTGCTCGCGCTCTCGCCGGGCATCTGCGAAGAGGTCTTCTTCCGCGGCGCGTTTCAGCGCGCGTTCGGGCGAGGCAAGAAGGCCATCGCGATCTCGGCGGTCGCCTTCGCCGTCTTCCACCTCGATCCTCACCACGTGGTCGGCGTCTTGCCGGTGGGGCTCTTCCTCGCGTGGGCCGCGGCGCGGACGGGGAGCACCTGGGTGACCATCGCCGCGCACGTCGTCAACAACACCGCAGCGATCGTGGCCGCCAAGGCCGGCGGCGGCGAGCCCCACGCCCCAGGCGAGATCGCGACGCCTTGGTGGGTGCCGCTGATCGGCGCCGGGATCGCGGCCGCCTCGATCGCGGTCATCGTCCGCGTGTCCCGGCCGGCCCCCCCGCCGGCGACCGGCGGCGCGGCGCCTCAGGGCTGACGGAGCGTCTCGGCCGAATCCATGGCGTGGCGGAGCACGCAGCGGAGCGCCTCGGCGGGGACGTCGTCGTGCGGCAGCGGCACCAGCGTCGAGAGCGCGCGCTCGGCGAGCTTGGTGAACGCCGGCTCGTCGAGCTCGTAGAGCTCGCGCGGGAGCAGGATCGCGTGGGGCTGCCACCGCAGCGCGCGCGCGGTCGCGTCGACCAGGGTGGAGTCGCGCACCAGGGTGCGGGCGGGGGCGACCTCGCGGCAGCGCGCGATGACCTCGCGACGGCAGCCGAGCGCGAGCACGAGCTTCAACCGGGTGACCACGCGCCCCTGAGCGTCGCAGGAGAAACGGTGGGTCGCCATGGAGCCTGCCTATACAGGACCTGGCTCCCGCGCAGAAGGGCCGAGGGCGGATCGTGAGCCTCGGGGCCGTCTTGGTCAGCCGACGTCCATCGTCGCGACGCGCGCCAGGTCGAAGCCGGTGAGGATTCCCCTGAGCTTGCCCAGCTCCACCGCGATGATGCGGCGCGCCCGCGTGGCGATCGCCTGGCCCGCGACGCGGTAGAGCGGCGTGTGCACGTCCAGGGTGATGATCTCGTAGCTCATCACCTGCTCGACCGCGGTGGAGCGGAGCTCGCGCGGGAGCGTGCGCGCGCCGATGGCCTCGGTCTGCGTGAACACGCCCACCGGGAAGTCGCCGTCCGTGACCACCAGCCCGCGGAAGTTGCCGTCGCCGAGCCTCGCGATCGCCTGCTCGATGGGATCGCCCACGCCGATCGACTCGACCGGCGTCGTCATCACCTCGGAGAGCGGGAGCTCGATGTGGTGGAACAGGACGGCGCGCATCATGTCGCGGGTGCTGAGCACGCCGGCGGGCTTGCCGCCGCGCATCACGACGACGCGGTGGATGTGGTGCTGCACCATGAGCGCCGCCGCGTCTCGAACCGGGGCCGCCTCCTCGATGGTGATCACCTCCGTGCGCATCAGGTCGCGAACCTCGCGCGCCGGCGCGGTGACGACCATGGGCTCGCCCGGGGCCCCCATCTCCAGGCGCGCGTGGCGGAGCAGATCGGTCATCGACACGATGCCGCAGAGCTCGCCGCCCGCGCCGGTCACGGCGACGCACGAGATGTCGCGCTCCTTGAGCGTCTGCAGCGCAAGGTCGTGGGTCGCGCTCGGCGGCACCGACACCAGCGACTTGCTCATGTACTCGCGGACCGGGATCGAGAAGAGAGCGCCCATGGCTCCCTTCTAGCAAAGACCCCGCCGAGCGGGCAGACGCGGCCGTCAGGCCGGAGCCGCGGTTGCGCGGCGGCCGGTGGGTCGGAGAGCGTTGGAGCCACCTTGGGGATTTGAACCCCAGACCTACGGTTTACGAAAGCGGCCCCGAAGCCGCCGATATGCAGGTTTCTGCGGGGAAATGCGCAAGTGACGCCGCGCCGACCTCCGCATTGAACGGGGCTAAGTCCGCGAATCGTGGCGCGCCGGATGATTCGCCGGATGATTCGATCCCCCGCGCCGACGTCGTGGAAGCCGCCCTCGCCGAGGCGCTCGCGCGCGCGTCGGTGGCCGGCTCCTGGGCCACCGTCGAGGCGCTCGCACGGGAGCTCGCAGCCCGGCGCGAGTCGCACGCGGCGACGAGCTCGGGGACCGTCGTCGCGTTCCGGCGGCGTGGGACTTGAGACTTGAGAAGCCACGCGCCGGAGTGCGTGATCCTTGCCAACTGCGCCGAGGTTCGACATGTTGGGGGAGGGGTAAACGACATGACTCAAAAGCTGACAGCACCGCTCCCCGAAGCGCTCCGGCGCCAGGTCGCCAAGCTCGCTCGAGAGATGGGCGACGTTCGCGCGGCGGCGCACTTGGGCGTCGGCCGCCACACCGTCACGCGAGCTGCCGCCGGACTGCCGGTGCGCCCGAGCGTCGCGTTCCTGTTGGCCACCAAGTGCGGAGGCGAGAAGGCCGCCTGACCCCGCAAACGCGAACGGCCCGGGGGTCGAGTCCCGAGCCGTCGCCACCACCGAAAGGCACGTTTCGATGATGTCCCCCGATCCTAGCCGAACCGAAGGCGAACGCCAACTGCGCGCCCGCGACCGCAACCGGCGGGTGCGCGACCTGCACCCGCCGCGCAGCCGCGCCCGGGATCAAGCTCGGGACGCCGCCACGGATCGCGACGTCGACGAGGCGCACGAGATGGGCGTGCCGGTCAGCTTCGCGCGCTGGTACATGCAGCATTCGACCGCCGCCGATCGCCGCCGGCTTCTCGCCGAGACGACCGACCCGAAGGCGCAGGAGTGGCTGCGCAAGGTGTACCGGTTGCTCGAGCCGTACCGCGACCGCCCGGTGCTGGTGCGCCTCGTCGCGCCTGTCCGCGTTCGCACCGTCGCCAGGCGTGCCCGCGCTCGCGAGGCGCGCCGCACCCGCCGAGTCCGCGTTACCCCTAGCGGTTCCGAAGACAGCCCATCTAGACCGCGCGTCCGCGCCCCTGGGGGCGCGTCGTGAGCGCGGTCGTCGTCATCAGCGTCGACGAGCTGCGCGCGCTGGTGCGCGATGCCGTCGCCGAAGCACTCGGCCAGGGCGGCGCGGCCGCGGGCTACTACGTCGCCGGCCAGAACCCGCTCGGGCTCTCCGATCCGCGCTCGTGGGCGCGCGCCCTGGCGCGGCTCGAGGTGCCCGGCGTGCGTCTTTCGCGTGGCCGCCTCGCGTGCCGGCGAGAGGACCTCGACGCCGCGCTCGCGCGCTCGGGCGCGCCGGCGCCGAACCCGCGCCCGAAGAAGACGGCACCGGCGCCCGACCCCTTCGCGCGCGCCCTCGAGCCGCGTCGCCTGCGAAGGGCCGCGCGATGACCCTCGCCAAGGTCACGGCCAGGCTCGACGCGATCTCCGCGCGGTGCCGCGCACGCCCTCGGCGCCGTGGCGGCCGGCGCGTCGCCCCGCGTCCGCCGACCTGGTGGATTCTCGCGAGCGCGCGGCCGGGGCTCGGCTTCGAAGTGACGGCGCTGCGCGACCTCGTGGTCGCGTGGAAGGTCCACTTTCTGACGCGCGGCGCCGCCGAGAGCTGGCTCGCGGCGCGAGGGCTCGAGATCGACTGGCGCTCGTGCAAGTGGAGGCCCGGGTGCCTCTACGCGATCTGGCGCGTGATCCCGCGGCCGGTGGAGCTCGGAGGGCGAAAGCGATGAGCTCGTCGACCTTGACCGTGCTCGTCGCAGCGAACCCGCGGAAGCGGGCGACGAAGACTTTCGCCGGCGAGGCCGGCGCGTACACGAAGGTGCGCGACTACGACCTGATCAAGTTCTGGCTCGTGCGCACGTTCGAGGTCGGCAGCATCAAGGACCTCGACATGCTGCTCGCCGCCGTCGCGGCGAACCCGCGGGCGATCGTGATCCGCGGCGTGCCGAAGGAGCCCGCGCCCGAGTGGCGGCCGACGCTCCGGCGTAAGGCGCTCTTCGATGATGCGCCGCTGCGGTGGTTCTGCCTCGACGTGGACAAGCTCCAGGCGCCGTGCCCGTTCGACCTCGTGAACGCGCCCGAGGACGCCGTGCGCTACGTGCTCGGGCTCTTGCCTTCGTACCTCGGCGAGGCCGCGTGCCGCTGGCAGCTCAGCTGCTCGGCCGGGCTCGGCCCGCCGAACGAACTGCGGATGCACCTCTGGTTCTGGCTCGCGGAGCCGCTCACGGGCGCGCAGCTGAAGCGCCTCGCAGCAGCGTGGCCGATCAAGGTCGACGGCTGCACGCTCGAGCGCGTCCAGCCCATCTACATCGCGGCGCCCGTGTTCATCGGCGGCGCCGTCGATCCCCTGCCGCGCCGAGGAGGGCTTCTCAATCATGGGTGACGTGGTGATCCCGCCGGCGGAGCTCTGGGCCGGCATGAACAAGGTGAAGGTCGGCTCGCGGCCGCGAGGCTGGCGCGCGATCCTGGCGGGGCTGACCGGCGCGCCCGGCGAGGGCCGCACCGTCATTCGCTCGGCGGCGATGAGCTACGTCGCGAGCGGCGGCGCCGATCACGAGCTCTTCAAAGCCGCCGTGCGTGAGCGCCTCGCCGCGCTCCCGGAGGGCGCCCGCGATCCGGAGGAGATCGCGCGGCTGGGCTCCGACGACGGCCTGGATCCGCTGCTCGCGGTCCCGATCGAGAAGCTCCCGCCCAAGCTCTTCTCGGAGATCGGCAACGGCGTACGGTTCGTGCAGCAGCACGGGCACCGCGTGCGCTTCGTCCCCGCCTGGCGTGAGTGGCTCGTGCACGAAGGCCCGCGCTGGGTGCGCGACGTCGGCGACGTGCGGATCGAGAGCCTCGCAAAGGACACGATCCGGAGCATGTACGACGTCGCGGACATCGAAGACGACGACCTGCGCAAGGCGGTGAGCGCGTGGGCGCGCAAGACCGATTCGCGCAAGGGGATCTCGAGCATGATCGCGAACGCGCGTTCAGAGCCCGGCATCGCGCTCGACGTCTCTGCGCTCGACGCCGATCCGTGGCTGCTCAACTGCACGAACGGCACGATCGACTTGCGCACCGGTGCGCTGCGCGCTCATCGCCCCGAGGACCTGATCACGAAGCTCTGCCCGGTCGCGTTCACGCCCGGCGCGAGCCATGAGCTCTGGGACCGGTACGTGTTCGAGGCCGTCGGCGGCGATCTTGAGCTCGCGGCGTACCTGCAACGGTGGGCCGGCTACGCGGCGACGGGCGTGAACACGGAGAAGGCGTTCGCGTTGTGCTACGGGCCGCCCGACTCCGGCAAGAGCACGTTCCTGGACGCGGTGCGCGCG
This sequence comes from uncultured Polyangiaceae bacterium, assembly GCA_964372055.1. GTDB lineage: Bacteria > Myxococcota_A > Polyangia > Polyangiales > Polyangiaceae > CAYJPW01. The sequence goes on from CAYJPW010000086.1 coordinate 10,264, forward strand.
GCGCTCGGTGACTACGCCGTCGCCGTCGACGCCGAAACGTGGCTGCCGCGGCACTTCGCAGGCGGCAACCGCGGCGACTTGGCGCGGCTGCTCGGCGTGCGGCTCGCGACGACCAGCGAATTCAAGAAAGGCGTTCGATTCGACGAGCGGCTGATCAAGCAGATCAGCGGCGGCGATCCGCTCACGTGCTCGGGCAAGTACGAACGAGAGATCGAATTCGTGCCGGTCTGCAAGCTCGTGTTCGCGGCGAACGTCGCGCCGGCGATCGACGCCGATGACCACGGCATGTGGAACCGCGCGCACCGTATCCCGCTCACCCACGCGCCCCCGCAGATCGACGCGACGATCAAACCGCGGCTCACGAACCCGACCGACGGCGGGCCCGCGGTGCTGGCGTGGATGGTGGAAGGCGTCGCTCGGTGGCGCGCCGAAGGCCTCGGGCGACCGCGGGCCGTCGTCGCGTCGACCCTCGCCTACCGGGTCGAGATGGACGTGGTCGCTCGGTTCGTCGCCGAGTGCTGCCAGGTGGGCCAGGGCCACCGCGTGGCCAAGGCCGCGCTGCGGGACGCGTTCGACGCGTGGATGCGGGAGAACGACCGCGCCGCCGCCATGCTCACGGCCCGCGAGTTCAGGGCGCGGTTCGTCGCCGCCACGGGCGCCACGGAGGGCCAGGACACGGCCGGCTCGGTGCGGGCGTGGATCGGTGTGCGGCTGCTCGAGGCGCCCGAGCGCCCGGACGGCGATGACCGGCCGCAGGCGTCGCGGCTGCTCGACGTGATGAGGAGGCAGCAGCTTCCGACGCGTCCGACGTGATCCGACGTGATCTGCATAAAAGTCCCACGCGAGAGACGACATGAGAAAAGTCTATGCAAAAGACGTCGGATCACGTCGGACGCGTCGGAAGCCTGGCGTGGCGGTCTCGTCGACGGCCGCGCGCGCTGCCGCCTCAGCCTTCTCTTTGGCTGCCTTGCACCCCGCCGAGACGCGCGCGAGCGCGCGCTGCACGTCGGCCTCGGATCGCGCCTTGGCGTCGGCGAGCTCCTTGACGAAGGTCGGGCGCCACGCCTCGTCGAGCGACGAGTACGCCGTCTCCGCCGCCGTGATCAGCGCCTTCCACCGGCGCGCGGCCTCGCGCACGACCACGACGGTGGGCTTGATCCCGCCGGTCGATCCGCGGTGCTTGCCGAGCACCTCGGCGACGAGCTCGGTCTGCGCTTGCTCGGTCGTGAGCCAGGGGTCGAGATTCGGGATATCCCGAACGACACCCAACACGGCCTTGCAGTGACCCTCGTCGAAGACCTCGTCCCGAACAGCCTTCACCATAGCGGCGGGTGCCCGTTCGTGGAGGCGAGCGCGAGCAGGAGCGGGGTGCCGATCGGGGTACTACCGGTCCGGCTGCTGCCTCGGCGAGGCGTCTCGGAGTGCGCGGATCGGGGACGTCCGCCCATGTCCGCGATGGCGATCGAGATCGCGGACAGGAGCGGGTGCCTGCACAGGATCGGGGGGTCGATCCCCCTATTACCTCAATGGTTTCGAGGGTCTGTGGGCCCCTCGTGGGGAGTGACACCCGGATCCGGTTCGCAGAAACCCCGCAGAAACTAGGAGCAGACGATGCCGCGACCGAGACACGCAAAAACACCTGAGGTCGAGCGCATGCTCGCCGAGGGCTTCCCCGCTACTGAGATCGCCGAGGCGACGGGGGCCAGCCTCAGGACGATCGACAACATCAGGTCGCGGATGGCGAAGACGCCGCCGCCCCGTGCTCCGGCTCCGGCTCCGGCTCCGGCGCCCGTGACCGGCGCCGAGCTCGACGCCCTCCCGCCGACGTTGGCCGCGAGCCTGCTACCGGGCGCGCCGGAGGACGTGAGGAGACTGGCGCGGGACCTGACGTGGACCCTGGCCCAGGCGACCGCCGACGCCGGCCAGGAGGGCGCCTCGCCCGACGACTGGCACGTCGACGGGCTCAAGGTCGAGCGCCTCTTCCGGGCCGCCCTGCCCACGGTCCTGGCCAGGTACACGATCACGAGGCGAGCGTGAGCGGCGGCCGCCCCCGCACGGACCCCGCGAAGGTCGCCCGCGCTCTGGAGCTCGTCGCCGAAGGGCGCCCGGTCGCCGAGGCCGCGGCCGAGGCCGGCGTCTCCCTGTCGGTGCTGAAGCGGGCGTTGCGGGCGCGCAGCGCGCCGCCGCCCCGCGACCTGACCGATGGCGAGACGGTCCTGCTCGACGGATCCAACCAGCTGATCGACGAGCTCGTGGCCGACCTGCAGGGGCTCCCGCTTCCTGCGCTGGTGCTCGTCGGCGAGCTGGTGGCAGCGCTGGCAGGCCGCGCGCCGAGCGCCGCGCTGCTCGAGGCGACGACGGACGCGATCGTGGCCGCGGCGGAGCGCCGGCCGTCGTGAGCCGCGCCGGCGACGAGCTCGCGGTCGCCGCCTTAGCCGTGGCGCGGAGCCTGGCCCTCTTGGCGCTGGCCCTCGGCGCCGAAGCCACCCGCCGCGCTCCCGGTGGGATCGAGGCGATGCTCGCGGCGCTCGAGGCCGCCCACGTCGACCACGAGCGCCTCGGGCCCAGGGGCGTGCTCGTGGTCGCGTCCGTGACCACGGAGGGCGCGGTCGGCGCGGCGCTCGCGACGTGGTCCATGTCGGGCGGCGTCATGGGGCCGGCGTCGTAGTTGAATGTTCAACATCGAATAGAACTTGAGAAGCACCGAAGAGGCCGCCAAACGCTGGACGTATCGCTCATCGATGTGCATACAGTCTATCTATGAAGCAACCCACGACCGTTCTGCTCGACGAGGCCCAGCGCGCGCGCATCGAGGAGGCGCGTCAGGAGCTCACCCGCCGCGCGGGCGTGCCGCTCACGCGCGGCGCCACGATCCGATCGCTGCTCGAGACGGGTATCGGCGCCCTGCTCGGGCGGCCGCCGCGCGTCGAGATCGCCGCACCCGCGCACCCGCTCGACGTCACGCCCCGGAGCGCGTCGTGAACCGGCGCCGTCGACACGTCGTGCTCGACGCCGCGGCGCTCGCGCAGGCGCGCGCGTCGCAGCTCCTCGCCCTCGACGCCCGAACCGTCGCCGGAGGCATGCTGGCAATCAGTGCCACGGCGCCGGAGGACGGCGCGCCGAGCATTCCCGTCGCCGTCGTGAGCATCGAGGGACCGCTCGCACAGCGCGCGTTCTACGAGTGCGGCTACGTCGACGGGTACGATGCGATCGCCGAGCGCTTCGCTGCGGCGATCAAGGACCCGGCGGTGCGCGCCGTCGTGCTCCGGATCGACTCGCCCGGCGGGGACTTGGCCGGTTGCGAGGAGGGGATCCGGCGCATGGTCGCGGCACGCGATGCCGCCGCGAAGCCGGTGTACGCCTACATCGACGAGCTCGCCGCTTCGGCCGCGTTCTGGATCGCGTCCGCGGTGGCGGACTCGGGCGTGTACCTGCCACCGTCGGGCGCGGTCGGGAGCGTCGGCGTGATCGCCGCGCTCGTCGACCAGACCAAGGCGCTCGAGCAGGCGGGCATCGGCGTGACGCTGGTGCGCGATCCGCCGGGCAAGGCCGAGGCGCATCCGCTCGGGCCTGTGACCGACCTGGCGCTCGAGCGGCTGACGGCGCTGGTCTCGTCGGCGTCGACGCGGTTCGCCGAGGCGATCGGCCGAGCGCGCGGCATGACGGGCGCGCGGGTGCGCGCGACGAACGCCGCCGTCTACTACGGCGCCGAGGCGATCGCGGTCGGCTACGCCGATGGCATCGCGACGTACGAAGACGTGCTCGCACTCGCGGGCGGGATGACCACGGGACCGGCGCTGCGCGCCGCGGGGAGATCGAAGATGCACACGGGAGCGAGGGCGCTGCGCGCCGCGGACGAGATGGACGATCGTGAGGCGCCCTGCGCCGTCTGCGCGCATCCGCGCGGAGAGCACCCCGACGACGGGGAGTGCGAGCACGAGACGTGCACCTGCGGGGAGTTCTCGAGCGAGGACGCGCCGCCGAAGAAGGCGCCGGAGAAGGCGCCGGAGAAGGATCCCGCGGCCGCGCTCCGGGCGATGGGTGCTGTCGTCCACCGCGCGCGCTCGACGCGCATCGAAGACACGAGCATCGAAGCTGACGCGCGCCGCGCCGGCGTGAGTGTCGAGGCGTTGCGGTCTGCTCGGCGCGAGATGGCCGCCGCGCGCCGCTGAAAGGATCGACCGATGACCTCGAAGAAGATCGACCCCGTGACCGCCGCGCTCGCCGCCGAGGAGGCAGCCGCCGCGGCGGTCGAGACCGCCAAGCAGCGCCACGAGCTCGGCGACCCGTCCGACGCGCCGGCCCTCGCCGCGACACTCGAGATCGCCCTCGCGAGCCACCGCGCGGCCGTGCGCGTGCGCCTCGCGGCCGAGCGCGAGGCCGCCGGCGCCGAGCGCACCGCCCGGATCCAGGAGCTGCAGCGGCTCCTCGGCGAGGCCGACGAGGCCGCCGCTCGCGCGGCCTTGGTTGAGGTCGCGTCCGACGTCGCCGCGCACCGGCGCGCGATCGAGACCGCGGTCTCGCGCGGCCTGGCCGCCCTCGAGCGCCAGCGCGCCGCGCACCCGGCCGCCGGCGCCCTTGCCGCCGAGCTCGACGTTCCGGGACCCGACGGCGCGCCGCTGCCGCCGGTCATGCTCCGGGTGGCCTGCCTCGCCGCGCACCGCGCGGTTGGCACGAGCCGCGACGTCGGCGCGTACCTGACCGCGCCGCCGCAGGGCGCCGCGGAGTGGCGCGCGCTCCTCGCATCACTCCTGGACGCTGGCGCGATGTCGCCGCCGCACGGCGCGGAGATCCCCGACGAGCAGATCGCCGCCGAGCTTCTGGCGGGCACGTGGCCGGCGACGTACCGGCGGCTGCTCGACGCTCACCGCGTCCGGACGGCCGAGCTCACCGAAGCGAAGCGCCGTGAAGAGGCCGCATGGGACGCGCTCAGCCCCGGCGAGAAGGCAGCCGCGAACGCGAAGGCGCGCGCCGAGGGCGAAGCGGCGGCCCGAGCGCGAGCGGACGGGGAGGCGCACCGGAGGTGGCTGGGCCTGCCGTCGTCCTTCGGCGCCGGCGTGGGGCCGGAGCGGGCGCTGTGAACCCGCGCGAGCTCGCCAAGAGGCTGGGGGCGACGCCGCCGCTCCCGGCCGACGCCGTGCGCGAGCTCGTGCTCGCGACGCAGGCGGGCTCGCGTTCGGCGCTCGACCGGATCGTCAGGTCGCACGTGCCGTTCATCGTGCGGGAGGCGTTCCGCTGGGCGCGGTCCAGCGGCGCCCCCGCCGAGGACATCGCTCTCGAGGGCTGCATCGCGCTCGTCGGTTGCGCCCGCACGTACGACGTGGCGCGGCCGGCGCAGTTCCTCACGTACGCGTACCCCTGGGTACGCACGGCCATGCAGCGGTGCACGCGGGCCCACCTGACGCTGGTGTCGGGATCGAGGAACGATCGCAAGCGCCGGCCCGCGCTCTTCGCCGAGATCTCGATCGACGCTCCGATCGGAGATCCGGACGGCGCGACGCTGCACAACGTGCTCTGCGACAAGGGCGCGCCCGGCGTCGACCTGCTCGCAGATCTCGAGCACAACCGGCGACGCCTGGCGGGCGTGTTCCCGTACCTGCGCCCGCGGCAGCAAGCCTTGCTCGAGGCGCGCACCCGCGGCGAGCGCCTGTCCGACGTGGCCCGCGAGTTGTCGATCACGAAGCAAGGGGCGGCGATCCTCGAGCGGCGGGCCGTGCGCGATGCACGGCGCGCGCTCCTCCGGATCCCGCGCGAGAGGGTGGCGTGAGCCGCACGCGCCGAGGCCCTACGCCGAGACTGAGAGGACGCTAATGAACGCCTTGGATTTTGTGTTCAACTTGATCGACAAGGGCAGCGGCCCGGCGAAGAAGATCGCGAACGCTCTCGATAGCGTCGACTCTGCACTGTCGAGCCTGGACAACGCGAGCCTGAAGGCCGGCAACCGCCTGGACCACATCACGGCGCCGGCCAAGATCAGCGGCTTCGGGAAGCTGACGCAGGCGATCGGCGCCACGTTCGGGCCGAAGGCGTCCGCGTCCTTCCTCGGCGCCGCCGAGTCGCTGGGCCAGGTGGACGACGTGCTCGGCGCGGTGGGGACGTCGCTCGGCGGCGTCGTCGCGGTCGGCGCGAAGGCCGGGGGCGCCCTCGTGGCAGGCGCCGCCGCGCTCGGCATCGCCGGGACCGTCTTCGCGATCGGCGCGAGCGACTTCAAGACCGATGCCGTCGCCGGCTTCACCAAGATCCTGGGCTCCGAGAAGGCCGCGAGCGGCATCTACGAGAAGGCGCTCGACCTCGCAGAGCGGAGCGGGCTCGCCAAGTCCGACGCGATCGCCAAGGTGGCCGAGCAGCTCGGGAAGGGACTGACCGGCTCGGACGCGATCGCCGCGGTGGAGAAGGGCCTCGGCGCCATCGGCGACACCGTGAGCAAGCGGGTCAACGCGATCGGCCTGAACTTCGGCCGGCTCTTCGATGGCATCGACACCAAGCCCGTGCGCGACGCGCTGGGCGCCGTGGGCGAGGCGTTGAAGGATCCGGCGCTCAAGGCCGCCGTGACCGGCGTCTTCAACAAGGTGCTCGACGTCTTCCGTGGCATCACGAAGGAGGACGTCCGCGGCGCGGTCGACAAGGCGACGGGCGCCCTGGTGCTCTTGAAGGACGTGCTCACGACCGGCGAGGAGAAGGCGCGCAAGTTCGCCGCCGGCGTCTCGCTCGCGTCGGACGCGATCGAGAAATTCGGCAAGGTGACCGGGCTCGACGTGCTCTTCAAGACGTTCGAGGTCGGCGGGCAGAAGGGAAGCGCCGCAGGTATCGCGTTCTCGTCTGCGCTGGGCGCCGTCGGCATGGCGGCCGGCGGCATCATCGGTCCCATCATCGAGCTCGGGGCGATCGTCGGCGGTCTCCCCGACCTCTTCAACAACGGCGTCCCTGCCGTGCTCGCGTTCGTCGACAACCTGACCGGCGGCGCGCTCGGCGCGCTCAGTGCCTCCCTGGGCGGCTGGTACGACGCGGGCATCAACGCGGCGCTGGGCGTCGCGCAAGGCATCAGCGACGGCGCGAGCTCGGCCATCGCCGCCGCAACCGACATGGCGTCGTCGGCGCTCGACGCCGTGACATCGGCGCTCCAGATCGGCTCGCCGTCGAAGGCGTTTGCGGAGCTCGGCGCGTTCACGTCGCAGGGCTTCGGCGAGGGCATCGCGAACGACAACAGCGCCGAGGTCGGCGCCGTCGACATGGCATCGAACGCGCTCGACGCGGCGGCAGCAGCGGCCGCGGCGCCCGCCTCGAGCGCGGCGCGATCGCCGGGCGCGGCTGCCTCGAGCGCGGCCGTCGCTGGCGTCGGCGCCGCGCCGGCCGGTCGTAGCGGCGTGCCGAGCCTTACGATCGAACACCTGGAGATCCACGCGGCCGGCGGCGACGCGGACGACATCCGCGAAGCCGTCGAGCGAGGTGTCACGGACGCGCTCGAGTTGTACGCCGCGGGTGCCGCGTGAGCACCATCGGACGCTACCTGCGCGCAGCCGCCCGAGAGGCGAGCCGCAACCCGTTCGAGGTTGTCGCCGCCGAGGCGAACATCACGGACCCCGCGCAGCTGCGCCGGGTGCTGGAGAGGAACGCCGTCATGCTCGCGCCGGACGGCAGCCTGGCGCGCGTCGAGCGGGTGAAGGCGCTCGCCGAGCGGCTCGGGATGACCGTGGACGACGTGCTCGGGGCCGCCCTCGAGCGCGGGCTCGGGCTGCTCGAGAACACCGCACGAGAAGGGACGACACCATGAACGACGACAAGCAGCACGACGATACCGACCTCGACGCCACCATCGCCGCCGGGGACGACGTGATCGCAGGCCCGAAGGCGATCGCTGGGATGACGCGCCGCCGATACCTCGAGACGCTGGACGGGACCCCGCTCGCCGAGGACCTCGTGCTCGGGCCGCCTCCCGCCGCGAAGCAGGAGTAACCCGTGGCCGTCTCCTACGAGCAGAGCACCGCTGATCGTCCGCCTTCTTGGCTTAGGCGGGGCCGCTGGGCGAAGCTCTGGGACGACACCATGCGCTTCTTCGCCGACCTCACCCAGGAGGGGGCGCGGCAGGCCATCAAGGTGCGCTTCCCGCAGTACGCGCCGGTCGACGCGCTCGCGTACATCGGCCGCGAGCGCATGCTCGAGCGCCACCCGGACGCGAGCGCGGACAGCTTCCGCGACCGCCTCGATGGGGCCTGGACGCAGTGGCAGAAGGGCGGAACCCGCGCCGGCATCCGCGATGAGCTCGAGGCGTACCTCGCCCCGCTCGGGGTCACGAACGTCAACGTCTACTCGCCGAACGTGGACGGGTGGGCGAGCGACGCGAACACGACGAATTGGTCGCGCTTCTGGGTGGTCATCGGGCAGCCGAATCCGTGGGAGGAGCTCGTCGCCGGACCTGATTGCATCGCCGGCCCCGACACGGTTTGCGGCACCACGATGACCGCGGACGAGCTCCGTGCGGTGCGACGCCACGTCCACCGCTGGCGCCCGGGGCACGTGCTCGCGGCCGAGCTCGTGGTCCTGCACGTCACGTCGACCGACACCCCGGGCGACATCAGCGCGAACCCCGCGCTTCGCTACAACCCGCCGAACGCGACGATCCCGTTCGGCAAGTTCGCCGGCTACCCCGGCATGACCACGGCCGGCCCCTCAACGGTCGCCGGCTACTACGTTTACACCTGAGAGCGCGGCGCCGCGCGCGCGCCAGAAAGAGAACCGACCGTGCAGAACAAGACCATCAGCACCGCCGCCGCCATGCCCGCCGTCATCCGCGCCATCATGACGGGCGACCTCGTGGATACCGGCAACTGCGGGATCAACGCGCAGGACTGCGCGGACGCCGCGGGCTACCTCCTCGCGCGCGCCAACCGCTTCGATGCGATGCACGGCACGGCGGCGGGCACGACGCGTGTCGTCACGGGAACCCCATCGTCTATCTCGCCACACGCCGTGGGCGCCCCGCCCGCAGAATGGGTGCAGTACTCCCTGCGCGCATGGCAGAACGTCACCATCGGCGGCGGTCTCTACATCCCGATCGAGGTCCCGAACGGTGCGACGATCACGGGCGCATCGGTGACGATCGACCCGGCCGGCGCGCACGTCGGACTTCCTGCGCAGATGCCCGAGCTCCAGCTCGTCAAGCGCGCACACTCGACCGGCGTTTCGACCGACGTCGGGACGGCGGGGGTCGACGGTTCTGCAAGCGTGGTCGCATACGAGGCCGCGCATCAGGTCACGAAGACGGCCCTCACCGAAGTGATCAATAACGCGACGCACCTCTACTTTCTGCAGCTGACCGCCGAGGCCGGGGCAAACGCGTTGGTGGGGACCATCTACACCACCGCGACCGTCACCTACACGCCGGCGTGATTGTCTCACTGGACGCATCGCCCCTTGTCGTCGCACGTGCCGCCGTCGCACGGCGCGCCGTGGTCGTACCAGCCCTCGCAGTGACCGGCGCACAGCGCGTGGACGATGCACTCGCGCGAGGCCCACTCGGGCCCCTGCCACTCGGCGCAGATCGGGGCGTCCTTCTCGCAGCACACGTCGAGTGCGCCGCCTTCCACCGCAGGCGGAGCCATCGCGTCGCACGGCGGCTCCTCGGCGGTGGCTTCGATCCACGTACCCCCGCCGCATCCGGCGAGCAGCGCGAGCAGCGCGATGGTTCGCATGCCTCATCGTAGCGCGGCATGACCTCCGCCGAGCGCGGTTGTCGCCCTGGGGCGGCCCGGACGATTTCGGTTGCGGGCGGCCTACAAGCCATGTACAAGCGTGGGACATGGCACCGACCGAACGCAGCCGGCAGCTTCACGTGATGGTGTCCGCCGATGAGGAGCGCATGCTCCGCGAGCTGGCGGACCTCGCCGGGCTCACGGCGTCCGACATCGTGCGGACCCTCATCCGCCAGGAGCACGCCGCGAAGGTCGGACCGCCGAAGCGGCCCAAGAAGTAGAGCGGCCCCCGCCGGCGCGCCAACGCCGACGAGGGCCTAGAAGCAACCCCGAGCAACCGAGGTCACCTCATGACGATCCAGCGTAGTTCTACCGCCCGCAGGGGCAAAGCATCCCCTCGTCCCGCCCCCGAGCCTGCCCGAGCGCCGGCGCCCGAGCCGGGCGTCGCCACCCGCCTCCTGTCCGCGCTCAACTCGCTGCACCTGGCGCGCGGGTGCCTGGACGACCTGGCCGCCGTCGACGCGACGGAGCCGGTGGGCATGCAGGCGTTCGACGACCACGCCGGCAGCATCCGCCGGCACGTGCTCGAGGTGCTCCAGAACCTTCGCGCGGCCGAGCTCGCGATCGGGGTGGGCTCGTGAGCGCGACCGTCATCGACTTCTTCGCCGTCCTGAAGCACAGCCTGCGCAAGTTGCCGCGGGCGCCCCTCACCAGGACGGCGCGAGCCATCGGCGAGATCGACGAGCTGGCGCGCTTCCGGCCCGCCACGCTCGCCGAGGCAGAGGACGCGCTCGAGCGGCTGCACGACGCCGAGGACGCGCTGGCGGACCGCATCCGCGACGAGAACGCCGCCGGCCGCGCCGTGCTCACGTGCATCGACTACCTCGGGCGCGCCGAGAACGTGCGACGCGTGCTGCAGGCCCGCGCCCGGGAGCTGCGCCCCCTGGCCGAGGTCATCAAGTTCCCGGTGCCGAGGCGCCGGACGAGGAGGGGCGCCGCGCGGTAGCATCCGACTCGACCCCCGCCCCCCGGCCGCGCACCCTTCACCGGGCCGCGGCTCGGGCGCGTAGGAGGAGCCGCACCGATGCCCCGAACGCGCGAAGGAACGGCGTGGCGCGCGAAGGACCCGACGACGGGGAAGCACGTCGGGCCCTGGATCATCAGGTGGCCGCTCGCGGACGGGACCTACTCCAAGCCCGTGAAGCTCGGGCCCGAGGTGAAGTCCAAGAAGCGCGCAAAGGAGATCGCCAAGGAGCGGACGGAGATCGCCGCGCGCGAGGGCACGACGCGCGAGACGATCGGCCGCGGCGTGGACGCGCCGGGAAAGACGCTCGCGAGCATCGCCGGCGCCTGGGAGAAGCTCGTCGCGGCGAGCGACCTCGCGCCGGCCACGAAGGCGGACCACAAGACGCGCGGGCGGAAGATCGCCGCCGAGCTCGGGCGGCACACGGCCGAGACGCTCACGGTGGCCGTCGTCCGGCAGTGGGTGCGCACGCTCACGGGCGCGCCGAGCACGATCCGGAACACGTTCAACACGCTGTCCAAGCTCCTGGACGACGCGATGGCCGAGGACTGGATCGCGCTCGAGGCGAACCCGTGCCGCCACCCGAAGGTGCGCGAGCTCCTCCCCGCCGTCGAGGCGCCCGACCCCGAGGACATCGTGCAGATGAGCGAGGCCGCCGTGTCCAAGCTCATCCGCGCGACGACGGCGCCCGAGCAGCGCGAGCGCTACCGCTTCCTCGCCTTGACCGGAACGCGCGACGGAGAGGCCGCCGGCGTGCGCTGGTCGGCCCTCGGCGAGGAGAAGGGGATCCGCGTGGTGCGCGTGCGCGTCTCGCTCGCGACCCGCGGCCCCGACGGGTGGGCCACGGAGAAGGCGCCGAAGACGCGCTCGAGCAAGCGCACGATCCCGCTCCACCCGCTCCTCGCCGAGGGGCTCGACGCGTGGAAGCGCGAGGGCTGGCGCGCGTACGTCGGGCGCGCCCCGAAGGACGACGATCCGATCTTCCCGAACCCCGACGGCAAGCCCTGGCGCCCGCCCTCGGCGGAGCTCCTTCAAGCCGACCTCGCCGCCGCCGAGCTCCCCACGACGTTCAAGGGGAAGAACATCGACACCCGCGCGTTTCGCCGGTCGTTCGCGACGTGGCTCGAGGCGCACGGCGTGCCCGGCGAGCACATCGATCGCCTACTCGGCCACGCTCAGGCGAGCGTGCGCGGGCGCCACTACTCGGCCGTGGACCTCGACGCGCTCAACCGGGCGGTCGCGACCATCCGTCTCGACCTCGGGCCCGAGCAGGGCGGGCGAGGCGGCTCGGGGAATCGTCCGGGGAATCGTCCGGCGAAAGGGTCAAAGGATGCGCAACTACGGAGCCACCTTGGGGATTTGAACCCCAGACCTACGGTTTACGAAACCGTTGCTCTACCACTGAGCTAAGGTGGCGGACCCCTGAAGGGCGCGCGAGAGTACCTCCTCGGTTGCCCGAGTCAAGCGCGTCCCGCAGCCCCGAGCCCAGGCGCGCGATCCGCGTCCCGGTCGCGTCATGCAGGCGCGCCATCCGCGTCCTCGCTCGCTCCAGCGCACGCGCGATCGGGCGCGCCACGAGCGACGCCGAACGACGGCCCGCGGCGATGGCCTTCGCGGCGGCTGAGCCGTCGGGCAGCGCCGGAGCGAACCGCGAACGGCGAACGGCGACGCGCAGCGACGGCGATCGGCGGCGCCGAGCCGCGCCCCGGCGCGCGCCGCGGGAGCGACGGCACCCTGCGACGGGGCCGCATCGAGGCCCGCGATCACGCGTCCGCATCTGCGCGAGCCGCGTCGTCTCGTTCGCGACCACTCGCGAGCCGTGCGCGCGAGCGGCGATCCACTTCGCGATCGCTCGCGTCGCGCCGTGAGGCCAGCGCCCTTCGCAATCGAAGCGGCGGGCCACGCCCCAACGTTTGAAGAAGTGCTTCGTCGGCGCGGGCGTAAGCCCCCGAGATTCTTCCGGGGCTCGGTCCGGTAATCGCTCGACACGAGATTCAGGCTCGTTTTCGCGCGCGGATGGCCGGGGCATGGGCTAAGGTGCCTGCCTCTACACGCGGGACACGGCGTGTTCATCGCTCTCCTTCGAGCGGTGGCGCCGCGCAAACCCGCAGAAAGACCGAAAGCGGTGCCGCCTCTGCGCGGCCTCGTGGACCTGCCGTCGTGCTGAAAGGACGCCCCCATGCCCACGATTGAATCGACCTCGGCCTGGCTCTTGAGCGTGATGTTGTCGACCGTGCCTCCGGGCAAGCTCGTGCGCCCTGCCGCGGCCGTGGAGACCCCCGAGGAGGGCCGCGCCCGATATGCCCAGGTCGCGCGCACGATCGCGGAGGTCGCGTTCGATCCCGCCGAGGCGCCCATCTTCCGCATGAACGGCGGCCGCGAGCAGACGGCTGCGCTCTTGCTCGCCGTCGCATTCTACGAGTCGTCATGGCGCCGCGACGTCGATCTCGGGATCGGCCCCAGCGCATTCGGCGATCACGGGCGATCGTGCGGGATGTGGCAGGCGCACATCGGCAAGGGCACGACGCTCGAGGGCTGGACGTGCGCCGATCTGCTCGCCGATCGCAAGAAGGCCGTGCGCGCCGCGCTGGCGCAGATGCGTCGCTCGGCGAACGCCTGCCGGAGGAAGCCGATCACCGAGTGGCTCAACGTCTACGCCTCGGGCACGTGCGAGCGCGGCGCGAAGGAGTCGCGCCTCCGCGTCGGCAAGGCGCTCGAGTGGTTCGAGAAGCGCCCCCGCGCCGACCAGGGCGAGACGCCGAACCCTACGTGACGAGCGGCACGACCTCGCGGGTCACCAGCGCCAGATCGGGCTCCTCTTTCCGCCGGATGGCGACCGCCGCGAAATGGCGCTCGCCGAAGCGCATCGAGCGGAACTGCCAGCTCGCGGCATCGTCCTCGAGCCGTGCATCGAAGCCGATGCCAATCGCCTCGGGAGGCTCGCCGGACGGGCGCGCGATCAGGTGCTCCTCGTCGAACCGGAAGCCGAAGTGCGCGAGCGGGATGGCGAGGCCCATCCCGCGCGCCTTGATGTACGCCTCCTTGAGCGTCCAATAGACGAAGAAGCGGTCGCGCTGCCGCTCGGCGGGGAGCGCGCGCAGGGCCCGCACCTCGGCCCGCGAGAAGAAGCGATCGGCGACGTCGAGATCGCGCGACGGCCGGTCCATGTTCTCCACGTCGACGCCGATTTCGCGATCGAGCGCGACCAGGCAGGCGATGAGGTCGCGCGTGTTCGACAGATTGAAGCGGATCGCGGGGGCGCCGGCCGGGCCCGCGATCTCCGGCCGCCCGTGTGGGTTCGCGTCGAACCGCCACGCCTCGGGCGGCACGTCGGCGTAGCGCGAGAGGGTGGTGCGGGCGAGCGCGCGCGTCAGCAGGAACTCCCGCCGATGGCGCGGGATCATGTGGCGCGCGTGGCGGGCGCGCTCCTCCTCGGTGCAGAGCCCGAGGTAGCGCTCGTCGAGCGCGCCGTCGACCTCGTCCGGACGCACGAGCCAGAGGTGCGCCTCGCCGCGCGGCAGGTCGATCAGGTCACGCGCCATCGGCGCGAGGATAGCCGCGCCGGCGCGCGACGCCCTCGGCTAAGCTCGCCGGCCATGAAACCTCCCCGTCTCAGCGGCCGCGCCATGGTCGCCGCGCGCGTCGCGGCCGAGACGCGCGGCCCCGACGCCGCCATCCGCGAGATCATGCGTCGTGGGCTCGGCATCGATCGGCTCGGGACGCTGCCGCACGCGCTCCGCGGAGAGCTGCCGCTCGACGCCCGCCCGCTCCGCGCGCGCGAGCCGCGCGCGCTCGAGGACCAGCGCCTGCCGCTGGCGCCCCCGGCGAGCTGGCCGCGGACGGGATCGGCGCTCGCCCGCGCCTACCGCGAACGGGTGACGACGCCGCGCGCGGTCGCCGAGCGCGCTCTGGCCGAGGCGGAGCGCCTCCCCTCGCGGCGCCCCACCATGAACGTGCTGACCAGCACGGATCGCGCGCGCACGCTGCGCGAGGCGGACGCGTCGACGGCGCGGTGGGCCGGGGGCGCCCCCATCGGGCCGTTCGACGGCGTGCCCTTCCTGGTGAAGGACGAGTACGACGTCGAGGGCCTCCCCACGACGCTCGGATCCCGCTGCGAGCCCGAGACGGCCGCGGCGCGCGACGCCACCGCGGTCGACCGGCTCCGCCGCGGCGGCGCGGTCTTCCTCGGAAAGACGGTGCTCACCGAGTGGGGGATGTCGCCGATCGGCGCCAACGCCGGCTGCGACATGCCCCACAACGCGCACCACCCCGAGCGCGCGCCGGGCGGCTCGTCGACGGGCTCCGCGGTGGGCGTGGCGCTCGGCCTCTGCCCCGTGGCGACGGCCGGTGACGGCGGCGGCTCGATCCGCATCCCGGCGTCGCTCAACGGCGTCTTCGGCATCAAGCCGACCTTCGGGCGGGTGAGCCGCGCCGGCGACGGGTTCAAGGGCTCGGTGGCGCACTCGGGCCCGATCGGCGCGTCGACCGAGGACCTCGTGTCCTTCCTCGATCTCGTCTCGTCCGAGGTCGATCCGCGCGACGCGCTCACGTCGTGGGCGCCGCCTCCGCCGCCCGGGGGCTTCGGCGCTCGCGTCGGCGCGGGCGTGCGCGGGCTGCGCATCGGAATCGACGACGAGGAGTGGCGCGACGCGAGCGAGCCGGTGGCGGCCCGCTGCCGCGAGGCGCTCCGAGGGCTCGAGCGCGAGGGCGCCACGCTGGTGCGGGTGAGCATGCCGCTCGCGCACCACGCGGCGCGCATCGGCTACCTCACCATCGGCCCCGAGTCGCTCGCCGCGCACCGCCGCGAGTGGCTGGAGCGCCGCGAGCTCATCGGCGACGACGTGCGCCTGGTCTTCGCGGTGCTCGCGGGCTTCACCGCCCTCGAGCAGCTCGACGCGCAGCGCCTCCGCGCCGGGCTGCGCGACGAGACCGCGCGCGTCCTCCGCGAGTGCGACGTGATCGCGCTGCCCACGACCGCGATCACCGCGCCTCGCTACGACGAGGACGACGCGCGCGCCGCCTTCAGCGATCCGGCGGCGCTCGACGGCCTCTGCCGCTACGCCTTCCTCGGCAACCTCACCGGCCTGCCCGCCGCCACCGCGCCCGTGGGCGCCGACGGCGAGGGCCTGCCCATCGGCCTGCAGATCCTCGGCGACGCCTGGGACGAGCCGACGGTCCTCGGCGTCCTCGCCCACCTCGAGCGCGCCGGCATCGCGCGCGCCGTTCGGCCGCGCGGCGCGGTCGACCTGTACTGACGCGCCGCCGCCGGCGAGCCCGGCTCAGCCGCCGCTCGGGGGCCGGTAGCCCTTGACGCCGTCGAGGTTCGCGCGCGTGAGATCGGCCCCCTCGAGCTCGGCCTCGGTGAGGTTCGCCTCGGCGAGGATCGCGTCGGTGAGGATGGCGTTGGTGAGGTTGGCGTTGCGGAGGTAGGCGCCCTCGAGATCCGCGCGCGTCAGGTTCGCGCCGGTGAGGTTCGCGCCGGTGAGGTTCGCCTCGAAGAGGTTCGCCATGATGAGGTTGGCGTGGCTCAAGTTCGCGCGCGCCAGGTTGGCGCGGTGCAGCGCGAGCCCCGACAGGTCGAGGCCCGAGAGATCGACGCCCATCAGCCGCGGGTTCTGGCCGGCCGCGATCAAGGCCAGGACGAGCTCTCTGCGCGTGATCTCCGCCAAGGGTCTCCTCCGCGTCCAGCGGCGCCGCGCCGCCTCGCCATTCGCGCGCGGCCGCCGCGCCTCTTCACCATACCCGTTACGAGGCGCCGGCGTCGAGGAACGGCACCAGCGCGCCGGCGAGCGCCTCGGGGGCGGTCCAGTGGACCATGTGCCCGGCGCCCGGGATGTCGACGGTCCGAACGTCGCGAAGCAGCGCGACCCGCTCCTCCTCGTCCGGAGGGTGCCAGCCGAGCGGCCCGCCGCCCACGAACAGGGTGGGGCAGGCGATGCGGCGGAGGAAGCCGCGGAACGCCTCGAGGTGGAACGGCGTCGGCGAGCGCGTCCGGTGCAGCGGATCGTACGCCCAGAAGAGGCGCCCCTCCGGATCCGTTCGCGTGAGCAGCGGCGCGCGGGTGCGCAGGATCTCGATCGGCACGCGCGGGTGGTTCTTCCCCAGGCGCGAGACCGCCTCGTCCATCGACGCCACCGGGCGCGGGGACCGGTCGAGCGCGCGCAGGTTGTCGAGCCAGATGCCCATCCGGTCGACGGCGTGCTCCGGCTCGCTCCCGAGCGTGCCCACGCCCTCGATGAGCGCGAGGCGCCACACCCGCTGCGGCTGCGCGCCCGCGTAGAGCGTGGCGACCGTGCCGCCCATCGAGTGGCCCACGACCGCCAGCCGCGCCGGCGCGAGCCGATCGACCAGCTTGGCCACATCGGCCACGTAGTCGGGGAAGTGATAGTAGCCGCCCGCCCCGACGGCGTCGCTCGCCCCGAAGCCGCGCAGGTCGGGGGCGACCACGTCGTGGCCCGCGCGGGCGAGGTAGGGCGCGAGCAGGTCCCAGGTGCCGCCGGCGTCCATGTAGCCGTGGAGGAGGAGCACCGTGGTCCCGCTGGGCGCGACCGACTCGTCGCGGAACCGGTGCACGTACAGGCGGAGGCCGCTGGCCTCCTCGAGCCCTCCCCACCGATGGATGCCTCGCACGGCCGCGCTCTAACGCGGCCCCTCGCCCGGACCAAGGTCCTTCTGGTACGTTGGCGCGGCGAGCGGGGCCCCCGCCCCGCCCAAGAAGGAGCTTCTCGCGTGGGCCAATCCAACGGCAACTCCAACGGCGGCGGCCGCGAGGGCGCGCTCCGCGCCGGCGCGGCCTACCCCGACTTCTCGGCCCCGACGGTCGACAAGGTCTACGTCGAGGAGCGGGCGGCCGCGCTCGCCAAGCGCAGCATCAAGAAGGCGACCAAGGTCGCCGGCCTCAAGCTCGCCATCTCGATGATGGATCTCACCACGCTCGAGGGGAAGGACTCGGCCGGCAAGGTCCGCCAGATGTGCCAGAAGGCCCGCTGGCCGCACGAGAACGCGGATTACCCTTCGTGCGCCGCGGTCTGCGTCTACCCGAACCTCGTCCCCGTCGCGAAGAAGGCGCTCGCCGGCTCGAGCGTCAAGGTCGCCAGCGTCTCCACGGCCTTCCCGAGCGGCCTCTCGCCCCTGTCGGTCAAGCTCGACGACGTCCGCCGCGCGGTCGACTTCGGCGCCGACGAGATCGACATGGTCATCGATCGCGGCGCCATGCTCTCGGGCGAGCACCGCGCCGTCTTCGACGAGATCGTCCAGACCAAGGAGGCCTGCGGGCCCGCCCACCTCAAGGTGATCCTCGAGACCGGCGAGCTCGGCAGCTACGACGTCGTCCGCAAGGCGAGCCAGATCGCGATGCTCGCCGGCGCCGACTTCATCAAGACCTCGACCGGCAAGATCACCCCCGCGGCGACGCCGCCGGTGACGCTGGTGATGCTCGAGGCCATCCGCGACTTCTACTACGCGACGGGCAAGCGCATCGGGATGAAGCCCGCCGGCGGCATCCGCACCGCCAAGCAGGCCCTGCACTACCTCGTGATCGTCAAGGAGACCCTCGGCGACGCGTGGCTCACGCCCGATCTCTTCCGGTTCGGGGCCTCGACCCTGCTCAACGACGTCCTCATGCAGCTCGAGAAGGAGCGGACGGGCGCGTACCAGGGCGGCGACTACTTCAGCAAGGACTAGGAGCGACGATGAGCGTCAAAGTCGGGGGTTTGGGGGCGGAGCCCTCCAAGTACGCAGAGGTCGAGAAGGGCAAGGCCGCAGCCCCTGCCGCTGGGGCGAGCCCGGGCCGGTCGCTCTCGTTCGGCGACGCCTGGACGTACGCGCCCGCGCCCGAGGCGACCGATCACGTCAAGATCGCCGCGCGCTACGAGCTCTTCATCGGCGGCAAGTGGCGCGCGCCCCATTCGAAGAAGTACTTCGACACGGTGAGCCCCTCGACCGAGGTAAAGCTCTCCGAGATCGCCGATGCAGACGACAAGGACGTCGACGCCGCCGTCGCCGCCGCGCGCACCGGCTACGAGCGCTACTGGTCGAAGCTCCGCCCCCTCGATCGCGGCAAGTACATCTACCGCATCGCCCGCGCCCTGCAGGAGAAGGCGCGCGAGTTTGCCATCGTCGAGACGATGGACGGGGGCAAGCCCATCAAGGAGTCGCGCGACGTCGACGTCCCGCTCGCGGCGGCGCACTTCTTCTACCACGCCGGCTGGGCCGACAAGCTCGACTACGCGTTCCCGGGGAGGAACCCTCGCGCCCTCGGCGTCGCCGGGCAGGTCATCCCCTGGAACTTCCCGCTCCTCATGGCGGCGTGGAAGCTCGCCCCCGCGCTCGCCTGCGGCAACACCTGCGTCCTCAAGCCGGCCGAGACGACGCCGCTCACGGCGCTCCTCCTCGCCAAGATCTGCGAGGAGGCCGATCTGCCGCCCGGCGTCGTGAACATCGTCACCGGCGCGGGGGCGACCGGCGCCGCGCTGGTCAATCACCCCGACGTCGACAAGGTCGCGTTCACCGGATCGACCGACGTGGGCAAGCGCATCCAGAAGGCGATCGCCGGGACGAAGAAGAAGCTCACCCTCGAGCTCGGCGGCAAGGCGGCCAACATCGTCTTCGCCGACGCGCCGATCGACCAGGCCATCGAGGGGATCATCGGCGGCATCTACTTCAACCAGGGCCACGTCTGCTGCGCCGGCTCGCGCCTCCTCGTCGAGGAGAGCGTCCACGATCTCGTCGTCAAGAAGCTCAAGGACCGCATGGCCACCCTCCGGCTCGGCGATCCGCTCGACAAGAACACCGACGTCGGCGCGATCAACTCCAAGATGCAGCTCGAGAAGATCCGAGAGCTCGTCGCCGCCGGCGAGAAGGACGGCGCGACCCGCTTCAGCGCGCCTTGTCCGTTGCCGGGCAAGGGCTACTGGTTCGCGCCCACCTTCTTCACCGGCGTCGCCCAGTCGCACCGCATCGCCCGCGAGGAGATCTTCGGGCCGGTGCTCTCGGTGCTCACCTTCCGCACGCCCGACGAGGCGATCGAGAAGGCGAACAACACGATGTACGGCCTCTCGGCCGGCATCTGGACCGACAAGGGCTCGAAGAGCTTCTGGATGGCGGGCAAGCTCCGCGCCGGCGTCGTCTGGGCGAACACCTACAACAAGTTCGACCCGAGCTCGCCCTTCGGCGGCTACAAGGAGAGCGGCTTCGGCCGCGAGGGCGGCCGCCAGGGGCTGCTCGCGTACCTCGAGGTGGACTGAGATGGCGAAGAGCAGCAGGGACAGCGACAAGGGCGCCACGCCGCACAGCCTCTCGCCGAACACCATCGCGAGCACCGGCGAAGCGGCGGCCGCGGGCCCGGTGGGCATCCGCAAGGCGTACAAGATGTACGTCGGCGGCGCCTTCGTCCGGTCGGAGTCCGGGAGGTACACCCAGGTGGCCGAGCGCGCAGACAGCCCCGACGGGCCCAAGGAGAACATCCCGATGGCGAGCCGCAAGGACGGCCGCGACGCCGTGGTCGCCGCGCGGGGCGCGTGGGACGGCTGGGCCGCCCGCACCGCGTTCAACCGCGGCCAGATCCTCTACCGCCTCGGCGAGATGCTCGACGCCCGCAAGGCCGAGCTCGCGGCGTCGCTCGAGCGCGGCGGCCTCTCGGCCAAGGAGGCCGCCCGCGAGGTGGACGCGACCGTCGATCGCGCCATCGCCTACGCCGGCTGGACCGACAAGTACCAGAGCCTCTTCTCCAGCCTGAACCCGGTGGGCGGCCCGCACTTCAACTTCACCGTCCCCGAGTCGATGGGCGTCGTCGCCATCGTCGCGCCGCGCCGCCCGGCGCTGCTCGGGCTCGCCGGCGCGATCCTGCCGGTGATCACCTCGGGGAACGCCTGCGTGGTCCTCGCCGGCGAGGCCGATCCGCGCACGGCGATCGTCTTCTCGGAGGCGCTGGCGACGAGCGATCTCCCGGGCGGCGTCGTCAACGTCCTCACCGGCAAGGTCGCGGAGGTGCTGCCTCACCTCGCCAAGCACATGGAGATCGCCGCGCTCGATCTGCACGGCGTCGATCCGTCCCTCGCCAAGTCGGTCGAGGAGGCGGCGGTCATCAACGTGAAGCGCGTGCGCAGCCGCGCCCTCGACGAGGCGACCTGGTTCGACGCCGCCGCGACCGAGTCGCCGCGCTGGATCGAGCGCTTCGTCGAGCTCAAGACCGTCTGGCATCCGTCGGGGCCGTAGCTGCGGTCCTCTGCGGCGCGGGGCGGCCCGCGCCGAGAGCCTCGGCGACGCCGGCGGTTGGCCTGGCGAGCGTCAGCGTCCGCTGCGCACGACCCGCCCGGGCCGCGCCGCCGTGGTCTCGCCGCCGTCGCGCACCAGCTCGCCGCGCACCAGGGTGGCGCGGTACCCCGCGGCTCCCTGGACGAAGCGCTTCCCCCCCGCCGGGAGATCGCGGACGAGGTGAGGGCGCTCGAGCGCGACGCGTTCGAGATCGATGACGTTGAGATCGGCCCTGCGCCCGGGCGCGACGACGCCGCGGTCCGCGAGGCCGAGCCAGTCGGCGACGTCGCGGGTGAGCATCCGCACGGCGACCTCGAGCGGGAAGCGGCCCTCGGGCCGGTCGTGCGCCCAGTAGCGGAGGAAGAACGTCGGGATGCTCGCGTCGCAGATGGTGCCGACGTGCGCGCCGCCGTCGCCGAGGCCGATCATCGCCAGCGGGTGGTGGAGCATCTCGCCCACCTCGGCGAGGGTGCCGGAGGCGTAGTTGTAGATGGGGAAGTAGAGCAGGGCGCGGCCCTCGTCCTCGAGCAGCGCGTCGTAGACGGCCTCGAGCGGCGACACGCTGCGTCGCATCGCCTCGCCGAAGAGCGCGTCGGCGCGGCTCGGCTCGTAGCTCGGCCGCTCGCCGAGGCGGAACAGGCTCGCCGAAACGAAGTCGAGGTTGGCGAGGAGCTGATCGGCGAGCGGCGGGATCGGGCTGCCGTCGCCGGCGACCTTCTCCGACTTCTCGGCGAGCACGCGCGCCTTCACCTCCGGGTTGCGGAGCCGGGTGACGCGCTCGGCGAGGGGGAGCGCGGCCAGCGACTTGTACGTCGGGAACCCCATGAAGGGGTGGAAGGTGGCCTCGAGGCCGAGGAGCACGCCGATGCCCCGCGGGGCGACCTGCGCTCGCACCTTCATCCCCGCGGCGTCGGCGCGCTCGAGCCGCGTCAGGATCCGGCGCCACTGCTTGCTCGCGCCGAGCCGCTGCATCAGCGAGACCGACATCGGCCGCCCCGCCGCGCGCGCCATCGCCTCGAGCACGTCGAACTCGGGATCGAACCGATCGGGCGAGCGCGCCATGTCGAAGTCGCTCACCGCCTGGATGACGCCGTGGCCGAGCCCCTCGAACGCGCGCGCGACGCCGGCGAGCTCGCTCGCCGACGCCTCGGACGCGGGCGTCGCGCCGCCGTCGGAGGCGCGGTGGTTGTCGGTCCGGCCGGTGCTGAACCCGATGGCGCCGGCCTGGAGCGCGTCGCGCAGCAGCGCGCTCATGATCGCGACGTCGTCCTCGGTCGCGGCCTCGCCGGCCGAGGCGCGCTCGCCCATCGCGTAGACACGGAGCGCGTCGTGGGGCACCTGGAGCGCGAGGTCCATGGTGTGGGGCATGGCGTCGAGCGCGGCCATGTACTCGGCGAAGCTCTCCCAGCCGAAGCGGACGCCTTCGGCGAGCGCGCTGCCGGGGATGTCCTCGACGCCTTCCATCAGCGCGATGAGCCGCTCGCGATCGCGCGGGCGCACCGGGGCGAAGCCGACGCCGCAGTTGCCGAGCACCGCGGTGGTGACCCCGTGCGCGAGCGAGGGGAGGAGCTCCTCGTCCCAGCTCGCCTGGCCGTCGTAGTGCGTGTGCACGTCCACGAACCCGGGCGTCACGACGGCGCCCTCGGCGTCGATGCGCCGCTTCGCCGCGCCGAGGCCCCGCCCCACCGCGGCGATGCGCCCGTCGAGGACGGCGACGTCCTCGCGCCTCGCCGCCGCGCCGGTGCCATCGACCACGAGCCCGTTCTCGATCACGACGTCGAACATGGTGGCCCATGCTACGCGACCCGGCGGCCGCTGGGTCCACTCGTGAGCCCCGCCGCGCCGGCGAGCCCGGCGGCGCCCCCTCAGGAGCGCGAGGAGGAACAGCGCCCCGATCAGGACCGGCAGACGGCCGAACGGGAGCAGCCCCGAGGAGAGCCGCACCCGCAGCGCCTCCGCGGGTGCGCGTTCGGAGCCGATGCGGTGCTCGGCATCGGACCCACGGCCGCACAATCGGGAGTCACCCGTCGATCTCGGCGAGCGCCTCGTCGTACCAGCGCTCGACGCTGCGCCGGAACGGCCACATCCACCCGTAGCTCGGACCCGTGAACTGCCGGACGATGTGCGCGCGCAGCGCCGGGCTCCTCGCGGCGGCGCGACCCTTGAGCTCCGCGGTGGCCCGCAGCGTCTCGGCGTACGCCTCCCACTCGATCCGCGCCCGCCCCCACGAGAGGCCGACGGGCAGGAGCACGAACAGGTAGAGGACGGCCATCCCGGGCAGCGTGTAGCGACGCCGCTGCCGCAAGTGCACGCGCTCGTGACGGAGGGTGATCACGCGGTCGACGTCGGCGGCGCGCTCCCAGCCGTCGGGCACGTAGAGCGTGTCGCCGATCACCGTGTGGTAGTGCGTCATGTACGCGCGCTGGCCGCCGAGCGTGACGATCTTGAGCGCCGCGTCGATCGCCCGCGAGAGCGCGCTCTCGCGCTTCGGCACCACGCGGAACGCCGGGAACTCCCGGGCCATCTCGGCCAAGAGCTCGTCCGTGGCGCTCCTCGCGCGGACGCCGCTCACGCGCCGAGCACCATCCCGGTCGCGAGCGCGCGCCCGGCCACGAGCTCGCCGGCGGCGAGCGCCTTGCGCCCCTCGACCTGCGCCCGGAGGATCGCGACCGAGCCCGCGCCGCAGGCGACCTCGACCACCTCGCGCGTCGCCGCGATCACGGTGCCCGGCGCGCCCCGCTCGCCCTGCTCGGCGGCGACGCGCGTCGCGAGCACCTTGAGCGTCTTGCCCTGCGCCGAGGTGAACGCGCCGGGCCACGAGGTCATCCCGCGGACGTGGTCGTGCACCGCGCGCGCGCGCTCGTTCCAGGGCACGCGCCCGTCCTCCTTCTTCAGCATCGGCGCCTGCGTCGCGGCCCCCTCGTCCTGCGGCGCCGCGGCGATCGCGCCGGAGACGGCGCGGGCGAGATCGGCGCGCACCACGTCGGCCGCCAGCGCGCCGAGCGCCGCCGCGAGCTCGTCGGCGGTCATCTCCTCGGGGATGGGGATCGCGTGCTGCGTGAACACCGGCCCGGTGTCGCAGCCGGCGTCCATCTGCATCAGCGAGATCCCGGTCTCGCGCTCGCCCCGGACGATCGCCCACGTGATCGGCGCGGCGCCGCGATACTTCGGGAGGAGCGACGCGTGGAGGTTCATGCACCCGCGCCGCGGCGCCTCGAGGACGGCCGGCGGCAGGATCCGCCCGTAGGCGATCACGAGCGCGACGTCGGCGTTCGCCTCGCGCATCCAGGCGGCGAACTCGGGGGTGCGGATCTTCTCGGGCTGGACCACGTTCAGCCCCAGCTCGAGCGCCCGCGCCTTCACCGGCGGCGGCTTGACCTCGAGCCCCCGCCCCGACGGCCGGTCGGGCTGGCACACGACCCCGACGACCTCGGCGAGCCCGTGGAGGGCCTCGAGGGAGGGGACGGAGATCGCGGGGGTGCCGAAGAAGATCGCGCGCATCTGCAATCGTCTAGCAAAGTTTCACAGGGAGACGGGGAGTCGGGGAGGATTTCTCTGGGACGATCGACGGTCAGGCGCTGCGGCGCGAACCCCCCGCCGGCCGTTTGGTCCACCCTTCGAAGCCGGTTGGCTGTGGCCTGTTCGTCATGTTCCCCGCTGCCGGTCGTCCTGTCGACCGGCTGACCGGTTGGCTGACCGTCCTATTGCCGGTAGCCCGTTCCCCTGGAAATCCAAAGCCCCGCTGAATCCCGCGCCGCTGCCCATCGCTTTTGCGCCCTCGTCCGTCCAACACCGCTCATGGGCCCGTGTCACAATCGAGCCCTGCCTCGCGACGCAACGGGGGCGTCGTCTCGGCGTCGCTCCCACCGCTCCATGCCGCCCTCGACGCCCGCACTCCTCGCCGCCCTGGCGGCGGCCGTCCTGAGCGCCTGCTCCTCGTCCGCCCCGCGTGCGCCATCCTCCGCGAGCGCAGAGCGCCCCGACGCGCCGCTCGCCCCGGTCACGTCCGCCCAGGCGGCGCGCCTTCCCGGCCCCGCGCCGAGGCACCGGCCCGAGGGGCACGATCCGGCGAGCGCCAACGCCGGCTGCGCGGGCTGCCACACCGAGATCGCGGCCGAGTGGGCCTCGTCGATGCACCGCCAGGCCTGGCGCGATCCCGTCTTCCAGAAGGCCTACGCCATCGAGGCCGTCGCCTTCTGCCGCGGCTGCCACGCGCCCGAGGCGGATCCGGCCGCCGATCCGCCCGCCGCGGCGCAGGAGGTCGGCGTCGGCTGCACCACCTGCCACGTCCAGGCGGGCGGCGAGATCGCCGGCGCCGGCCGGCGCGCGCCCGGCGCTTCCGGCGCCCACCCGGTCCTCGCCGATCCGCGTCTGGCCACCACCGAGGCGTGCGCCTCGTGCCACCAGTTCGACTTCCCCGGCGAGCGCTCGCCGATGCAGGACACCGTCCGCGAGCACGCGCGCTCGCGCTTCGCGGGCGAGGCTTGCCAGTCCTGCCACATGCCCGAGGTCGCGCCGGCGGCGCCCGGCGAGGCGCCGCACCGCAGCCACGCGTTCGCGGTGATGAAGAGCCCCGACATGCTTCGCCGCGCCGCGAGCGTGAGCGCCAGGCGGTCCGGCCCGCGCGCGATCGAGATCGCGATCGCGCCCTCGGGCGCCGGCCACGCCTTCCCCACGGGCGACATGTTCCGCCGCATCGAGATCCGCGCCGAGGCGGTGAGGGCGGCGGCTCCGGCCCCGCCGCCGCGCGGCGAGCGCAATCCGCTCCGCTCCGGCGATGGAGTCGAAGACGGCGTCCGCGTCGTCGCCAGGGCCGCCCCCGCCTTCCTCGGGCGCACCTTCGCCGACACGCCGCGGAGCGCGGGCTCGCTCGCCTTCCACCGGATCGAGCGCGCCGACACGCGCGTGCCGCCGCCCGGCGACGGCGAGGGCGAGGCCCGCGTCGTCGCGCTGCGCTTCGATCAGCCGGTCGGCGGCGCGATGATCCGGTGGCGCGTGGCGTACCAGCGCATGGCGACCGCGATGGCGGCGTCGTTCGGCGTCGATCAAGCGCTCGACGAGGTGGTGATCGCAGCGGGCGAGCTCGCGCCCGACGGAGGAGAGTGACGTGATGAGACGGACCCTGGGCATCATCCTGTGCGCGGCCTCGACCACCCTCGCCGGCGCCGCGCGCGCCGAGTCCCCGGTCGGTCGCGTCTACGGCGACGCCGCCGTCGGCGATCCCGCCGACGCGGCCGCCGAGGCGGCCGCCGTCGAGAAGCGCTGCGCGTTCAACGTCATGTCGCGCCGCGGCCCCGACCCGTCGGAGGTCGAGGCCTGCGAGGGCGCCGTCGCGCGCCTCGAGCGCCGCGGCCCCGAGGCCGCCGCGGCGATCTTCGCGGTCCTCGACCACGATCGCGCCGGCTGGCACGCCAAGCAGCGGCTCTACCACGCGCTCGCCCGGACGCACGACGCGCGCGCGATCGAGCCGCTCATCCGCGGCATGGCGCGCATCGCGACGCGCAAGCTCGGCGAGCGCGATTGGGAGATCGGGATGATCGACGCCGCCCTGCGCGAGCTCACCCGCGCCTCCGCCGGCGAGCGCGCCCCCTGGGAGCAGGCGCCGGTGCGCTCGCCGCACGACGACGCCGTGGACCAGGTCATCGACTGGCGCCTCTGGCACGAGCGGCACCTCGGCCGCTCGCACGAGGAGCTCGCCGCCGAGCGCCTCGCCGACGCCCGCGCCCACGCCGCCGATCCCGACGCCGCGCGCGCCTACCAGGCCGTCGAGTACCTCCTCCGCTACGCGCCGGCCGAGGGCGCGCCCGCCGCCCGCGCCCTCCTCGATCGCGCCGATCTCCCGACCGCCGGCCGCCCTCCGCTCGAGCAAGCCGCCGAGCAGGCCGATCGCGACACCGCCGCCGCCGCCCAGCCTCTCGCGCCCGAGGTCTCGCCGAAACGCTCGAAGTCCGCGCCGCCCGCGCCGAAGAGAGCCCCCGCGAAGAGCCCCGTCAAGAAGACCGGTCCCCCGACCTCCTGAACGTCGAAGCGACCCTCATTCCTTCGGCGGTTCGGAAGAGTCGCCCGTCCGCGCCGAGGCCTCGAGGCGCCGGCACCGTGCAGCGGCGGGCCCGTGGATCTTCCCCCCGAAGATTCCCCGTCTCCCCGCCTCCCTGTGAAATCCCCCCGTCGACCCCAATCGCAGCCTCAGCGCCCCGCCTTCCCCCGTCGACCCCAATCGCAGCCTCAGCGCCCCGCCTTCTTGCCGCGATCATCGAGCGTCCCCGGCTCGGCGCAGCACCGGAACCCGGTCTCGTAGAACGTGAACGTCGGCTCGTGCGCGTCGTTGGTGCCTCGGCAGCCGGTCCAGGGCTTGGCCCAGAAGCCGCCCATGAGCGCGCCGGGGAAGCGGCGCCCCTTGCGCGTCGTCACCCACTCCTCGACGTTGCCCATCAGGTCGTAGATCCCGAACGGCGAGACGCAGGTGAGGTACTTGCCGCTCGGCGATCCCTGCCAGAGCCGGTCGAGCTCCTTCTTCGTGTCCTCGCCGCCCGCGGAGAGCCGCTTCAGATCGAAGGCGACCCAGCCCTTGTCGCTGTTGCAGAGCTTCCTGTCGTTGCTCCAGCCGTAGGCCCAGGGTTGCATCTCGGGCCCCTCGCACGCGAGCTCCCACTCGGGCTCGGAGCAGGGCCGCTTGCCGCGCTCGGAGCACCAGCGGCGCGCCTCGTCGTACGACTTGTTGATGAACGGGCGGGCGCCGCGCTTGTTCGGCGCCTCGAACTGGTCCATGCACACGCGGATCGGGGTGTCGGGGCCCTCGAAGCTCGAGAGCCCTTCCCAGTAGGCGAAGCAGTGCGTGTCCTTGGTGTCGCGCTGGGGAGCGACGCAGAGGTGCTGCACGCGATCGTGGTGCGTGCCCGCGACGAGGCGCATGTCGCTCGGGCACTCGGGGCTCGGACCGGGATCGAGGCCGGGCGCGGCGGGGAAGGTGAGCAGCGCGATCGCCAGCGCGCCGACGCCGAAGAACGGATCGAGCATCACTTCGCGCTCGGCGCCGGCTCGGCGCCCGTGGGGGCGCCGGTGCCCGGCGGCGCCGTCGTGGCGGCCGGCCCCGATCCGCCGAGGAGGCGATCGCGGTAGCGCCACGCCGCGACCACGCCGAACCCGACGAGCGGGAGCGCGAGCAAGAGCAAGATCGCGCCGGCGCGCGAGGTCGGCCTCCGCGGCACGACCGGCACCGCGGCGTTCGCGCCGGCGAGGCTCGGCCGCCGCTGGGCCGGGGCCGGCGTGGTCGGCGGCTCGTCGACCGTCTGCGTGAGCCCCGGGGCGGTCCGCGACGCGGGTGCATCGGGTTGGCTCGCCCGAGCGGCGTCGGCCGGCGTCGCGCCGATGCGCACGTCGCGGCCGGGCTGCGGCGGTGGCAGCCCCAGCCCCGAGAGCCCCGCGGCGTGGATGGGGTTGGTGCGCATCAGCTCGGTCCCGCCGAGCGCGCGCAGCGCCTTCGCGTCGGTGGCGGGCCGCGCTCCCGGCGCCGGCCGCGCCGCATCGCCGAGCGCCGGCAGGGGGAGCTTGGCGAGCGGCGAGGTCAACGGCGAGATCAGCGCCGCGTCGAGCTTCACGCTCTTGCGCTTCGGGCCCGGATCGTAGGCGATCGTCGCCGCGTCGAGCGGAGGCTCCGGCGGGTCGGGCGGCGGCGCCCCCGCGGCCGGGTACTGCCCCGATCCCGCCGCCGGGTAGGGCCCCGATCCGCGGGTCGCGGCCGGGTATTGCCCCGAGCCCGAAGCGACCGCGGGGTACGGTCCCGACCCCGCCGCCGGGTACGCGCCCGATCCTGCAGCCGGATACTGTCCCGACGCGGGCCTGGGATCGCCCGGAGCCGCGCGCCCCGCGGCCGGCCGCGGCGAGCGCGGCTCCTGCCGCTCGCGCGCCTCGTCGATCCCCTCCTCGAGCTCCTTGAACGTCGGCGCCGCCTTGCGGACGAAGTCGCCGCGCAGCGCCTGCTCGAACCACCGGATCTGCTGGCTCGAGTTGCGCCGCACGAACTGGCCGAGGCTCTGCGCGTCGTCGGCGGCGAAGCCCCTCTGCGTCCGCCACGCGTCGAGGCGCGCCTGGATCTCGCCGGCGTTCGCGAACCGGTCCTCGGGCTTCTTCTCGAGGCACTTGTGCACGATCTCGACGAGCATGGGGTTGCACCCCTTGCGGATCGAGCCGAGGTCGGGCGCGGGGGAGGTGGCGGCCTCCATCATCACGTCGAACGCCGCCTTCGCGGTCCAGGGCCGGCGGCCGGCCAGCATCTCGAAGAGCATCACCCCGAACGAGAAGATGTCGGCGCGGGCGTCGACCTTGCCGCCGCGCGCCTGCTCGGGCGCCATGTACGCGGGCTTGCCCTTGAGCGTGCCCGTCCGCGTGTGGGTGATCCGCTCCTCGGCCTTGGCGA
Source organism: uncultured Polyangiaceae bacterium (assembly GCA_964372055.1). GTDB lineage: Bacteria > Myxococcota_A > Polyangia > Polyangiales > Polyangiaceae > CAYJPW01. The sequence goes on from CAYJPW010000086.1 coordinate 39,647, forward strand.
TGCCGAAGTCGGCGATCTTCACCACGCCCTCGAAGCTGACGAGGATGTTGCCGGGCGTGAGATCGCGGTGCACGAGCCCGAGGAGCGCGCCGTCCGGCCCCCGGAGCCCGTGCGCCGCAGCCATCCCGGCGCAGATCTGCGAGGCGACGAACGCGGCCGATCGCTCGGCGAAGGGCTCCTTGTTCTGGCGCGCCTCCTTGATCAAGCGGGAGAGCGACACGCCCTCGACGAGCTCGACCGCGAGGAACATCCCCTGCTCGTCGTTGCCCCAGGCCGCGACCTGGACCACGTTGGGGCTCTTGAGCGCCGCGGTCATCCAGGCCTCGTCGAGGAACATCCCCACGAACTGGGGGTCGGACGCGACGTTGGCGTGGAGCCGCTTGATCGCCAGCGCGCCTCCGTGAAAGCGCCCGCCCTCGACCCGCGCCAGCTCGACCGAGCCCATTCCGCCCTTCGCGATTTCGGCGAGGTGGATGAGCTTCATCGGCTCCGCGGGGGGGAGCGGCAAGCGAGCCATCGCGGTCATCCTACCTTGCGCCCTCGGGCCCGGGCGAGGCGTCGGGGGCAAAAATGAGGAGGCCGCTGGCACGCCGAATGCGTCGTGTCTAAGTTGACGCCCAACGCCAGACACGGAAAGTGTTTGACCCTGAAGCGTAGAGCCACCCGCGCCCAGCCTCCCTCGAGCCCACGTGCGGCCCGCGTTCGCGGCCGCTCTCTCCCAGACGAGGAGATCGACCCATGTCCGAAAAGAAGAACCCGCCGATCCCGCCGCCGCCCCGCTCCGAGGAGGAGGTCGTCTTCGGCGACGAGCTGCCCGTCCTTCCCATCCGCAACGCGGTGCTCTTTCCGGGCGCGGTCGCGCCGTTCGACGTCGGCCGTGAGAAGTCGGTCGCGCTCGTCGAGGACGTCGACAACCTGCCCGGGCCGGTCATCGCCATCTTCGCCCAGCGCGATCCGTCGACGGACGATCCCGGCTACGAGGATCTCTACCCCGTCGGCTGCGCCGCCCGCGTGCTCAAGGCGCTCAAGCACAGCTCGGGCAACTACTCGCTCATCCTCCAGGGTCTGACGCGCATCCGGCTCGACAGCGTCGTCACCCAGTCGCCCTACCTGAAGGCGAAGATCCGGCGCCTCGACGAGCCGACGACCGAGGACGTCGAGGCCGAAGCGCTGGCGATGAGCCTGCGCGATATCGCCAAGCAGGTGATCCAGCTGATGCCCGAGCTGCCCCGCGAGGCGGGGTCGCTCATCGACTCGATCCAGGCGCCCGGGGCGCTCGCCGATCTCGTCGCGGCGAACCTCGACGCCCCGGTCGAGGAGAAGGCGCAGCTCATCGAGACCATCGACGTGAAGGAGCGCATCCGCAAGGTGCTCCGCCTGCTCACTCGCCAGCTCGAGATCCTCAAGATGCGCGAGCGCATCAACTCCCAGATCAAGGAGGAGATGGGCAAGAACCAGCGCGAGTATGTCCTGCGCCAGCAGCTCAAGGCGATCAAGGAGGAGCTCGGCGAGGACGAGGGCGACCAGGGCGATCTCGACGGCCTCGAGGACCGCATCGCCAAGGCGAACCTCCCGACCGAGGCGGAGACGGTCGCGAAGAAGCAGCTCAAGCGCCTGCGCACGATGCAGGTCGGCTCGGCCGAGTACACCGTGGTGCGGACGTACCTCGACTGGATCCTCGACATCCCCTGGACGCAGTCGACGCAGGACAACCTCGACATCGGCTCGGTGCGCAAGGTCCTCGACGAGGACCACTACGGCCTCGAGAAGGTGAAGAAGCGCATCCTCGAGTACCTCGCCGTCCGCAAGCTCAAGCAGGACAAGAAGGGCCCGATCCTCTGCCTCATCGGCCCGCCCGGCGTCGGCAAGACGTCGCTCGGCCGCAGCATCGCGCGCGCCCTCGGGCGCAAGTTCCACCGCGTCTCGCTCGGCGGCGTCCACGACGAGGCCGCGATCCGCGGCCACCGGCGCACCTACGTCGGCGCGCTCCCCGGCCAGATCATCCAGGGCATGAAGAAGGCCGGGACGGTGAACCCGGTGTTCATGATGGACGAGGTCGACAAGATCGGTCACGACTTCCGCGGCGATCCGTCGGCCGCGCTGCTCGAGGTGCTCGACCCGGAGCAGAACAACACCTTCGCCGATCACTACCTCGAGATCCCGTACGACCTGTCGCACGTGATGTTCGTGGCGACGGCGAACATCGCCGATCCGATCCCACCCCCGCTCCGCGACCGCATGGAGATCCTCGAGATCCCCGGCTATACGCGGCGCGAGAAGCTCGCGATCGCCAAGCGCCACCTGCTCCCCAAGCAGCTCGGCGAGCACGGCCTCACCACCGAGCAGCTCGAGATCACCGACAAGGCGCTCGAGGAGATCATCGACCACTACACGCGCGAGGCGGGGGTCCGCTCGCTCGAGCGCCAGATCGCCGGCGTCATCCGCGGCGTCGCGGTCAAGGTGGCCGAGGGCGAGATCCAGAAGCGCAAGGTCGACAACGAGGACGACCTCCACGAGTTCCTGGGCGCGCCCAAGTACACGAGCGAGGTCGCCGAGCGCACCAGCGAGACGGGCGTGGCCACCGGCCTCGCCTGGACCAGCGTGGGCGGCGAGATCCTCTTCATCGAGGCGACGCGGATGTACGGCACCGGCAAGCTCCAGCTCACGGGGCAGCTCGGCGACGTCATGAAGGAGTCGGCCCAGGCGGCGCTCTCCTTCGTCCGCACCAACGCGGCGAAGTTCGGCATCGCCAAGGACTTCCTCGAGAAGAGCGACCTGCACATCCACATCCCGGCGGGCGCCATGCCCAAGGACGGGCCCAGCGCGGGCGTCACCATGTTCACCGCGCTGGTCTCGCTCCTCACCGGGATCACGGTCCGCCACGACGTGGCGATGACCGGCGAGATCACGTTGCGCGGCCGCGTGCTCCCGATCGGGGGCCTGAAGGAGAAGGTGCTCGCCGCCCACCGCGCCGGCATCAAGCGGATCATCGTCCCCGAGCGCAACCGCGCCGATCTCGAGGAGGTCCCCAAGGAGGTCGTCGACGAGCTGCAGTTCTTCTTCGTCGGCCGGATGGAGCAGGTGCTCGAGGCCGCGCTCGAGTCGATGCCCCAGGCGCTTCCCCAGACGGGCGCCACCGAGGGCGAGGCGCCCAAGGACGGAGAGAAGAGCGAGAAGCCGTCGGTCGCCTCCAACTGACGCGGGCTCGGGCGCGACCGCATTCGCGGCCGCTCGAGCCCAGGCGCCGACCGTGTTCGCGGCGGCTCGAGCCCAGGCGCCGACCGCGTTCGCGGCGGCTCGAGCCCAGGCGCCGACCGCGTTCGCGGCGGCTCGAGCGACCGCGAAAGCGGATCGCGCTGGGGTGCGAGGGGTCGAGGGTCATCCTCGGCCTCTCGGCCTTTTGTCCCGCCGCGCGCGGGCCTCGGGTCATGATAACTTTCGGCCGGCGCATGGTCCGACGGAGCACCCACCCGGCGGGAGGAAGGGCATGAGGGCATGAAGCCGTGTCCGAGCTGCGGGTGGATGCTCAAGGAGACCGATCCCGCCTGCAACATGTGCGGCGCCTCGACGGGGTGGGGAGGCGGCGCGGGTGCGCCAGCGGCGCCGCCGCCGGCGATTCCGGGCGCCGGGGCATACGCTCCGCCCGGGCCGGCGTTCGCGTCCGGCGGGTACCCGCCGCCCCCGGCGGCGCCTCCTCCGATGGCGATGGGGGGGGTCGCGCCCCCTCCGGCGATGAACCCGTACGGCGCGCCGCAGTCGCCCTACGCGCAGCCCGCGCCGGCCGCCGGCGCGTATGCCGCCGCGCCTGCGGGGCCCGCGGCGTTCTCGACGGGCGACAACGCCCCCATCCCGGTCTCTCCCTGGGCGATGGCCTCCCCCGCCGCCTACCAGCCGCCCGCTGCACAAGCGCCTCCGCCTGCGCCGTCGGGCTACGGTGCCCCCGCGGCCGCGCCGATGCCCGGCGGCATGCCGGCGCCCCCGCCGATGGTGCCGGGGGCAGGGATGATGCCGGGCGCGCCGCCGCCCATGGTGCCCGGCGGCGCCATGATGCCGGGCGCGCCGCCGATGGTGCCGGGCGCCGCCCCCATGATGCCGGGCGCGGGGGGCCCCCCGCCGCCCGGGGCCCCGCCCCCCCCCCGGGGGGGGGGGCC
>CAYJPW010000087.1:0-35961 GCA_964372055.1 uncultured Polyangiaceae bacterium
GGGGTGACTTGGACGCGCGGGGGGGCCGCCCCCGCGGGCGCGCGGGGGGGGGCGCCGCCGTCCGCGGGGACGCTCGCCGCCGCCGGCGAGGCGGGGCGCGCGATCGCGGCGGGCACCGGCGCGCCCCGCGGCTCGGCCGACGGCGCACAGCCGAAGAGCGCAGCCGCCGCGAGCGCCGCGGCGGATCTCCTGGCGATCGGGAGGCGCACGCCGGCGATCGTAGCCCGATGTCGGCGGGCGCAGCAGCCCCGCGGAGCCGGCGGCCCGGCTTCGCTCGGCGCACCGATTGACCGCCGCGCCGCCGCGCCGGAACATGGCGCGATGCGTGGCTCGAACGGTCGGTCGGCGTGACGGCGTGCGTCTTCTGCCAGATCGCCTCCGGAGCCCTCGCCGCGCACACCGTGCTCGACGAGCCCGACACGCTCGCGTTCCTCGACAAGAGCCCGCTCTTCGCCGGCCACACCCTCGTCGTGCCGCGTGTTCACTACGACACGCTGCTCGACGTCCCGCCCGACGCCGTGGGGCCGCTCTTCCAGACGGCGCAGCGGGTCGCGCGCGCGGTGGAGAAGGGGATGATGGCCGACGGGTTCTTCGTCGCCATCAACAACCGGATCAGCCAGAGCGTCCCGCACCTCCACGTCCACGTCGTGCCCCGCAGGAAGAAGGACGGGCTCAAGGGGTTCTTCTGGCCGCGCTACAAGTACAAGGACGTGGCCGAGATGGACCTCGTGCGCGACGCCATCGAGGCCGCGATGCCGCCGGCGTGAGCGCGCCCGCCGAGACGCTCAGGGCGGCGGGATGCTCGGCGTCGCGGGCGGAGGCAACACGCTCACGCGCTCGTCGTCGGGCGCCGCGGCCCCGGTGCCGCCGGCGCGCGAGGCGATCGACGACGAGCGCGAGCGCGCCGCCGACGAGGAGCGCGTTGCAGAGCAAGAGCGTGAGCGCGCGCTCCTTCAGGAGGCGGCCACCCCAGTGCCAGAGGTCCCCAGCCTGGCTCAGGTCGGGGGTCATGGTGAAGTTCGTCTCGAGCTGGAGCTCGGGGTGGAGCCTCAGATCGACGAAGGCATAAGCGAGCGTCACGGCGCTGAGCACGAGCCAGAGCCGCACGAAAGAGCGCACGGAGTCCATACCGACCTCCGCTCGAAAACCTAGCACCGGCGGGCGCGACGGCACGCTCTCCACGCGGCATTCACGATGGGAGCACTGCCCCCGAGCCCCCGGAGAAATGGACCCGCAGCGGGCCCATTCAGCGCGTCAACAGCTTGCCCTGGCCGGACGCGCGCCCCTCGACGGGGCGGTGGATGACGAGCCGCCTGCCCGCGGCGCGGCCGTGCGCGTGCGCCTCGGTGCGGCGGCTCCCGGCGTAGCGGGTGTGCTGGATGTGCGGGTGCCGGCGCCGGTAGTAGCCGGCGAGATCGGCGTCCTTCAACCAGACGAGGCCCTCGGTCTTGTGCTCGGTCCGCTGCGCCCTGAGCTTCTCGAGGAACCCCATCATGACGCCGGCGAGGTAGGTGCGCCGGTCGCGGTTCGAGCGCAGGCCGCGCTCGCGCTTGTGCGCCGCCCAGAGCTCCTCGGCCGCGTGCCCGAGGAACGCGTGGACGTAGACCGCCATCTCGAGGTTCGCCGTGCTGCCGCAGACCTCGAGGACGCTGCCGCGCTTGCCCTCGAGCGGGCGGTACACCGGGACCCAGATCACCTCGACGAAGAAGTGCTCGGCGAGGATCGCGGCCACGAGGCGCTCGTGCTCGCTGACGCGGCCCGTCGGCCGGCCGAGGTGGCGGTAGGCGTAGCCGCGCGGCGACGCGTCGGCGGCGACCTCGAGGTTGTACTTGAGCATGAGCCGCTGCGCGGCGGCCATCGCCGCCTGGGCCTCGTTCACGTTGGGGCTGCCGGCGAGCGCGAGCAGGCGGGCGATGCGCTCGAGCAGGCGCGCCTCGCGATCTCCCCCCACCGCGCCGGCGGCGGGGATCCCCGTCGCCGCCGCGTCGATCCCCATGCGCGCGCACACCTCGCGGAACGCCGGACCGTGCGCGGCCTCGTCGGCCTTGCCGAGCACCTCGTGGACGTACTGGTGCGCCATCTCGTGCTTGAGCACCTCGACCACCACGGGCCAGCTCTGCTCGAGCACCAGGACGCGCGCGATCTCGATGGCCCGGACCTCGGGGACCCAGCGCCCGAGGCGGGCGCCGGCGTCGCTGAGCTCGATGGACGCCGGATGGAGCGCGCGCTTGAAGTAGGTGCGGTTCAGCTCCTCGTACTCGGTGCGGAGCTCGCGGACGAGCGCCGCCTCGAGCTCGATGGAGAGCGCTTCGCGAGGCGGCGGGCTCGCTCCGGGGGGGTGCGGGGGCGGCGGCATCGGGCGGTGGCGGGCTCGCGCGGCGCGGGAACGGGCGGTCCGGCGCGGAGCCCCTCCTTACAATGCTCCACGGCGGGCGCAAGGGCTGCGCGGTGCTCCGGTCGGGCCGCCCACGGGGGTTGGGTCGCGGGCGCCGCCCCGTGGTAAGAAGGGCGCTCCGCCGGGCCTACCGGCCTCAGCCATCGCCGCCGTGTCCGCCGTCAAGACCGCGATCGACGTCGGGGGCTCGACCCCGAACACCCCGATCTCCGGGGGGGAGAGCTCGGAGACCCCGGGCGACGCCCGCGCTACAACCACGTCCTCGCGGATCTCGGGGCCCCCGTCGCCGCGCGCCCGCCGCCTTCGGGCGCTGGCGCGCATCCGGCGGCGCTGGGCCTGGCTCCTGGTGGTCTCGCCGATCGTCCTCGTCGTCCTCGCGGACGCCCAGGTCCGCGGCCACCGGCTGCTCGGGCTCAGCGGGAAGTACGTCGCCAGCTACGCCGCCGCCGCGCTCGAGAGCGCCATCCTCTGGGCCCTCCTGCTCCTCGCCGCCTCGGCGCGGCGAGGCGCCTTCCGCTGGATCGCGGCGGCGCTCTTCGTGTTCCTGGGGACGATCTCGGTCGGCGGTCAGCTCTACTTCCACCGCCAGTACGCGACGTACCTGAACCTCGACGCCACCCTCTTCGGCACCTCGTTCTCCGAGAGCCTCTTCGGGCAGCTCCGCGCCGACGGGAAGAACTTCATCACCTCGGTAGCCCCGCCGCTCGCGCTCGCCGTGCTGCTCGTCTGGCTCGGCCGGCGCCTCTTGCGTCCGAGGCTGCGCGTGACGCGCGCCTCGCGCTTCGTGGCGCCGGCCGTGGTGGTCGCCGTGTTCCTCATCCCCTGCTCGTACCGCACCGTCCAGGCGTCGACGCCCGACGTCATCTACTTCCACGCCATCGGCGGCCTGATCAAGGAGCTCACCGGCATCCGCACCACGGCGCAGATCCGGCCAGGGCTCCGGACGCCGCCCAAGCTGCCGCCGCTTCTGCGCGCGAGCACGCCGCCGCGCAACGTCGTCTTCGTGCTCACCGAGAGCGTCCGCGCCGACGTCGCCTGCTCCGCGCACGTGGCCGAGTGCGCCGCCACCCCCGCGGTCAACGCCGCGCTCCCCGACCGCATCCCGCTTCGCCAGCTCCGATCCAACTCCTCCACGACCGCGATCCAGCTCGCCGTCCTCTGGTCCGGCCTCGAGCCCACGGCCTCGCGCGAGGCGCTCCACACCGCGCCCCTCCTCTACGACTACGCGCGCGCCGCCGGCGTCGACAACGCCTACTGGACCAGCCACCACATGATGTTCGCGAACTCCCGGCTCTTCGTTCGCGATCTGCCGACCTCGCACCAGTGCGGCGCGACCGATCTCGACTCGCTCGCCGACATCGACCTCGGCGCCCGCGACGAGCTGGTCACCGAGCGCGCGCGCCGCGAGCTCCCGACGCTCGCCGAGCCGTTCTTCGCCGTCGTCCACTACGGCAACACCCACGTGCCCTACCGGATGGACCCGGCCGATGCGCCGTTTTCGCCCTATGCCGCGAGCAAGGGCGAAGAGGACAACGAGCTCTACCGCGCCTACTACAAGAACGCGGTCCACCTCCAGGACAAGACCATCGCCGACCTGGTCCGGTTCGTCCGCAGCTCGCCGTTCGGCGAGCGCACCGTGATCGTCTTCACCTCGGATCACGGCGAGGGCTTCCGCGAGCACGGCCAGCTCGGCCACACCGGCTCCGTCCTCGAGGAGGAGATCCACGTGCCCGGGTTCGTCGACGCACCTCCGGGGACGCTCACCGCGCCGGAGGAGTCCGCGCTCCGGGCCGCCTCCGACGCGCCCGTGTTCCACACCGACATGACGCCGACGGTCCTCGATCTGCTCGGCCTCTGGGACTCGCCGGCGATCGCGCGCTACCGCGCCGAGATGAAGGGCTCGAGCCTGCTTCGCCCGCTCCCGCCGCCGCCGGCGCTCGCCCTCTCGAACTGCAGCGGCATCTGGGGCTGCGCGTTCAAGAACTGGGGGATGATGCGCGGGACGATGAAGCTGGAGGCGCGCGAGTGGGATCGCGACTGGCACTGCTACGACGTCGCCGCCGATCCCGCCGAGCAGAAGGACCTCGGCCCCGCCGCGTGCGGTGATCTCCCCGAGCTCGCGGCCAAGGTGTACGGCGGGCCGCCGGCCGCGCCGTGAGCGACGCGCCGCGACCGAACGCCCCGCGGCGCACGAGGCAGCGGGCCCGCCGCTGGCGGCGCCTCGTCGGCGCGTCGCTCCTCTTCGCCCCCGCCGTCTGGTTCATCGCCGGCGACTTCGTCCGCCGCGCCGAGTACATCGTCGCCTTCGACCGCCCCCACACCTTGGCGTACGTGGGCGGCGCCGCCGAGTCGGTCCTCGTCTGGGGCGTCTTGCTCTACGTGGCCTCGCGCGGCGCGCGCCGGCTCGTCCCGCGCATCGTCGGCGTGCTCTTCGTGATCCTCTTCACGCTCGCGGCCGGGATCGAGGGCGCGTTCCACCACCTCTACAACATTTACCTCTCGATCGACGGCCAGCTCCACTCCAAGTCGATCCCCTGGTCGATCGTGGGCACGATGCCGATGTGGCGCCCGGCGGTCGTGCTCCACGTCGGTCTCGCGTGCGTGGTCGCGCTCGCGCTCCTCGAGCTGGGGCGGCGGTTCGTGCGCCCGCGCAGGCTGGTGCGGAGCGCGGTGCCGCTCCTCGTTCCCGTCGTGCTCGTGGCGCCGACGCAGATCCCGGTCAGCTACCGGACGCTGCAGTCGACGCCGCCCGACATGATCTACTTCCACGGGCTCACCGCGCTCGTGAAGGAGCACCTCGGGATCACGCACGACTCGCCCGACCTGCGCGTGCAGCGGCGGAGCCCGATGTGGGTCCCGCCGCTCGTCGCTCGGCCCCAGCGCCCGCGCAACGTGATCATGATCCTCCAGGAGAGCCAGCGAGCCGACGTCACCTGCATCGACTACGAGCCCGACTGCCCGCTGGCGACGCCCTTCTCGAACGACGCGGTGCCCAACCGCTACCCGCTCCGGCAGCTCCGGGCAAACGCGTCGACGACGGCGATCTCGATCTCGAACATCTGGTCGGGCGTGCGCGCCACCGAGAGCCGCGAGCTCCTCCACGCGGTGCCGCTCCTCTGGGACTACGCCCACGCGGCCGGCTACGACACCGGCTACTGGACCAGCCAGAACCTGATGTTCGGCAACGCCCGCCTCTACGTGCAGGACATCCCGGTCTCGCACCGCTGCGTCGCCACCGAGCTCGACACGCAAGCCGACCTCGACGCCGGCGCGCTCGACGCGCTGGTCACCGATCGCGTCATCCGCGACTGGGACGAGATGAAGGAGCCGTTCTTCGGCGTCGTGCACTACTCGAACGTGCACTACCCGTACGTGTTCGATCCCGAGCAGGCCCCGTTCCAGCCCAGCGAGATGAGCAAGGATCCGGAGAAGAACGAGCACTTCAAGAACTATTACAAGAACGTCGTCTACCTCTCCGACATCGCCGTCGGCAAGCTGCTCCGCCACATCCGCTCCACCGACAAGGGCTCGCGCACCGTCATCGTCTACACCTCGGATCACGGCGAGTCGTTCCGCGAGCACTGGCAGCTCGGCCACACCAGCGCCCTCTACGACGAGGAGATCCACGTGCCCGGCTGGATCGACGCGCCGCCCGGCACCCTCTCGCCCGAGGAGGAGGCGAGCGTCGCCGCCGCCAAGGACCAGCTCGTCTGGCACATGGACCTCGGGCCGACGTTCCTCGATCTGCTCGGCGTCTGGGACGACCCCGCCTTCGCGCCGTTCCGGGCGCGGATGATGGGCCACCCGCTGACGCGCCCCGAGCGCACCGTGGAGCCGGTGCCGCTCACCAACTGCACCTGGGTGTGGGAGTGCGCGTTCCGCAACTGGGGGATGATGCAGGGTCCGATGAAGCTCGAGGCGCGCGAGTGGGACAACGAGTTCCACTGCTTCAACGTGCTCGACGACCCCGACGAGCAGAACAACCTCGGCGAGCGCGCCTGCGCGCCCTTGCCCGACCTGGCGCGCCAGATCTTCCACGAGATGCCCAACGTCACCCCGCCCGGCCGGCCCCGCGTCGACTGGGGCGAGAAGTAGCGGAGCCGCGCGGCGATCCGTGGTAGCTCGTAGCCTCATGGCTGCGTGCAAGACCGCGGCGCTCGCTTTCGCCGCGAGCGGGTTGCTCCTCACGGCCGGCTGCGGCGCCGATCGCTACGGCCACGCGCGCGTCTACGCGCCCTTCGGAGGCGAAGAGGCCGCGGCCGACGGCGCCGAGGACCTCGATCCGGTGATGGTTCGCCGGCAGCCCGAGCTCTGGGCCAAGAAGAAGATCAGCCTCTTCGGGATCGTCGAGAAGCGCGTCGATCTCCCGGGGGGCAAGGCCGACCTCGGCCTCAGCGTCCGCACGCTCGAGGCGCGCAACCTCTGCGAGTCGGCCGCCGAGGACTCGTGCCGCACCACCGTCTCGGACCACGAGCACGACAAGCTCCACGTGGTCGTCAGCTTCGCCGACGCGGTCGACGAGATCGGACAGACGTCGATCGGCACCGGCTCGCTCGTGCGCGTCATCGGCGTGCTCGCCCCCGCCGATGCGCCCGAGGCCGCCCCCGTCATCCAGGCGACCTTCTACCGGCACTGGCCGCGCGGCTTCTACGTGACGCGGGCCGCGTCCAGCACGATGCGGAGATAGGCGGATGGCCGGCGCCGCGGGCCCTCCGCCGCTCTCGTTGCCGGCGCTCGCCACGGCGCACTCGCACGCGTTCCAGCGGGCGATGCGCGGCCAGGCGCAGCGCCCCGGGCCCGCCGGCGCCGACGACTTCTGGTCGTGGCGCACGGCGATGTACGCGCTCGCCGACTCGCTCACGCCCGAGTCGATCCATCGCATCTCCCGGGTCGCTTACCGCGAGCTCTACCGCGCGGGCGTGCGGACCGTGGGCGAGTTCCACTACGTCCACCATCAGCCCGGCGGCGCGCCCTACGACGACCGCACCGCGCTCGCCGACGCGGTGATCGCCGCCGCCCGCGACGAGGGCCTGCGCATCGCGCTCCTCCGCGTCGTCTACGCCCGCGCCGGCGCCGGGCGCGCGCCCGAGGGGGCCCAGCGGCGCTTCTCGGACGCGTCGCTCGACCGCGCGCTCGCCGACGTCGACACGCTGCGCGCGCGCTACGCGGGCGCGGCCGACGTGCGCGTCGGCGTCGCGCCCCACAGCGTCCGCGCCGTCCCGCCCGACTGGCTCGCCGAGATCGCCGGGTACGCCGCGCGCCACGCGCTGCCGCTCCACATGCACGTCGCCGAGCAGCCCGCCGAGATCGAAGCCTGCCTCGCCGAGACCGGGAAGAGGCCGGTCGAGCTCCTCGCCGAGCGCGGCGTGCTCGGCGATCGCTTCGTCGCGGTCCACGCGACCCACCTCGCCGCGCACGAGCCGGCGCTCCTCGGGCAGGCCGGCGCGTTCGCGTGCCTCTGCCCCACGACCGAGCGCGATCTCGGCGACGGCCTGCCCGACGTCGGCGCGCTGGTCGCGGCGGGGGTCCGGCTCTGCACCGGCGTCGACAGCCACGTCATCACCCAGCCCATCGAGGAGCTGCGCGCCCTCGAGCTCGGCGAGCGCCTCCGCACCGGCCGCCGCGTCACGCTGCGCCCCCAGGGCCGGACGCCCGCCGAGGAGCTGTGGCGCATCGGATCCGAGCTCGGAGCCCTCGCGTGCGGGTTCGCCGACGCGGGGGGGACGATCGCGATCGATCGCGAGGCGCCGGAGCTCGCGCTCGTGGCGGAGGAGCACTGGCTCGACGCGGTCGTGTACGGCGGTGGGCCGGGGGTGGTGCTCCCGGGCGCGCGCCCCGCGTCCTGACGGGCGCGGCTCGGAACACCGCCCTCACGCCGGTGTTCCGAAGCGCTCTGGCATCCGGGCGCGTCCGGTGTCACCCTCCCGCCCTCGCGTGACGAACCGGCCGCTCACCGTCATCGCCGTGATGCTCGGGCTCTTCATGGCGGCGATGGAGATGACCGTCGTCTCCACCGCGATGCCCACGGTCATCGCCGATCTCGGCGGGATCGAGCTCTACGCCTGGGTGTTCACGGCGTACATGCTCGCCTCCACGGTGAGCGTGCCCATCTACGGCAAGGCCGCCGATCTCTACGGCCGCAAGCCGATCATGCTCTTCGGGACGGCGCTCTTCCTGCTCGGCTCGATCCTGAGCGGCCAGGCGCGATCGATGGTGGCGCTGATCGCCTTCCGCAGCCTCCAGGGGCTCGGCGCCGGGGCGATGCAGCCGACCGCGCTCACCATCATCGGCGACATCTTCAACCTCGAGGAGCGGGCCAAGATGCAGGGCCTGTTCGGCGCGGTGTGGGGGTTCTCGGGCCTCGTCGGGCCGCTCCTCGGGGGCATCATCGTCCGGGCGCTCTCGTGGCGGTGGGTCTTCTACGTCAACGTCCCGTTCGGCCTGGCCTCCGCGGCGCTCCTCGCCGTCGCGTTGCGCGAGAAGGTCGAGAAGAAGCCGCACCGCCTCGATCTCGCGGGCGCGGCGGTGCTCACGATCGCCATCCTCGGCCTCCTCGCGGCCGCGCACGGGACGTGGCTCGCGGTCACGGTGCCCGCGTCGGTGGGGCTCCTGTGGCTCTTCGTCGTCGTCGAGCGGCGCGCCGCCGAGCCGATGCTCCCGGTCGATCTCTTCCGGCAGCGCGTCATCGCCGTCTCCAGCGTCGCCGGGGCGCTCGTCGGCGGCGCCATGATCGCGACCGTCACCTTCGTGCCGCTCTTCGTCCAGGCCGTGCTCGGCGGATCGCCGACCGACGCGGGGGGCGCCATCACGCCGATGGTCATCGCCTGGCCGCTCGCCAGCGCCATCTCGGGCCGCCTCCTCCCGCGCATCGGCTTCCGCCCCATGGTGCGGCTCGGCTTCTTCCTCGCCGCCGCGGCGTCGCTGGCGCTCGCGCTCCTGCTCGTCCCGGGCGTGGGCCTCGGGGTTCCGCGCGCGACGACGGCGCTCTTCGGCGTCGGGATGGGGTTCGCCAACACGGCGCTGATCATCGCGGTCCAGAGCAGCGTGTCCTGGGAGCGGCGCGGCACGGCGACGGCGAGCACCATGTTCTTCCGCTCCATCGGCGGCGCCCTCGCCGTGGGGGCGATGGGCGGGGTCCTGGCGTCGTCGCTCGACGGGGCCGCGGGCGTTCCGCACGAGGTCGCCAACCGGCTGTTCGGCCCCGAGCACGGGGCGGGGATCGAGCCCGCGATCCTCGCGCGGCTCTCGGTCGCCCTGGGCGAGGGGCTCGGCATGGTCTTCTGGATGATCGCCGGCCTGTCGGTGGTCGCCTTCGTGGTGAGCTTGTCGTTCCCACGGCAGGCGGGGCCGGCGGCGGCGGCCGAGGCGCCGGCGGAGCCCTCGGGCTGACCGCGGGCCTGCCGTCGTGCACCCCCGCCGCCCACGTCCACGACGCCGCGCGATGAGCCGGAGGGTGGGAGAGATGGGGGGAAGGGTAGGAGAGAAGTGAGCCGAGCCGCCCGTCGGGTGCTGGTCTCGGGCGCGCGCCCGCTATACTCCGACTGCGAAGTTCTCTCCTCGCTGGTCTCCGGCCTTCGTCGCAGACCTTCGCAACCGCCGGCCCTTCGGGCCGCCGGTCGGCCCTACCGGTTCTTCCTTCACCGTCTCTCGTCTCGAGGAGCATCCATGCGAACCGTCCGCTACGCGTCCCTCGTCTGCGTTCTCGCTTTGGCCGGCCAGGGCCTCACCGCCTGCGGCGACGACGAGAGCAACAACGGCTCCGGCACGACCGGCGGGTCGACGACGCTCGCCGACGCCGACGGCGACGGGATCTCGGACGCGGACGAGGGCGCGGCCGAGCAGCGCGACACCGACGGCGACGGCAAGCCCGACTCGCTCGACACCGACTCGGACGGCGACGGGATCGACGACTCGGTCGAGGCGGGCGACGACGACGTGGCCACCGCGCCCGCCGACTCGGACGGCGACGGCACGCCCGACTTCGAGGACCTCGACGCCGACGACAACGGCATCCCCGACGCCGACGAGGGCGCGGGCGACCTCGACCTCGACGGCGCGCCCGACTTCGCCGATCTCGACAACGACAACGACGGGATCTCGGACGTGGTCGAGATCGCCGGCAACGGGGGCGACTGCGACGGCGACGGCCAGATCGACTTCCCCGGCACGCCCGCCGCGCCCAAGGACTGCGATTTCGACGGCACCGGCGACCTGAACTCGAACGACTCCGACGGCGACACCATCAGCGACGGCTACGAAGGCGACGGCTTCGACGGCCAGGTGGACACCGACGGCGACGGTCAGCTCGACCGCTACGATCTCGACAGCGACAACGACGGGATCCTGGACGCGGTCGAGGCGGGCGACGCCGACGTGGGCACCCCGCCGGTCGACACCGACGGCGACGGCACGCCCGACTTCCGCGATCCCGACTCGGACGACGACGGCGTCAGCGATCAGGACGAGACGGCGATCGGGTCGAACCCGAAGAGCTCCGACTCGGACGGCGACGGCGTGAGCGATCTCGTCGAGATCGCCGCCGGCACCAACCCGACCGATCCGGCCGACAACCCCCAGGCCCACGGCAACTTCGTCTTCCTCGTCCCGTACCAGCTCCCCAGCGATCCGCCCGACGACACGCTCGAGTTCCGCACCAGCGTGCAGTACGCCGACGTCTACTTCGGCTTCGACACCACCGGCTCGATGTCGGCCGAGCTCGCGGCCATGAAGAACCCGGCGACCGGCGTCCCGGCGATCGTCGACGCCCTCCGCTGCCAGGAGTTCGGCGTCGCCTGCCTCATCGACTCGGACTGCGCCGCCGGTCAGGTCTGCTTCGAGTCGCAGTGCATCGCCGATCCGAACGTCGGCGCCGGCTGCGTCCCCGACATGTGGACCGGCATCGGCCGCTTCGACAACCTCAACACCTTCTCGAACATCCTCTCGCTCCAGCCGGATCCGGTCGCCACCGCGAACGCGGTCCCGAGCGTCGGCGGCGGTGGGGCCGAGGCGCCCTTCCAGCCGCCCGCCTGCGTCGCCGACGGGTCCAACTGCTCCAACGCCAACAAGAACTGCGTCGCGGGCGGCGTGGGCTGCGTCGGCTACAGGCCCGACGCGGTGCGCATCTACATCCAGGTCACCGACGCCGACAACCAGTGCTCGGGCGCCGGCTGCGCCACGTTCACCGCGGCCTACGCGGGCAGCGAGCTGCAGTCGGAGAAGATCAAGTTCATCGGCCTCTACGGGACGGACGACGCCGGCGGCGCCGGCACGCCGCAGAGCGTGGCCGAGTCGATCGGCGTGGCCTCGGGCACGGTCGACGCCAACAACGTCCCGTTCGTGTACCCCGCCATCGACGCCGCCGTCGTCCCCCAGACGGTCGCCGCGGTGCAGCAGATCGTCAAGGGCGTCGCCCTCAACGTGACCATCGGCGCGACCGACGAGCCCAACGACGCCGGCGACTCGCTCCAGTTCATCGACTACCTCGAGGTCAACGTCTCGGGGCAGGGCAACTGCACCGCCGTGAGCCCCGTGGCCGACACCGACGCCGACGGCCACGACGACGCCTTCCCGGCCCTGTTGCCTGGCACGCCGGTCTGCTGGAACGTCTTCCCCGTCCCGGTGAACACCACCGTCCCGCCGACCGACGCCCCGCAGATCTTCCAGGCGCGCCTCACCGTCTACGGCGACGGCTCGCCCCTCGACAACCGCCTCGTCTACTTCCTCGTGCCCCCGAAGAAGGTCCAGATCAACCCGCCGGATTGATCCTCGGCCTTGCGAGAAACCGCAGGGCCCAAGACCGGAGAATTCGCAGGGAGACGGGGAGTCGGGGAGAATTTCTTTCGGTCGATCCACGTTCACGCCTGGTGAGGCGTGGGCCTGAATCGACCGCAGGAGAACCTCCCTGTCTCCCCGTCTCCCTGTGAAATTTTCCGGATCTTCTCAGGGCCGGCCGAGGTCACTCCGACGACTCTTCCTTCGGTCCCTCGTTGTAGCCGCGCGGCCGGTATTTGGGGTCGACGCCCTTGTTCTTCTCGTGGTTCTCGAGGGTGTCGATCGCGAGGTAGGCGATCCAGCTGCCCTTGTGCTTCTCGGCGAGGGAGCGGAGCTCGTCCTCGTGGTCCATCAGCTTGCCCTCGTCGTAGAGGCACCCGAGCGCCAGGGCGATGAGGCTGAGCTCGTTGGGGCCGAGGTCGAAGCCCTTGGCGTAGTGCGGCCAGGCCTCGTCGGGCCGGTGGAGCCGGCAGAGCGTGTCGCCGGTGTAGACGTGCGCCATCGGCCAGCGCGGCGCCAGGTCGAGCGCGATCTTGCTCTCGGCGAGGCGCGTCTCGAGATCGCCGCGGGCGCCCTTCATCACCGAGTAGTTGAGGTGCGCCTTGGCGCTCCGCGGGACGGCGTTCTTGGTCGCCTGCCAGAAGACGACGTCGTCGCGGTAGTCCATCGCGTGGCGGTACGCCTGCGCGCACTGGAAGGCGAAGAACGGCACGAACATCGCCGGCGCGAGCCAGGGCAGGCGCACCTTGACCGCGCGCTCGTGGAGCCCGTCGACGAGCACCGCCAGCGCGAGGCTCGAGCCGATGACGGGGAAGTACCAGAAGCGCTCGGCCCGCACCGTGGGGAGCACGACCGGGATGTTCGAGTGCGGGAAATAGCTGACCACGATCCAGACGAGCCCGACGCCGGCCAGGATGGCGCCGGCGCGCCCCAGGTCGACCGGCGCGTCCACCGGATCCGGCCGGCGCAGCGGGCGCAGGCTCTCGATCAAGAGGCCCAGCCCGGCGAGCCCGAGCGGGCCGGCCAGCGGCCACACCGGGACACCGCGGACGGCGAGCGAGGCGCCCTTGGGCCGCATCACGTAGAGCTCGACGATCACGATCGCCGCCGTGGCCAGGAGCACCAGCGCGCTCGCCCAGCGCAGCGGCCTCGAGCCCGCGCTTCCCGCGTCGGGAGCCGCCCGGCGCGCGCGCCGCTCGCGCACCATCGACGCGATCCAGAGCGCGACCGAGGCGACCAGCGGCAGCGCCATCATCGCGCCGCCGGCGCGGATCTCGAAGTCGTCGAGCCGCTCGGGCACCGGCTCCTGCGGGAAGGAGTAGTCGCCCGAGAGCCGGAGCGGGAAGATCACCTGCACGAGCCCGCGCCAGTAGACGCGGAGCGCGCCGCCGACGCGGTGCGGGACGTCGGCCTCGGCGAGCGGATTGTTGAGCGGGTCCTTCGGCAGCGGGGCCTGGTGGAACCAGACCAGGAACTCGCGGGCCCAGCGCTGCAGGCGCGTCGCCGTCTCGGGCAGCGCCTCGGCGAGCTCGGCCGGGAGCGGGGAGGGGAACCAGCGCTTGCGCAGCTCGACGTAGAGCACGAACGCCGCAACCGTCCCCGCCGCCGCGAGCAGGCAGCGCAGCACGCGCTGCGGGCGCTCGGGGTGGGTGAGCGGGGCCATGAGCAGGGCGGCGAACGGCACCAGCGGCACGCAGACCACGGCGCTCTCCTTGCAGAAGAGCCCGAACAGCATCGCCGCGAACACCGCGAACGGCATCCCCCACGCCGGCAGGAGGAGCGCCGCGACGGCGAGGATGGCCCCCATCCCGCCGAGCACGTCGGCGATGCCGACGATCCCGCTCACCGCCTCGGTGAGGATCGCCGCCGAGACGAAGATCGCCCCGGTGAGCCAGGCGAGCCCGCGCCGGCGCGTCAAGAGCCAGACGCAGGCGACCAGGATGGCCCCGTTCACCGCGTGGAAGAGGACGTTGTAGAAGTGGTGGAAGAAGGGCGCCTTGGAGATGTTCCAGAGCAGCCGCCAGAAGAAGTTCGGGATGGGCCGGTACGAGCCCACGCTGCGATCCGGCGGCAGGCCCCAGAAGTCGCGGTGGATGGCGTCGATGAACTTGAGCCCGCCGGTGGCGTTGACGTACGGGTTCGCGAGCAGCGCCTCCTGCTCGTCGAAGATGTAGTTCGTCGTCGGCAGGCGCGTGTAGAGCACGACCGAGAGCAGCGAGAGCCGCACCAGCGCGTTCCAGAACGTCGGCTCGGCGCCCGCGATCCAGCCCCAGGCGCGCGCGGCGTGGCCCATCGCCGCCTGGCGCAGGCTGCGCGCCGGCACGCCCGGCGGCGGGGCGCCGGGAGGCGGGGCGGGGGCGGGGGCGCTCTGCGCCGCGACGCTATCGGGGCCGGCCATCTCCCGGCTCGGGCTCGGGGATGATCCAGACGTCGCCCCAGAGCGGCTGCCCGCCGTCGACGCCGTAGATCGAGCCGGTGATGAAGTCGTTCATCGGGCTCGCCAGGAAGAGGATGACGCGCGCGACCTCGTCCGGCGTCCCGAGGCGCTTGAGCGGCGTCGCCTTGCGGGCGAGCTCGAGCATGTCGTCGCCGTACTGCGCCGTCCCGCTCGACCGGATGTTGTTGCCGGGCGCGACGCAGTTCACCCGGATCCCGGCCGAAGCCCACTCGATGGCGAGCGAGCGCGTCAGGTTCTCGACCCCGGCGCGCGCCGCGCCGGTGTGGGCCATCCCGGGGAAGCCGCGCGAGACCATCGCCGTCACCATCACGATGCGGCCGCGCGCCGCGGGGAGCATCGCCCGCGTGGCGACCTCGCGGGTCATGAAGAAGGTGCCGTTGAGGTTGTTGCGGATGACCGCCTCCCAGCCCCGCGGCGTCATCATCGACACCGGGCTCGGGAACTGGCCGCCGGCGTTGTTGATGAGGACGTCGATGCGTTCGAAGCGGTCGAGCACCTGCCCGACGAACGCGGCGACCTGCTCCGGCTCACGGATGTCGCAGGTCGCGCCGAGGACCCGGTCGGCGGGGACGCCGTCGTCGGCGAGCACCTTCTTCGCCGCCTCGACCTTGTCGAGCTTGCGCCCGCAGAGGGCGACCTTGGCGCCGAGCGAGGCCGCCTCGCGCGCGGCGGTGAGGCCGATGCCGCTCCCGCCGCCGGTGATGACCATCACCTGATCGGCGAAGAGGCCGGGCGCGAACATGGACGGCACGGGCGAGGTCACCCCGGGCGTTTACAACGAGCGGCTCGGGGGCGCCAGATCGGCCCGGCGCCGGGGCCGGAGAGGCTCCCAATCGCGCTCGGGCCCCTCGACCTGTAGACTGGCCGGATGAGGTCGACCAAGACCCCCAACGACCTCAGCGAGCGGCCCGAGTCGCTCGACGGCGCCGAGCGCGAGGTCATGCGCGCCAAGCTCCTCGATGCGCTGCCCATGCTGCGCGCCCTCGAGGCCCGCGACGCGGAGGAGGCGGCGAAGACCCTGATCGCTGCGCTCGAGGCGCCCGGGCCGGTCCGGCGGGCCGCCTTGCTCCCCATGCTGATCACCTTCGACGAGCGGATGGCGGAGGTCTTCGAACGCGGCATCCGCGAGACCTCCGGCGCGGAGCAGGACCGCATGCGCGACGGCGTCCAGGCCGCGCGCGAGGACCAGGCGTGGATGCAGGCGGCGCTCGACGAGGAGCCCGACGAGCCCGACTGACGAGCCGTGGGACGTCCGGCGTCGAGAGGCGTCGGTCGTTCAGCCGCTGGGCTTGCAGAACACGTGGAGCACGGTGCCCTCGTTGTTCCCGTCCTTGCACTCGGCGTACGCGCCGTCGTCGTTGGGGATGACGGTGACGTCGACCGCCGCCGCCTCGGTGCTCGGGGGCGTCGCCCAGAGGCACGAGACGGTCTCGCACTCGTCGGGCGCCAGCGCGACGGTGGTCTCCGTCGAGCAGACAAGCATCCCGTTCACGTAGAAGCCCACCGAGAGCCCGGCGCCGATCGAGTCCGAGCCGCGGTTGCAGACCGGGGCGCTCAGGGTGACGGCGGGCCCGTTGCAGACGTAGTCGTTCGAGGCGCCGGCGGTGCTGTCGCCGGTGGAGAGGCCGTTCTGGTTGCCGGGCACGTTCTGGCGGAAGTTGTTGAGCTTGGGGTCGTCCCAGTTGTTCTGCCACTGGCTCGTCTGGGGGATGGTCCCGTCCTCGTTCACGTGGGTGACGGCGTACGCGTGCTGGTTCCAGATCGTCCGCGAGCGGACCCATTTGTCGTTGGCGTCGGAGTAGACGCGGATCCCCGAGACGCCGTGCGGGTGGGCGGCGCGGCAGGTGTCGCCGGCGCCGGGCGTGCCGGCGGGCGGCGGCGCGCACTTGAAGCCCTCCTCGAGGCAGGCGGCGTCGCTCATCGCGCCGCAGCACTGCGCGCCGCTCACGCAGCGGCACAGGCCCGCGTCGCAGACGCCCGAGATGCAGTCGGCGCCGCTTTGGCAGCGCAGGCCCGGGAACTGCGGATCGACGCCGTTGGCGTCGAGCGTCTGGCAGGCGATGCCGTCCCCGCCCGGCGAGCAGGCCTTGTTCGAGGGCGTGACCAGGTCCGCGCGGAAGTTGCCGTCGACGTCGGCGATGATCGGGTTTTCGTACCAGGTGCACGAGGAGCGGTACTGGCTGAAGAGCACCTCGCCGGTGTCGCCCTTGTAGACGCGCACGAAGCACTCGTCGGCGTAGACGACCTCGGACGAGCCGTCGGCCTCGAAGTCGAAGATGCTCGAGCCGGTCACGTTCGACGAGAGGTCCTGCGTGCTCCGCGACCAGGCGATGTAGCCGCCGGCGGGGCAGGGCCCCGCGAGGAAGTCGCACGTGGCCGGCAGACAGACGCCGCCCGGCCGCGGCGCAGGCCCGCAGTCGATGTCGTAGACCGTGTAGAACGCCTGGCCGGCGACGCCGATCTCGGGCAGGCCGTCGTTGTCGAAGTCCGAGATCGTCGGCGGGCCGCCGCCGCCGGCGCCGGGCACCGGGACCGGCGGCTGCGCGAGCTCGCCGGTGATCGCGTAGACCATGACCGTGCTGCTGCGGACGACGGCGATCTCGGGGTTCTTCGGCGGGACGCCGGCGCCGTAGTTGCCGAAGTCGGCGACCGCGACGTGGCCCGGCGCCGACGCGCTCGCGCCGGGGAAGCCCGGGTCCTGCACCCACGCGCCTCCGGACCACTCCCAGACGAACTGGCCGTTGGTCAGCTCGATGCCCGGGTCCTGATCGAGGTTGGCGGCGACCGGGAAGAGCCCGGCCGAGTAGCTCGCGTACGCCGGGGGCGCGAGCGAGAGGAGCATCCCGTCCGCGCGGAAGACGACGCCCTCGCGCAGCACCTCGGGCTGGCCGTCGTCGTCGAGATCGTGGATCGAGGCGCCGCCCCAGCCGGCGGCGCAGCGGTGGTTGCCTCCGTCGCACGGCAGCCACGGCATCCCGCCGACGTACGGCGACTTCCAGAGCAGGCTCCAGGTGCCGTTCTTCCGGGTGAACGCGAGCGTCGAGCCGTCGGCGCCGTAGGCGACGATCTCGGCCGAGCCGTCGCCGTCGAGATCGCCGGCGGCGAGCGACGAGGACGAGACCGTGTAGTCGGGGACGTTGTCGCCGTCGAGGTCGACGCCGCCGAGGTTCGCCTCGAGCGAGCAGTCGGTGCCCTTGAGGACGCGGATGACGCCGAGGTCCTCGGTGTAGTTGGCGACGACGGTCGCGGTGAACGAGGCGGCGATGCTGGGCGGCCCGCTGTTGCCGGGGTTGTTGAAGTTGACGACGATCGGCGTCCCCTGGACGTCGACGTGGCCGGGGAAGGGATCGCCGGGCGGCGCGGTCGAGAACTCGCACTTCACCTTCGGCGAGAGGATCCCGGGGGCGATGACGTTCACGCAGCTCGGATCGTGCTGCGGATCCTTCCCCTCCCAGGGGACGCAGCCGACGCCCGGCTCGCAGGTCGTGTCGTTCTTGCAGTCGTCGTCGCTCGCGCACGGGTCGAGCGGGACGCATGTGCCGTGCGAGCAGACCTCGGTCGCCTCGCAGGGCACGTCGCACTGGACGACGCCGGTGCCGGTGGTCGTCGTGGTCACGCTGATCGAGCCGCCCTCGCCGCCGGCGCCGCCCACCCCGGTGGTGCCGCTCCCGGTCGTCGTCTTCGGCGTGTCCTCGCCGCCGTCGCCGCACGAGCAGCCTTGCGCCGCCGAGGCCAAGGCGAGCGCGCACGCTCCGAAGATTGTCGCCCAACGTCCCTCGCGCGACGGCGCCCGCATAAGCTCATCCTCCTGTGGGGCTCGCGCCCCGCCGCCCGGACCTGCCGGACGGCTGCTCGCCCGCGCTCGTCGCGAAAGACGAGGCGCGGGCTGAAGCGTGGCTGCACGAACCGCACCAGCAGTGTAAACCGCGGAAGCGTCGGGTTGCGCGACTTCGCGGTAGGGAGTCATGGATCCCACTCGATCCTCCACCCCCGCCGGGCTAGAGCGACGCGTGCCCTGGGTCAAAGCGCTCCTCCGAGGTCAGAAGGTCTACGCCCGCGCCGACGAGCGCGGCGCGCTCAAGGTCGAGGGCGGCCGCGTCGAGGTCCGCTACAAGCCGCACGACGGCCGCCGCTACGACGCCGCCGCGAAGAACCTCGAGATCGTCGAGCCCGAGCCGCTCCCGGACGACACCTGCGGCCCCGCCGAGGGCGTGAAGAAGCCCGAGCCCGGAGCGGCGGCGAAGCCGGCGGCGGGCGGCCGCGGGCGCACGCGCGCGCGCGCCGAGGGCCTCACCGGTCCGCTCCCCGAGGGGGCCGTGATCGCCTACGCCGACGGCGCCTGCTCGGGCAACCCCGGCCCCGCCGGGCTCGGCGTGGTCGTCATCGACGGCGATCTCCGGGTCGAGCTCAGCGAGTACCTCGGCGAGGGCACGAACAACATCGCCGAGCTCAACGCCATCCTCCGCGCCCTCGACGAGGTCGCCGACCGCGAGCGCCCGCTCGTCATCCACACCGACAGCCAGTACTCGATCGGCGTGCTCGAGAAGGGCTGGAAGGCCAAGGCCAACGTCGAGCTCATCCAGCGGGTGCGCGAGGCGCTCTCCATCCGCCCGCACACCCGCCTCAAGTACGTGCCCGGCCACGCCGGCGTGATCCTCAACGAGCGGGCGGACGCCCTGGCGCGCGAGGCCATCAAGGAGCGCAAGACGCGGCGCGCCGTCATCCCCCCGCGGCCGGGCGCGTGAGACGCCGGGCTGGAACCCCGGTGCATGCCGGGAGAGAGGTCTCCCTCTCGGACCCACCGGCAGCCTGCTAGATTGCGCGCCATGTCCGAAGCGCCCATCCCGGCACCCGCGGCGCGCCCGCGCCCGCTCGTGCTGACCATCCTCGACGGATTCGGCGAGCGCGCCGACAAGGACGCCAACGCGGTGCGCCTGGCGCGGACGCCGAACCTCGACGCCATCGCGGCCGCCCATCCGCACACGCTCATCGGGACGAGCGGCCCCGACGTCGGGCTCCCGCCCGGGCAGATGGGCAACAGCGAGGTCGGCCACTTGAACTTCGGCGCGGGCCGCATCGCGATGATGGACATCTCGCGGATCGACGTGGCCGTCGCCGACGGGACGCTCGCGTCGAACCCCGTCATCCACCAGCTCTTCGCGATCGCCGAGGACCGCAAGTGCCGCTTCCACCTCTTCGGGCTGGTGTCGGACGGCGGCGTGCACTCGTCGATGAAGCACCTCTTCGCGCTCATCCAGGCCGCGAGCGACCGGTCGATCCCGGTGGTCGTGCACGCCTTCCTCGACGGCCGCGACACGCCGCCGAAGAGCGCGTGGACCTACCTCCAGCCACTCCTCAACATGCTGGAGGGCAAGGGCGTCATCGGCACGATCTCCGGCCGGTACTGGGCGATGGACCGCGACAAGCGCTGGGACCGCGTCCACAAGGCCTATACGGCGATGGTGCGCGGCGACGCGACCACCGTGGCCACGGCGTGGGAGGCGATCTCCGAGTCGTACGCGCGCGGGAAGACGGACGAGTTCGTCGAGCCCGTCCGCATCGGCGAGTACGAGGGCATCAAGGGCGACTACATGGCCGACTTCGCCGCGAAGAAGCCGGTGTGGGAGTGGATCGGCGAGGAGGTCGGCCTCGGGTTCAACTTCCGGCCCGACCGCATGCGCGAGATCTCGGCGATGCTGACGCGCCGGAACCTCCCGCCCGAGGTCGACGAGATGCTCCGCGATCGCGGCAAGTCGGTCTACGCGTTCGACGAGTACAGCTACGCCGGGATGACCGAGTACGACGCCGCGCTCTCGATCCCGGTCGCCTTCCCCAAGGAGAAGGTCGAGGAGTCGTTTCCCGAGGTCATCGCGCGCGCCGGGATGAAGCAGCTCCGCTGCGCCGAGACCGAGAAGTACGCCCACGTGACGTACTTCTTCAACGGCGGCCGCGAGGAGCCGTTCGAGGGCGAGGAGCGCAAGCTCGTGCCCTCGCCGCGCGACGTGCCCACCTACGACAAGAAGCCCGAGATGAGCGCGCCCGCCGTGGCGACCGAGGTGGCGGCCGCCGTGAGGAGCGGCAAGCTCGATTTCATCTTGGTGAACTTCGCCAACCCCGACATGGTCGGCCACACCGGCGACCTCGAGGCCGCGGTCCGGGCCGTCGAGACGGTCGACACGGGGATTGGCGAGATCCTCGCCGCGGTGCGAGAGCAGGGCGGCGCGATGATCATCACCGCCGACCACGGCAACTGCGAGCAGATGAAGGACGACAAGGGCGACCCCCACACCGCCCACACCACGAACCCGGTCCCGCTCTACTACGTGAACGACGCCGACGAGGGCGTCGCCCTCCGCGAGCACGGCCGCATCTGCGACGTCGCGCCGACGATGCTCGAGCTCATGCACCTGCCGCAGCCGGCGCCGATGACGGGCCGATCGCTGCGCGTCCGCAAGCGATGAACCCGACGCGGCTCGGCCCCTACCGCCTCGCCGAGGCCGTCGCGAGCCGCGCGCTCACCGTGACCTACCGCGCCGAGCACGTCGAGCTCGGCCGGTCCGTGCTCGTCAAGACGCTCAAGCCCGCGGTGCCGGTGACCTCGCCGTTCGCCCAGGAGCTCGAGCGCGAGGCGCGGATCCTCTCGAGCCTGTCGCACGAGGCCATCGTCGAGCTCTTCGACTTCGTCCGGACCGACGGCGCGATGTGGCTCGTGCTCGAGGACCCCGGGGGCTTCGCGCTCTCGGACGTCCTCGCCGCGAGCGGCCGGCTCGCGCCCGAGGTGGCCGCCGCGATCGCGCTCGAGATGGCGCGCGGCCTGGGGCACGCCCACGAGCGCGGCGTCGTCCACCGCGAGCTCCGGCCCGAGCACGTGCACCTGACGCGCGAGGGCAGGGTGAAGATCACGAGCTTCGCGGCCGCGTACGACGTGCGCGTGCCGTCGAGCCCCGAGCCGTTCGAGGCGAGCGAGACGTTCGGCCGGCCCGACTACATGGCGCCCGAGCAGATCCTCGGCGACGACACCGAGGCGCGCGCCGACGTGTTCGCGCTCGGCGTCGTCCTCTACGAGCTCTGCGCCGGGCGCCGCCCCTGGAGCGGCGAGCCCGCGCAGAAGGGCGGCGACGCGCCCGCCGAGCGCGGCCGGCCCACCGGCGAGGAGCGCCGCGAGGTGGCGCGCCGCATCCGCGCCGAGCCGCCGCCTCCGCTCGAAGACGTGCCGCGCGCCCTCGAGCAGGTGGTGATGCGCTGCCTCGCCAAGCAGCCCGACGACCGCTTCGAGGACGGGCGCGCCGTCGCCGCGGCGCTCGAGGCGGCGCTCGGCGAGCGCACGCGCGTGCCGCCGCGGATCCTCGTCTCGCGCGCGCTCGCGGCCGCCAAGCTCGCGGACGAGCTCCCCGCCCCGAGCGTCTCGGCCGCGACGACGCCGATCGCCGGGCTGGTGCGGCTGCCGGTCGCGCCCACCGCCCGCGCGATGGCGGCGCTCTTCGCGCTCGTGGTCGCCGGCGGCGCCGCGATCGAGCTCGTGCTGCGCGACGACGAGGCCGCGAGCGACCGGGGCGCCGCGCCCGCCGAGGTCCGCGGCGATCCCGGGCAGCTGCGCGTGCTCGCGCGCCCCTGGGCCGAGGTCTACATCGACGGCGAGCTGCGCGAGACGACGCCGGTCGGCCGGCTCTTGCCGCTCGCCCCCGGCAAGCACTACGTCACCTTCCGGCACCCGCACGCGCCGGACGAGAAGCGCGTCATCAAGGTCGCCGCCGGCCAGACGATCGTGCTCGACGTGACGATGAAGATCGAGCGCCCCGCGCGTCCCGACGCCGGCGCGCGCGGGGACGCGGCCGATTCACCCTGAGGCGCCCTCTCGCCCCCGGATCAACGCCTCGGCGGCGACGAGCGTCCTGTCGAGCTTGGCGTGGCGATCGGCCCGGCACTGGCCGCTCCCGCGGTCGAGCGAGCGGCAGACGTCGGGGCGCGCCTCGTAGATCGCGCAGGTGAACCGGCGCGCCGCCGGATCGATCACCAGCGCCGCGCAGCGCCCGCCCTCCATCCGCATGTAGCAGCGGTTGCCGAGGAAGTGCGTGTAGCCCTGCGCCCGATCGTCCATCCGGTCGAGATCGACGCCGAAGACGCGCACGTACTCGGGCAGCTCGGAGAAGCAGCAGGCGCCGCAGTCGACGCACGCCGGGACGTCGTCATGACGCGGGCCGGACACGGCGGCCCCCGAGCCGCCGCCTAGAGGCGGATCTCGAGGTGCGTCTTGCGCTTGAGCTCCTCGAGCCACTTCTTCTTCGCCTTCTCGAGGATCTCGGCCTGCAGGCGCTGCATCATCTCGGGCCGGGCCGCCTCGAGCGTCGTGTAGCGCGAGGGCTGGCGGTCGACGAGCTTCACGACGACGATCCCGTCGCCGACGAGCTTGGGGTCCGACACCTGCCCCTCGTCGAGACCCATCACCACCTCCTCGAGCTCGGCGCTCATCACCGGGCGGCGGCCGGTGAGCGCCGCCTGGGTGCCGTTTGGCGCCTTGATGCCGAGGTCGCCGCCGCCGTCGCGCGTCTTCGTGTCGTCCGAATACTTCTTGGCGAGGGCGGCGAAGTCCTCGCCTTTGCGGGCGCGCTGGGCGAGCTCGGCCGCGAGCGCCTTGCGCTCGGCGACGGCCTGGGGGCTCGAGCCCGGCAGGAGTTGGAGCACAATCCACTGCGGGTGGTACTCGCGCCGGCGCCTCTCCTCGCGGACGGTGCGGTCGAACATCGCCTTCACGTCCTCCTCGGTGATGCGCACCCGCCCCTTGACCCGGAGCTGGAGCATCTTGCCCTCGAGGAGCTGGCGCTTGATCTCGTCGCGGTAGTCCTGCTGCGAGAGGCCATTCTTGGTCGCCGCCTCCTTGTAGAGGGCGGCGACGGTCGTGCCCTGCGCCGCGGCGATGTTGCGGAAGGCGTTGTCGATCTCCTCGGCGGTGACGGTGATGTTCGCCTTCTGCGCCGCCTGCGCCTCGAGCTCTTCGTCGACGATCTTCTCGATGAGCTCCTTGAACATCTGCGACTCGGCCGCGGCCTGCTGCGCGCCGGGCGGGACCTTCTGCTGGATGACCATCAGGAACGGCCGCCCGCGCTCGCGCAGGTCGGAGAGGAAGACCGCCTTGTCCCCGATGATGGCGACGACGCGCTCGACGACGACCGCCTCGGCCGGCGGCGAGAGGGAGAGCGCCGCGGCGAGGGTGAGCCCCGAGAG
The DNA here is from genome assembly GCA_964372055.1 of uncultured Polyangiaceae bacterium. Classification (GTDB taxonomy): domain Bacteria; phylum Myxococcota_A; class Polyangia; order Polyangiales; family Polyangiaceae; genus CAYJPW01. The sequence goes on from CAYJPW010000087.1 coordinate 23,847, forward strand.
GGCGAGGAGAGGCTTCGCGCGCATGGGACTGCTCATACCATATGGATCCATTGCGATCCACGTCATGGAAAGATCGCGATCCCCTGTTTCTCTGCCTGGAGCCCGCCCCCAGCGGGAGCGCGCGCGTACCCACCGTCCGCGCCGCGCGATCCTGGATCCGCTTTTTCGGCCACGGTCGTGGACGTGGACCTCGAGGTGAACGTCCGCGCAACTCGCGCAAACCGCGCTGGTGCAAATCGTGCTCAGCGTCCGCTCGCGAGGAAACGCTGCTCGCGACGGAGGCTCGGACGATGATGTACGCGCGCAACCCACAACATCGTGGTCTTCTCCTGGCCGGCGCGCTGAGCGCGATCGCGGTCGCCGCCTGCTCGGCGGGCCCCGGCGGCGGCGACGGCTTCGACAACGAGGCCTCGCGGAGCAGCGGCCCCAGCGCCGGCGCCGGCGCCGGCAGCGGCCAGGGCGGAGAGGACTTCATCAACCCCGCCGGCTCGGGCGGCAGCGACCCCGGCGAGACCTGCGCGACCTCGAGCGAGACCGCGACGCTCGTGCCCGTGAACATGTTCATCACCGTCGACAAGTCGGGATCGATGGACAACGACAACAAGTGGAACAACACCAAGGCCGCGTTCACCGCCTTCTTCCAGGATCCCGACGCGGCGAGCCTGCGCGTGGCGCTCCGCTTCTGGCCCGACGGCGGCTGCGACGACAACACCTGCAGCATCGACGCGTGCAGCCAGCCTCAGGTGGACATCGGCCCGCTCTCCGATCCGGCGCAGGTCCAGTCGCTCGTCGGCATCTTCAACCAGAAGAGCCCGGGCGGCCTGACGCCGACCTCCGCCGCGCTCGGCGGCGCGACCAAGTGGGCGAAGAACCACGTGGCGCAGACCGAGGGCAGCGAGAAGGTGGTCGTGATCCTGGTGACCGACGGCGAGCCGACGGCGTGCCAGGAGGGCATCAACGAGATCGCGTCGTACGCGGCGGACGCGTGGGCGACCGCGAGCGTGCCGACGTTCGCCGTCGGGCTGGCGGGCTCGAACGAGTCGCAGATGGACGTCATCGCGCAGGCCGGCAACACGGGGCAGGGCATCTTCATCGGCAACGGCAACGCGCAGGCGGAGCTGCTCGCGGCGCTCCAGGCGATCCAGAAGAGCCAGGTCGCCTGCACGTTCGCCATGCCCCAGGGCCAGCCGGGCAAGCCGGTCGACCCCGCCAAGGTCAACGTCAACTACACGCCGGGCGACGGCAGCGGCGTGAAGACCATCGGCCAGGTGGGGAGCGAGGCCGAGTGCGGCGCCGCCGGCGGCTGGTACTACGACGACCCCGCCGACCCCGCGATCATCAACCTCTGCCCGTCCACGTGCGACGCCGTGCAGGGCGACAACGCCGCCAAGATCGAGATCCAGCTCGGCTGCGACACCAAGCCCGCCTAGCTCCCCGGGGGCACGCGGCCCATCGTGCGACCGGCAATCGACCCGACCGAAGCGAAGCGGAGGGCGGGTGTCCGGTCGGCGAAAGCCGGCCGGCGGCGAAAGCCGGCCGGATTGCCGGGGGGTTTGGGGGCGGAGCCCCCATGATGTTGACGCATGCTGCGTCGCGCGTTCGCGGTGACGTGACGCGCTTGCCGCCCCCGGGCCCCTGGGCTAGCGGAGCGAGCGTCATGCCCACCTTCCCCGAGCCCAAGGGCGGCCAGCCCATCACCATGTCCTCGTCCGGCACCCTCCAGGTGCCCGATCAGCCGATCGTCCCCTTCATCGAGGGCGACGGCACCGGCCCCGACATCTGGCGAGCCAGCCAGCGCGTCTTCGACGCGGCGGTCGACAAGGCGTACGGCGGCAAGCGCAAGATCGCCTGGTACGAGGTGTACGCGGGGGAGAAGGCGAAGAACACCTTCGGCGACTGGCTCCCCGACGGCACGGTCGAGGCCTACCGGAAGTACCTCGTCGGCATCAAGGGCCCGCTCACGACGCCGATCGGCAAGGGCATCCGCTCGCTCAACGTCGCCCTCCGGCAGATGCTCGACCTCTACGTGTGCCTGCGCCCGGTGCGCTGGTACAAGGGCGTGCCCTCGCCGGTGAAGGATCCCGCCGCGGTCGACATGGTGATCTTCCGCGAGAACACCGAGGACATCTACGCCGGCATCGAGTGGGAGGCCGAGACCCCCGAGGCCCGGAAGCTCATCGCCTTCCTCCAGAAGGAGATGGGCGTGAAGAAGATCCGCTTCCCCGAGACGAGCGGCATCGGCATCAAGTCGGTGAGCCGCGAGGGGACGGAGCGCCTGGTGCGCGCGGCGATCGAGTACGCCCTCAAGTTCGATCGCAAGAGCGTGAACCTGGTGCACAAGGGCAACATCATGAAGTTCACCGAGGGCGCCTTCAAGAACTGGGGCTACGGCGTCGCGACCCGCGAGTTCCGCGGCAAGGTCGTCACCGAGCGCGAGAGCTGGATCCTCGGCAACAAGGAGAAGAACCCCTCGATCACCGTCGAGCAGAACGCCAAGGAGATCGAGCCGGGCTACGACATGGCCCCGCCCGACATGCAGGCCGAGTTCCGCGCCGAGGTCGAGGCCGCGCTCAAGCTCTGGGACACGCACGGCGGCGGCAAGTGGAAGAAGCTCCTCCGCATCAAGGATTCGATCGCCGACATCACCCTCCAGCAGGTGCTGACGCGCCCGCGCGAGTTCGACGTCATCGCCACCCTGAACCTCAACGGCGACTACCTCTCCGACGCGCTCGCCGCGCAGATCGGCGGCATCGGCATCGCCCCGGGCGGCAACATCAACTACAAGACCGGCCACGCCATCTTCGAGGCGACGCACGGCACCGCGCCGAAGTACGCGAACCTCGACAAGGTCAACCCCGGCTCGGTCATCCTCTCGGGCGAGATGATGCTCCGCCACATGGGCTGGACCGAGGCGGCCGACCTCATCAACAAGGGCATGGACGGGGCGATCGGCGCCAAGATCGTCACCTACGACTTCGCGCGGCTCATGGAAGGCGCGAAGGAAGTGAAGTGCTCCGAGTTCGGCACCGCCATGATCGAGCACATGCGCTGAAGCGCTCTCGCGCTCTCCTCGCGCTCGCCGCGCTCGCGCTGACGGCCGCCGTCGGCTGCGGCGCGGCGGGCTTCGGCGGCGGCGCGGTGCTCCGCCCGGGGGAGCGCGTCCCGCCGTTCCGGGTCACCACGACCTCCGGGATGGCCGTCGACTCGGCCGCGCTCGTCGGCACGAGGCCGTTCGTCCTCGTCTTCTTCACCACGTGGTGCCCGGCCTGCGAGGAGAAGATGCCGATCGTCGGCGAGATCGCGCGAGAGCTCCGCGGCGACGTCGCCGTCCTCGGCGTTGCGCTCGACGAGGAGGACACCTGGTCGCACCTGCCGATCTACGTGGCGCGCCACCGGCTCGGTTTCCCCATCGTGCGCGGCTCGGATCACCCCGATCTCGTGGCTCGGTACGAGCCGGCGCGCATCCCGATGGTCGTGGTGGTCGGGCGCGACGGCTACCCGGTCGACATCCAGGTCGGCGCCGGGGAGCGGGATGGCGAGCGCCTCCGCGCCGCGATCACCGCGGCGTGGAGCCGGCCGGCTGCCCCGCGCTAATGCGGCGGCAGGCTCGGGCGCGAGGCCCGCGAGGCCGACGACTTCGTCTCCCCCGCGCGCTCCAGCGCCAGCTTGAAGAGGACCGGCCCGACCATCTCGTTCAGGGCCACGCAGGCGACGACCAGGGCGCGGAACCCCGATCCGAGCACGGGGAACGCCCGCTCCATGACCTGGCCGAGCCCGAGGGCGACGCCGGCCTGCGACACGAGCCCCATCCAGCTGTACTTGGCGATCGCCGGCGGGTCCTTGGAGACGCGCGAGGCGACGCGCCCCGCGACCAGCGTCGCGAGCGCACGCGACACCCCGAGCGCGAGCGCCACCGGCCACATCAGCTTCAGGAGCGGCAGGTCGAGGTGCGCGCCCGCGGTGGCGAAGAAGATGACGAACACCACGCTGGCGGCGTCCTCGACCGCGTGGAGGAGCTTGTCCCCCTGCTTCGAGAGGTTCATCACCACGAACCCCGCGGTGAGGAACACGAGCAGCGCGTCGAAGCGCAGGTAGCGCAGCATCTCGGTCGCGCCGAACCCGAGCGCCACGAACACCAGGATGAGCTGCTTGCCGATGACGCGGATGTACGCGGCGAGGAGCAGGCCCATGGTCGTGCCGAGCGAGATGCTCCCGAGCAGCTCGCGCCCCAGCGCCTCGAGCTCGTGCACCGACATCGACGCGCCCGGCTCGAGCAGCGGCCGCACCGCGCTCATCGCGCAGGCCACGAGGACGATGACGACCACGTCCGACGTCATCACGAAGGTGAGGTTGTGCATCGCGACCGGGCCGGTCGCGCGCGTCTGCGAGAGGATGCCCAGCGTCGCCGAGGGGCTCCGCGTGATCGAGAGCACGCCCCAGAGGATGGAGAGCCCGACGCCGCCGGCGAGCGGGATGGTGGCCGCGAACGGGAGGAACGGGCGCGCGGCGAACATCACCCCGGCCATGACCACGAACACGATCAGCGTCTGGAAGAGCGTGTGCCAGCCCAGGCTCTTCAAGCCCTTCTTGACCATGTCGAGCCGGAGCTCTGCGCCGCCGGCGAGGGCGATGAGCGCGAGCGCGAGCGCGTTGACGCCGGTGAGCTCCTCGACCGAGTGGTGGTCGATGAGCTTGAGGACGTGCGGGCCGGCGACGATGCCCGCGGCGATGTAGCCCGTGAGGTGCGGCAGCCCGATCGGCTCGCCGAGCTCGCTCGCCAGGGTGCCCGCGAGGAGGAGGAAGCCGACGGCGGCGATGGTCGCGGCGGGGCCGTGGATGTTCGGGACCGCGCGCGTCACCGCGTAGAGGAGCCCGAACAAGAGGACGAGGACGAGCGCCTGGGTGAGGTGCCGGAACACCCCCTTGGGCTGGGCGACTGCGTGCGCGCTCAACGTGCCACCTCGCTCGGAGGCGGCGTCTCGGCGCCTGGGAGGGGCGTGTCGTCGGTGGCGTCGCTGGGCTCGACGATCTCGCCCACCTGGCGGAGCGTGGACCGGAGCGCCGCCGGGCCCACGAACTCTCCGAAGAGGGTGACCGCGGCGGCGCTGGCGAGCACGGTGTCGCCGACCGGGCCGGGGAAGCGCAGCGCGAAGGCCAGCCCCGTGGCCATCGCCACCGCCCCCGACGACATGAGGCCGAAGCCGAACGCCGGGCCCGCGGGGCGCGCGTCGCGCACGGCGAGCCGCACCAGCAGGCCCATCACCACCTTGCCGAGCGCGCGCGCACCGATCGCGGCGGCGAGGACCCACGGCAGGTACGGCGCCGTCTTCAGGTTCACGTGGGCGCCCGCGAGCAGGAGCGCGGGCAGGAGCACCGGCCGCTCGGTGGGCGCGACCATGGCGACGATCTCCTCGCGGTGGCGGGAGAGCGAAGCGATGGCCATCCCCATCACGAACGCGGCGAAGAGCGGCGAGAGGCCCGTGCGCGCGGTCGCTCCGATGAGGAGGAGCGAGGTGCCGATGAGGACGCCCCAGCTCTGGATGAGGCGGAAGTCGCTCCCGAGGAGCACCACCGCGATGATCCCGAGGAGCAGCCCGACGCCGCCGGTGACGCCCGTCCAGGCCCACACCGGGAGCGGCCAGATCGCCGCGGCCGAGGGGCTCATCGCGAAGACGACGCCCATGCCGAGGAGCGGGACGAAGTCGTCGGCCGACGAGAGGTCGGCGAAGAGGCCCGCCACCTTGCCGCCCGCGCGGTAGCGCTGGACGACCCATTGCACGGCGTGGCGCGTCGTCTCGGCGCAGGCGGCGCCGACGCCGCCGGCGAGCAGGAACCGCTCGGTCCCGCGGAGGGGGATCACCGCCCACACCGCCGCGGCGACCATCCCGCCGGTGACCAGCGAGACGGTGAGCCCCAGCGCCATGCGCGAGAGGCTCACGCGCCTGAGGCCCACGAACCCGTACTCGAGCCCGATGATCAGCGCGAGCCAGCCCAGCGAGACGTTGGCGACCGACTCGAAGCCGCCGAGCGTCGAGCGGTCCATGAGCCCGAGGACGTACGGGCCGAGCACGAACCCGAGCACCACGTACTCGGATCCCGAGGGCAGCCCCACGCCGCGCACCATCCGGCCGCTGACCAGGAAGCTCCCGATGTACGAGAGCAGCAGCAGGCCCATGAGGACCCAGATCGAGCTCACGGTGCGGCCTCGCTCCGGGCCTGCGGCCGACGGGGCCGCGCCAGCGGCACGCCCGCCGAGCCCAGCCCCTCGAGGATCGCGGTGAGCCAGCGATCGCGCGCGTCGTTCGCGTCGGAGAACGTCGTGGCGCGGAAGTGCGCGCCCGCGGCGTCGAAGTCGATCAGCGTCACCTTGGCCGGCGTCCCGATGCCCTTGACGGCCTCGGCGATGACCTCGCGAGCCCTGCCGACGCTCGCGTCGGGCGCGACGCTGATCTCGATCGCGACGAGGGGCGACTTCCCGATGACGCGCATCGGGTGGATGAGGCTCGAGAGGTGCGGCACGCGCACGTCGCAGCCGTCCTCGTCCTCGAGCCGCACCTCGAGCAGGCTGAGCTCGATCACGCGGCCCGATCGGCCGCCGACCTCGGCGACGTCGCCGACGCGCACGCGCCGGCCGTAGACGACGGCGATGCCCACCGCCACCGACGCGAGGATCGGCGTGCTCGCGAGGCCGAGCGCGACGAGCACCACGACGCCCGCGCGCGCCAGCGCGCCCTCCTCGGCCCCGGTCACGAGCGGGCCGGCGAGCACCAGCGCCGCGACCACGATAGCGAAGCGGACGACGAAGCCGGTGGGGATCGCGAGATCGGTCGGCAGCCCGCCGAGCGAGGTCTCGCCGCGCGCGATGCTGCCGAAGAAGAGCCCGGTGAAGCGGACCAGCACCAGGACGGCGAGCGCCGCGATGGCCGCGATGACCAGCACCGGCAGCGCGCTCGCCACCCGGCCCATGAGCGCCGAGACCGGGGCGAGCACGAACCCGGTGAGCCGCTCGCTGTACCCGCTCGTCGCCTCGAAGAGCGAGAGCGAGAAGAGCAGCCAGCTGTAGGTGATCCCGAGCTGGGCGAGCACGCGCGCGATGCTCAGCGAGACGCGGATGGCGCCCTGGAACGCCGCGGGGCGCAGGACCTCGATCCCCTGGACGCGCAGGACCGGCAGGCGGTCCGGGTGCTTGCCGATCCAGGCGCGCGCCTTCTCCACGAGCTCGCGCACCTTCCGGAGCAAGAGCAGCGCGATGAGCCCGGAGAAGACGAGCAGCGAGAACGAGAAGACCGTGGTCGCGGCCTCGCTCCGGCTCCGCTCCTTGGCGAGCGCGTCGCGCACCTTGCCGGCGACCGACGCCGCGTGGATCGAGAGCGAGCTGTCGCCGGCGGCGGCCGCGTCCTCGGGCCCGAGCTGGATGAGCGGCCGCGCACCGAGGTAGACGACGGCGACCCCCGCCGACTCCTCGACCCGGACCTCGGGGGGCTCCTTTTGCTCCGCGGCGCGCTCGAGCACTTGCGAGGCGGCGCGCGCGCGCTCCTCGGCGGACTGGCCGCCGCGGGCCACGAGCACCTCGAAGACGCGCTTGTCCATCAGGCGCACGCCGGCCGTCGCCGCCGGCTCGGGCCCGTGCTCGCCGGGCGCCGCGCTCGCCGAAGGCGCCGCGCTCGCGACGTGAGCAGGCTCGCCGGTCTGTGCGAGGGCGCGCGCGGGGGCGATCAGGGACAGCAGGACGGCGAGGCCGAGCGCCGAGAGGAGCCGCTGCACGTCAGCCAGATTCGACGGGCTGGAGCGTTTGGTCAACTCGCGATCGACGGGAACGGACAAACGGCGGGCGCGCTCCTTGCACCGCGCGTCGACCTCACGAGGGGAATCGACCCGACCGAAGCGAAGCGGAGGGCGGGTGTCCGGGCGGCGACGCCGACCGGCAATTGCCCGGGGGGTTTGGGACCGGAGCCCCCATGTTGGGAGGCAATTCTCCCCCAGATTCCTGCCGGCGACTGCACGCACGCCGCCCATTCACGATGGCGACCCCGGTCGGAACAGCTCGCTCGGGGTCGATCGAGGGGGCCGCGGCGTGAGCCCTGCAACACCTCCGCCGGGCAAGGCCGCTCGTGCGCGCGGCTGTGCGAGGCCCCCGCGGCTGGGAAGCGCCGCTCTACGGGCAACCCGCCCTCTCGGGGCGGCAGGCCTCGCAATCGACGGCGTACTGGTCGCACTTGTACTGGCCGCGCACCTGCCAGTCGGCGCTGCAGACGTCGTCGTCGTCGCTCGTGTCGCACACGTGATAGCGCATCGTCTTGCCGTCGAGGCAGCTGGCGATGATGCCGTCGGCGCAGTCGTTGTACTTGCCGCAGCCGAGATCGGCGCAGGTGACGTCGGGCCCCTCGCGATTTTGCAGGGAGCACCGGGTGGTACCGGCGGCGAGCGTCGCCCAGGCCAAGAGCGCGAGCGCGGTCCGCGCGCCCCGCGCCGCCGAGCGCCGCGCGCTCACCTGCAGGCCTCGTCGACGCAGGCCTCGAGGCAGGTCGCGTCCTTCTTGCACGAGGCGGCGCACTCCTTCCGGCACGTCGCGGAGGCCGCCTTCAGCGCGGCGGCTCGCGCGGCCTCGGCGGCGCGCTGGGCCGCCGCGCGGGCGTCGTCGGTCGGCGCCGCCACCTGCGCGCCGCGTCGCTCCCTCGCCTCGGCGCGCTCGAGGAGCGCCTTGGCCTCGGCCGCGTGCTCGCCGTCGGGGAACGCGTCGAGGAACGCGCGCACGTCGGCGCACGCGTCCTCGCCGGCGGCGTCGCGGCACCCCTCGGGATTGGCGGAGCGCCAGGCCGACTCCTCGCGCCGCTTCGCGGCCTCGGCCTGGGCGCGCGCCACCGGCGCGAGATCGACACGGCCGAGGGCGCGCTCGCCCACCCAGATCTCCATCGACGGTGGCACGTCGCCCGCGCGGAACACGTCCGGCGGCGCGAGGCGCTCGACGGGAATGGTGAGCCGCCCCTCGCCGTCGGTGGACCCGAGCGAGAACACGCGCCCCGGCAGCCGCCCGGTGACGGCGCGCCCCGCAGCCGGCGCCGGCGCGCCCCGGCATGGCACGTCGGGCCGGAGCACGTCCCCGTTCTCGACGACGGTCGTCGTCTGCACGTCCGACCCGATCGATCGGACCGTGTCGATCGCGGGCACCGCCATGATCGCCGCCCCCAGGATCAGCAGCACCACGCCCGCGGCGGCGGCGCCCTCCGGCCCGACGGGGTTGTAGAGGCGCGCGTTCCGATCCGCGTCGTGCACGCTCGACGCGTCGGCGAGGTAGAGGACCCCGAAGCTCGCCGGGATCGACCCGAGCCCGAAGAGCGCGAGCTCGGGCCCGATGTCCTCGTTCCGCTTGTCGCGCGTGGTGACCCGCTCGACCTGCCTGCGCTCCACCAGCTCGCAGCGCTGCGCCGCGCTCACCCTCACCCCGTCCGCCGCCTGCACGACCTCCCCCCGCACGTCGGCCCCCGGCAGCACGGCCGCCGCCTCCCGCCGCACGACGGTGTCGCGCACCTCGGGATCCCCGTACGTGATCTCGGCGCAGCCCATGGCAGAGGCCGCGGAGGCTGCGACGGCGATCACGAGCCACGGACGCATCATCGGTGCGCCCAGCTTAACCCAAGGCGAGGAGGCCGCTTCGATCTCCCCGCCCGCGGGCGGACGCGAAGGCTTCTGCCGACGAGCTATCCGGCATTCTTGACGACATTGACGATGCCCTGAACGCTGTCCGCGCTCTTCTTCAGCATCGCCTTCTCGTCGTCGGTCAGGCTGAGCTCGACGATCTTCTCGACGCCCTTGCCGCCGATGACGCACGGCACGCCCATGTACAGGTCCTTGTAGCCGTACTCGCCGTCGAGGTAGACGGCGCAGGGCAGCAGGCGCTTCTGGTCGAGGAGGAACGACTCGGCCATCGCCACCGCGCTCGACGCCGGCGCGTAGTAGGCGCTCGTCCCCATGAGCTGCACGATCTCGCCGCCGCCCTTGCGGGTCCGGGCCACGATCGCGTCGAGCTTCTCCTTCGAGATGAGCTCGGTCGCGCGCACGCCGTTGATGGTGCACGCCGAGAGGATGGGGACCATGTCGTCGCCGTGGCCGCCGAGGACCATCGTGCGCACGTCCTTGATCGATGCGTTCGCCTCGCGGGCGAGGAAGAGCGAGAAGCGCGCGCTGTCGAGGACGCCCGCCATGCCCACCACGCGCTCGCGCGGCATCCCCGTCCTGCGCTTGAGCTCGTACACCATCGCGTCGAGCGGGTTCGAGATCACGATCACGAACGCGTCCGGGCAGTGCTTCTTGAGGTTGTCCGCCACGTCGCGGATGATCGGCAGGTTCGTCGCCACGAGGTCGTCGCGGCTCTGGCCCGGCTTGCGCGGGATGCCGGCGGTGATGATGACGACGTCCGAGCCGGCGCAGTCGGCCCAGCTCGACGTGCCGCGGATCGACGCGTCGTAGCCGATGACGGCGCTGTTCTGCTCGAGGTCGAGCGCCTTGCCCTTGGCGAAATCGGTCTTCTGCGGAATGTCGAAGAGGACGACGTCCCCGAGCTCCTTCCGCGCGCAGAGGGCGGCGAGCTCGCCGCCGATGTTCCCGGCTCCGATGAGGGCGATCTTCTTCCTGGTGCTCATGGGCGGCCCTTTACCACCTCGGCCGCTCGCACGGAACCGGAGACAACCACCCCAAAACCCGATACGCGCAGGCCCGGGGATGTACTAGGAACCCCAGCCATGGTGGACACGGAAGCCCTGCGCCGAGCCCTTCAAACCACGCTCGATTCGACGTCGCTCGACGCCCTCGGGAAGAAGTACGAGGGCAAGGTCCGCGACAACTACACGACCTCGGACGGACGGCGCTTGATCGTCGTCACCGATCGCATCAGCGCGTTCGATCGCGTCATCGGGACCCTCCCCCTCAAGGGACAGATCCTGAACCGCATGGCCGCGTTCTGGTTCGAGGCGACCAAGGACGTCGCCCCGAACCACATGATCCGGATCCCCGATCCGAACGTGCTCGAGGCGCACGAGTGCGAGCCGCTCCCGGTCGAGATGGTGATGCGCTCCTATGTCACGGGCGTGACCTCGACCAGCATCTGGACCCACTACCAGAAGGGCGCGCGCGTCTTCTGCGGCCACCGCCTCCCCGACGGGCTCAAGAAGAACGAGCGCCTCCCCACCCCGATCCTGACGCCGAGCACCAAGGCGGAGAAGGGCGATCACGACGTCTCCGCCTCGCGCGACGAGATCCTCGCCATGGGCCGGATGACCGCGAAGGACTTCGACACCGCCGCCGAGATGGCGGGCTCGCTCTTCGCGTGGGGCCAGCGCTGGTGCGAGCAGCGCGGGCTCATCCTCGTCGACACCAAGTACGAGTTCGGCAAGGACAAGAGCGGTCGCATCGTCGTCATCGACGAGATCCACACGCCCGACTCGTCGCGCTACTGGTTCGCCTCGAGCTACGCCGAGCGCTTCGCCGCCGGGCAGGAGCCGGAGTCGTTCGACAAGGAGTACGTGCGCCGCTGGCTCGCAGAGCAGGGCTTCAAGGGCGACGGCCCCATCCCGCCGCTGCCGGACGAGGTCCGCATCGAGGCGAGCCGCCGCTACGTGCACGCGTTCGAGCAGATCAGCGGCACGACGTTCGTCCCCGATCTCGAGGACCCGAAGGTCCGCATCCCGCGCAACCTCGGCCTCGCCGGAGGTGCCCGATGAAGGCCACAGTCTACGTCCGGCTCAAGGGCGAGGTGCTCGATCCCCAGGGCGACGCGGTCAAGCGCGCGCTCGGCACCCTCGGCTTCGAGGGCGTCCGCAACGTCCGCATCGGCAAGCTCATCGAGATCGACCTCGACCCGTCGGTCAAGCCCGGACCCGAGCTCGAGGCCCGCTTGAAGAAGATGGCCGACGAGATGCTCGCCAACACCGTGATCGAGGACTACGAGGTCCGGCTCGGCTAGCGACTGCCGGGAACGGCGCGCGGATCGCCTCGCCGGAGCGCGAGCGCGCGGACGAGAGTCGAGTCTTCGCGCCGAGCGCCGGTCATGAGACGCGCGCGCCCCCCCCCCCGTGCGGCGCGCGCGGCGCGGGAACCAGGGCTCTGCCGGCGCAGGCGC
>CAYJPW010000087.1:35971-42841 GCA_964372055.1 uncultured Polyangiaceae bacterium
CCGCGGCGCGGCGGCGCCCCCCGCGCGGGCCCCCCCCCCCCCGCCCCCCCCCCGGGGGGGGGGGCGCGCGGCGCGATCACGAGGGCTCTGCCGGCTCAGGCGCGTGAGGCGGCGGCGCCGGCCACAGGAGCCAAGCGACGCAGCCCGGGACGGCCCAGGCGCCGAGCGCGACCAGCGCGGCCGTGTACGTGCCGCTGGCCTTGACCGCGTAGCCGATGAGCGGGTTCGCGATGATGTACGCCAGCGACTGCGCCGCCGCGGTGATGCCTCCTGCGGTCGACACCGATCCCGGCGGGATGCGGTTCATCATGTCGGCGGTGAGGATGGCGAAGAGCCCGCCGCCGCCGGCCATGGCGAGCCCGCAGAGGAACACCGCCGACCACGGCCCGGTCGCCCAGGGTACGACCGCCGCCGTCGCGCAGAGGACGGCGGCCACGACGAACACCGCGCGCGGCGGCGACCCGTCGCGGACGCGCCTGGCGCGCACGCTGGCGAGGTGGCCGAAGAGCACCGCGCCGGCGTCGAAGAGCACCGGCGGCATCCACAGGTACCGGCCCACGTCCTTCTGCGCCACGGCGTGGCTGGTGTGCAGGAACTCGGCGCCCCAGTTGAGCGCGAACGAGATCACCGGTGCCGAGGCGAACACGACGAGGATCGCGCGGAGCACGGCGGGGTGGCCGACGACGGCGAGCGCCTCCGGCCGCGGCGCCGGGGCCCCCGCCGGCGGCTCGGCCGCGTGATCGAGCACCGCCCGAGCGCGCCCGGCGAAGGCCACGGCGATCCAGAGCGGCACCCAGCACAGCCCCACGACCGCCGTCACGAGGAACGCCGCGCGCCACCCCACGTGCGCGGCGACCCACGTCGCCAGGAGCGGCGCGACCATCGCGCCGAAGGAGCTCCCGGTGAAGAGCACGCCGAAGCCGCGCGCCCGGTCGGCGGGAGGCAGGGCGCGGTGGACCGTCTGCGCGGCGCCCGGGAATGAGGGCGACTCGGTGAGGCCGAGCGCGATGCGCAGGGCGAAGAGCACGAAGAGCCCCGGCACCACCGCGTGCAGCGCCGCCACCACCGACCACACCAGCACCGCGCCCACGAGGCCGCGCCGCGCGCCGACGGCGTCGATGAGCCGCCCGGCGAGCGGCGCGCCGACGAGGTAGGCGAACGAGAACGCCGAGACCAGCCACCCGTAGGACGACACCGAGATGCCGAGCGCCTCGCGCACCGTCGGCGCGAGCACCGCCAGCGTCTGGCGGTCGACGTAGCTGACGGCCATCGTGAACGTCGCCACGAGGGCGAGCGCCCACGCCTGCCCCGGGCTGAGCGCGTGGCGGAGCTCGGCGCCTCCGCCTTGACCACCGTCCTGGCGCGCGTCCGCGCCCCCTTCGAAGGCGATGGCTACGCCTCGGCCGGGATCGCCAGCTTCTTCGACCAGAGGATGGCGTCCTTGCGCTCGTCCCCGACGCTGAGATGGCGGGCGAGGACGGCCGATCGCCGGAAGCCGTTGGCGAGGAACACGAGCGCCAGCGCGACGTCGTCGGCGGGCGCGAAGGTGAACGTGCTGACCGCGCCCTCGTCCTTGAGCTTGTCGCAGAGCACCCGCACGGCCGAGGTGGTGAGCAGCCGCTCCGTCTCGGTCTTCGGGCCGGTGAGGATCTCGAGGAACGAGTTGCCGAAGCAGGCCTGCACCTCCCACGAGGCGTAGAGCTCGAACCCGCCGCGCCCCGACATCAGGTACGACTTGCGCACGGCATCGCGGCCGAAGGCCTCGAAACCGGTGAGCGCGCGACCGGTGCGCTGCGCCGCGAGGACCGCCTTCTTCGCGTCGGGATCGCGGACGGTGGCGAGCTTGATCGGAGGCATCGGGCGCTCGCCCTCGTCCTTGAGGAGACGCTTGGCCTTCTGGATCGTGCGCTCGGCGAGCGCCGCGGCGGGAGAGGACGAGCCGTCGTCGAACGCCGGGACCTCGTCGTCCACGTCGTCGTCGACGGCGAGCCGCGGGCCGTCGGGGATCGGGCCGACCTGGGCCACGACGGCGCCCAGGATCCACGCGTCGCTCCGCTTGTAGAAGCCGGGGATCGAGCCCTCGCGGGTGAATCCGAGGCGGGTCCACGTGCTGACCTCGTCGCGCTCGACGAGCGTGAACACCTTGTCGACGCCCTCGCGCTGCGCGGTGGCGATCACGAAGTTTCGCTTGGCGACGGTGGGGCCGGCGCGGAAGTCGATGACGCGCAGGGTGCGGTTCCGCCGGTTCACCAGCAGGCAGAGGGAGACCGTGTCGTTCTGGAAGAGGAGCTCGTCGACGGCGCCGTTCGATGTCTGGGACCAGTTTTTCGCAGCCATACCCACCCGTAGGAGAATGTCGCCTCGGCAGCCCCCCGCGGGTGGCGGTTCTGCCGGAGTCGAGAGCCGGGTGCCTGGGAGAGCGAGCCCGCGCTCGTCACGCGGCGGCTCGAATCGCGCTCCCTCCCCTCGCGGCTCGGGGGCGCAATTCATTCCAGAAAGCACCCTTATTGCAGATCTGAAAGGGCCTCGTAGCAGTCGACCCCGACAGCGTCAATCGGCAATAGGGCTCGGCCCGACCGAGAAAAACAGGCGATCTCGCACGACCTGTCGGCGACGGCGCCGGACCCATGATCGGGGGCCCCGCCGAATCACGCCGCGAAGCGGGCCGCCTCACGGGCGGTCACGCCGAGGGCCGTCAGGGCAGCCTCCAGCTTGGCGCGCTGGATGGAGACGCGGGTGGGCATGCCGCCGGATATGCCGAACAGTTTCAAGAAGTTGAGCCCGCTGTCGAAGCGGGCGGCGAAGGTGGCCGTGTCGCCGTCGACGACCACCGAGACCGGCGCCCTCTCCTGGCCCATGAGAAGGAGGAGGGTCTTGTCGTAGCGGCCGCCTCGGTCGGTGGCGTCGGCCAGGACGATGCCAGGCTCGAGCCTTTCGTATCGGAGCGCGAGCCGGCGGGTCTCCGCCTCGATCGCGGTCAGCTCGGCGCCGGCGGCGTCGATCGGGACCCAGAGCGAGGCGTCGGCGAGCCCGGCGGCGAGGTGGCGCACCACGAGGCCGAAGAGCGCCTGGTCGCGCGGTCGGGCGCGCAGCGCGCGATCGATCCGGTCGGCCGCGGGGCTCGGCGTGCCGATGCGGGTGTCGATGGCGCGGGCGTCGTCGTCGCAGCCCGGGTAGGGCTCGACGCCGCCGCGCATCCACTTGGCGCCGCTCGCGAGGCCGTCGAAGTCGACGTGACAGACGATCGTGTCGACGTGCCCGGCCCGCGCCACAAGCTCCGGCGTGATCATCTCGGGGCACGCGCCGTGCTCGGCCTTGGTCGAGAGCACGAACCTCGGATCCCCGGCGAAGCGGCCGTGGTGCTCGCTGTCGTGGTGGTCGACCCAGGCCTTGAGCCGCGAGCCCAGACCCTCGATGAGGGGGAGGGTGGTGCCCTCGAACCCCTTGCTGCTACCGCCGGCCTCCGACGCGAACGCGATGTCGAGCACCACGACCGCGCCCCGGAGGTCCTTGGCGCGGGGCAGCTTGCGGGGGGATGCAAACGAGAGGTCGAAGGATTGCATCGTTGTGCCGCGGCGTGCGTCGTTCCATCGCTCCGGGCAAGAGGGTACGATGAAACTCCGCATGGCAGGTAGGCTTGTAGCATGGGGTGGGTGCGTCGCCCTCGGCGCGCTCGGCATGGCGCTGGTCGGCGGAGGCACCGGCGTGCCCGAAGCGCGCGCACAGGAGCCCACCGGCGCCGTGACCGGCCCAGGGTGCATCCTCAAGGGCTCGAGCCCGATCGCCAAGGGCACCCAGCTCTTCGACAAAGAGGCGGGCGGGCGGGCGATCGCCAACTTCAGCGGCTCGTTCGTGCCGATGCAGATGAGCGAGCTCCCCGCGGACGCGAGCGCCGGGCGGGCGAAGCTCAGCACCTCGAACGGCGGCGCCGCGCTGCGCCTCGACGGCTTCGTCGCGCCGTCGAGCATCCCCACCTACACGGCGCGCGACGTCTCGGTCATCGGCGGCCACGTGTGGATCTCGACCGCGCAGCGCGTGAAGATCGTACGCGGCGCGCCGGGCACGCTCACGGTCGAGCTCACCGTCGCCGGCTCCCAGAGCCAGACGGTCCGGGCGACGGCGCCGTGCGACGCGTTCGCCCTCCAGAAGGGCACGGCGACGGGGATGGAGGTCCCGGGCAGCGCGCGCGGCTACCTGATGAAGACGTCGACGATCGATCTCTACGACGGCGCGAACGGCGACGCCGTCTTCAGCCTGCGCATGATCGAGGGCAGCGGTCAGCTCTTCTGGAGCACCGAGGCGAAGGCCGGCTTCGTCCACGTGCAGGCGCGCGGCGACCTCACCATCGACGCGTGGGCGCGCTGGCGCGATCTCGAGGCGCTGAAGAAGGGCGAGATGATGGACCAGCTCATCCCGCCGTCGAGCGCCGTCACCGGCGCCCAGCTCACGCTCGACAAGCCGCCGCCGCTCGTGAAGGCGACCAAGGACATCCCGGTGCGCGCGCGCCGCGACGAGAAGGAGAAGCCCATCGGGGTCGTCGAGGCCGGGGCCGAGGTCTACCTGCTCGAGACGGTCGCCGGGTGGACGAACGTGCTCCCGAAGGGTCTCGGGATGACGCCGCCCGACGATGGTGGCTTCTGGATCCCGGCGGGCGAAGCGCCCAAGTAGGCGCTCCGGAAGAATCACAGGCGGGGAGACAGGGAGCTCTCATTCCGTCGATCGGTGTGCACGCGGCGGTTCGCGTCCGCGTGGATCGACCGATTCGAAAACCCCCCCGGCTCCCCGCCTCCCTGTGAAATTTCACCTGTCCTCTCGCGCTTCGCCAACGCACAATCGGGGCGATGTGCAGGCTCACGCGTAGCGGCGCCGCGGCCGCCGTTCTGGCGGGCGTCTCCGCCCTCGGCACACCGGTGTTCGCGCAGTCGGCGGTCGCGCCGCCGGGGAAGGGCCAGCAGGCGCTGGCCGTCGGCGTCACGTCCAAAGGGATCTTCGCGCGTGCGTGCCGCACCTCGGAGGGCTGCGTCGCCGACGGCGGGACGGCGCTCAAGCTCCCGGCCGACGTCCTCCCGCTCCTTGGGCGGGCGCGGGTCGAGGCCGTGCCGCTCGCGGCGGGGCGGCAGGTCGTCAAGATCGAGCTCGACGGCCCCACGCAGGGCGAGCGCTGGATCGCGATCGTCGCCGGGCCGCTCGCGTCGTGGACGGCGCAGGAGCCGGCGACGCTGGTGAGCGGGTGGACGGGGCGGATGAAGGGCGAGCACGGCGAGGGCCGGACCTCGGTCGTGCGGGTCGAGCCCGCCGCCGCGGCAGGGGAGGGAGGGGCGCGTGCGCCGGGCGGCGCGAAGCGCATCGTCGTGGGCCAGCAGCGCGAGGACGTGACCCTCTGCGGGCGCCCGGCGCTCATCGCCGTGCGCCAGATCGATCCCGAGACGCTCTCGCTCGTACCGACCCGCGTCGACAACCTCGGCGAGGCCGAGCGGGCGGCCGCGACGCGCATCGTCGCCGAGCGCGTGCCGTCGGTCGGGGCGGCCCCACCGGGGCGCGGGCTGCTGCGCGTCGAGACGGCGACGACGGGGGCGCCGGCCGCCTCGGCGCTCACCGACGGCGATCCGGCCACCGCCTGGGCCGAAGAGGAAGACGGCGACGGGCGCGGCGAGCTCGTGAGGATGTCGGCCGCGAGCGAGGTGGGGATCACCGCGTTCGAGCTCCGCGTGCGCCCCGTTCCGCCCGCCGAGCCGCGGCCCGCCGACCCGCCGCGGACGCCGAGCCCGGCGAGCCCGCCCGACGAGCCGCGCGCCAGCCACGCGCCGCGCACGCTGCTCCTCGCGACCGACAAGAAGCTCTTCCACGTCACCATGCCCGAGGACGCGTGGGCCCATCCGGGCGACGCGTACGCGATCAAGCTGCCGGCGGAGGAGCGGACCTCGTGCGTGGCGCTCGTGCTCGACACCGCGTACGCCCCGTCGGGCAAGGCGGCGCGCGTCACGATCAGCGAGATCGCGGCGCGCACCGCGTTCGACGGCGCCACCCCCGAGGCGCTCGTGGGGGCGCTCGCCGGAGGGGGCGCGCGGTCCGAGGCCGCCGCGGCGCTGCTCATGCGCGGCGGGGAGGCGGCCGCGAAGGCGGCGGCGGACGGGTACGCGAAGCTCGACGACGACGGCAAGCGGCTCGCACGCGGCGTCATCGAGGCGGCGGAGTGCCCGCTCCAGGTCGAGTTCTTCGCCGAGCGCATCACCGAGAAGGGCGAGCCCGGCGCGCACGCCAGAGACCGGATGCGCCGCTGCGGCCGCGTGGCGGCGCCGCTCTACGCCAAGATGATCGCGTCGGGCCCCGACGCCGCCAGGATCGCCGCGGCGGCCGAGCTCAGCCTCCTCGCGCCCGCCGAGTCGGTGCCGGTCATCCTCGACGCCCTGCCTTCGGTGAAGGACGCGACGCGGCGCGAGCTCCGCACCTCGCTGGCGCACGCGGCCAAGAGCGAGCGATCGTGGCCGGCGTTCGCGCGCGAGCTCGAAGCGGAGCGCCTCGCGGCCCGGCCCGAGGTGGCGCGGATCGACCTGCTCCGCGCCCTCGGATCGAGCCTGCCGCGCGTGGCCGGGGCGCCGGCGGCGCTCACGTCGCTCGCCACGCCCGAGGCCTCGTTCCGCACCCGCTACCTGCTCCTCGCGCCTGCCGCCGACCTCGCGCGCGCCGGCGACGCGGCGGCGGAGCGCTTCGTGCGCGACGCGCTCCGCCGCGATCCCGACGCCCACGTGCGGGCCCGCGCGGCCGAGACCGCGGTGAGCGTCCGGTCGCTCGGGCCCGATCTCGTCGCCGCGGCCCGCGACGGCGAGGTGCGCGTGCGCGAAGCGGCGGTGCGCTCGCTCGGGCACGCGC
>CAYJPW010000088.1:0-42795 GCA_964372055.1 uncultured Polyangiaceae bacterium
GTCGCGAGCGGGGGCGCTGCCCCCGCGCCCCCGGACTGAAGAGGCGTCGGACCTCCGGGTTTCGAGGAGGCGTTTGTCGGACGATTGTCCGACACCTCTTCAGTTGAACTCGATCGCGGTGACGTCGAAGTAGTCGTTGAAGTCGGTGCTGGTCCCGGCGCTCGCGACCAGACTCACGGTGTGAGTGCCCGCCGCGAGACCGGTGACGATGATGCCGTTCGAGACGAGCGCCTTGTGCGAGCTCACCTCGTTGGTGTACGCGCGCAGCTGCCCATAGGTGACGCCGTCGACACGCACGTCGATCGACATCGGGCCGCTGCCGAAGGCGGAGCCCGAGACCTGCAGCAAGAGCTTCCCGCCCGACGTGGTAACCGAGCCGCTCTTCGGGAGACCGCCGTTCACCATGTTCATGACCTCGGTCGCCGCCAGCACCCCCGACGGCCCCTGCGGGCCCACCGCGCCCACCGGCCCCTGCGCTCCCGTCGCGCCCACCGGCCCCTGCGCTCCCGTCGCGCCCGTGGGGCCCTGCGGGCCGGTCGGACCCACGGGACCCTGCGCGCCTGTCGCTCCTTGAGGACCGATCGGTCCCTGCGCGCCGACGGGGCCCTGCGCGCCCGTCGGACCCGTCGGGCCTTGCGGTCCGATCGGGCCCACCGGGCCTTGCGGTCCCGCCGGACCTTGCGCGCCCGTCGCGCCTTGAGGCCCGGGATCCCCTTGCGGTCCGATCGGACCCACCGGGCCTTGCGGTCCCGCGGGACCCTGCGCGCCGGTCGCGCCTTGAGGCCCTGGATCGCCCTGCGGTCCGATCGGGCCCGTCGGACCCTGCGGCCCGGCGGGACCTTGTGCTCCCGTCGCACCCTGCGCGCCCGTCGCTCCCGTGTCCCCTTGCGCGCCGGTGGGACCCTGGAGCCCCTGAGGCCCCTGCGGGCCGTCGGCGCCCGTTGCACCGGTGGCGCCGGTCGCACCGACGTCGCCCTGCGGACCTTGAGCTCCCTGCGGACCCGCGGGCCCTTGCGGGCCGGTCGCGCCGTCCGCGCCGGTCGCGCCCGTCGCGCCGTCCGCGCCTGTGGCTCCCGCCGGGCCGGTCGCTCCCGTGGGACCGACGAGGCCCGTGGGATCGCCGACCCACTGGCCCGCGTCGTCGATCACGACCGAGCCGCCGATGGACACGCTGGTCGGGTGGATGTCGCCGCTCACGTCGCCGGCGAGGATCGCGTAGGGGACGCTGGCGACCGTGGCGCGCGGGCTCATCTCGGGATCGGCGCCGACGGTGATGCCGAGGTAGCGGACGCCCCCGTCGAAGACGCTGGTGTCGAGCGGGACGAGGCTCCCGAGGCTCAACGAGAAGTAGCCCTCGTCGAAGGTCACCGTGTGCGCCTCGCTCCAGATCGGCACCGCGGCCGCGGGCGTGTCGTAGATGGCGAAGACGACGTCGAGCGATCCGGTGACCGGCGCGTCGTTCGCGTCGTAGAGGCGGCCTTGGTGGGTGACCGTGGTCGGCACGGCCGCAGCCGTCGCAGGCCAGGCGGCGACGGAGCAGAAGCAAGCGATGATCCGAGCGAGGCGCGCCGTTTTCATGAAGCTCTCCAGTGTCGAGCGATGACAGGCGATCGTGCCCGTGCCGTCAAGCGCGCGCCGCGACGGCGAGATCGCTCCGCGCCCGCGGGCCGCGCGCGTGCTCGCCGCGGGTGTCGCCGCGGCTCGTCGTCGAGGGCGCTCCGTCGCTCGCGAGGAGCTGCGCGACCGCCACGTCGCGGCGGAGCTCCTCGGCGTCACGTCTCGGTCGCGCGCGCACGCCGTCCGAACCGCGCTTGTGGTGCGGCGCGCACTCCGCGTCGATTCCCGCGCGAGATGCTGCGGCGTCGCTGGCGGCGCTGCGCCCCTCGCCCATACTCGACCTCCGCAGCGCGAGCACCGGCCGCGCGCGGGGGGGGCGTTGGACATCAAACCGGCCACGACGGCGGTCGGGCGCGGGGCGTTGTGCGCGCTCCTCTGCGCCGCGATCGGGTGCGATGCGGAGCAGGAGCCGCGGCCGCCGCCGCGCGCCGGCGACAACCCCGCGCCCGGCGGCGCGATCGCCGACGCCGGTGATCCGGCGCCTTGCCCCGAGAACGCGAAGCGCGCCTGCAGGGTGATCCTGGGCGAGCACGCCGGCGTGCTCTCGTGCTTCGCCGGCGTCGAGATCTGCGAGGGCGGCGCCTGGGGCGCGTGCGGCGAGGACGTCGCCGTCGACGCGCCCGAGGCGCCCGGCACCCGCGAGGCGCGGCCGGCGGGCGAGGACGTCTCCGTCCCGCTCTCGCTCACCGATGCGGGCGCCTGCGACAGTCCATGCGATCCCGGCTGCGCGCTCTTCGACGAGCAGCCCGACGGCGGGGTGGCGATCCCACCCACCGTCGTCGGCTCGTACCAGGGCGGGAGCCTCTCGGCGCTCCCGGGCGGCTTCCAGAACAAGCTCCTCAAGGACGCGGACCACCCGCCCGACAAGCTCCCCTGCGATCCCGCCGACCACGGGGCGTGCCAGGCCGATCACCACTGCGTCGGCGGGCTCTGCGTGCCCTGGGCGCCCGGCGAGACCGATCCCGGCTGCGCCGGCGTCGACCTCACCGTCGGAGCCACCTGCTCGGGCCCCGTCGTCCCGGTGTGCAATCGCGGTCAGACGACGGCGCCGGCGGGCGTGCGCGTCACCGTGTTCGCCGGCAACAGCAGCCAGCTCCAGGGCACGCTCGGGCTGTGCGCCAACCTCGGCGCGTCGGGCGCGAGCGTCGCCGGCGACTGCGTCGTGCCCGCCGCGATCCCGCCGGGCCAGTGCGTGCCCGCCGTCTGCCCGCCCGGCCTCGTGTCGGGGACGAAGACGCTCGCGGTGAACCTCCCGAGCCCGCCGGCGGGCGCGGCGCCGATCGCCGAGTGCTGGTGCGGCGACAACTGGAGCGCCTACTCGAACGGGGGCGCCTGCTCGACCTTCACCCAGACGTCGCTCGCGCCGACGACGTACGCGCAGAGCTACGCCTCGAGCTGCCCCGCGGGCACGAAGGTGCAGTGGGGCTACCTCGGCTACGCCGCGGCGGTGCCGTCGAACGCGAGCGGGGCCTCCTCGCTCACCATCGAGGCGCAGACGTCCGAGCCGCCGGCGTCGATGCCCGCGGGCTGCGCCGGCTGCGTCACGGTCGCCTCGATCCCGTCCGACCCCGCGTCGTGCCCGCTCGCGGGCCCGGCGCCCTGCCCCGCCGACGTCTACGCCGCGCTCGGCCTGCCCGCTGCACGGCGCGACCTGCTCGAGCTCGTCTTCACCCTGGAGCCCACGCCGGACGGCGCGCTCGGCCCGGCGCTCTCGAGCTGGCAGCTCACCTACTCGTGCCCGGCCTCGGAGTAACGTCGCGAGCGGGGCTCTGCCCCGCGCCCCGCACTGAAGCAGCGTCGGACCTGCGGGCCTCGAGAGGCGTTGCTCGCACGACTGTCCGACTCTTCAGTCGGCGTGATAGAGGGCGCGCTGCCAGTTGCTCGCGCCGTTGAGATCGTTGTCGCCGCACCGGTAACCGCTGCTGATCGAGCCGCCCCCCGTGTGCCAGCAGAGACGCTGCCCGGGCAGGATCTGCCCGCCGTTGTTGTAGTCGCACGAGTTGCGGTTCACCGACTGACCGCCGGGCGCGAACCCCCACGAGTAGCTCGTGCTGTAGTACCAACCGACGCCGTTCGACTGCTTGGTGCAGTCCGTCGTCGAGCCGCAGTCGAAGAGCACGTCCAGGCGCGGCGCCATGGCGAGCAGCGTCCACGTCGGCGAGCCCGTCGGCCTGCACGCCATCAGGAGCTTCGACTTGCTGCACTGCTGGAGCAGCGTGGCGAGCGGCGGTGAGCTCTGCGCGTAGTCGCCGATCCAGCACTGCGTCCACCCGGTCAGCGTCGCCTCCGGCACGTTCTGCTGCACGCCGGGCACGTAGTAGAGGCAATCGCCGTCCTGGTTCAGGGCGCAGCCGGGCGGACAGCAGGAGTCGCCGCTCTGGCAGGTGGCGATCACCGAGGTCGGACCGGAGCAGCTCCCGTTCTGGCAGGTCGTCCCGAGGGTGCAGCCGTCGCCGTCCTCGCAGAGGGCGCCCTGGTTCGCGGGCTGGCCGCCGAGGCACTGCCCGTTGCTGCACGTCTCGCCGCTGGTGCAGGGGTTCTGGTCCTCGCACGCCGAGCCGTTGTTACCGGGGCTCGCGGTGCAGGTGTCGAGCGCCTCGTTGCAGACGCCGATCATGCAGACGTTCTGGGGAGGGGCGCACGGGTTGGGGCTGCCGGCGCAGCTGCCCTGCGAGCACTTGTCGTTGATGGTGCAGAACTGGAAGTCGTCGCAGGGCAGGCCCTCGGCCGTGGGGATGGAGATGCAGGCGCCGTTCTGGCACTGGCCGGTCGAGCACGGGTTCCCCTGGCCGTCGTCGCAGGCGACGCCGTTGTTGAGCGGCGTGGCCACGCAGCCGACGCCGGCCTGGCAGATGCCGGCCGAGCACTGGCCGTCGAAGACGCTGCAGTCGATGGGCGGGCCCTTGGTGCACACGCCGCCGTTGCAGATGCCGGACTGGGTGCAGGCGTCGTCGTCGTCGCACTGCGCGCCGTCGTTTCCGGCGACGTTCTTGCAGGTGTGGAGCGCCTCGTCGCAGACGCCCAGGTGGCAGGTGTCCTGCGAGGGGCAGAACTTCGTCGTGCCGCCGACGCAGGCGCCGGCCTGGCAGGTGTCGTTCTCGGTGCAGTAGACGCCGTCGTCGCACGAGCCGAACTCGTTCGCCGCGAGCTTCTGGCAGCTGCCGTTCACGCAGCTGCCCTCGTTGCACTGGTCGTCGAAGGCCGCGCAGTCGGCCGCGTTGGCGCAGTCGATGTGCACGTCGGGCGGCGCGTCCGGGCCGCCGTCCGGCGCCGCGCCGCCGTCGCCGCCGCCGCCGCCGCCCGAGCTCGACGCCGACGTCGTCGCCGACGTGGAGCCGGTGGGCCCGTTGGAGTCGCTCACGGCGGTGCACGCGGCGGCGAGGGCAAAGGGAGCGGTGGCAAGCAGGAGGAAGCGCAGGCGTCGCATGATCGCCGGCCAGCGTACCAGAGCTCGATCGGATCGCGATCCCCCGGCGGAGCGCCGCATCGGCGCTCGAGGGAGCGGGGACGCGTCCAGCGGCCACGCAGCCGGAGCGTCGAGGGCCGGGCTCAGGAGCGGCGGATCGGTCGCGCCCAGGAGCCCGGCGTGCTCGACGTCGCCTCGGCGATCGGACCCCAGGCGCGCAGCGACTCGACCTGCACCTCGACGAAGTCGTGGGGATCGAAGCGGACGTGCTGCGCGGTGCGCACCACGAGCTCGCGCTGAAGCAGCCGGCGCTCGGCGGGCGTGAGCGGCAGGGCGTCGAGCTCGAAGAGCGAGACGCGGGGCGTGTAGGGCCGCCCTCGGCGGTAGCGCGCCGCCGGCTTGTAGCTCGGGCCGCGGTCGCGCCAATGGGCCATCCAGCGCTCGACGCGCACGGTGGGCTGGCTCATGACGTCGGCCGCGCCGTCCGAGGGGAGGTCGCGGGGATCGCTGACGACACGGGCGAGCGGGGCGGGCTCGTCGTCGCCGACGTCGGGCTCCTCGACCTCGGGGACGTCGATCTTCTCGGGCGGCACGAGCACGTCCTCGTAGAGGCGCGCGCCGGTGATGCGCTCGAGGGCGTAGGCCGCCGAGAGCTGGATCGCCGCGTCCTTGTGCCGCAGCACCTCGATGAGCGCGGGCACGGCCTCCGGAGATCCGGTCCAACCGGCGGCGACGACGAGCGCCGACGTGGGCTCCGCGCGCATCGCCTCGATCAACCGCGACGCCTCGCGGTCCTCGGCGACGATGGCCAGGGCCACGGCCGCCCGCGACGCGAGCCGCGAGCCCGCCGGCGAGAACACCTCGGCCTCGAGCGCCTCGGCCGCGCGGGGGTGGCCGGCCAGCGCGAGCGCCGTCCATGCGGCCTCGCGGACCGCGGGCTCGGCGTGCGCGAGCGGGCCCTCGAGCAGCGCCGCGAGATCGGGCGGGCGCGAGAGGCCGAGCGCGGGCAGCGCGGCGGCGACGACGACCGGCGACGGATCCGCCGCGGCGGCGAAGAGCTCGGACGGCGTGATCCAGCCGCGGTAGGCGAGCACGTCGACGGCGAGGGCCCGCACCGCGCCGTCGGCGTCGCCGAGCCAGGTGCGCAGCGCGACCGGCAGCGCGGGGTGAGGCACGAGCTTGAGCGCGCCGGCGAAGCTCGCGGCGACCTCCGGGTCGGCGGGGCCGAGGTGCCGGAGGATGCGCTCGGCCGCCCCGAGGGCGTCGCGCCCGTCGAACGAGCCGAGGATCATCGCGGCCGCGAAGCCGCGCGACGGATCCTTGGCGGGCGCGTCGAGCACCATCGGCTCGATCCGCGCCAGGGCTGCGGGGCCGAGCGCCGCGATGGCGTCGATCGCCCGGAGCATGCGCCGCTCGAGCACGAGCGCGGTCCGCCACGGATCGCCGAGGAGCGGCGCGCGTTGCATGCCGATCATCGCGACCTCTTCGAAGCAGTCGCGCAGGCGCGCGGCGAGCCGCTGGGGCTCGGTGAGCGCGGCGAAGCGCCCGCGCGCGAAGCCCGGCGGCGGATCCGGCGGCTCCTCGGGCGCGGCGCGGACGCTCCGCCGGCGCTCGGCGCGACGGGCCTCGGCCTCGCGGCGGCGCGCCTCGGCGCGATCGGCGAGCTCGGCGACGCGCCTCGTGAGCTCGGCGGGCGTCGTCGGCGGCGGCAGCGGCGGCGGGAGAGGCGCGGGCTCCGGGTCCGGAGGCGGGCCGAGTCGGATCGTCGCCGCGATCGACGGGCGCTCGAGCCGGTGGAGCGTGGGGACGTCGCCGCTGGCGCGCAGCTCGGCGATCTCGGGGAGCTCGGGCGGCACCCGCGCGAAGCGCTCCTCGGCGACGCCGAGCACCTTCCGCGCATCGCGCAGCCACGCGGACGCGTCGGCGAGGACGCGATCGCGCTCCGCGAGCGGCCCGAGCGCCGCGACCGCGCGATCGAGCGCCGTCTCGGCGTCGCGCGTGGCGGCGAGCGGGTCGGCGCGGCGGTCGAACGCTCCGTAGAGCGCGGCGAGCGCCTCCTCGATGGGCCGCGCCGCGGGGGCCAGATCGCCGACCTTGGACGGCGTCGCCTCGAGGGTTCGCGCCGCGCGCAGCGCCTGCGCGTGGGCGCGCTCGAGCGCGAGGAGCCACCGGGGCAGGGCGCCCTGCTCCTCGTGAGCCTGGGTTGCCGCCGCCGTGGGGGTTCCGGCCGAGACCACGCCAAGGTGATAGCCTTCTTGGCCGGTCCGTGGGAAGCAGAAGGGCGGCGGACGCGCATGGACGGCGACCAGCGAGCCCCCTCGAAGCTCCCCCCGCCCCGCGGAGAGAGCGACGTCGACGTGGAGACGTACGCCACCATCGTCGTCGAGCTCTGCGACGACCGGCGCCCCCGCGAGGCCGTCCTGGCCGAGCGCGGGCTCGACGAGACCTCGTGGGCCGCGGTCGACGCGCGCTGGCAGGATCGGCTGTCGCGCGCGATGGACGCCGAGGGCGACGGCGTGCCGGCGATCGTCCTCCAGTACGCCGACGCGTTCACCCGCGCGCGCGCCGCCGCGCGCCGCGGCGACGCGGTCCTGTCGGTCGAGCGGTTCGCCGAGGCCACGCGCGAGATCCAGCGGGGCAGCGATCCGCACGCCGCGCTCGCGAAGCTCGGCATCACGCTCGCCCAGTTCCTCGCCGCCAACGAGGTGTGGACGCGCCGCATGGTCGCCGAGCCCGACGTGCTCGAGCGCTTCCAGCGCGCGCTCCGGGGCTGATCCCCCGTCAGAGCGCCGCGCGCTTGCGCGCCGTGGAAGTCGGCGCGCCGGCGGCTACGACGGGCCGACCGTCGGGCCCGCCGCGCCGCGCGTCCTCGCGGCGCGCTGGAGGAACACGACGGTGAAGCGGCCGACGGCGACCTCGTCGGCGCTCGGCGAGAAGCGGGCAACGCCGCGCCGAAACGCCTCGCGCCTGCCCTCGAGGCTCTCGCGCGAGCGGAGCGGATCGTAGATGTAGGCCACGTTGGCGGCCGCGGTGAAGGCGCGACGATGGGGCGGGTACCGGTCCTCCGCCGGGTTCTCCGGCACGACGATGACGCGCTCGCCGAAGAGGAACGTGAGGCGGTACGACGTCCAGTAATCGCCCATGACGTAGCGGACGCCGCGCGCGGTGAGCACCTCCTCGAGGCGCCGCTCGTCGGCGACCGCGCCCGGCTCGGTCCGGATCCGGATCCCATCGGTCGCCGGGGCATAGGAGAGCCATCCCGCGACCGCCGCCGACACGAGGTACGGCGCGATCGCCACGCCGAAGCGGCGAGCGCCGAGCCGGCTCGCGACCGGCAGGAGCGCGAACGGCGCCATCAGCACGATCGCCGCGAGGTACCGCGCCGAGTAGAGGTCCATCACCATCACCGACACCAGGAAGGCGCCCAGCGTCACCGGCAGCATCAGCGCGCCGGCGAGGCCGAGGCGGCGGACCTCCCACCCGAGACGACGCACGAAGAAGGCGGCGCCGCCCGCGAGGATGCCGGCGACGAGCGCGAAGGCGGCGAATCGCTGGAGGCTCGCGAAGACGCGAGGCGGCGCCCACGGCAGGTACTCGAGGCCCCGCTGGGCGAAGAACACCTCGTAGCTCAGCGCCCACGGCAGGCAGGTGTCCCAGAGGAGCGCCGCGTTGTGCGCGACGCGGCTCGTCTCGAGGCGCTGCGGCCCGCTCGAGAAGCGGGGATCGAGGTGCAGCAGGACCAGCGGGACGGCGCCGAGGACGGCGCCGGCGGCACAGGCGCCCATGCGCCGGGCCGCGAGCGCTCGCGCGTCCTTCGCCCGCGAGCCGTCGAGCGCGGCGAGCGCGGCGAAGAGCCCGAGCGCCGGGAGGAACAGCTGGGCGTACGGATCGGCGAAGCACGCGAGGAGCGCGAGCGCGCCGCCGCCGGCGAAGCGGGCCAGAGGGCGCGGCGCCGCGCTGGCCCCGTCGAGCAGCCAGAAGACGGCGGCCACGAGCGTCAGCGAGGCCTGACGCGGCGCGAAGAGGATGTACGTGTTCGAGGGGCACGCGGTGAAGATCAGCGGCGCGACGAGGAGCGCGGCCGTCCACGGCGCCACGCGCCTGCGCAGGGTCGCGTGGACGAAGCAGGTGAGCACGAGGTGGAGCGCGAAGCTCGAGAGGCGCAGCGCGAACGGCGTGGGCCCGAGCACCAGGAAGAACGCGGCGGCCACGACGGAGTCGACCGACGTCTGGTAGCCGCTGCCGAGGAGGAACGGCGACCACTCGCCCCGGAGCAGGTGCATCGCCTGGAGGCCCACCACGGCGGAGTCCGAGTGCGTGGCCGCGGCGTTGAGGAGCGGTGGCAGCCGGAACGCGACCGAGAGCGTGAGGACGGCGGTCCACGGCAAGGCGCTCTTGGCGCGCTCGCGGAGCGAGGTCCCCATCCACCGAAGCTAGCTCGACGCGAACGACGCCGCCAACGCGAGCAACGCGAGCCCGAGCGGGGGGCGCTCACGCCCCGGAGAGCAGCAGCGCGCCGCGCTCGCCGGCGTCGCTCCCCGCGAACGCCATCGCCATCGGCGCCGGGGCGTAGCCGCGCCGCCAGGCCTCGGCCGCGAGGACGATCGCGAGCGGGAGCGCCGCGGCGCCGAGGTGGCCGATGCGCTGCGCGGGCGAGTCGATGACGAAGGGCTCGCCCCAGCGCGTGCGGGTGCGCGTCTGCATCGCCTGCCACTCGTGGATGCGCCGGAGCTCGAAGGTGTGATCGCAGAGGGCCCAGCCCACCTTCTGCTCGTCGTCCAGGTCCTCGGTGGCCTGGCGGATCGCCACCGTCAGCCCCATCGCCTCGAAGGCGCTCGCGTCGTTGTCGGGCGTGGCGCGCTCCATCGCCGATCCGAGCGCCACGAGGCGCGCCGGCGCGTCCACGCCCATCCGCCTCGCCACGTCCGGGCGCGCCAGCAGCGCGAACGCCGCGGCCTCGCCCGGGATGAGGGCGTCGAGGTTCTGCGGCGTGAAGATGCGACCGGCAGCGCCCAGCGCCGCGATGGCCTCCGGGTCGTAGTCGGTGTGCACGCCGCCGAGGAGGACGGCGTCGAGGCTGCCCACGGCGAGGTCGTCGAGCGCGCGCGGCAGGGCGAACGCCGCGCCCGCCGCGCCGCGCGCCGCGATCTCGAGGGTGATGCCGGGCGCGAGCTCGCGCGCGCGCGTGTGGAGGCGGCCGGCGAGGAGCGCGCCGGGAGCGGGCGCGCCCCGGACCACGGCCCTCGTCCCCACGCCGTCGAGGCACAAGAGGAGGCGGAGGCGCAGGGCGCGGACGGCGTCGCCGAGCGGCGCGAGCGCCTCCTCGAGCGCCGGCGTCGCCAGCGCGGCGGCGCGCTCCTCGCCGGTCGCGTACGGATCGAGCGTCGCGTCGAACGCCATGGTGATCGCCTCGCCGGCGTCGTCGACGAGCGGCGCCATCCCGACCGCGGGCATGCCCGTCCGGAGCAGGAACCCCGTCTCCACGGCGTTCTTGCCGATCGCGGTCCGCGCCCCGACCGCCGCCACCGCCGGCTGCACCGCCGGCCTCACGCGATCCCCCGTTCGCGCACGACGACCTCGGCGTCCTTCATCCGGCGCGGCGCCTTCACCGAGGCGCGCCACACGTACTCGAGCGTGATCGGGCGCCCGGAGGCGGCCGGCAGCATGTCGATGATCACCGTGTCGAGGTGGGGCCGCATCGTCGCCGGCGGCCGATCCTTGACGCGGAACTCGATCTCCACGCCGAGGCGCGGCAGCGTGAAGCTCGTCGCGCCGCCGCCCGGGACGAGGTTCAAGAGCGCCACCTCCTCGCCGCCCACGAGCGGCGGCGTCGCCACCAGATCCGGCGTGGCGCAGAGGTTGGCGCGGTCGTCGAAGTCGAGCGGCGGCAGCGGCGCCCGGTCCTCGAGCCAGCGCGCGTCGTAGGTGCCGAGGTAGCGGCGCCGCGGCTCCCAGTGCCGGCCGATGGCGCCGATGCCCGCGGGCGGGGGGCGCGTCCTCGCGGTGAGCATCGGGCTCGCCGGGTCCTCGAGGCTGGGCGCCGGCTTGTGCGTGAGCGCGTCCGGATCCGCCGCGACCCCCATCCCCACCGGGTTGCGCGCTTCCTCGACGAAGCGCTCGGGATCGCTCGCGTCGACGCCGCCCCACGCGTAGTCGTAGCGCATCTCGATCTCGGCGACGGGGCGCGGCGGCGAGAGCCCGGCGCCTCCGGCCTGCCAGACGCGGAGCCCGTACACCCTGACCGCCTTCTCGAGCGGGCCCACGCGCACCGCGACGTCGAAGCTCGGCACCGGCGTCCCGCCGGGCGCGAACGCCTTCGCCACGACGATCACGTCGGTGCCGGGCTTGCGCAGGCAGAGATCGGCCGGATAGAGGATGCTGCTCTTCTCGGGCTTGCCCCAGGGCACGTCGGCGAGGCGGATCCCGCGCCGCCGCTTCTTCGGGGCGATCTCGAAGGTGCCGTCGGCCTCGAGCTCGAACGTGGCCTTCACGATCGCGCAGAGCTTCTCGCCGTCGGTGTCGAGGATCGGCTGGGGGTGCGCGACGAGCTCGGGCGGCTTCCGGACGGGCGGCTGATCCATCGGTCGCTCGCGTCAGACCTCGGCGACGGCCTTGGTGAGCGAGACCTTGCCGGCGGTGATGGTGACGATGGGCGAGGTGATGGCGATGCCGCTCCCGTCGATGACCACCTCGCTCGCGCCGCACTTGAGCGTGATCGCCGTCGCCGCCTCGATCTTGTGGAACGCGCCGATGAAGGTCGCCGGCGCGCCGGCCTTCACCGAGTGGCCGCCCGCGATCTTCTCGAGGATCGCGCCGCCCACCATCGTCGTCTTGCTGCCCGAGACCGTCTCGGACTCGTCCGCGCGCGAGACGACGACGAGGCCGAGCGCCGACTCGTCCTTGTTGCCGCCGGCCGAGCTCGCGATGTTGCCCATCGCCATCGTCAGCTTCGCGGCCCCGACGTTCTGCGACATGTTCGCGCCCACGTTGGTCATGATGCCGTTGAGCGCGGCGACCACGCGCAGGCTGCCGGCCGTCTCGGACTCGCTGCCCGAGACGTGGTTCAAGCTGTGGCCCGGGCCCTTGGCGCGATCCTCGCCGTCGATCCCGTCGACGTCGCCGACCGGCCCGGCGACGTTCGCCGCCGACTCCCCGCCGCCGCCGGCCGCGTCGAGCCCCATCGCCGCCCCGAGCGCGTTCTTCGCCTTGCTCACGCCGTGCTGGATGGCGCCGTTCACCGCCTGGTCGAGCGCGAGCTTCGCCGTGATCCCGGCGGTGCTCGTCCCCGCGCCGCCCGCCTCGTTCGTCGCCGCCGGGCCGCCGAGACCGCCGCCGCCGCCGAGCCCCGCCGCGAACGCGCCCGGCATGGGCAGCCCGGCCGCGCCGGCCATGAGCGGCGCCGCCCCGCCGAGATCGCCCCCGGCCACGGCGCGCATCCCGTCGCCCAGCGCCTCGGCCTGGCTGGTGAGCGCGTTGATCGGCCCCATCGCCTGATCGACCTTCGACTGCACCGCGGCGTCGATCGCGGCGAGCGCCTCGCCGGCCTTCGCGGTCGCGATCTCGGCCGCCTTCTGGGCCGCGAGGGCGAGGATCGCCTCGAGCGGGTTCCCGTCCATCTCGAAGTGGTTGCCGCCCACGGTCGTCGCGCTCGAGCCGCCCGCGGTCAGCCCGGTCACGGCGTTCACCTCGACCGAGCGGTTTCCGCCGACGCTCACCGACTGATCGGCGCCGATCGAGATCTGGTGGCCCTTGGTGACCTTGATGTCCTGGTTCGAGCCGACGGTGACCGTCTCGTCGACGCCGACCTTGCGCGTCTCGTTCTTGCCGACGTTCTTGACCTTGTTGTTGGCGGTGGCGACCGTCTGGTCGTACTGGGCGTGGATCATGATCTCCTCGCCGCCGGCCTTGTCCTCGAAGCGGATCTCGTTGGAGCCGCCGCCGCCGGGCGTGCTCGCGGTCCGCATCGTGGTGCGCGTCCTGCCCTCGGGCAGCGCGTACGGCGGCATGTAGAGCCCGTCGTAGAGCCGACCGGTGATGTAGGGCCGATCGGGGTTGCCCTCGAGGAACTCGACCACGACCTCCCAGCCGATGCGCGGCAGGATCATCGATCCCGACGTCTGCAGCTGGGACACGCGCATCCAGCACGAGGCCTTGTCGTCCTCGTCCGGTCCGAGGTCCCAGTGGAACTTCACCTTGCAGCGCCCGTGCTCGTCGGTGTGGATCTCCTCCGACGGCGAGCCCGCCGGCGCGACGATCTTCGCCGACTGCGGCCCGTCGATCACCGGCGAGGGCGTCAGGCGCGGCGGGCGGTACTTCACCTTCTCGGGCACGAGCGAGGCGGTCGCGCGATAGACGGGCTGGCCTCCGGCCCCGCCGGGCACGAGCTCGTGGACCACCTCGG
Source organism: uncultured Polyangiaceae bacterium (assembly GCA_964372055.1). Lineage (GTDB taxonomy): Bacteria > Myxococcota_A > Polyangia > Polyangiales > Polyangiaceae > CAYJPW01. The sequence goes on from CAYJPW010000088.1 coordinate 13,425, forward strand.
TCGCGACGTAGGTGCCGTCGATCTCGGCGTGGAGCGCGCCCTCGATGGTGATCTTGCGACCGGCGTCGAGACGGATGCAGTCCGCCTCGATCGCGATCGTCGCCCGCTCCGACTGCTCGGCCTCGAGGCGCACCTGGGCGAGGCGCTTTCCCTCGGACGGCTCCACGTAGAGGCCCGGGTAGTCGTAGACCTCGAGATCGACGTCGGCGTCGGCCTCGGCGGAGCCGGTGAGGTCGAGCTTGGGGCGCTTGAAATCGTAGTCGCGCAGCACGAACCTGCCCGAGACGACGCGGCGCCGCTCGGACACGGTCTTCACGCAATCCTCCACGTTCTCCATGCCCGTCTTCGATCGGAAGGGCAGGTGGGGATCGCCGTCGATGGGCGCGGCGACGGTGCTGTCGTCCTCGAAGACCACGACCTCGGCGCCGTCCTTCACCTCGGAGCGGTAGTAGATGCCCTCCTCCTCGAGGAGGCGCGAGACGAACGCGAGCGCGCTCTCGTCGTACTGCACGCAGTACTCGCGCTTCGGGTAGCTGCCGGTGAGCCGCCAGTCTTGCGAGGGCCCGGCGATGCCGTGGTCCTCGAGCACCTTGGAGACGATCTCCTTGACGTCGAGGTCCTGGAAGATGCGGCATCCTTCGCTGCGCGCGAGCAGCGCCATCTGCGAGACGACGCGCACCACCAGCCGCTCGGCCGTGCGGCCGCGCGTCGCCGCCGAGCCGATGACGGTGACGCTCTCGACGGTGCCGGCGATCTCGCGCGGGGCCTCGCCGGCCCAGCCGATCGAGAGCAGCCCCGGGCCGCCGACGAGCTCCTCGGGATCGACGTAGTCGGCGAGCAGCACCGTGACCGTCGCCTCGGCCGGGCGCCCGAGCCGGCGCTCCTCGCGGAGAGAGATGACCGCCTTGGCCTCGAGGCCGGCGACCTGGAACGCGGTGGAGAAGGTGCGCGTCGCCATCTGCCCCTCAGTTGTCCAGGACGAGCGCCGCGGTCTCGGCGGTCGCGCCGTCGAGCTTCACGCTCACCCCGGCGATCGACACCGACGCGGGCGTCAGCGTGACGGTGGAAGCGCCCATCACCAGCGAGACGATCGCCTCGCCCTCGAAGACCACGTTGTCGGCCTTGAGGATGCGCGCGCCCGCGGCGACCTCGGTGTACGTCGCGCCCGCCTCCTCGGAGCGATCGCCGTCCACCTTGGTGATGATGGCGCCGGCGACCTTGTGCATCATCGTCCCCCCGATCTCGACCCCGCGCCCGCCGACGGCGATGACCACCTTCGCCGCGCCCGTCTTCTCGCTGTGCGAGCCGCCGATGGTGACGCCGCGGTCGCCCGCGGTCATCTCGGCGAGCGCCGCGCCCACGTCGACCGAGAGGTTCGCGACCACCGACTCGTTCACCGATCCGACGACCAGGTCGGTGTGGATCGCGCCGACGTCGACGCTGGAGCTGCCGGCGACCGACCGTTTGTGATCCCCGCCGACCTTCATGTCGCGGTTGCCGCCGATGGTGAGCGAGTGATCGCCGCCGCACTGATCGACCATGAACGTCTCGACGTGCACGTTCTGGTTGCCCCCCACGTCGACCGTCTGGCTCGAGCCGACGCTGAGGATGACGCTGTTGGTGACGTTCACCTGGTGGTTCGCGCCGATGTCGTGCGTCTCGTTGTTGCCGATGGACTCGGTGGTGTTGTTGACGACGTCGACGTTCATGTCCTTCGAGGCGTTGAAGAACATCTCCTCGGCCCCGGCGGTGTCGTCGGTGCGCAGCTCGTTGGAGCTGCCGCCGCCCGGGGTGGTCGCCGTCTGGATGGCGCCGCGCGCCTTGCCGCCGGGCAGCGCGTACGGCGGCGGCGTGAGCGCGTTGTAGAGGCGCGACATCACCAGCGGCGTGTCGGGATCGCCCTCGGCGTGGGCGACGACGACCTCCCAGCCGACGCGCGGCAGCAGCATCGAGCCGCCGGTGGGGATCTGGCTGGTGCGCATCCAGACGCTCGAGGCGTCGTCGTTCTTGCCGAGGCGGTCCCACGGGAACTGGGCCTTCACCCGCCCGTGCTCGTCGGAGTGGATCTCGGAGCCCGACGGCCCCGTCGTGACCGCGAGCGCGATGCCGGGGATGGAGCGCGCCCGCGCCGCCCGGGGCGGCCTGTACTGCACCTTCTTCGTGGGCACGGCGGTGAAACGGCAGACGTAGTCGCGGCCGCCGGGATCGGCCTTGCCGTGGAACGACCGCCGCTCGCGCGTCTCGGTGTGCACCGACGTCACGAGGTACTCCTGGTTCAGCGGCGCGTACGGGTGCCCCTCGATCTCGAAGCGCCGGCCGGGCGCCAGCGTCAGCACCGTGGCCTCGCCGGTGACCACGTCGCGCTCGGCCTGCATCGAGTCGAGCAGCACCTCGGCGTAGTGCTTGCCCGCGCCGTCGTCGGTGAAGCGGCCCGGGAAGACATACACCTCGAGCGCCTTCGGCCCGTCGTCTTTCCCCTCGACCTTCGCCTCGAGCTTGTACTTCGGGCGCTCGAAGTCGTAGTCGCGGAGGGTCACCTTGTCGGGCTGGATCTGGTGCCTCTGGCGGATCCAGTTGACGTGCGGCCTCGACGTCTCGAACCCGAACGTCGCGCCGAAGGGGACGATCTTGGCGCCCTCGACGTCGGCGAGCCCCGTCGGGTCGTCGCCGAGCACGACGGTGTCCTTGTCGTCCTGGTACTCGACCGTGAAGTAGATGCCCTCCTCCGAGAGCAGCCGCGTCACGAGCTCGAGATCCGTCTCGCGGTACTGCACGACGTAGGTTCGCGGCTCGTAGCTCCCGCCGAGCTTCAGGGTCTGCTCGCTCGAAGGGATGCCGGCGCGCTCGAGGACGTCGGCGACGATCTCGGGGACGGTCTTCTCCTGGTAGACGCGGCAGTCGGCGCGCTTGCCGAGGCGCCAGAGGCGCGGCGCGGCCCGGAGCTTCACGGTGGGGTTGCCGTCGGCGTCGGCGGAGCGCTCGACCTCGATCACCTTTCCGACGAAGGTCCGCATCGCGCCGTGGTCGGCGCGGCGGAAGACGGCGCGCAGCGGTTTGCCCACGAGCGCCGCCGGATCGGGCGCGCCCTCCGGCCCGGTCACGGTCGCCTCGAGCATGGGCACGGCGGAGATCGCCTCGACCAGCGAGCAGGCGCTGACTTTGAGCACCTCGCCGTCGATCTCGATCTCGGTGATGACCGTGACCCTGCCGTCCGCCATCGTCCCCTCCCCGTCAGGCGCCCATCTTCAGCGACCCGCCCAGCTTCACCAGGAGCGCCGTCTCGATCGCCACCTTCGAACCCTTGATCACGATGGGGCCGCCGCCGAGCTTCACGTTCGAGCCGCCGCCCTTGAAATCGCCGATGGCGCCGATGAGCGCGATGATCGGCGCGGAGACGGTGAAGTCGCCGGCGATCTTTTCGTAGTGCAGGCCGCCGACCAGCTGGGTCACGCTCGCGTCCGAGCTCGAGGACATCGCGCCCTTCACGAGGTGGAGCTCGGCGGCGAGACTGGTGAGGTTCTTGTTGCCGCCGACGGACTCGGAGCTCGTCCCCTTGCAGAGGTCGATCTTCACCGCGCCGACGTTCTCGCTCATGTCGCCGCCGACGGTGTCGGCCAACGAGGCGACCGAGCCGGCGACCATCGCGGTGCCCACGGTCTTGCTCATGTTGCCGGTGATCGTCTGCATCACCGTGTTCGAGATCACCGTCATGTTGCCGCCGACGGTGTAGCTGCGATCGCCGCCGATCTTCTCGACGTAGTTCGCCGTCGCGTTCGACGTCTCGTTCCCGCCGACGCTGATCGACTGGCCCCCGCCGATCTGGTGCGACATCACCGCCCCCACGTCGACCGACTGGTTGGCGCCGACCGAGATCGACTCGTTCGAGCCGATGCTCACCGACATGTTCACGGTGACGTTGTGGGTCTCGTCGACGCCGACCGTCTCGTTCTTGTCGTGCCCGACGCTCACGTTCAGGTCCTTGGACGCGTGCAGGTTCCAGCCCTGCGAGCCGCCCGAATCGGCCATCATCAGCTCGTTGTGCCCGCCGCCGCCGGGCGACGACAGGCTCTTCACCGCGCCCTGGGTCTGCGAGCCCGGCAGGGCATAGGGCGGCGTCTTCTCGGCGTTGTAGACGCGGCCGAGCACGAAGGGCTGGTCCGGATCGCCGTTGAAGAAGGCGACCGCGACCTCCCAGCCGACGCGCGGGAGGATCATCGAGCCGCCCATCGGCGGCTGCACGACGCGGAGCCAGCAGCTCGAGGTGTCGTCCTGCTGGCCGACGCGGTCCCAGTGGAAGCGCACCTTGACGCGCCCGTACTTGTCGACGTGGATGGCCTGCTCGTCCGAGCTCGGCCCGGTGACGGTGGCCGTCTGGATGCCGCGGATGCGCACCCGCCGCGCGCGTCGCTCGGGCGCGTACGGGGCGCCGGCGGGGATGCCGATCATCTCGCTCCGCGTGACCGCGTTGAGGCCGCCGCTCTCGAGCGTCTGCTCGCCCGAGCTCTTGAGCTCGACGACGACGAACTCGCCGTTGAGGCAGTCCTGCTGCGCGCCCTCGACCAGGAACGGCACGCCCACGCGCAGCCCGATGGCGGTGCTCGAGCCGCGGACGGTGTCGGCGTCGCGGCGCTTCTCGCGAAGGCGCGCCTTGGCCCGGCGCTGGCCGGCCGCCGAGTCGGTGAAGTTGCCCGGGTACTCGTAGGCGGGCATCGGCCAGTGCTCGGGCGCCGGGAGCATCGCCTGCGGCTTCTGCTGCGGCCGGGTGAAGTCGTAGTCGCGCAGGAGCACGCTCGAGGTGCGGAGCGCGCGCGTCCGCGAGAAGTCGCCGAGGGGCTCGCCGGCCACGCCCTGCGCCATCGAGAAGCGCACCTCGGGCGCGTCGTCGAAGGGCACGAACGCCTCGGGATCGTCGGCGAGCACGAGCACGTGCCCCTCGGGCGTGTGGCGGAAGAAGTAGAAGATCCCCTCCTCCTCGAGGAGGCGGTGCACGAAATCGAGCTCGCTCTCGCGGTACTGGACGATGTACTCGCGCGGCATGTACGTCTCGAAGAGGTGCCACTCGGTCTTGTCGACGCCCGCGGCCTCGAGCACCTTCTTCACGACGTCGACGGCGCTCTCGTTCTGGTAGATGCGGCAGTCCTCGCGGCGCGAGAGCGCGGCGATCGCCGGCCGGAGCCGGACCTCGAAGTGGAAGTGCGTGCCGGTGTGGAAGGTGAACTCGGCCCGGTCGCAGACGCCCTCGAAGTGCCGCTGCCCGCCGTCGCCGCCGACGAGCGTGAGCATCAGCCGCTGGCGCAGGCAGTCTTCGGCCTTGAACACGAGGTCCTCGGTCGAGAACTCGACGGTGACCTCGTACGGCGTCGACATCGCCTCGCGCGCGTCGTAGCGAATGACGAGCGCGTCCGGCGGCAGCGGGTCGCCGCGCAGCTCGACGATCGCGTTCTTCGCGCCCACGGGGTCCGAGAGTACGCGCGCGCGCCCTGCCGGTCTACCGCCGGCCCCGCGCCAACCACTCGCGATAGCGCTGGAACGCCTCGGTGTAGCGAGCGAAGAGATCCTTGTCGGCGGCGAAGAGCCGCTGCCACCGCTCGGCCTCGGCGCGGTGGGATGCTTCGTCGAGGCCGTAGCGCGCGCGGACCTCGCCGATCTTCGTCGGAGCCGCCGAGATCTCGGCGGTGAGCGACGCGAACTGCTCCATCGTGAACCGCGAGCCGGCGGCGGCGCCCGGCTTCGCCGCGCCGCCCGCGACGGAGAACGGGAGCGGCGTCGAGCTGGAGAGGGAGGGCCCGTCGCCGGGCAGGCCCATCGTCGAGCTGAGATCGATCTTCTTCGCCGCGGGCGCGGGGCCCGGCGCTGCGGCCGGCGGCGCGCCCGAGGGCGGCGTGGCCCTGACCGGCACCGGCGGCGCCGGCGACGACGAGCCCGACGCGCCCATGGGAGTCGGAGCGGTTTTGGCCGGCGACGAAGGCGAGCCCGGCGCGGCCTTGCCCGGCTGCTGAAACGGGAGCGTCTCTGCGGTGACCGGCGCGGTGAACGCCATCGTCTTGCCGGCGTTCCGCTTCGCCGGCTTCGCCGCCGCGGCGCGCGGGATCGCGGCCGCGCCGTCGCCGGGCCGGAAGGGCAGCGGTCCGCCGGCAGGCGAAGCCGTGATCGGGGACGCGGTGGATTCGAGTGGGTGGTCCTTCCGCGCGACCACGGCAGGAGGAGCCGGCGAGGGCGCGGCGACGGGAGGCGAGGGCGCGGCGAGGGGCGGCGCGTACGCAGGAGGCGCGATCGCCGGACCCGGCAGCGCGATCGCAGGCCCGGCCGGCGGCGCGATGAACGGCGGCGGCGCGACCTGCACCGGCCCGGGCGCGCGTTCGGGCGCGCGCGCCACGAGATCGGCGCCGAAGAGCGACGCGGCGACCAGCGGCGGCACCGGCTCGGCGGCCTCGACGGGGGGCGGCGCGGCCTCCTTCTTGCGCTTCGGGGCGGGCGGCTCCTTCTTCGGACGCGGCGGCCGGGCGCGCTTCGCCTCGAGGACGCGCCGCGTGGCGACGAAGGTGGTGTTGTAGCGGTTGGTGATCTCGAACCGCTTGCGGCTGGCCTCGTCGGCCATCTTCGCGAGCCAGATCTCCTGCGCCTCCTCCCAGGTCTCGGGCGGGATCTTCTCGCGGGCGATGACGTCGTCGCGCGGGGCGCCGAGATCGATCTCGGCGCTGAGCGCCGCGAATCGTTCGAGCTTGATCGGGGGCTCCATCGAGCGGCTCCGGGCTCGCCAGCATAGGACGTCGACCGCGAGGGGTCGAGACGCTCTGCCCCCGAAGGCCGCTCTCGCCGAGCTCTGTGCGGCGCGCGGGTCGACGCTTCGCCCCGCCGGGCGTAGCATTCGCCGAATGACGGCACGAGCTCCGGGCGGCGCGCCCGCCGGCGAAGGCTCCGGGGCGGAGGCTTGGACCGAGGGCGCTGCCGCCGCGCCCGCCGAGTCGAGCCCAGGCGCCGGCCGCGTTCGCGGCGGCTCGAGCACGACCGGAACCGACGCGCCGGCGCCGGCGCCCAGCCTCGACGAGCTGCTCGCGCACGTCACCGCGCCGGCGGCCGCCGCGCCGCTCGCGCCTGCGGCCGAGTCGGCGCCGGTCGTCCGCAGCGCGCGCATCGTCTCGATGAGCGGGGCCGAGGTGCTCGTCGCGTTGCGCGGCCAGCGCGAGCCGATCGCCGCCGACGTCGCCGCCGAGGTGGATCGCGAGCTCGTCGAGCGAGCGCTCGCGTCGGGCGACGCGGTGCTGGTCGAGCAGGAGCCCGGCGAACGCCCGGTGATCGTCGGCGTCCTCCAGACCCGGATCCCCTCCAAGCTCGAGCTCCGCGCCGAGACCATCCACATCGAGGCCGATCGCGAGGTGCTCCTCCGCGCCGGCACCGCCGCGCTGCGGATCCGCGAGGACGGCGACGTCGAGCTGGTCGGCAGCCGCATCCTGCACATGTCGCGCGGGCTCTTCCGGCTCGTCGGCCGCGTGCTCCGGCTCAACTGACCGGCGGATTGGTCGTTCCACGCGGAGACCCGCTTGCGTACGCTGAGGGTCATGAGGCGCGGCGCCCATCGATCGTGGCTCGCGGCGGTGGCGACGATCGTCGGGATGGCCGCGTGCTCGCACGACTGGGACGCGCTCGATCCTCGCGTGGGCGAGGCGGGCGCGAGCACCGCGGCGAGCACGGGCGTCACCACCGGCGCCGGCGCGAGCAGCTCGACGGGTCCGGGCGGGACGACCACGGGGGCGACCTCCTCGGGCTCCGGCGCCGCGGGCGGCGGAACCGGCGCGGCGACGACGTCGAGCGGGACCAGCGGCGCGGGCGGCGGCACCAGCGGCGCGGGCGGCGGCACCGGCGGCGTGGGCGGCGGGACCACCGGGGCCGGTGGCGCGACCACGGGCTCGCTGAGCTACGCCGCGTCGGTCGCCGACTGCGTCGACCTGATGGCCCCGGATCCCGACGCCTGCGAGGCGTACACGGGCGCGGGCCAGATGAGCGTCGACCTGCTCGAAGCGATGACCGGCTTCCCCAACGCGAGCTTCCTGCGATTCGATCTCGACGACGCGCTCGCCGGCGCGACGATCACGGGCGTGACGCTCCGGCTCGTCGTGACGACGGACGCCAACGCGTTCGGCGACGAGGCCGGCGAGATCTGGGAGGTGGCTCCCTTCGCGCGGCCGGACCTGTTCACGGCGGTGCCCGCCAAGGTCGGCAACACATCGCTCGCGCCGAGCGTCGGCGCGGTCGCGCTCGGGGACACCGTCGACTGGACCCTCCCGCCCACGGTGGTGGTCGCGGGCGGCTCGGTCTACCTCGGCATCTTCCCGATCTCGGAGAACGGCGTCTCGTACTGGAACCTGAACGGCACCACGCCGCCGGCGCTCATCGTCGACTACCAGTGAGGCCAGGCGGACCACCGCCTTCAGGGCCCCCGCCCTTCCGCGGCGGGCTCGTCCTCCACACGAGAGTCGCCGTCCTGCGGCTCATGCTCCTGGCTCGATGTGAGCCTTGATAACTTCGTCGGTGGCATTGCCGCTGCTACAGCCGAAGCACCCGCGCGCTACCGCCCAGCCACCCGCAAGGTGGCCGAGCTGGGGCAGGGCGATCTACACTTCCGCGTCGCCGCGGTCCCGAGCTACCGAAGCGGCGGGCAAGTGGGCCCGACCGGGGGCCAGAGAGAGCAAGGCTTCCAAGCAGTCCGACCGACAGAACAAGGCCGAAGTGGCGGAATGGCAGACGCGGCGGATTCAAAATCCGCTGTCCTAACGGGCTTGTGGGTTCGAGTCCCACCTTCGGTACTACCCAGCGGAGACGCGGCCGACGATCGCGCAGAGGCCGACTAGCTTCCACCTCGTTTGCAGGACGAGGGCGCGCAGCGGCGGGATGGCGCTTGACGGGCTGGCCCGCCGGCGTTCGAGTCGGCTTCGATGAGCTCCGGCCGCCGCCGCTCCTCCGGCCTCGAGACGCTCGGCGCGCTGCTCCGCCGCGACGGCGACATCCGGCTGCCTGCGACCGTCGACGCGTCGCCGGTCGCGCCGCGCGACTGGGAGGCGGCGGTCGGCACGCGCATCGCGGCGCGGGCGCGGCCCTTCAAGCTCGAGCGCGGCGTGCTCTGGGTGCGCACCGCGAGCGCGACGTGGGCGCAGGAGCTGACGCTCCTCTCGGAGGCGATCCTCGCGCAGCTCGCCGAGCGAGGCGTCAGGGTGAGGTCGCTGCGCTTCCACGTCGGCCGCGTCGATCCGCCCGAGCGACCGCCCTCGCGGAGCGAGGTGCGCACCTCGCCGAAGCCGGCGCCGATCCCGGACACGGTCGCGACCGAGCTGGCCCGCGTCGACGACGACGAGCTCCGCCGCGCCATCGCCGAGGCGGCCGCCAAGAACCTCGGCTGGCAGGCGGCGCGCGAGCGCGAGGAGAGGTCGGCGCGCGCCTCTCGGCGGCGGCCGGGCCCGGCGGCGCAGGCGCCTCCTTCAGCGACGGCGCAGGCGCCTACTTCAGCGAGCCCAGGCGCTCGAGCCCCTCGATCCTCTGGAGGAGGAAGCGCTCGGCAGGGCCGAAGCTCGCCTGCTGCTCGCGGAGATCGGCGAGGTAAGCCCTGAGCACCTTGAGGTCGATCGCCTTCACCTTGCGCACCACGGTGTAGAGCTCGTCGACGATGTGCGCCGGGACGGGGCGCCGCACCGACGTGTAGAGCTCGAAGACGTAGTCGACCCAGCTCCCCTTGCTGGTGGCGCCGGCGAGGCGCGCGGCGTAGCGGGCGGCGTACTCGGCGGCGTCCTGCTCGACGACGGCCTTGCCGTCGCGCGCCTTCTGCAGGATCTCGAGCAGGAGCGACTGGAGGATGCGCTCGGCCTCCTCGGCGCGGCCGAGCGCGAGCGCCTTGTCGGCGACGCCGCCGAGCAGGCGGAACGAGCTCACCGTGCGCGAGGGCGCCATGGCGCCCGGCCGGCTCCCCACCTCGGCGTCGGAGACCGTGGGCTCCATCGCGGCGCGGATATCCTGCACGTTCATCGCGCCCAGCGTCTGCGTGGCGCGGCGGTACTCCTCGTGATCGCGCGCGCGCGCGGGGCGGAGATCGTCGTGCTGGTGCAGCGTCATCTCCTGGCTGCCGATGGTGACCTTGTCGCCGTCGGCGAGCTCGCGCGCGCCCTCGATCTTGCCGCCGTTGACCACCACCCCGTTGCGGCTGCCGAGGTCCTCGACGGTGACGCCGTCGCGCCGGACCTTGAACATCGCGTGCCGGCGCGAGACGAGCGGATCGTCGACCGAGAGCTGGCAATCGGCGCTGCGCCCCACGACGAACTCCCCCACCGGGAGCTCGAGATCGTGCGCGAGGTAGCGGAGCCGATACGGCATGCTGGCCGAAGCCTACTTCAGGGCGCCCAATCGTTCGAGACCCTCGATCCTCTGGAGCAGGAACCGCTCGGCCGGGCCGTAGCCGGAGGCCGCGGCGCGGAGCTTCTCGGTGTACTCGCGCAGCAGGGGCAGATCGAGCCGCTGCACCTTGCGCAGGACGTTGTAGAGCTCGTCGACGATCGCCTGGGGCAGGAGCAGCACCTGGACGGAGTAGAGCTCGACGATGTAGTCGACCCACGCCCCGTTTCCCGTCCCGGCGGCGAGACGCATCGCGTAGCCGGCCGCGTGCTCGCTGAGATCGGGGCCGACCTCCTCGCCGGCGCGCGCCTTGGCGAGCAGGTCGCCGAGCGAGCGGTTGAGGAGGCGCTCGGCGTCCTCGCCCCGGCCCATGGCGAGCGCCTTGTCGGCGACGCCGCCGATGAGCACCAGCGCGTTGACCCGCTTGTCGGGGTGGCTGGTTCGTGGATCCGCGAGCGGCGAGCCCACGATCACGGTCGAATCCTCGAGGTCGTCGCGCAGCTCCGACGCGTCCATCCGCTCGTTGGTGAGGGTCGGGTGCCGGAGCTGCGGCTGCCGGTTCGACGACGAAGGGGAGCTCTGGCTGTCGGGCACGAAGAGCTGCATCTCCTGCCCGCCGATGGTGATCTGGTCGCCGTCGGCGAGGCGCTGCGGCCCCTCGATCTTGGTCCCGTTCACGAGGACGCCGTTGCGGCTGCCGAGATCCTCGACCGTCACGAGGGCGCCGCTCACCGTCAGCAGCGCGTGCCGGCGCGAGACCAGCGGATCGTCGAGCGAGAGCTGGCAGTCGGCGCTGCGTCCGATCACGAACTGCCCGGGGGGCACCTCGAGATCGTGCGCGAGGTAGCGGAGCCTCACCGGCACGGCGGGCGCGCTCCAGGCGCGTTCGGAAGCTCCCCCCACGCTCGGCTCGGCGGCAGCATGGTCCCGACGAGCATACCCTACCCGTGCACCGAGACGACGCGCAGGAAGCGCAGGACCATCCTGGGGTGGGCCGCCATCCCGTAGATCTTCAGCCCGCCCTCGAAGAGCTCGCGCCCCAGCGCGGCCAGGGCGGCGCGGCCGCGGAGGTCGAACGCGAGGGGAAGCTTGAGGATTCGGGTGAAGGGCAGGTCCGCCAGCCGGAGGATGGCGGCCTCGTCCCCGAGGAACGTGACCGTCGGGATCCCGATGGCACCGTCGTGGACGGTCAGCCGGCCCAGGTCGAACCGCAGCGTGAGCGGCTCGCCGGTGTCCCGGGGCACGATCATGACGGCGCCGCGGAGCGCGCGGAAGTCGCGCGCCTTGTGCGGCCTCACGCCGACGTTGTGGCGGATGATCTCGCCGAGCTTCGCCGCGAGCCGGTTGTCCTCCGCGCCGGGCGCGAGATCGACGATGGCTTCCACTCAGATGCGCAGGTAGAGCGCCCGCTTCACGTGCTCGGATCGACCGATCTCGTCGACGAGGGCCGCGGGCGCCTCGTGGTCGAGGTTCCAGATCGAGATCGCGCCTGCGCCGGCGACGCCGAGGTGGACGCGCGCGACGTTGATGTTCGCGCCGCCGAGCTTGGTGCCCAAGAAGCCGATGACGCCGGGGACGTCGTGGCTGGTGACGACGAGGGTGGGCCCGCCGAGGTGGGCCTCGATGTCGAAGTCGCCCCAGCGGACGAGGCGGGCGGTGCCGTCGGCGCCGAGCGCGCCGGAGATGGTGCTGGTCGTCCCGTCGGCGCCGGTGACGCGGAGGATGACCTCCGACGCGTACTTCCCGCGGCTCGTCGCGGTCCGCTGCTCCTTCACGGCGATGCCCCGATCGGCGGCGATGTGCGGGGCCGAGACCTGGTTCACCGGCGCGTCGAGGAAGCGCTGGAGGAAGCCCGCCACCGCGGCCGCCGCGATCGACTTGAGCGAGAGCTCGGCCGGATCGCCCACGCACTCGACCTCGATCGACTTGGGCGCGACCGTCTCGACCTGGGCGAGGAACTTGCCGAGGCGCTCGGCGAGATCGATCCAGGGCGAGAGGCGCGCGGCGACGTCGCTCGAGACCGAGGGCACGTTGACCGCGTTCTGGATGGCGCCGTCGTTGAGGTAGGCGACGACCTGGTCGGCGATCTCGAGCGCGACGCGGTCCTGCGCCTCCTTGGTCGAGGCGCCGAGGTGCGGCGTCGCGATGACGCGCTCGTGCTTGACGATGGGCAGGTCGGCCGGGGGCGGCTCCTGGAGGAAGACGTCGAGGGCGACGCCGCCGATCTTGCCGCTCTCGAGGCCGCGCAGCAGCGCCTCTTCGTCGTAGATCCCGCCGCGCGCGGCGTTGACGAGCAGCACGCCCTTCTTCAGCTTGGGGACCACCTCGTCGTTGATGAGGTTCTTGGTCGTCGCGGTGAGGGGCGTGTGCACCGTGATGGCGTCGGCGCGCTCCCAGATGGCGTCGAGGGTGCAGAGCTCGATCCCGAGGGCCGCGGCGCGCTCGGCGGTGAGCACCGGATCGAAGCCGATGACGTTCATCCGCAGGCCCTTGGCGCGGTCGGCGACGATGCGGCCGATGTTGCCGAGGCCGATGACCGCGAGCGTCTTGCCCGCGAGCTCGACGCCCTCGAACTTCTTCTTCTCCCACTTGCCGAGCTTCATCGTCCGGCTCGCCTCGGGGATCATCCTGGCGAGCGACATGAGCAGCGCGATGGCGTGCTCGGCCGTGGTGACCGAGTTGCCGGTCGGGGTGTTCATCACCACGATGCCGCGCTTCGAGGCGGCGGGGACGTCGACGTTGTCGACGCCGATGCCGGCGCGGCCGATGACCTTGAGCTGCGTGGCCGCCGCGATGACCTTGGCGGTCACCTTGGAGCCCGAGCGGATGACGAGGGCGTCGGCGCCGGGGATGGCGGCGACGAGGTCGCCCTCGCTCAGGCCGGGCTTGTAGTCGACGTCGAGGCCCTTCCCCCGGCGCAGGATCGCGAGCCCTTGCTCGCTGAGGGTGTCGGACACGAGGACACGGGGCATGCGGACCAGCTCCTTGTGGAAAGCTTCGGCGAAAACCGCGCGAGCATAGTGCCGCGCCGCGCGGGGTCAAGACGGGCGGTCGGCCCGACGCGCGGTCGCCGCGCAGCGATTGCGCCGAGCCTCGGCCGCGACGGTCCGCCCCGTCCGACCTGCGTTGGCGACGCGGATCAGGCCGACCCGACGCGCGCCGCGATCTCGTCGTGGAACGCCCGGAACGCCGACTCGGCCGGCCAGCGCGGCGCCTCCTCGACGAGCCGGCGCGCCTTCGCCTCGTCGCCGCGATCGATCGCGACCACCGCGGCGGCGTAGCGCATCGCCCAGAACACGAGCGGGCTCGTCTCGCTAGCGTGCTCGAGCAGCTCGGGATCGCCCGGCTCGGCGCGGTGCGCGAAGGCGCGCGCGAGGGCGCCGATCGCGAGCCGCAGCAGCTGCACCCGCCCGCGCACCACGGCGCGCGTCGCCGGGAGCGGCAGGCGCGCGAGGCGGCCGGCGCGGTCGAGCGCGCCGTCGCGATCGCCCTCGAACGTGAGGAGGAGCGCGTCGAGGAAGAGCCGGTGCTCGAGCGCGGCGTCCCACGCGGGGCCGCGCTCGGCCGCCGCGAGCGCCGCGCGCGCCTTGTCGACCCAGCCGTACGCGGCGAAGGCCGTCGCCGTCATCAGCGGGCCCATCGTCTCTTTGTGCGGCACGCGCTCGAACGCCCGCGACCAGCGCGCGAGGACCGAGGCGACGTCGCCCGACTGGAGCAGCCGGCGCAGGCGCCAGCGCGAGAGCCATCGCCCTCCGGCAAAGAGGAGCGCGCCCGCCAGCATCGCCGCCGCGACGAGCGGCCGGTACCACGCGAACCGGAGCGCGCCCGCGGCCAGCGCCGCCGACGCGACGAACGCGGCGATGCGCGCGAGCCGCGCGAGCGGAGGCGGGTCCTCTCGGGGGATGGGCTCCACGACACCACAAGCGTACGAACGGCGCGGCCTTCCGTCCACAGCCGGCCCCGGAAGCCTTCGAGGCTCGACAGGCCGGAGCCGATGCGGTACTAGCCTTCGCGTCGGACCTATGGGTCTGCCGACTGCGCGCCGTGAACCCCGCCAGGCCCGGAAGGGAGCAACGGTAGCGGAAAGCGGGTGTGGCAGGCCCTTTTCCCCCCGCCTGAAGGCGGGGGCACGGGAGGGATCGCTGGTGCAATCACGCCGGCGCCGCCGCCCAACGGGAGGAGCGACATGCGAAAGCCCAGCTCCGCCGGGCTTCGGTGCTCGACGCTCGGGGGCGCCTGATCGCCTCGAGCCCCGGCGCGATCCGCTCGAGCGCTGAGCGCGCTCCAGCTCCGTCTCCTTCCGGAGATCGAAGAGCCGCCGTGCTAGCGCGGCGGCTCGGCGGCCTGGAGCGGGGCGAGCTCGATGCCGAGGCGCGTCGCGAACTGGAAGATGCGCTCGTCGCGGTAGAACTCGCCGAACACGACGCGCATGAGGCCGGCGTTCGCGACCATCTTGAAGCAACCGAAGCAGGGCGAAGCGGTGACGTAGATCGTGCCGCCCTCGATCCGGACGCCGTTGCGCGCGGCCTGGATGATGGCATTGGACTCGGCGTGGATCGTCCGCACGCAGTGGCCGTCCTCCATGAGGTGGCCGTCCTCGTCGCAGTGCGGCATGCCGCGGATCGAGCCGTTGTAGCCGGTGGCGAGGATGCACTTGTCGCGGACGATGACCGCGCCGACGTGCTTGCGGTCGCACGTGGAGCGCGACGCGACCTCGGTCGCGATCCGCATGAAGTACTCGTCCCATGAGGCGCGCTGGTTCATGGAACGAGGCTATTACCATGGCCGCGCGGTCGTGGTAGCGGCGACCCGTGGACGCGACGAAGGTGCTGGTCGTGGGCTCGGGGGGCCGCGAGAACGCGCTCGCGCGGGCGCTCGCCCGGTCGCCGGGGGTGCGCTCCGTCGTGGTCGCGCCGGGCAACGCCGGATCCGAGCGGCGCGCCGAGCTGGCGGCGCTCTCTCCTTCGGCCGTGGTCGAGCTCGCGCGCCGCGAGGCGGCGGATCTCGTGGTCGTCGGCCCCGAGGCGCCGCTCTGCGAAGGCGTCGTCGACGCGCTCGCCGAGGCGGGCATCCTTGCGTTCGGGCCGCGGCGTGAGGCGGCGGCGCTCGAGGGATCGAAGGCGTTCCTCAAGCAGTTCGCGACGCGCCACGGGATCCCGACGGCGCCCTACCTCGTGACCTCCGACTTCACCGAGGCCGAGGCGTTCCTGCGCGCGCAGCCCGCGCCCATGGTGGTCAAGGCCGACGGCCTCTGCGCCGGCAAGGGCGTGGTCGTCGCGGCGACGATCGACGAGGCGGTCCTTGCCGCGCGCGAGATGCTGGTCGAGGGGCGGTTCGGCGACGCCGGACGCCGCGTCGTCCTCGAGGAGCGCATCGCCGGGGAAGAGGCGAGCGTTCACGCCATCAGCGACGGCGAGCGCCTCCTCGTCCTGCCGCCCGCGCGCGATCACAAGCGCGTGGGCGACGGCGATCGTGGCCCGAACACCGGCGGTATGGGGGTGTACGCGCCGGCCTCGCGCGTCTCGCCCGCGCTCTCGGAGCGCATCGAGCGCGAGATCCTCCGGCCCACGATCGACGGGATGCGCGCCGAGGGCCGCCCTTTCAGGGGCGTGCTCTTCGCGGGCGTGATGATCACGCCCGGCGGCGATCCGCTGCTGCTCGAGCACAACGTGCGCTTCGGCGATCCCGAGTGCGAGGCGCTGATGGCGCTGCTCGACGGCGACGTCGCGGGGCTCTTGGCGTCGGCGGCGAGCGGCGCGCTCGAGCCCGATCGCGTGCGCGTCTCCCCCGGCCGCCACGCCGTGGTGGTGATCCTGGCGGCGCACGGCTACCCCGCCGCGCCCCGCGTCGGCGACCCGATCCGCGGGCTCGACGCCGCCGCCGAGGTGCCCGGCGTCCTCGTGCACCACGCCGGCACGCGCCTCGCCGGCGGTCAGGTGGTGACCGCCGGAGGGCGCGTCCTCGCCGTCACCGCCTCCGGAGGCTCGCTCGCCGAGGCGCGCGAGCGCGCCTACGAGGCGACGGGCCGGATCGCGTTCGACGGGATGCACTACCGCCGCGACATCGGCCCGGCCGAGGCGGGGCGCGCCTGATGTCGAGAACAACAACATCGAGGAGGGAGCGGATGGCGCTGTCGGTCTTGATCGTCATGGGTTCGGATAGCGATCTCGAGCAGATCACCCCCGCGTGGAAGGTGCTCGAGAGCCTCGGGGTCGGCTACGAGGTCAAGGTCGCCTCGGCGCACCGCTCGCCCGAGCGGGTGATGGCGCTGGCGCGGTCCGCCCGCGAGCGCGGCTTCGGCGTCGTGCTCGCGGCCGCAGGCGGCGCTGCGCACCTCGCCGGCGTGATCGCGGCGCACACCACGCTGCCGGTCGTCGCCGTCCCGATCGTGTTCGGCACGCTCGGCGGCGTCGACGCGCTGCTCTCGGCCGTGCAGATGCCGGGCGGCGTCCCCATCGCGTCGGTCGGCATCGGGGGCGCTCGCAACGCGGGCTTCTTCGCCGCCGCGATCCTCTCCTCCAGCGATCCCGCGCTCGCCGCGCGCCTCGAGAGCTTCCGCGAGGAGCAGGCCAAGAACGTCGAGGCCGCGGACGCGCGCGTCCAGGCCAAGATCCATCCGGCCACGTAGCAAGGGCGGGCCGGTCTATACTCGGCCGATGCCGAGGCGCCGGGTCGAGCGGGTCCTCGCCGCGGGCGCGCTCGCCTCCGGTCTCGCGGCCTGCTCGGCCGACCTCTTCCACGACACCGGCTGGAAGACGCGCTGCGAGGCCGATCCCTCGAGCTGCACCGCCTCGACGGGCACCTCGGCCGGCGGCGCAGGGGGCGAGGGCGGGAGCGGCGGCGCCGGCGGCGGCGCTGGCACCGGCGGCACCGGAGGAGCCGGCGGCGGCGCGCCCCTCCTCCCCTGGAGTCGACGCTACGGCGACGCCGGCGATCAGGTCGGCACGAGCGTCGCGATCGGCGCAGGCGGCCACGTGCTGGTGAGCGGCCGCTTCATGGCCAACCTCGATCTCGGCCTCGCCACGGGGGCGCTGACGAGCGCCGGCGACTACGATCTCTTCCTCGCCGAGCTCGACGCCTCGGGCACCACGCTCCGCGGGCAGCGGTTCGGCGACCTCTCCCCCCAGGTCAGCACCGGCATCGCCGTCGACGCCCAGGGCCGCGTCGCCTGGACCGGCTACTTCGCCGGAGCGGTCGACTTCGGCGCCGGCGCGGCGCTCACGAGCGCCGGCGGGCAGGACCTGTTCGTGACCAAGCTCGATACCGACGGAGCCCCCTCGTTCGCGGTCGGCTTCGGCGACGCGGTGAACCAGCGCGCCAACGCCGTCGCCGCGGGCCCCAACGCGGTCTACGCCGCCGGGTCGTTCGCCGGCACGATCCCGGTGGACGTCGACACCACGCTCGCCACCCAGGGCGGGCAGGACGTGTTCATCCTCGCGCTCGACGGCTCCGGCGTCCCGCAATGGGCGAGGAGCTTCGGCTCGGCGGGGGCACAGATCGCGACCGCGGTCGCGGCGACGCCCGCGGGCGACGTGCTCGTCGCCGGCACCTACGTGGGCGCGCTCGATCTCGGGGGCGGCGCGCTGCCGGCGTCGGTGGGAGAGCGGATCTTCGTCGCGTCCTTCGACGCCACCGGCGCGCACCGCTGGAGCCGCGACCTCGGCGCGACGACGAGCGCGACCCCACCGGCGATCGCTTCGGACGCCGGCGGCAACGCCCTCGTCGCCGGGGGTTTCGCCGGCGCCTCCGACCTGAACGGCGGCACGACGAGCGCCGGCGGGATGGACGCTTTCATCGCCAAGCTCGACGGGCTGACGGGCGCCGAGACCTGGGCGATGTCCTTCGGCGACGCCGACGAGCAGTCCGCGACCGCGATCGCCGCCGACGAGCAGGGCGACGTGGTGGTGGCGATCGCTCTGGCCGGATCCATCACCGTGAATGGCGGGCCCGTCGCCAGCGCCGGCCTCGACGATGTCCTCCTCGTCCGCGTCTCGGCGGCCGGCACGGTGCTCGCGCACGAGCGGTTCGGGGACGCCGGCGAGCAGCGCCCCGAGGCGATCGCGCCCGAAGGAGGCGGCGTGGTCGTCGTCACCGGCGCGTTCGATGGGACGCTGGATTTCGGCGACGGCGACGGGCCGCTCGTGGCGGCCGGCGTCGCCGGGACCAACGACATCTTCGTGGCGCAGCTCACGCTCTGACTTCTTGTCGTGGCGCAAGCGGGGCCCGCAGCCACGCAGGCTTTGTGGCCCACCCGGCCGGTAGGCGTAGAATGGAGGCGATGTGTCGTCTTCTCGGTGTCGTCTCGAGCGAGGCCACCGACTTCCGGTTCACCTTGAACGAAGCGCCGCGGTGCCTCGCGGTGCTCTCGCCCGACCACCCGCACGGCTGGGGGATCGCCGTCCACGCGCGCGGCAGGGGCTGGGACCTGCACAAGCACGCCGCCTGCGCCGGCCACGACGAGCGCTTCGGCGCGGTGGCCGCCGAGGCGCGCGGCGAGATCCTCGTGGCGCACGTGCGCAAGCGGACCGTGGGCCCGATCGGCATCGAGAACACGCACCCCTTCCGGCGCGGCACCTGGGTGTTCGCGCACAACGGGACCATCGAGGACACCACCTTCCTCGCCGAGCGCACCAGCCTCGCCCGCCGCAGCGAGATCGAGGGGCAGACCGACAGCGAGCTGTTCTTCGCCTACCTCCTCACCGCGCTCGACGCGGCGGGCGCGCACGACGGCGCCGCGACCGAGGACGCGACCGAGGATCCAGCGGAGCGCTCGACGCCGGCCGACGCCGCGCTCCGCGAGGCCGTCGCCGCCGCCGTCGATCGGCCGAGCTTCGGCGCCGCGAACTTCCTCCTCTCGGACGGCGCCGTGCTCTACGCGCACCGCGCGGGCCGCACCCTGCACCTGCTCGAGCGCGGCCAGGGCGACGAGGTCATCCAGTCACGCCGCTCGCCCGACGCGACGGTGGAGACCCGCTGGACCGCGCGCCGGCGCGGCGTGATGCTCGCGTCGGAGCGGATGACCGACGAGCCGTGGCTCGAGATCCCCGAGGGCGGCCTCGTCCGCATCGACGGCGGAGCGCGCCCGGCGTGGCGCTATCTCGGCGCGGGCGCGGGCGTGCACTCGGTGCGTTAGGCGGAGCGTCGCCCGTGCACGGAGTGCAAGACGGGACGCGTAGCCTGATGGCTGCGATCGACCTGCGGGCGCGCGATGCGGCCGTCGCGTTCAGTGTTGGTTCGGCCCTTCTCCTGGGCGGCTGTGGCGTGTCGAACACGACGGACACGTCGGCCTCGTCGGCTCATGAGCGCCACATGACGGTGCTCCTCCGATTCGCGATCGATGCTTGCCCACGTTCCCCTTCTTGCAGCGCCGACCCGGCCTGTGTCGCGGCCAACGAGGCGTGCGTCGGAGATGCCGTCGCCTATGTCATTCGACGCTGCCAGCCCTCGCTGACGGCCGACTGCCGAGGAGCGGCGCTCCGTGAGTTCCTGGCCGTCGAATTGCCCTACGGCGTTTCGGCGCCACATGGGAAGAGCGGGCCCGAGCCCGCACCGTGAAGCAGACCGCACCCACGCCATCGACTCGGGGCAAGGCTGGGTCGAAGGTCGCGGCGCGCGCGTTCAAGCACGACAGGGCGTGAAGGACCCCACGCAAGTCGCCCGCAGCGCCATCCAGAACGCCCGGAAACGAAACCGCCGCGAACGCCCGAGGACTGGCTCCGCCGGCGCGCTGCTCACGGCCAGACAATCGACATCCAGCGCACCCGCCCGGTGCCGCCGGAGGCGGCGTCGGCGAACAAGAGGCTCTTGTCGCCGGCGAACGACGGCGACACGTCCTCGGTCACGCTGCCCGAGAGGGCGGCGAGCGTCTTGGGCGCGGCGGGGACGACGCCCGGCGTGATCTCGAGCGCGCCGAGCAGGAGCGACTCGCCCTGCGCCGTGGTCACGACGGCGCGGCAGCGCGGGGCGCCGCCGCAGGCGAGCGCGACAGACGTGACCGGCGCGCCGCGATCCGACGGCACGAGCGCCGGCGCCCCGATGACCACGCCCTTGTCGTCGAGCTGCGCGAGGCGGACGCCCGCCTCGCCCGCGGGCGCGTCGGCGGCGCGCTTCGCCTCGTCCTGAGGCTCCTCGATCCACGCCGCGAGCAGGCCCGACGGCAGGCTCGCCAGCGACGGCGTCCGCGAGTGACCCGACGACGCGAAGAGGCGCGCCTCGGGCGCCGCCTTCTGGAGCGTGTGCGCGTCGAGGCGCGCCAGGTAGACGTCGGCGTTGCCCGCGTCCGGGCTCTCGCGCGCGTCGGACCAGGCGAGGAACGCCTCCTTGCCGCGCACCACGATCTGGACCTCGGCCGAGTCGCCGGGCGCGTCGGTGATGCGCTTGTCCGGGACCGTCTTCTTGAGCTCGCGGTCGATCTTGGCGACGTAGATCTCGGCGTTGCCGTCGCGGGTGTCCGACCAGGCGACGATGAACCCGCCCTCGCCGTCGGGCGCGATGGCGACGTCGGCCGGCTCGTTGACGATGCCGTTGTTCCGCTTGCGCGCGATGATCGTCAGCTTCTTCTGGGCGAGCTTGGCGCCGTCGGGCCCGAGCTTGGTGACGAACACCTGCGGCTCGCCCTTCTCCTTGGCCACCCAGGCGAGCACGGTGTCGCGCGGCTTGCCGCCGGTGTCGCCCGGCGCGACGGCGAGCGCGACCCCGCCGATCGACAGCGCGCGCTGCGAGAGGATCACCGTCTTGCCCGGCCCCTCCGCTCCGATGGGGCGGACGCCGAGCGTCGCGGCGAGCGGCTCCTCGCCGCCTTTGCCCTTCTTCGGCGTGCCGTCGCCGGTCGCGCCCTCGAGGTAGTAGGTCACCCACGCGGCGAGCATGCGCTTGTCGTCGATCTCGGTCGCGACGACGTCGGCGAGGTGCTCGCCGTCGAAGATCGACGAGAGCGCGGCCATGCGCGGGGCCTTCTCCTCGGCGTCGCGCCAGGCGGGCGCGCGCCACGGCGACTCGCGCACCGGCAGCGACACCGCCGCGAGCGGGGCGGGCACGCCGGCGCCGCTCGCGAGCGTGAGGCAGCCGCCGCCTTCGCACGTCAGGCCGCGCGTGAGGTACGGGACGCCTTCGGTCGACGCGAACGGCGCCGCGCGCACCGGCTCGGCCGCGCGCACGGCGAGATCGGCGCCGAAGCGGACGAACGTCGGCCAGAGCGGCGCATCCCCCGAGGGGGGCGCGTCCGCGGCAGCCGGCGCGGCGGCCGGCGCGAGCGTCACCGCCGCGAACCCGTCGCCGTCGGCGACGAGGTCGGGCGGGCCGTTCGCCGAGAACACCAGCGTCGCCCGCTCCGCCGAGAGCACGCCGTCGCTCCCCACGGTGGCGAGGTGGATGAGCCGCCCCTCGCGCGGCGCGCCGAGCAGATCTTCCCAGGCGCAGAGCGCCTTGCCGTTCGCCGAGCCCGCGGACGGCGCGACCATCGACACCAGCGCCTGCTCGCCCACGGGCGTCATCGCGCGCCGCGGCGCGACGGCGACCTTGCCTCCGGGCTCGACCGCCGCGAGCCAGACCGCGGCGTCGATCTCGCGCTCGTCGGTCCAGGCGACGAGGTAGCGTCCGCCGGCCACGACCACGCCGACGTCGATCTGCGCCGTCGGCTCGTTGCTCACCACCACCGGCGGCGACGCCTTGCCCGCCGCGTCGACCTCCTGGACGAGCACGCGCCCGAGCTTCGCGCCCTCCTTGCCCGACGGCGCGACCACGGTGACCAGCACCGCGCCGCGCGGCGTCGGCACCGCCTCCCAGCCGAGCACGCCCTGCGCGATCGGCCCCGGCGCGCCGGTCGGCTTCGCGGCGGGCGCGGCCTGGACCGGGGCGACGACGACGTCGGCGCGATCGCCGCGCGCGATCTCCCAGAGCACCAGCGTGCCCTTCGGTCCGGTGAGCACGTCGAGGAACGAGAGCTCGTCGGTCGACTGCGTCACCAGCACCGGCCCGCCCCGCGCCTGCCCGGCGGCGTCGAGGGCCTGGACGCGGATGAGGTGGTTCTTCTCGACCGGCTCGACCCAGGCGGCGAGGTAGCCGTCGCCCACGGCGCGCAGCGACGCGAGCGGCACCTGCGAGGGCGAGGGGCCCGCGTCGGAGACCGCGCCCTTGGGCGCCCCGTCCGCGCCCACGGCGCGCGTGTGCCAGCGCCCCTTCGACGACCAGAGGAGCAGCCCGGTGCCGTCGGCCTTGCGCGCGAAGTAGGGCGTCGCGTCCTCGTCGTCGAGCTCGGCGACGATGCTCGCCGGGAGCATCGGCGGACCCTTCGGCGCCGCCGAGCCGGGCGGCGTCTTCAAGGCCGTGTCCGGCCGGCGCGGCGCGCGCGCCCGCGGGGGCGGGTCCGATCCGCAGCCCATGACGGCGAGGATGGCGAGCGCGAGCGCGGTCGATTGAATCGACCCTCTCAGGGCCGATTTCTCCGGGGGTTTGGGGGCAGAGCCCCCATCGCGGGTTGACCTCATGTCGCGGACCGTATGCCAGAACGCTCGGTGCCCGGCTAGGCGCGGCGACCCCCGCCGGCCCGCGCGGGCTACCCGGCGCGGGGCTCTCTCCTCGGCTGCGTGTTCTCGACGGCGGGCGGCTTCTCGAGCAGCGGCGGACCCTTGATCGGCAGCCAGATCTCGAACACCGCGCCGCCCTTGGTCGCCTCGCGGTAGCTGATCTCGCCGCCGTGCTCGAAGACGATGCGCTGCACGATGGCGAGCCCGAGCCCCGTGCCCTTCTCCTTGCTGGTGGCGTAGGGCTCGAACAGCCTCGGCCGCATCGCCTCCGACACGCCGGGCCCGTTGTCGCGCACCACGATGCGGACGCGCTCGTTCGGCATCGGCCCGATGGTGACGACGACGCGCGGGTCGTCGCGGACCGCGGCGGCCGCATCGAGGCCGTTCTGCACCAGGTTCGTCAGCACCTGCACCATCTGGTCCTTGTCGGCCGAGACCGGCGGGATCGGGTCGGCGTTGAGCACAACCCGCTGCGCCTCGGTCTTATTCGGCCGATCGGGGGACATGTTGTGCAGGTTGACGACGCCCTTCGCCACGGTGGCGAGATCGATGGGCTCGGGGTTCGGCGGCGGCAGGCGCGAGAAGTTCGTGAACTCGGTGACGATGTTGGCGATGCGGTGGACCTCTTCGAGCACCGTGCGGCTCGCCTCGTCGAAGTACTCGTCGAACGCCGGGTCCTCGCGATCGCGCAGGCGGCGCAGCGTCTCGACGGCGGCGCGGATGGGGGCGAGCGGGTTCTTGATCTCGTGGGCGATCTGGCGCGCCACCTCGCGCCGCGCCGCGATGCGCTCGGTCGCCGCGAGGCGCTTGCGCATCGCGGTGAGCTCGTCGATGGTGCGGTTGAACGACGCGGCCAGCTCGGCGATCTCGCGGCCTCCCCTGCCCTTCACGGTGCGCGGCTCGCCGGCGACGACCTCGCGGGTCTCGCGCGCGAGCGCCACGATGGGCCGCGAGAGGCTCCGCGCCAGGAGCACGGCGATGGCGACGGCGAGCGCGACCGCCGCGGCGCCGCTGACCAGGATCCCCTGGTCGAGCCGGGCGAGCGCCCTCTTCAGCGGCTCGCGCGGGATCGACGCCACCACGCGCAGCCCCGAGACCTCGGGGAGATCGATGACGCGCACGACCTCGTCGGCGTTCTCGATCGCGGCCGGCGGGGTGCCCTCTTCGACGGCGCCGAGGCGGACGCGGTTCGCCTTGCCCACGCGCTCGAGGAGCGGCGCGATCCGCCGCGCCCCCACGAGCCCGACGGTGACGCCGTTGCTCGAGCGCGCGCAGTGGACCTCCATCGAGGCGCCGGCGTTGGGCGGGCCGGCGCGGAGGCGCGGCGCCTCGCCCTTCGTCTTGAGCAGCGCCGCGAGCGCCGGATCCCGGGTGCCGATGCGGCCCACGTCGCGGGCGCCGAGGATCGTCCCGTCGCCGGTCACGAGGTAGAGCTCGTCGAGCTGCAGGGCGTCGGCCTGATCGGGGACGAAGTGGCGGATGGCGATCAGCGTCCCGGCCTCGAGCGCCTTCACGTCGCCGCGGGCGCGATCGAGATCGAGGTGCGCTCGGTCGACGAAGGTGTCGTGCTCGCAGAGCGGCGCGAGCAGCCCGCGGAGCTGCTTGGCGTCGTGCGCGAGCTCGGCGCGCACGCCCGCCGACGCCGACTCGATCCGATCGTGGAAATCGGCCTCGATGATCTGGCGGGACGCCTCGCGCGTGGACACGCCGACGAGCAAGGTCCCCAGGAGGGCGACCAGGCCGAAGGCGATGAGGAGGCGCAGACCGAGGGACATGGGGCGTTGGGGGCGAGCGGGCCCGCGCAGGCTACGGCGGCAACGCTCCAGGCGCACATTTCACACGTCGGGCCCGCGGTTCGCGTCGGGGTCGACGGGGATCGGCGCTCCTGGAAATGTAGGCAAGGGTGGGCATCGGGAGGAATGTGAGGAGTTGGACGGCCGTTTTGCATCGCTTCCGGCGCCACCGCGTCCAAGAACCAGAGCGCGCCCCCGACCCATCGGGCCTGCCGAGGAGGCAACACCGATGGGCGGCGCCGCGCCAATCTCCTCCGATCCACCCCCTGGTGGGTCGGTTGGCCGGCGGGTTTTCCCGCCGCGCCTCGGGCAGCGGACCTGGAGCGAGCGAGGGCGATCATGAAGCGTGTCATGTCTGTCTTTGGTGTCCTGGCGGCGGGGTTGATGACGGGCTGCGCCATCCACTCGCAGGCGCCCATCAAGGAGGTCGCCTACGACTTCTCGGACTACGAGAGCTACGGCGTCGCGCACGGCACCTCGCCCGAGTACGGCGCCACGCGCGGCGAGGCCCGCGCCGAGGGCCAGGGCGCGAGCGCCCCGGCGACCGGCGACGACGACGGCGCTTCGGTGAACGTTCCGCCCGGCGGGCAGTTCTTCCCCGAGCGCGTCGCGGTGACGCAGGTCTCGGCCCACGCCCCGCCGATCGCGGCCACGCCCGCCATCGCCCAGCGCAACGAGCCCAACCCCGCGCCGGTCGCGAAGACGACGGCCGAGGACGCCCCCGCGGGCGCCGGCCCCGACATCCGCCAGCGCGACGCCCGCGCTCCCTACCCGGTGCTCGGCGTGGTCCTCGGCACCTCGAAGCCGACGTTCGTGGTCGGCTACAACGGCGGCTACGCCACCGGCTACGGCGTGGCGACCGGCGGCTACGGCGTCGGCCAGCGCGTCGATGTGGTGACCCACACCGAGCACCACACGGTCCAGCACACCGAGCGCCACGAGGCGTCGGCGGTGCCCGTGCCCGGGTTCTTGTTCCGGTAGGCAAGCTCGCGCTCCGGCGCCGAGATCGCTCGAAGGCGCCCCGCTCCGGCGGGGCGCCTCGTTTTTGTTCAGGCAAAGCCGGAGGATCGGGTGACCGAGCCGCTTGCGCACGAGGGCCTCGGGCTTCTACGCTCCCCCGGCTGCCGGCCTCGACGTCCCTCCCGCGAACCCTCGACGGGCACATGCCTTCCCACCCGAGTCGGCCGGCGCCGACCCCATGAACCGAGAGACGACGACGACGTACCAGGCGGATCGCTCCGGGCGGAGCCTCGCATGAATCCGAAGCAGCTCGGCCCCGCCGGCGTCCTTCTCGCTCTTGGCATCATCCTCGGGATCGCCGCCAAGACGCTGCCGCAGTTCACGAGCGAGCTGTTCTACGCGTACGGAGCTGCCGCGGCCGTCGCCCTCATCGTCTACACCGCCGGGGCCGGCAAGGCGCCGCGGCTCGGCGAGCTGGTCGATGCCATCCGCGCCGCCGGCAAGGGCAAGCGCCCCCGCGTCCCCGAGGACGCGACCGGCGAGCTCGCCGAGGCGTTCGAGGAGCTGCGCCACATCGCCAAGCACTCGACCGAGCTGACCGAGGAGGTCGCGCGCCTCGAGCAGTCGTCGGGCGGCGGCCCTGACCTCGGGCACCTCGCCGAGGCCGTGCAGAAGGCGGCGAACGGCGAGCGCGTCCGCGCGCCGTCGGGCGCCGATCCCCAGCTTGCGCGCGTTTACGCCGAGATCGCCTCGCTCGGCGAGCGCGCCGCGTCGGGCGGCGGCGACGAGAAGAAGATGGCCGAGGTCGCCGAGCTCGTGGCCAACCTCGCCGGCCAGATGCCGAAGCTCGCCGACGGCATCGGGACGATGGTCGAGGCCAGCGACCAGGCCACCGGCCACATCAAGGGCATGACGGCCGCGCTCTCCGAGATCTCGCAGTCGATCGAGATGCTCGCCTCGAGCGCCGAGGAGTCCTCCTCGAGCATCCTCGAGATGACGGCCACGAACGACGAGGTCGCCGAGAACGTGGGCGAGCTCGGGTCGAGCGTGCGCGAGACGGTCTCGTCGATCGAGGAGATGGCGTACTCGATCCGCGAGGTCGCCAAGAACGTCGACGCCCTCTCGCTCACCGCCGAGGAGACCAGCTCCTCGATGAACGAGATGGACGTCTCGATCGACCAGGTCCAGTCGAACGCCAACGAGACGGCGCGCCTCTCGGAGGAGGTCGCCACCGACGCCGAGAAGGGCGCCGAGGCCATCCTCAAGACGATCGGCGAGATCTACCGCATCAAGGAGTCGAGCCAGGAGGCGGTCTCGGTCATCTCGAACCTCGGCTTCCGCATCGAGGCCATCGGCCAGATCCTCGCTGTCATCGACGACGTCGCCGAGCAGACCAACCTCCTCGCCCTGAACGCGGCCATCATCGCCGCCCAGGCCGGCGAGCACGGCAAGGGCTTCGCCGTCGTCGCCGACGAGATCAAAGACCTGGCCGAGCGCGCCGGCGGCAGCACCAAGGAGATCGCCGAGCTCATCAAGACCATCCAGGCCGAGTCGAAGAACGCGATCGCCGCCGTCGAGCGCGGCGCGCACAACGTCGACCGCGGCGTCGAGGTCTCGAACGAGGCCGAGCGCGCCCTCAAGAAGATCCTCGAGAGCTCGCAGAAGTCGACCAACATGGTCCGCGCCATCGCCCGCGCGACCGTCGAGCAGGCCAAGGGCTCGAAGCAGGTCACCGACGCCATCGGCCGCATCGCCGAGACGGTGCAGCAGATCGCGGCGGCCACGGCGCAACAGGCGCGCGGCTCGGACCTCATCATGAAGAGCGCCGAGAAGATGCGCACCATCACCCAGCACGTCGAGCGCTCGAGCCAGGAGCAGGCGCGCGGCGGGCGGCAGATCACCACGGCGATCGAGCAGATCTCGAACATGGTCAACACGCTGAACGCGTCGCAGCGGTCGCAGACCCGCGGGGGCGAGCAGCTGCTCGACGCGGCGCACCGGATCGAGGACGCGGCCAAGGCGCAGGACAGCGCCCTGCGCCAGCTCTCGAGCGCCGCCGACCGGCTGCGCCGCGCGGTCGCCGGCTGAGCGCGCGCGCCGGATGGCCCTCCGGGTTGTCGTTCGGGAGGGAGGCGCGCCGCGCGAGGACGGCGCGCCGGAGCTCGGCCTGACGTTCGACACGCCGCGGCTCGTGATCGGGCGCGGCGAGGGCTGCGATCTGCGGCTGCCGGATCCGAGCGTGAGCCACCGCCACGCGTCGATCCGGCAGCGCGGCACCGAGTACATCGTCGTCGACGAGAAGAGCACCAACGGGACGCTCCTCGGCAAGGTGGTCCTGTCGCCACACTCGCCGCGCGTCGTGCGGTCGGGGGAGCTCGTGCGCGTCGGGCGGGTGTGGCTCGAGATCCGGGTCGAGCTCGGGGTACCGCCGTTCGCGAACGCCGCCGCCGCGCGCCAGCTCGCGCTCGAGCTCGTGACGCGCGGGCTCGCCGCGCAGGGCGAGGAGGGCAGGCCGCGGCTCTCGGTGCGCGAGGGCCCCGACGCGGGCAAGACGCTGGTCCTCGCCGAGCCCGGGCGGCGCTACATCGTGGGGCGCGGCAAGGACGCCGACCTGATGCTCGACGACGCCGACGCATCGCGGCGGCACGTCGACGTCGCGGCGCAGGGCGACGGCGTCGTCGTGCACGATCTCGGCTCGCAGGCGGGCTCGGTGCTCGGGGAGGCGCCGCTCGGGCAGGCCGACGTCGCCTGGAAGGCGGGGCAGGTGCTGGCGATCGGCGCGACGCGGATCGCGCTCGAGCACCCCGCGGCGGACGCGCTGGCCGAGCTCGAGCGGAGCCCCGACGAGCGCCTCCGCCCCGGCGAGGAGATCCCTGCGCCCGCCGAGCCCGAGCCGGAGCCGTCGGCCGAGCCGGCGGAGGCCGATGCCGCCGCGGCGGCGCGCCCTGCGTCGAAGCGGCCGGCGCCGCTGGCGCCGCCCGTGGACGAGGGCGGGTGGAGCTTCACCGACGGCGCGGTGGTGCTGATGGCGCTCGGTGTGCTGGCCATCAGCATCGCGGGGCTGATCTGGCTATTGAAGGGGTGACTGCCGGGACCGGTGCGGCTTGACGCCGACTGCCCTGGCGTGGCGGATTAAGGGGGAGGGCCGATGCGAGCGTTCTGGATGGAGCCGAGCGAGGTGGAGTGCAGCGTCGCCGAGCTCACGGCCGAGGGGATCCTCAGCGAGAGCTGCGACGTGCGGCAGATCGGGGAGTACGCGGCGCGTCTGAAGGCGGACCGCCAGCTCGCGCACGAGGAGCAGGTGCAGCTCAGCGCGATGACGCCGAAGCTCGAGGCGGTGATCGCGAAGGAGGGCGACGAGCACACCCACGTCGCCGACGAGATCCGGTTCTTCACGAGCGGCGACGGGGTGTACGACGTGCGGGCGCGGGACGAGCGGTGGATCCGGATCTGGATCGCGGCGGGGGATGTGCTGGTGATCCCGGCGAAGCGGTATCACCGGTTTCTGCTCGGGCAGCATGCTTCGATCCAGTACGTGACGCTGTTCGCGGATCGATCGGTGCTGCTGCCGTTGTTCAGGCAGAGCGCGGACGAGACGCGCGCAGTGTAGCTCGTCCGGAGACAACTTCTCGCACGCCCAGGGGTGGTGACGCGATCGCGCACCTGCGGCCCGCGAGGTTCCTCCCCAAAACTCGCTCGCCCTGGCGCGGCTTCGCC
>CAYJPW010000089.1:0-42507 GCA_964372055.1 uncultured Polyangiaceae bacterium
GGGGGCGGGCGGCGGCCGGCGCCGCGGCCGCCTGCGCCTCGAGCGCCTCGAGGCGGACGACGGCCGCGCCGGCGGGTCGCCCGGCGAAGAGCGAAGCGAGGATCGCCGCGGCGGCGAGCGCGCGCGGAAGGCGCGCACCTCGGAACTGGGGAGCGTTCGGTCGGGTCGGTCGTCGCATGGTCGTCACTCGTGGCGCAGCGCCACCACCGGATCCAGTCGCGCCGCGCGCCGCGCCGGCAGGAAGCCGAACACCACGCCGACGCCGATGCCGAAGAGCGCCGAGAGGGCGACGCCGCTCGGCGGGATCACGCGCGGCCAGCCCATCTGCTGCGCCACGACGATCGCGACGGCGATCCCGAGCGCGACGCCGAGCGCGGCGCCGATGGCCGAGAGCGTGGCCGCCTCGAAGAGGAACTGGGCCATGATCTGGCGCGGCGACGCGCCGATGGCCGAGCGGATGCCGATCTCGTGGGTGCGCTCGGCCACGGCCACGAGCTGGATGTTCATGACGCCGATCCCGCCCACGAGGAGCGACACGGCGGCGATCCCTTGGAGCAGGCCGCCCATGAGCCGCGAGGTGCGATCGGCGGCGCGCACCACCGCCTGCGGGCTCGACAGCGCGAAGTCGTCGAGATCGCCGTCGCGGAGGCCGTGGCTGCGCCGCATCACCTCGACGACGTCGGCGCGGGTGACCTCGAGCAGGTGCGGGGCCGTCGGCCGCACCTCGATGTTCTCGTAGCGCGCGCGAGGATCGAGGAACACCGCGTAGGTCGTCACCGGCATGAGGATGATGTCGTCGAGATCCGAGCCGCTCGTCGAGTGGCCCTTCTCCGAGAGCACGCCGATGACGCGGCAGGGGAGCCGGCCGGCCACGGTGATCGTCTCGCCGAGCGGATCGCGATCGCCGAAGAGGCGGCGGGCCGGCGTCGCGCCGAGGACGCAGACCTTCGCGCGCTGCGCGACGTCGGTGTCGTCGAACATGCCGCCCGAGTCCATCGGCCAGTCGTGGGCGGCGGCGAACCGGGGCGCCGTCCCCCACAAGGCGGTCCAGGCGTGCGCGCCGCCCGAGGCGGCGTCGTTGTTGTGGCGCTTGATGGGCAGCACGTCGGCGGCCGCCGGGACCTCGCGTTTGATCGCGGCGACGTCGGCCTCGCTCAGCACCTGCGCCCCCTTGCCGCGCACCTGGCGGACGTCGGCGACCGGGCCGATGCGGAGGACGTCCATGCCGAGCGGCTGGAACTGCGCCACGACGGATTGCCGCGCGCCCTCGCCGAAGCTCACCATCGCGATGAAGGCGCCGACGCCGATCGCCAGCCCGAGCACCGTGAGCCCGCTGCGCCCCGGGTGCCGGATGACGACGTCGAGCGCCGTCCTCCCCGCCTCGAGCGACATCAGCTCGCCTCCAGGGCGCGCGCCTCGACGCTCACGATTCTGCCGTCGAGCAGGTGGATCTGGCGATCGGCCCGCGCGCCGACGCCCGGATCGTGCGTCACCAGGACGACGGTGATGCCGTCCTTGGTCGAGAGCTCGACCAGGAGCTCGAGGATCTGGCGGCCCGTCTTGCTGTCGAGGGCGCCGGTGGGCTCGTCGGCGAGGAGCACCTTGGGATCGCACGCGAGCGCGCGGGCGATGGCGACGCGCTGGCGCTCGCCGCCGGAGAGCTCGGAGGGGCGATGCCCCGACCTGCCCGCGAGGCCGACGCGCTCGAGCAGCTCGCGCGCGCGCGCCTCGCGGGCGCGGCGGCGGCGGCCCGCGTAGGCCATCGGGAGCGTGACGTTCTCGAGCGCGGTGGCGTGGGCGATGAGGTGGAACGACTGGAAGACGAAGCCGAGGTAATGCAGGCGCACCCACGCCTGCGCCTCGCGGCCGAGCGTCGAGACATCGCAGCCGCCGAGGAGGTAGGTGCCGGCGCTGGGCCGGTCGAGGCAACCGAGGACGTTGAGGAGCGTCGACTTGCCGCTGCCCGACGGTCCGCGAAGCGCGACGATCTCGCCGGCCGAGACCGCGAGGTCGACGTCCGCGAGCGCGACGAGGCCGTCGCCGGCGGCGTCGCCGTACCAACGCGAGATGCCGTGGCACTCGATCACCGGCGCGGCAGGCGCGGCGATCACTTCTTGCCCCCGAGCGAGATCCCCGGGCCGCTGCCCTCGTCGACGGGCAAGAGGCCGATGACGATGGGCGCGTTCGGCGCGAGCTCGGCGCCCTCGGCGGGCCGCACCTCGGTGAAGGCGCCGTCGGAGACGCCGGCGACCACGGGCACCGGCTCGAGCTCCACGCCGTCGCGGCTGCGCCAGACGCGCGAGCGCGGCGGAGCCGGCGGCGCGCCCTCGGGCGCGAACCGCAGCGCCGCCTCGCGCACCACGAGCACGTCCTTCGCCTCGGCGACCTTGATCCGCGCCGTCGCCGTCATGCCCGGGAGCAGGGTGCGGTCGGGGTTCGCGGCGCGCAGGAGCACGGGGAAGGTGACCGCGCCGTCGCGCCGTACCGCCTCGATGCGGATCGCCTCCACCTCGGCCTCGAGCTCGCGGCCCGGGAAGGCGGGCATGGTGAAGAGCGCCGACTGCTTCGGCTTGATCGTGCTGATGTCCGCCTCGCTCACGGCCACCTCGAGGCGCAGCACGTCGACCGGGCTGCCGATCACGAAGAGCGGGCCCTTCTCGGGCGAGGCGACGACGCCCTGCCAGCGCGGGGCCGAGAGGACGATTCCGGCGATCGGCGCCCGGATGGTGCGCAGGCCCACGTCGGCGTCGCCGGTGGCCACGGCCGCGGCGGCCTTGGCCCTGTCGGCCCGCGCCCCCGCCAGCGCCGCCCGGGCGCGATCCTCGGCGGCGCGGACGGCGACGAGGTCGCCGTCGCTGGCCAGGCCCTTGGCGGCTAGCCCCTCGGCGCGGCGCCGGGCGTCCGACGCGCTCCGCAGCGCCGCCGCGCTCTCGGCGACCTGCGCGGTGGCGCCGTCCAACGTCGCCTTGGCGCTGGCCAGCGCCGCGCTCGCCGAGCGGGCATCGAGCCGCGCGAGCACCTGGCCCGCCTCCACGACGGCTCCCACCTCGACGGCGATCTCGACGAGCGGAGCCCCCGCAGGCGCCGGGACCTCGGCGCGGTTCGGGACATCGAGCTGTCCCGCGGCCTCGACCACGCTGGTGACCGTGCGGCGCTCGAGGTTCCAGGTGCGGTAGCGAGCGACCGGCGCCTCGGTCTTCAAGAGCGTGCGCGCGGCGAACGCGCCGCCGGCGACGAGCACGAGCAGGGCCCACAACCAGACCCGCCGGGTGTGGCCGCGGAGCACGGCGGGCGGAATCTCCAGCCGTTGCTCGCTCGTTCGCGCCGTCTGCATGGTCCGGGCGCGGAGCATGCCACGTCCGCGCGCGCCGTGGCCACGGCGCTGTCGTGCTCCGGTGGATTCACGTCCGGGCGGCCCCCCGCGATCCGGGTGGCGCGCAGCGTCGAGGAACGCACGTGGGCCCGCGACCCCGCCGCGCGACGTGCTCCGTCCCCGAGCCGCCGCGTCGAGCGCATTGGCGCGCCGTGCCGTCGGCGCACGGCTGCGCGGCGGCGCGTCACCGCGCCCCGCCGAGGCGGAGTGAGGTCAACGCCCGGCGGGCGTCTTCTCCACGAATGGCCGCCACAGCGAGGTGAGCTCGACCGGCACGACGAGCTTCGTCGCCGCGCTCGTCCCGATGATCTTGAGCGCGTCCAGGTACTGCAGCGCCATCGTCCGTTCGTCGAGCCTCCGCGCGACCTCGAAGATCCGGTCGAGCGCGGCGGCGTAGCCCTCGGCGCGGAGCACCGACGCCTGGCGATCGCCCTCGGCGCCGAGGATCGTTGCCTGGCGGTTGCCCTCGGCGATCCGCACCGCCGCGTCGCGGCGCCCGTCGGCCTCGGTGACGAGCGCGCGCCGGCTCCGCTCCGCGGACATCTGGCGCGTCATCGCCTCCTGGATCTCGCGCGGCGGGACGATCTCGCGGATCTCGACCGCGGTCACCTTGCTCCCCCAGCGGTTGGTCACCTCGTCGAGCTTGCCGCGGAGGGCCTCGTTGATCTGCTCGCGCTTGGCGAGCACGTCGTCGAGCGGCATCGCGCCCACGACCGCGCGCAGCGTGGTGATGGCGATGCCGCGCGCCGCGCCCTCGTCGTCGACGACGTTGAGCACGCTCGGCATGGCGTCGACGATCTTGAGGTAGATGAGGAAGTCGATCGCGACCGAGGCGTTGTCCTCGGTGATGCAGGTCTGAGGCGGCACGTCGAAGTAGCGCTCGCGCAGATCGACGCGGACCCCGCGGTCGACGATGGGGATGAGCAGGACGAGCCCGGGCCCCCGCGCCCCGAGGACCCGCCCCAGCCGGAAGACGACCAGGCGCTGGTACTCGGGGACCACGCGCACGGCGCTGAGAAAGACCGCGAGGACGAGCGCGGCCGCGATGCCGAGCACGACGAGGTCGACCACGTTCATGCTCGGTGCGGCGGCAAGATCCCGGCCTTCGCATCCCCGGACCGCTCCTCCGGCCCGGTTCAGGCGCGGAGCACGTGGAGCGTGACGCCCTCGACGCGGACCACCTGGACCGGCTCGCCCGCCCGGATGGCGCCTTCGTCCTCGGCGATCGCGCTCCAGCGCTCGCCGTCGACGCGGGCGAAGCCGCGCGGGTCGAGATCGGTCGCAGCGAAGCCCACGCGGCCGACGAGCGCCTCGATCCCTGTGGCGACGGGCGCCCGCCGGGCCCGCGCCAGCGCGCGGGCGACGAGCGCGATGAAGCCGCCCATCGCCGCGGTCGCGCCGCCGAGCAGCCAGGGGCTCACCCGCACCCGGGGCGCCGCCGGCGACACCGGCGCCCACGGCTCGAAGAGCAGCATCGCCCCGAGCACGAAGGCGACGAGCGCCGCCAGCGAGAGCGCGCCCAGGCCGCCGACGTGGACGTCGGCGACGACGAGCCCCGCCGCGATCGCGACGAGGAGCACGCCCGCCCAGTTCGTCGGGAGCATGCCGAGCGCCACCAGCGCGACGACCAGGCACACGCCGCCGACGAGCCCCGGCAGGGCCGCGCCCGGGTGCAGGACCTCGAAGAGCAGGCCCAAGAGGCCCACCGACAAGAGGAGGAACGCGAGGTTCGGGTCGGCGACCGTGGCGAGCAGCCGCTCGCTCGGCGACATCGGCACGCGCACGAGGCGCGCGCCCGCCGTCTCGAGCGTGACCGGGCCGCGCACCGTGTCGACGACGCGGCCGTCGACGCGCGCGAGCAGCTCGTCGGCGTCCCTCGCGACGAGGTCGACGACGCCGAGGTCGACGGCCTCCGACGCCGTGATCGAGGCGCTCTCGCGGACCGCGCGCTCGGCCCACGCGGCGTTCTTGCCACGCGCTTCGGCGATCGACCGCGCGAGCGCGGCCGCGTCCTCGACGGCTTTGTCGGCGCGCGCGTCGGCCCCACCTCCCAACGCGACCGGGTGCGCCGCGCCGATGTTGGTGCCCGGCGCCATCGCCGCGACGCTGCCCGCGAGGGTGATGAACATCCCGGCCGACGCCGCCCGGGCGCCGGGCGGCGCGACGTAGACGATGACGGGCACGGGCGAGCCGAGCACCGCGGCGGCGATCGACCGCATCGAGGTCTCGAGCCCGCCCGGCGTGTCGAGCACGAGCAGCACGGCGCGCGCGCCGCTGGACCGAGCATGCTCGAGGCCCCGCTCGACGTAGCGAGCGCTCAGCGGGTTGATGACGCCGCTGAGATCGAGGCGATCGACCGCGTCGCCTCCGGACGCGGCGGCCGCCGGCGCGAGCAGCGCGTGCGCGAGCGCTGCACAGACGAGCGCCGCCAGCGCCGTGCGCAGCCATCGCGCCGCCTTCGTGAAGCCCACCGCGGACCGCCGCGGCAACTCGCGTACCGGGTTCGGTCAGCGGGACGGCGGGGGCGCGACCCGAGCCGGCGCAGCCGCCGCGGCGCGTCGGTCAGAAGCCGCCCTCGGGCGTGCCGGGCCGCAGCGACGCTGCTTCGGCGACGACCTCGAGGTAACGGAGCTCGTCGGCGGTCGCGAGCCGCTTCTCGCGCTCCGCCTTGGTCAAGCGGTGGAACAGGCTGGCCCAGCCCCAGTGCTCGCGGGACTGGGCCTCTTCGCGGGCTTCACGGAGCGCCTGGCGCTCGCGGATGGCATCGAGATCACTTCGCATTCGGACAACCTCCCCGTCGTTGCTCGAGGGGGTGAACCCACCGGCCGCGCTCTTCATTCCCTCGCTTCGGGCGCCGGCGTCGGAGACGTCCGCGTGTGTGAGGCACCGCTCGTTTTCGTCGTGCGAAGAAGTGTGAATTCCGGGGGGTCGGCCGGGACAGGCGCCGATCGCGACACTAGCCTCTTCGCCATGACCACGACGCTCCTTCGATCGAACGGCTTCCGACGCATCGCGATCCTGACCCTCGCGCTGGCGACCGCCGGCGGCGTCGCCGCGTGCGGCTCCGACCCCGGACCCGCCCCCACGGCGGGCGACCCCGCGGTCGAGGCGCAGGCCGCGCCTCCCGACGAGCCCGAGGAGGCCGCGGCCGACCCGGGCGAGGCGCACCGTCCCGGCTTCTCGCTGCTGCAGCAGGTCGAGGCGCTCGACCTCCGTCCGGAGCAGCGCGTCGCCGTCGATGGGATCCGCGATCGGCTCCGCGCCGATCTCGTGCCCAGCCGGGAGGCGGCGCGCGGGCTCGCCGAGGTCGTCGCCTCGGGCCTCGAGGCCGGGCGCATCGACCACCAGGCGCTCGATGCCCAGCGCGCCGTCCTGGCGAGCGCCGCGGCGGGCGTCACCGCCGCCGCGCAGCGCGCCGCCAACGATCTCCACGCGACGCTCGATCCGGAGCAGCGCGCCGAGCTGGTGCTGACGCTGCGCGCGCGCCACGACGACGCCAAGCTCGAGCGCGGCGGCCGCGAGCGCGAGCACTGGAAGAAGCACGGCCCGCTCTCGAAGCTCGCCCGCGAGCTCGGCCTGAGCGAGGACCAGAAGCAGAGCCTCGCCGATGGCGTCCGCCGCGCCGTGGAGGAGCTCTTCCCCAACAAGAAGCAGCGCCGCCTCGAGATGGAGGCCCGGATGGCCGCGCTCGGCGACGCCTTCATG
Source organism: uncultured Polyangiaceae bacterium (assembly GCA_964372055.1). Lineage (GTDB taxonomy): Bacteria > Myxococcota_A > Polyangia > Polyangiales > Polyangiaceae > CAYJPW01. Next base: position 7,079 of record CAYJPW010000089.1, read on the forward strand.
AGCGACGACTTCGACGCCGCGAAGCTCGACTTCGGCAAGGAGGGCGTCGAGATGGCGAAGGGGATGAGCACCGGCGCCGTCGTGGTCGCCGAGCTCGCCGTCCGCGTGCTCACCTCCGAGCAGCGCGCCCGCGCCGCGGCGCGGATCCGCGAGCGGGCCGCCCAGCTCTGACCTCTTCAGTTCGTGGACCGGCGCAGCTCGGGCCAGGCGTCGGCGAGCGGCACGCGCGGGGCGCGGCAGACGTACACCGGCAGGTCGCGCTCGTCCGAGATCGCGGTGGGATGATCGACGCGGGCGACCTCGGTGACCTCGGCGAAGAATCGCTCGAGCGTCGTGCGGCGGAACCCATACGCGACGACCGTCTCGCCGCGCCGGTCATCGAAGCCCCAGAACCAGTAGCTCAGGTGGCCCGACGCGACGTGCAGGTCGCGCGCCGCGAAGAACTCGATCGCGGCGGCCTCCCCGTAGTTGCCCGCGAGCACGAGCGTTCGCGCCCGCTCCTCCGCGGGGAGCGACGCGACGACGCGCTCCACGACCAGCGCCTGCTCGCGCCAGCCGAACTCGTCGTGCAGCTCGCGCGAGAGGTCCTCGGGGCGGATTCGCCCACCGGAGACCGCGCTGGTCGCGCGGTCCAGCGCCTCCACGGGGAGCAGCGGGAGGGCGTGGAGCCCGAGCGCGACCGCCGCGATGCACAGCGACGCGCCGAGCACGGGCACCGGCCACGCACGCCTGCGCGCGGCCGCCCAGCGCTCGATCGCGACGGCGCCGATCGCGAAGAGGACGGGATACGCCGGTGCCAGGTAGTACGGCTTGCCGTGCGTGAGGAGCAGCGCGGCGACGATGACGAGGAAGCCGACGCCGAGCGGCCGCGTGCGCTCGTGGCGGAGCGCCGACACGAGCCCCACGATCCAAACGGGGATCGTGAGCGGGTTCATGAACAAGAGCTGGCCGAGGAGGAAGAGCGCTCGAGGGACCCTCGCGAGCACGCCCTCCGACATCCCGCGCAGGAAGGTCACCGTCGCCCAGTCGTGTCGCGCCTGCCAGGCGAGGTTCGGCGCGAAGATCGCAAACGCGACCAGCAAGCCGATCCACGGCATCGGCGACGCGAGCTCGCGACGAGCGCGGGTGAGGGCGAGCCCGGCGCCGGTGCCGGCGATCCAGAGGAGCATCGAGTGCTTGTTCAGGAGCCCGACGCCCACGACGATTCCCACGGCGATCCACAGCGAACGCCGCCCGCCGCCGAGGCGCCGGAGCACGAGGAGGCTCGCGAGCGTCCAGAGGGGCGCCTCGAAGACCGGAATGCAGAGGATGGTGCTCATCCTCATGTAGGCAGGCGCCGCGATCACCGAGAGACCCGCGACCAGCGCTGCCCGCGGGCCGCCGCCGAGGTCGCGGACGACGAGCGCGGCGAGCACCACGGTCGCGGCGCCGGCGAGCGCCGGCAACACGCGTAGGCCGAACAGCGAATGGTCGAAGAGGACGCCTGCGAGCCGCGCGATCCACGGCACGAGCGGTGGATGGTCGACGTAGCCGAACGCCAGGCGGCGTCCGCAGGCGATGAAGTAGAGCTCGTCGCGGTGGTAGTCGAACCGCCCGATCAGCGCGAGATGGAGCGCGAGCTTGAGCACCGCGAGCGCGGCCGCGACGGTCCAGAAGCGACGGGCGTCGTCGTGACTGGATGACGAGGTCCCCCTCGAATCGAGCACCGTCATCGGGAGCCGGGATCAGAGCGCCGCGACGAACTCCCGAGCGAACTCGAGCGGCGACGGGCGGTCCTTGGGGTCGCGCGCCGTCGCTGCGCGCAACACCTTGGCGATGGCGGCGGGGTAGGGCCGGAGGCGCTCGGCGTCCTCGAACGGGTCTTGCCGCAGGTGCGCGATGATCCGGCCGCGCGGGTCCTCGACGTCGTCGAAGAACGCGCGCCCCGTGGTCACGTTGTAGATCGTCCCCGCGAGCGCGTAGACGTCCGAGCGCGGATCGAGCTCGATCGGATCGAGCACCTGCTCGGGCGCGATGTAGCCGGGGGTGCCGGCCACGAAGCGACCGCCCGCCTCCGGCGGGACACGGATGGCGCGCACCATGCCGAAGTCGATGACCACGGCGGCGAGCGGCGCCGCGCGCGCCGGATCCCGGTGCTTGGCCGGGTCGAAGCGCTCGCCGCCCGCGAGCGGGAGACGGAGCCACAGGTTCGCCGGCTTGATGTCGCGGTGGACGAGGCCCGCGCCGTGCAGCGCGGCGAGCCCCGCGCACGACTCGAGCACCACCTGCCTCAGCTCGAAGAGCGTCATCAGGCGCGCCTCGGAGTACTGCTTGAGATCGGCGCCGATCAGGTACTCGAGGACGAGGAACGGCACCTCCTCGGCGACGCCGCGATCGATGATGTTCGCCACGTTCGGGTGGTAGAGGCCGGCGAGCGCCTTGGCCTCCTCGGTGAACGAGGCCAGGATCCCCTCGCGCTCGACCTCGGTCGCGCTGGCGAGGGCGTCGGCCTTGGGGATCTTGAGGACGAAGAGGCGGTCGGCGCCGGGCTTGCGGACGAGCCACACGGCGCCCATTCCCCCCTGCCCGAGCGCCTTCACCAGCTCGTAGCCCTGGATGCGCTCGATCTCCTTCTTCTTCGGCTGCGGAGGAGGAGGCGGCGTGCGCCGGATCGCGGCGCCGACGGCCGCCTCGATCAGCGCGGAGGTGACCGGCCCGAGCGAGGCGAACCAGACCTCGAGCATCGAGAGCTCCCGGCTCCGGATGGCGCGGGCCACGAGCCCGGCGATGCGCGGGGCGTTCTCGGTGGCGCTGCGCGCGAGCGAATCCTCCGCGCCCTCCACGACGGCGGCGTGGAGCGCCTTCACCGGATCGGCGAGGGCCGCCTGCAGCCGGTCGCCTGCGAGCACCAGCTCGACGCACATCGGCTCGAGGTCGGGCCTGGACCCCGCGGCGGCGGCGAACCGTTCGAGGGCGCGCGCGACCGACGAGAGGGCGACCGCCAGCTCGGTGCCCCCGGCGTGCAGCGACGCGAGCGCCTCCTCGGCCGTCGCGCCCCAGGCTCCGTCGGCGACCCCGGACGAGACGGCGGACCGGAGCGCCTCCGCCTGCTCGCAGCAGCGCTCGAGCGCGGCCTGGGCCATCATCGGGAGCGCGGTCGCGAGCTCGCGGAGCATCGCGGGACGATCGATGACGAGCCCCCACCAGGCGGCGAAGGGCCCGAGCCACTCCACGTCGTCGACCTCGCCCAGCGCCGTGCCGCGCGTCGTGTCGACGAGACGCCAGAAGAGCGCGCTCAGCGCGCCCTGGAGCGCCGCGGGGAGCTCGCGCGAGCCGTCGGCCAGCCCCTCGAGCTTCCTCAGCAAGAGGCAGGTGTCGTGCGCGGTCGGGCCGCGGCCCGGGCCGAGGTCGGTGTCCTCGCCGCACGCGTCGAGCGCATAGCCACCGAGCCGGAGCGCGAGCACCTCGAGCGGCAGGTCGTCGCCCTGGGCGGCCTCCGGAGCGAGGCGCCGCTCCTTGACGAGGTCGAGGATCTCCGCGGGTGCGCGGGCGATCGTCCTCCAGGCCTCCTCGAGATCCGGCTCGGGGATGCGGTCGCCGCTGCCGTGCGTCGAGAGCAGCGGGCCCCAGAGGCGAAGGGCCAGCGCGCGCGCACAGCCCTCGACCGCGTTGATGGCCGCCGCCCTCTGGCGGAGCTTGCCCGCTCCGAGCGCGATCCGGCGCGCCTCCTGGAACGTCGTCGCGAGCGAGCCGGCGAAGCGCGCGGCGCGCGCGTCCGCCTCTTCATCGTCGTACTGGGCGGCGATCCGCGTCAGGTTCTCGAGGCCGAGCTCCAGGTCGAGCGGATCCCGCTCGGCGCCGTCGACCACGTCGGTGACCGCGGTCACCTCGATCCAGCGGCGCGAGTCGTCGAGCGAGCTCGGGCGCGCGCTGCGAGCCATCTCTCGCAGCGTCCGCAGCGGGGCCTCGATCTCGGGGTGCTGCTCGCCGCGCCGCCAGATCGTCGCCAATCCGCGCGCGAGCGCGCGCGCCGCGATCGCGCCGCCGCCTCCGGCGAGGATGCGCGACGCGAGGCGATCCCAGATGTCCCGCCGCTCGAAGAACAGGTACGGCGTGGCCGCGGCGACCGACGCCAGAACGAGCGCCTCCTCGCCGGGCGAGGCGATGATGGCGACGAGCTGGCCGGCCAGGAGCTTGAAGCGCGCCGCGGGGAGCGAGGCGAACGCCGTCATCGCGCGCTGGCGGAGCACCCGCGATTCGCCGAGGACCCAGTCGAGGAGCGTGCCCTCGAGCTGCTCGAGCGGGCCGGTCATGCGTCCGAGGGCGCGCGCGGCGTGGACCCAGACCAGCGGCTCGGGATGGAGCAAGAGCGGCTGCAACACCTGGAGCGTCCGCCCGACGAGCTCCTGGTCGGCGGTGGGCGGCAACCCGCGGACGCTGATCTCCAGGCAGCGCGCGGCGAGAACCCGCCCGCGCAGCGAGCCGTGCGCAGGCCCTCGGATCATGGCGTCGAACGTCGAAGCCGATCCCCAGAGCCAGTCCCCGAGCACCTTGACCTCGAGGGCGCTCGCGCCGGCCTCCCAGATCAGGATCTCCAGGCGGGAGCGCGCCTCGGCGTTCGCCGGCAGGGCGAGCGCCGCACCGTCGCCGAGGAGCGGAGCGCAGGCGAGCGCGTCGAGCAGCGGGCCGTCGAGGACCCGCTCGCGCGCCACCTCGGCGACCCGCGCGCGGAGCGCCGGCTGCTCGGTGGCGAGCGTGAGGAAGCCCGAGATGTGCGTGTCACGCCGCCAGGTGCTCGCCGAGCACCAGGAGAGGAACGTCGCTCCCGCGGGCGACGCGAAGAGCGCCCGCAGCGCCGGGATGTCGCCGGCGGAGAGCGTCAGCGCCGGCAGCTCGCGTCCTACGAGATCGGCGGCGGCGCGCACCGCGTCCGGCAGCTCGCCGACGGCCCGCGCGGCGGCGCCGTCGCGGCCGGCCGTGCGCCAGCGCGCGAGAACGGCGTCCGCGAGCTCGGGCTCGGTCGCGAGGGCCGCGGACAGTGTGGAGAACGCGTCTTGGAGGGCACCGAGCATCGGCGGCCTCCCAGGGTAGCCCAAGCGCGCGGACAATAGAGAACGACCGCGGCCGGGGATCGGCGATCGCGCTTCCGGCGAGCGCCGACCGGGGCGCGGCGGGGCTAGAGCGGGCGCTTGGTGCCCGTCGCGCCCGCGCGACCGTGCGCGTACCTCGTGTAGAGGAACAGGAGCAACAGCGCGCCGAGCACGCTGCCGATGAGTCCCGCGGTGTTGAAGTCGAACACCCGCCTCGACGTCACCAGCGCTCCGATGAACCCGCCGACGAACGAGCCGGCGACGCCGAGGAGCAGCGTCATCGGCAGGCTCATCGCCTGTCGGCCAGGCATGATCGCGCGCGCCAGGAAGCCCACGACGAGACCGAACAGCAGGAAGAAGACGATGCCCATCGACGACCCTCGTGCGAAGGACGCGCACGCGTCCGACCTCGAACTCCGAGCACGCACGATTCGCGCCGCGCGCGGCGCGCAGTCGCCGGGCTCGGCGGCGAAGCCCTCGAGCGCAACTCGGCGCTGCCAACCGGGGGTTGGCTCTCTCGTGGAGCCGGAGGGTCCGAGGATTGAGGAGCTGCGGTCTTCGCGCCGCGATGGCCCCGCCCCGCAGGGCTCGGCGCGTGCACGACGAGGTCGGCACGGCTCGTGCTCTGGCGCACCCGCATGAGCTCGCCCCTGCCCCACCTCGCGTTCGCTCTGCTCGTGACCTCGACGATGTTCGGCTGCGTCGCGGCCACCGCCGAAGAGGCCGACGCCGAGCAGGACGAGTCCACCGAGCAAGCGCTCGACGAGGCGCCGGTCCCGCCGGGGTGCGACAAGCACGCGCGCGTGTTCTCGTACAACCCTCGCGGCTGGGAGACGCTCACCCAGGCGTTCGCCGACAACCCGTCGGCGTGCGCGGACTACTACGTGCACATCCCGGCGCCCGTCGCCGACAAGACGAAGCCGCGCGGCCCGAACGCTGCGGCCGGCATCCGCGCCCACGGCCAGCGCTTCCACGCGCTCGCCGAATTCCACTTCGGAGCGTGGTCCGAGGTCACGAACATGACGTGGTACGAGAAGGGCGTCGAGTTCCGGAAGCGCATGGTCGAGGCCGGCTACGATCCGAAGGTCGATAGCTGGGCGATCAACGAGCTGCCCTCCTCGGTGCGCAAGGACCCGACCGTGCGCGCGCACGTCCGCGACCTCGTGCGTGGGCTGTACGAGGGGCCGGCCGGTGCGCCCAAGAACGGCGGCCTCGTCTTCACCATCGGCGTCGGCAGCCAGATGGTCAATTACTCGGCCTACAAGCCCGCGCTCGAGGACTGGACGCTCGACCGCGGGTTCTGGGAGCAGATGGACCGCCATGTGCGTTGGTGGGGCCAGGAGGTGTATGCGAGGCCGGCCGAGGTCTGCGTCGGCTCGGCGAGCCCGGGGCAGCGCGCGGCGCACATCAACGCCTTCACGATGCACCCGGCCAAGCTCGCCGCCTCCGGCCCCGAGGGCGCGAGCGCCGCGCGTGCGTTCTTCGACGAGAGCTACACGCCGGTGATGAACGCGTTCTGGGGCAGCGACGTGTACGGCACGACCAACACCAGCCTCGCCGACATGAAGCACCTCGTGAGCACCGAGATCTACGCGGCGCGGGTCTGGGCGAACGACCACGATTACCCGGACTGGCGCATCGGCCTCGCGTGGAACGAGCAGCTCGAGGGAGCGACGGCGGCGGATCGGCAGGCCCTCGCCACGCGCATCGCCAACGCGATCAAGCATGGCTACTCGGATCAGACGGACGAGGCGTCGCGTGCGTGCAGCCCGTCGGGCGCGTACACCTGGTGCGTGTGCGACGTCGCCGGCGCGGCGTTCAACGACGGGTTCAAGACGTTCGGCACCTGGTGATCGTCGCGGAGCGCTTGCCCCGCCGCGCGAAAATGGTTGCATGACGGAGAGCGGCGCCCCTGCGCCTTGCCTCCGCCCTGCGAAACGGCGACGCTCGGCCGGATGCGCCAGCGCGCCGTCCCGACCGAAGGGCAGATCGTCGCCGGGCGCTACCGGATCGAGGCGCTCATCGGCCAAGGCGGTTTCGGGGCGGTGTACCGCGCCACCCAGGTCAACCTGGGGCGCACGGTCGCGCTCAAGGTGGTGTTGCCCGAGCTGCTCTCCCAAGACGACGGGCTGGCGCGCTTCCGCCGCGAGGCCCAGCTCGCGCAGCGCCTGACGCACCCGAACACCGTCCGGATCTACGACTCGGGCGAGAGCGAGGGCGGCGCGCCCTTCATCGTCTGGGAGTACCTCGAGGGCCGATCGCTCGACGCGGCGCTCCGCGAAGAGGGAGCGCTCGCGCCGGCGCGCGTGGCGCGGATCGCCGCGCAGATCCTGAAGTCGCTCATGGAGGCGCACGGCCTCGGCATCCTCCACCGCGACATCAAGCCGGCCAACGTGTTCCTCGCGCGCGTCCCGGGCGAGGTCGACTTCGTCAAGGTGCTCGACTTCGGCATCGCCAAGAGCACGCGATCGGGCACGCTCGCGCAGCTCACGCAGGCGGGCCAGACCGTCGGGACGCCGTCGTACATGGCGCCCGAGCAGGTGCTCGGCGACGAGGTGTCTTGCGCGTCGGATCTCTACGCGCTCGGGTTGCTCATGGCCGAGGCGCTCTCGGGAAGGCGCGTCTACGACAGCCCGTCGGGCGTCGAGGTCTGCATGCAGCAGATCTCGGAGCAGCCGGTGCCGCTCCCCGAGGCGGCGCTGCGCTCGGCGCTCGGACCCGTGATCGCCCGCGCCACCCAGAAGAAGCCGGCCATGCGCTACGCTTCGGCGGGCGAGATGCTCGCCGATCTCGAGCGCCTCGATCCGGCGCGGACCGCGGCCGCGTCGGCGCCGCCGATGACGCCCGCGCCGCTCCTGGGCGCGGGCGCGGTGACGGGTGCGTACGCGAACACGATGCTCGGGGCGACGCCGCAGACGGGCCCCGCCGCGTTCGCCCAGACCAGGGCGGTCGCGACGCCGCCGGGGGGGCCGATGCCGCCCGCGCAGGGGGCGTTCGCTCACCAGCCCACCGCGGTCGCGCCCGCCTACGGCATGGCGAGCGCGCCTCCGCCGGCGCCGGCCCCCGCGGAGCCTTCCCGCGCGGGGCTCCTCGTGGGCCTGGGCGTGGGCGGCGTCGTCGCGGCCGCGGCCGTGGTCGGTGTGCTCTACGCGACGGGCAACCTCGGCGGCAGGCCCGACCATCCAGGCCGCGACGTCGGCGGCCAGGACCGCAAGCCCCCGCGCCGCGCCCCCGCGAGCCGCCCCGCGGCGGTGAAGGCCGGCCTCGTGCCCGGGCGCCGCCTCGTCTCGACATCCCCGGATCAGATCGCCGCCAGGATCACCGCCGCCGGCTACGTGATCAAGCAGACGTCACCTTCGCCGACGGTCGTGGTCTGGGTGATCACGGATCGCGACGAGGAGGAGTCGGGCAGCGTCGAGCTTTACCGCGCGACCGACGCCGTCAGCGCCGGCATCATCGCCGAGATGATGGAGGACCGCGACGACGGTGTGGGCGTGCGCGACGCAGGCGTGTTCCTCTGGATCTCGCTCGACGACGAGAACGCGAAGGCGCGGGCGCTGCTCGACGCGCTCACGACGCGCTGAGCTTGCCTATTCGCTGCTCCGCGCCCCGACCCATCGGACGCCTGGAACCAGCGCGCCCAGCTCGTCGCGTACCCCGCCGTCGCCGAGCCCGGCGAGGAGGTCGACCCGGTCGATCCGCGCCAGGGCAGGGGCGGCGCGGACGAGCGCCGCCGCGCCGGCGCGATCGATGTTGGCGAGGAGGCCGAGGTGCTCGAGGCGGCGAAGGACGCCCGAGCCCGCCAGCGCCTCGACGAAGGCGGCGTCGACGACGGCCTGCCCCGTGAGCGTGATGACGAGCTCGCGCAACCGCGGGGCTCCTGCCTCGTCCAACAGCGGCGCGATCCGCGCCAGCGCGCCGACCGCTCCTCGCTTGCTCGAGCGGAGCCGCAGGGCGGCGAGCGCCGGCGCGAGCGCGCCGAGCCCCGGATCGCCGGCGTCGAGGCTGATCGCGCCCTGGAGCTCGAGGCGCTCGAGGTGCGGCGCCGCGCGGAGGAGGGGGTGGACGTCGCCGAGCTGCGCCGCCTGGAGCCGGATCACGCGCAGCGGCAGCGGCGCGCGACCGGCGATCGCGGCGACCAGCCCCGAGAGGTCGCCATGCTCTCCGTACACGTAGCTCCCGTGCGCGAAGAGGTCGTGCAGGAACGCGCCCGACGGGTGATCGAGGACGCCGCCGACGAGCTCCTCCAACGCGCCGTTCGGTCGTGTCGCGGTGATCTCGACGGTGTGGAGGAACGCGCGGTGCCAGGCGACGGTGTCGACCCGGACGCCCGAGCCGGAGTCGACGTCGTGGAGCGGACCGAGGAAGCGCTCCGCGTGCTCGTCGAAGAACGCGCGGGCGGCGCCCTCTTCGTGATCGGCTCCGCCGCGGGCCTCGGCGCGAAGGAGCGCGATCAGGCGGGCCCGCGGGTCGCCTCGCTCCTCGAGCCAGTCGGCATACACGAGCCAGGGCTCCTCGGGCTCCGGATCGCGGAGGATCGTCGCCTCGAGCTCGCGGTTGCGCACGTGTCCCACGCTGCCCGTCCAGGATATCCCTCGCCCGACCCGAGTGTCGGCGACGCCGGCATGGCGGCGAGCGCGCGCACCCGCTCAGGGGGCCGGCGGTTCTTCGACGTGCGGCGGCCACGGCTCGAGCGGCGGCAGGCCCAGCGCCACCCGCACCGGCGCGAAGGAGCGGCGGTGGATCGGGCAGGCGCCGAGGCGCCTCAGCGCCGCCTGGTGCTCCTTCACCGGGTAGCCCTTGTGGTTCGCGAAGCCGTAGCCGGGATACTTGGCGTCGAGCTCGCACATGAGCGCGTCGCGCGCCGTCTTGGCGACGATCGACGCCGCGGCGATCGAGAGGCTGCGCTCGTCGCCCTTGACGATGCGCTCCTGCGGGATCGACAAGCTCTTGATCCGGCGCGCGTCGATGAGCAGGTGCTCGGGCGCGGGGTCGAGCGCCTGGACGGCGCGGCGCATCGCCAGGAGGCCCGCCCAGTAGATGTTGATGCGGTCGATCTCCTCGGGCTCGACGAACCCGACGGCCCAGGCGAGGCAGAGCTCCTTGATGGCGGCGCCGAGGCGCTCGCGCGTGCGCGCGTCGAGCTTCTTCGAGTCGTCGACCTCGGGGATGCGGCAGCCGACGCGGAGGATCACCGCGCCCGCCGCGACCGGCCCGGCGAGCGGGCTCATGCCGACCTCGTCGACGCCGGCCACGAGCGACACGCCGCGCGACCAGAGCGCCTGCTCGAACTGGAGCATGTGCCGCAGGCGCTGCCCCTCCGCTCGGTGGGCGCGGCGGCGCTTCTCCACGGCGGCGAGGATGGCGCGCGCGCCCGGGCGCGGATCGTCGCGGAGGGCCGCCTCGGTCGAGGCGGGCAGGGGACGAGCCTGCTCGACGTGCGTCTTGCGGAGGTCGGCAAGGCTCGGGCGCCGCACGCGCCGACCCTAACGCCCGGGCGCCGGACGGGCAACGACCGCGCGGCGTCGCGGTGCAGCGCACGCAAGCACCGACCTTGGCCGTTTGCTCCAGGCCGACTGCCCCGAGCACCGCTTCGACGTCCTTGGGCTCGGTGAGCGTCGCCTGCCGCGTGGCCGGCGAGGCGCCCCTCGTCACCACGTGGTTGATCTTGATCTTCTTCACGCCCGCGAGCGCGATCTCGATCGGGCCGCTGCCCGGCCACGGGCCCTCGATCACCGCAGGTGCGCTCGGCGTCGCTGATGAGCGCGTGGCCGCGGTGGCGCTCGGCCTCGCAGCCGGTGCCGCGCTCGCCGGGGCCGCGGGCGTCGCTGCGATGGTCGCGGGGGGGCGGCGGCTCGTCGTCCTTGCATGACGGCGCCGCCGTCGCGAGCGTCGCGCCCAGGGCGAGGAGCGCGCGACGAGCTCGGCGCTCCGCTCCCGCCGCTCGGAGATATTCCGGGCCGCGCCCGCCGATCCGTGCGATGCTTCGAGCCCAACCGTTGTGGCCCCGGAAGCCCAGCGCTCCGGAGGCATGATGGGTCACAAAGAGCCGCACCAGGCGAAGTCCGCTTCGGAGGCGCCCTGCTCGGACGCGAGCTGGAGGCGGCGCTGCGGTCCCCTGCTGGTGTTCCTGGCGATCCCGCGCGACTGGGGCGAGCTCACGACGTGGGCGAGCGAGCGCGGCATGAGCGGATGCCGCCTCAGGAACATGCTGGCGTGGCTCGAGGGCGAGGGCATGGCGGGCGCGTTCGAGCCCCGCGACGCCGCGACGCCCGAGCGCGGGCGCGACTGCCGCTGGCGCGGCTACGCGCCTCGCGCGCTCCACTGACGGCGACGATGCAGAGCGCGATCACGACGGGCCCGATCCGCAAGATCGCGATGCTCGGCAACCACATGCCGCGCCGGTGCGGGATCGCGACCTTCACCACGCACCTCATCGACGCCATCGCCGCCGAGGCCCCCGAGGTCGATAGCTTCGTCCTCGCGATGAACGACGCGGGGAAGCGGCACGCGTATCCAGCGCGGGTTCGGTTCGAGATCGCGGAGAGCGACCCGGCTGCCTACCGGCGCGCCGCCGACTTCTTGAACGTGAACATGGTCGACGTCGTCTCGGTCCAGCACGAGTACGGGATCTTCGGCGGCAAGGCGGGGAGCCACGTCATCTCGCTCCTCGCCGAGCTTCGCATGCCCATCGTGACGACGCTCCACACCATCCTGGCCGACCCGAACCCACTGCAACGGGCCGCGATGGACGAGCTCACGCAGATCTCGGCGCGCGTCGTGGTGATGAGCAACAAGGGCGCCGAGCTGCTCCGGCAGGTCCACGGCGTCCCGGCGGCGAAGATCGACTGCATCCCGCACGGGATCCCGGTCGTGCCACCGCACGGCAGCAGCAAGGACCGGCTCGGCGTCGAGAGCAAGTCGGTGATCCTGACGTTCGGGCTCCTCTCGCCCGACAAAGGGATCGAGTACGTCATCGACGCGCTGCCGGCGGTCCTCGCCCGAGCCCCCGACACGATCTACATCGTGCTCGGGGCCACCCACCCGCACGTCAAGGAGCGTCACGGCGAAGCGTACCGCCTCGCGCTCGAGGCGCGGGCGCGGCTGCTCGGCGTCGACTCGATCATCATCTTCCACGACCGCTTCGTCGGGGAGGACGAGCTCGCCGAGTTCCTCTCGGCCGCCGACATCTACATCACGCCGTACCTCAAGGCCGAGCAGATCACCTCCGGGACGCTCGCCTATGCCGTCGGCGCGGGCAAGGCCGTCATCTCCACGCCGTATTGGTACGCCCAGGAGCTCCTCGCCGACGGCCGAGGCGTGCTCGTTCCGGCGCGGAGCTCGGAGGCGATCGCGACCGAGGTCCTCGCGCTCCTCGAGGACGACGCCAAGCGCGCGGCGCTCTCGGAGCGGGCGTCGGCTCACGGCCGCGACATGGTGTGGCCCGCGGTGGCGCGGCGCTACCTCGAGAGCTTCACGCGCGCTCGCGCCGAGCACGCCGATCGCAGGCGGACCGTCTTCCAGACCAAGACGCTCGCGCGCCGCCCTGCCGCGCTGCCGGAGACGATCCTGACCCACGTGCGTGCCATGACCGACGACACCGGCATGCTGCAGCACGCCACCTTCTGCATCCCCCGATACGACGACGGCTACTGCCTCGACGACAACGCGCGCGCTCTGCTCCTGATGGTGCTGATCGAAGACGCCGGCACGGACGACGCCAACGTCGTTCGCGCGCTCGCGACGCGGTACCTCGCCTTCGTCAGCCACGCGTTCAACACGAAGCTCGGCCGTTTTCGCAACTTCATGTCGTACGCCCGGCGGTGGACCGAGGAGTCCGGGTCGGACGACAGCCACGGGCGCGCGATCTGGGCGCTCGGCACCGTCGTCGGGAGGTCCGCCGATCCCGCGAGGCAGAGCCTGGCAGGCCACCTGTTCCACGCAGGGTTGCCGGCCGTCGCCGGGCTCACGAGCCCTCGGGCCTGGGCCTTCGCCCTCCTCGGCATCGACGAGTACATGCGCGCGTTCCGAGGCGACAGCAGCGTCGAGTCGCTGAGGAAGGCGCTGGCGCAAAAGCTGCTCGACATCCATCGCCGGACGAGCACCCCGGACTGGCCGTGGTTCGAGGACATCGTCACCTACGAGAACGCCCGGATGTGCCAGGCATTGCTCGCGACCGGCTCCTGGATGGCAGACGCAGGGATGATCGCCGTCGGCATCCGTTCGCTCGAGTGGCTCGCTTCCGTTCAACGATCGTCCGACGGCTATTTCGCGCCCATCGGCTCGAACGGCTTCTACCGCCGAGGCGGGGAGCGGGCCGCGTTCGATCAGCAACCGGTCGAGGCCTGCTCCGCGGTGTCCGCGTACCTCGAAGCGCACCGCGTCACCGGCGATCCCGTCTGGGCGAAGCACGCTCGCCGCGCGTTCGCCTGGTTCCTCGGCCAGAACCAGCAGCAGCTCGCTCTCTACGATCCGACGACCGGCGGCTGTCGTGATGGACTGCACCCCGATCGCGCCAACGAGAACCAGGGCGCCGAGTCGACGCTCTCCTACCTCATCGCGCTCGTCGAATCGCGAGCCGCAGACAGGGCCGCGGCGACGGTCGCGCCGGCCGAAAGGGGCTCCGCCCAATGACGCTCGCTCACCAAGGCTACGCGGTCCTCTTCCATCGGCACCCGAAGAACCCGATCTTGAGCGCGGCCGAGTGGCCGTACCCGGCGCACACGGTCTTCAACGCCGGCGCGACCCTCTTGCGCGACGGCACGACGCTCCTGCTCTGTCGGGTGGAGGACCGGCGGGGCCACTCCCACCTCTGCGCGGCCCGTTCGGCGAACGGCGTCGACGGCTGGGTCATCGACTCCGAGCCGACGCTGAGGCCGGATCCGGAGAACTACCCGGAGGAGCTCTGGGGCATCGAGGACCCGCGCATCACGTGGGTCGAGGAGCTCGGCAAGTACGCGATCGCGTACACGGCGTTCAGCAAGGCCGGCCCCGGCGTTGCGCTGGCGCTCACCGAGGACTTCCAGACCTTCGAGCGGTACGGGATCATCATGCAGCCCGACGACAAGGACGCCGCGCTGCTGCCTCGCCGGATCGACGGGAGCTTCGCGTTGATCCACCGCCCGATGACGGACTCCGGCGCCCATGTCTGGATCTCGTTCTCGCCGGACCTCCGCAACTGGGGCAGTCACAGGCCCCTGCTCCTCGCGCGCAAGGGCTCGTGGTGGGACGCGAACAAGGTCGGCCTCTCGCCCCCGCTGATCGAGACGAACGAGGGCTGGCTCATGCTCTATCACGGCGTCCGGCACACCGCGGCGGGCTGCCTTTACCGGCTCGGGCTCGCGCTCTTCGATCTCGAGCACGGCGAGCGGTGCATCGCGCGCGGGGACTCGTGGATCTTCGGACCGGAAGCCGCCTACGAGCGCGTGGGCGACGTCGGCAACGTCGCGTTCCCCTGCGGCTACACGCTCGCGCCCGACGGCGACACCATCCACCTCTACTACGGCGCAGCCGACACGAGCTTGGCGCTCGCGACCGGGAGCATCCGCGAGCTGCTGCGCTGGCTACGCGCGAACGGCTCCAGCTGACGGCCGCCGGCGGTCTTCCTCAATCCGATGCAGCGGGCTGCCGGTTTCCCCTTGGGGATCGGGGGCGAGGGAGGGGCCCACTCCGCGCGTTCGCGACGCGATCGACGTGCCCCGAGCTCCGCGCCGCGGTGGCGCTGGCGATTCTCGGCTACGCTCGGCTCCCATGCGAAAGCGACAGGCGCCGGTCACGGCGGTGATCCTCTCGTTCGCCGCCGGTTGCGGCGCCCCCCAGGCACCGGCGGCGCCACCGGAGGCGACCGCGACCGCCGCGCCGTCGTCGTCGCCGTCGAGCGCCGCCGCGGAGGACGACGACGACGACCGCCCGCCCGCAGAGGCAGGCGCCGCGCCGACCCCGCCGGCGCAAGGCGCGGCGAGCGGCGCGATCCTGCCGCTCGAGAACCTGCTCGGCAAGCCGAAGCCCGGCGCGGCGAAGGACTTCCCCAAGGCGACGGCGACCGACAAGGAGTGCACCGACAACGTCGGGCTCGTCGGCAAGTTCGACAAGGACTACGACGCGATCGTCGCCGCCTGCGGTCCCGCGACGGGGCTCAAGGAGTTCACGCGCAAGGTCACCGGCTCGCTCGACCCGCAGCACCGGTCCGACACCTATGACTTCCAGATGCTCGGCGGGTATTGCTACCGCTTCATCGCCGTCGGTGACGAGAGCCTCGAGCACCTCGACATCCGCGTGCAGCGGCCCAACGGCGCGCTCGTCTCGATGCACCAGGGCGATCAGCCCCTGACGCTCATCGATCCGCGCGGCACCTGGTGCAAGACGCACGACCGCGAGTTTCACCTCGTCGTCGCGACGCGCGGCAACGGGCACGGCAAGTACTCCCTCGGGATCTGGGCGCGACCGAAGTAGCACGACGAGTCGCATGCCGGCACTCGCCCCCGTCGACCTCCTCGCCGACTGCCCCGCCTGCCGGCTCGAGTCGGGCGCCGTCGAGCGCTACGACCACGCCGTCGCCGCGTGCCGCTTCGGCGTGCCGGCCGAGGTGCGCTGCCGACTCTGCGACGCCGCGTGGGAGGGCCGGCTCGAGCCCGGCCGCGATCCGCAGGCGCGGTCGCACGAGCCCGCGTCGGCGATCGAGCTCGCCACGCTGCCGGCGAACCGTTGCCCGGCGTGCCGCGGCGTTCTGCCGCTGGAGGCCATCGATGCACGCCGCTGCCCGTCCTGCGGAGTGCGCGCGGTGCTCGCGCCGACCGGCGCGCCCATTCAACTCGGGAGCGAAGAGGACATCGCCGCGGCCCTCGACCGCTGGGCCGCCCGCGAGGGGCTCGGGGATCGCCAGGCCCTGCTCGAGTCCACGTTCGTCGATCCGTCGACCGCGGCGGTCTGGGGCCGACTCGCGCGGGGGGAGCCCATCGAGACGCTCGCGGATCCGTTCGCCCTCGCACACGGCGGCGCCGGCGGCGGAGCGGCGGGCGGCGGACCGACGGAGGCGCGTCCCGCGGCGGCACCGCCCGCGCCCGTCGCGCCCGTGGCTGCGGCGATCTCCCCGCCTCGCGCGCTCGTGTACCCGCTCGTGTCGGTCATCGCGGCCGACGGCGAGATCCACCCGAGCGAGCGCGCGCTGCTCGACCGGTTCCTCGCCGCCGAGGGCATCCCGCCGCTCGCCGACGAAGAGATCGTCGTCCACCCGCCCGCGGTCGTCGCGCGCCACGTGCCGCCGGACCGGCGCGAGCGCCTCGTCGAGCTGATGTGCGAGACGGCGATGGTCGACGGCATGCCCGACGCGAGCGAGAAGCGCGTGGTGCACGCCTACGCCTCGGCCTGGAGCGTGCCGCCCGAGCGGGTCGACGCGTGGGCGGCGATGTACCACCGCCGCCACATCTCGAGAGCGCGCTCGCTATGGCTCCTCCTCCGCCATTACCTCCTCGTCGCGCCTTGGGGATCGGACGACACGGACGACCGCGCCTGAGCACGGCCGCGCCGAGCCATTCGCGTCAGGCACGGCCCGAGCGGTCTCGGGCTTCGCCTCACGGGATCGGCGCCGCGATTGGCCGGAGCGGATCCGCTCGCGCACGAGCTTCGCGCGAGTGCAGCGCGGCTCCGTGACGGCCGCGGTTCCGGTTGCGGTGCGTCACGGCTTGCCCTTAAGAAGATCGACCGCATGCTCGACGACGGCCCCTCCGCGCAGTCCGTCGCGCTGGCCGATCAGCCGTTCCGGCTGCTGGTCGAGAGCGTCAAGGACTACGGCATCTTCCTCCTCGACGTGACCGGCCGCGTCGTCTCCTGGAACGCCGGGGCCGAGCGCATCAAGGGCTACACGGCCGGCGACATCCTGGGGCGCCACTTCTCGACGTTCTACACCCCCGAGAACGTCGCCGCGGGCACCTGTGAGCGCGAGCTCGCCACGGCGCTCGCCGAAGGCCGCGTGGAGGATCACGGATGGCGCGTGCGCAAGGACGGCTCGCGGTTCTGGGCCAACGTCGTGATTACCGCGCTCCACGACGAGTCCGGCAAGCACGTCGGCTTCGCGAAGGTCACGCGCGATTTGACGGATCGCGCCTACCGCACCTTCATCGAGGCCGCGAACGCGATCGTCTGGACCTCGGACGCCGAAGGGCGGGCGAACGCCGACGCGCCGAGCTGGCGCGCCTTCACGGGACAGACGGAGGAGGAGTGGCGAGGGCCGCGCGGCTGGGATCCCGTGCACCCCGACGACGGACCGGCGCTGCGCCGCGCCTGGCCCGAGGTGAAAGCCGCGAAGAAGGTGTTCGAGGCGGAGTTCCGGCTCCGCCGCCACGACGGGGTCCACGTCTGGATCGCCTCTCGCGCCGTCCCGCTGCTCGACGAGGAGGGCAAGGTCCGCGAGTGTTTCGCGGTCGGCTTCGACGTCTCGGCCCGCAAGCGCGCCGAGCAGGAGCTGGCCTTCGCCCTCGAACGCGAGCGAGAGGCGCGGCGCGAGGCCGAGCGCGCCCAGACCTGGTGGACCACCACGCTGCGCAGCATCGGCGACGCGGTGATCGCCACGGATACCGAGGGGCGCGTCACGTTCATGAACCGGATCGCCGAGGACCTGACGCGCTGGACGCAGGACGAAGCGCGAGGCCGACCGTTGCTCGACGTCTTCCCCATCGTGCACGAGGAAACGCGCCGGCGCGTCGAGAGCCCGGTCGACGACGTGCTGCGCGAGGGGGCGACCGTCAACCTGGCGAGCCACAGCGTGCTCGTGCGGCGCGACGGCACCGAGGTCTCCGTCGACGACAGCGCCGCGCCCATCCGCGACCTCGAAGGCGCCATGCTCGGGGTCGTCCTCGTCTTTCGCGACGTCACCGCCGAGAAGCAGGCGGAGGCGAGGCGCGCCTACCTCGCCCGCGCCGGAGAGGCGCTCGTGAGCGCCGTCGACTACCGCGACGCGCTGGCGAGGGTGGCGCAGCTCGCGGTGCCGCGGCTCGCCGACTGGTGCGCGGTGCACGTCGTCGAGGCCGACGCCGCGGCGCCTGCGCAGCTCGCCGTCGCCCACGTCGACGCCTCCAAGGCCGCCCTGGCGCGAGAGCTCGGGCGCCGCTACCCGCCGGATCCCGCCGCCGAGACGGGCGCGCCCCGCGTGATCAGGACCGGCGCCGCCGAGCTCTACCCGCGCATCCCCGAGGAGCTGCTCGCCGCCGCGGCGGTCGACGAGGAGCACCTCCGCCTCCTGCGCGAGCTCAGGCTCCGCTCGGGCATGATCGTCCCGCTCCGCGGTCGCGACCGCGTCTTCGGCGCGATCAGCTTCGCCTACGCCGAGTCCGGCCGACGATACGCCGCGGACGACCTCGCCTTCGCCGAAGAGCTCGCGAGGCGCGCCGCGATCGTGGTCGAGCGCCGCAAGCTCGAAGAAGAGAGGGCGCTCCTCTTCGAGCGCGAGCGCGAGGCGCGCGCGGAGGCGGAGCTCGCGAACCGCGCCAAGGACGAGTTCCTGGCCACCGTCTCGCACGAGCTGCGCACCCCGCTCAACGCCATCCTCGGCTGGACGGTCATGCTTCGCCAGAAGCAGGTCGCGCCCGAGGCGGACCGCGCCCTCGCGATCGTGGAGCGAAACGCGCGCGCGCAGGCGAGGCTCATCGACGACGTGCTCGACATCTCGCGCATCATCGGCGGCAAGCTGCGCCTGGACCTCGGCTGGACCGACGTGCGCCAGGTGGTCACGACCGCGGCGGAGTCGGTGCGCCCGATCGCCGACGCTCGGCGGGTCGCGCTCGTGACGACGGTCGATCACGACGGGATGGGCATGCTGGCCGATCCCGATCGGCTCCAGCAGATCGTGTCGAACCTGCTCTCGAACGCCGTCAAGTTCACGCCGAGCGGAGGCCGCGTCGAGATCGACGCGCGCCGGCAGGGCCCGATCCTGCGCATCGTCGTGAAGGACGACGGCGAAGGGATCGAGCCCGCCCTGCTCACCGCGATCTTCGAGCCGTTCCGCCAGGCGGACGCCTCGACCACCCGACGCCACGGCGGGATCGGATTGGGGCTCGCCATCGTGCGGCAGCTCGTGCAGGCGCACGGCGGCACCGTCCGCGCCGAGAGCGCGGGCAAGGGCCGGGGCGCGGCGTTCGTGGTCGAGCTGCCGGCGCTCGCGACGGTGCCCGCGCAAGGCGCCGCGGCGCGAGCGGCGGAGGCGCGCCTCCCGGCGTGCGCGAGGCGGCTCGGCGGACTGCGCGTCCTCGTGGTGGACGACGAGCACGACGCGCTGACGCTCGTGCGCGAGCTGCTCGAGGCCGGCGGCGCGAACGTACGGACCGCCGCGTCGGGGGACCGCGCGCTCGAGCTGTTCGCGCAGTTCCGCCCCGACGTGCTGGTGAGCGACATCGGGATGCCCGAGATGGACGGCTACACGCTCCTGCGCCGGATCCGCGCGCTTCCGGCCAGCGACGGGGGACGCACGCCGGCGCTCGCGCTGACGGCGTACGCCCGCGGCGACGACGCCGACCGCGCCTTCGCCGCCGGGTTCCAGACCCACGTCCCGAAGCCCGTCCAGGCCGAGCACCTCGTCGCCGTGATCGCGAACCTCGCCGGCCTCCCGCTCGAGGGCTGAGGCGGTGCGGCACCTGGGCTTCGACGAGCGCGGCGGCGCCCGCGCCGGTCCGAGCACGACCCGATTTGGCGTTCCGGCCCGGGCGCGCTAAGAGCGGGCCCATGCGTTCATTGCTCGCCGCCCTCCTCCTCGCTTCGCCCATCGCCTGCGGTCCGTCGACGCCGCCGGCCGAGCCACGTGTCGCGCCCGAGCCGCCGAAGCCCGCCGCGGTCGAGGCCTCCGCCGCACCTGCGCCTTCGGCCGAGCCGCAGAAGGCGCCCGAGCCCACCGCGGAGGAGAAGAAGAAGGCGGCCGACGCGAAGCAGCTCGCCGAGGACCGCGCCACCATGGAGGCCGAGGCGCGCCTCGAGGCGGGCCGGTGGACGCCCGAGCTCCGCGCGGCCGCGAAGAAGCTCGCCGAGACCAAGCAGCCGAGCCTCAAGGCCGCGCTCAAGGCGGCGCTCGAAGGCAAGCACCGCGAGCCCGGCAACCCCGAGCGCGACAAGTACCGCCACCCGCTCGAGACGCTCGAGCTCTTCGGCATGAAGCCGAACATGACCGTCTTCGAGTACGGCCCCGGCGAGGGCTGGTTCACCGAGCTCCTCGCCCCGGTGCTCGCGCCCTCCGGCAAGCTCGTCGTGAACACGGCGGATCCGAACGGCCCCGCCGACGCGCGGCCGACGCTCTATGCGCAGCGGCTGGCGCTCTTCCTCGGCAAGTCGCCCGAGCTCTTCGGCAAGGTCGAGCGCGTCGTCGTCGACCCGAAGAAGCCCGACCTCGGTCTCGACGGCAAGCTCGACATGGCGATCGTGATGCGCGGCATGCACGGCTGGCACCGCGACAAGATGATGCAGGTCTGGCTCGCCGAGATCCACGACGCGCTCAAGCCGGGCGGCGTGCTCGGCATCGAGCAGCACCGCGCCAAGGCCGACGCCAACCCCGACGAGAGCACGAAGCAGGGTTATCTGCCCGAGGCGTGGCTGATCAAAGAGGTCGAGAGCGCGGGGTTCAAGCTCGCGGCCAAGAGCGAGATCAACGCCAACCCCAAGGACACGAAGGACTACCCGGAGGGCGTCTGGAGCTTGCCGCCCACCCTGCGCCAGAAGGACAAGGATCGGCAGAAGTACCTCGACATCGGCGAGAGCGATCGGATGACGCTCAAGTTCGTCAAGGTCGACAAGAAGAAGTGAGCTCCAGCGCGTCGCCGGACGTCGAGCTCGCTCGAGCGACCGCGAGCTCGCATCGCGCCGGGGCTCGAAGCCGGCCAGGGGGGCGTTCGCCGGAGTGCGCGCGCACGGCCACGAGGTCGACGCCGCCCGCCGAGAGCGCGTGCGGGCCTTCGCCCTCGAGCTCGGCGGCGCGCGCGGCGCGGGCCCAGCGGCTCTTCCTGGGGTCGTCGGCGGCGTGAGGCGCCGTGGGGCTCGGGTCGGCCATCGACGGGGGATACGCCGTCACCGCCCCGATCGGCGGAACACGGCGACCCCGCGCCACGGCCCCTCGTCCGCGGTCACGACGAGCTCGTCGCCGCGGAGCTCGCACCAGGCCGCGTCGGTCCCGCCGCCCTTGCGCGCGGCGCTCACGAAGAGGCGGCCTCCCGGGCCGCGCCCGATGTGGACGTCGCGCTCGATCGAGAGGAGGCCGGCGCTCGCGGTGAGGTGGGCGCCGTCGATCCGCACCGAGAGCGATCCGCGCACCCGATCGAGAAGTGCCTGCCGCGTGGCGTCGAGCTTCCCGGTGGGCGTGAACCGCTCGAGCCGCCACTCGCCGGCGAGCGGCGACGCCGCGACCGCGACGGCGCCCGCGGGCAGCGGCTCGGGGACGGCGCTCTCGTCGGCGACGCAGAGCGCCCGGGCCGTGGCGGCGGCGATCAAGGCGAGCGCGGCGACGGCGGCGAGCTCGGCGACCCAGCGCTCGCGCAGCCAGCGCCGCAGCCGCGAGACGCGCTGGCGGACGCGCGGGGCGGGGAGGTCCTCGTCGGCGGCGATGTGCTCGAGCGCCTCGCCTTCGCCCTCGCGCGCCATCCACTCGAGCGTTCGGCGCGCGTCCTCCCCCGCCACCTGGCGCTCGGCCCAATCGGCGAGCGCGAGCTCCTCGAACGGCGCCGGCGGGGCGGGGATCTCGCCCGGATCGCAGGCGCGCTCGCGGCAGGCGCGCCGGTGGAAGTCGGCCACCTTGTGGCGGGCGATCCCGGTGAGCCAGCTCCGGAGCTCGCGCGCCTCGGCCGGCACGCGCCCGGCGGCGAGCGCGTCGCAGAGCACCGTCTGCACCAGATCGTCGACCTCGTCGCGCGGCACGCGCCCGGTGACGAACTGCCTGAGCCAGCTGCGGGTCGAGGCCCCGGCCAGCAGCTCCTGGGGCGAGCCCGGCATCGATCCGAGGGTCATCTCCGCTCCATCGCCGCGCGCCCCGGAAGTGTGACAGCCCAAACGGCGTTTGCCATCCGCGGGCGCCCGGGAGCCGCCGCCTTCCGCCCCGCCCGGGGCCCGGCCCCGTCTATGCTCCGCCCGTGACCGCGCAGATCCGAGAGCAGCACCGCGCCGTGATCGACAGCATCCGCCGCGTCATCCTCGGCAAGGACGAGGTGATCGAGCAGGTCCTCTGCGCCGTCGCGGCGCGCGGCCACGTCCTCTTCCGCGACGTCCCCGGCGTCGGCAAGACGATGCTCGCCAAGTCGTTCTCCGCCAGCGTGGGCTGCACGTTCAAGCGCATCCAGTTCACGCCCGACCTCCTCCCCATGGATGTCTCGGGCGCGAACGTCTTCAACATGCGCACCAAGACCTTCGAGTTCCAACAGGGTCCGGTGTTCACGCACGTCCTCCTCGCCGACGAGATCAACCGCGCCACGCCCAAGACCCAATCCGCCCTGCTCGAGGTCATGGAGGAGCGCCAGGTGACCGTCGAGGGCACGACGCACGAGCTCGAGCAGCCGTTCATCGCGCTTGCCACGATGAACCCGCTCGACGAAGAGGGGACCTATCCCTTGCCCGCCGCGCAGCTCGACCGCTTCATGATGATGCTCTCGGTCGGTTACCCGCCCGAGGACGCCGAGGCGCGGATGCTCGAGGTCCACCTCGCTCCGGATCCGGTGCTCGCCGACGTGACGCCGGTGATCTCGCGCGAGGACCTGATCGTCTGGCAGCAGGCGACGCCGCGCGTCTTCGTGTCCCCCGAGCTCCGCCATTACCTCGTGGCCGTCGTGCGCGCCGTGCGCAACGACGGGCGGAACCTGCGCTCGGTCTCGCCGCGCTCCACGCTCCTGCTCGCGCGCGCCTGCCAGGCCCGCGCCCTCTTCGCCGGACGCGATTTCGTCTCGGTCGACGACGTCAAGGCCATGGCCCCCGACGTCCTCGGCCACCGCGTGATGCTCGCCGACTCGGGCGTCGGCCGCGAGTTCATCGCCTGGTGCCTCGGCAAGGTGCCGGCGCCGGCGTAGCGCGATGGGCACGCTGTACAAGCTCCTCCGCGCCGCGGTCCATTCGGTGCTGCTCTTCGTGCTGCCCTGGGGCATCGGCGCGGCGGTCGGCGTCCTCTTCGACGTGAGGGAGGTCGCCGAGACGAGCGGCAGCTTCTCCGGGCTCTTCGCCACGTTCGCGCTGCCCACGGCGGTGCTGATGCTCGCGGGCATCGGCGTGAAGGTCGCCCGCGAGCGGCGGGCCCTCGCCGCCGAGGGGCGCGCCGGATTCGGCGGGTTCGTCGAGGCGCTCGATCGCCACGTCCGCGTCCTCACCGGCCGCGGCTTCGGCATGCTCGTGGCGTCGCTGCTCATGGTCGCGATCGCCCTCTCGGCGAAGTGGGCGCAGTTCGGCGTGCTCGCGGTGATCGGCATCGGCCTCGTGTACGCGTCGGGCACCGTGGCGACGCTGGTCTCGGCGTTCCGGGTGCAAGCGTTCGACGAGCGCGTCCGCAGGAAGGGCGGGCGCATCGAGCGCGAGCTCTCCCCGGCGCTCGTCGAGGCCGGCGATCCGGTCGAGGAGCGCTTCTCGCTGGCGCGCCTGCCCGTCCCGCCGGGGTTCCGGCTCCAGATCCACGAGAAACTGCCCGCGCGTCTGGGCGGCGAGACGCGCTTCGTCGCCGACCCCAAGGTCTCGAGCGCCGAGGCGACGGTCTCGGCGCCGCTGCCGAGGACGCCGCGCGGCGAGTACCGCGTCGGCCCCGCGACCATCTGGTACGAGGACGTCCTCGGGCTCACCCGCGTGCGCGTCGCGTCGCACGCCTGCGCGTTCCTCCGCGTCCTGCCGCGCCTGCGGCCGCTCCTCTTCGACGCGAAGCCGCGCGCCACGGCGCAGAGCGAGGGCGCGATGACGGTGCTCTCGCGCCTGCCCACCGACGACCTCTTCCAGCTCCGCGAGTACGCGCCCGGCGACGATCGCCGGCGCATCCACTGGAAGCTGTCGATCAAGACCGGCGCGCTCCAGATCCGGCGCCCCGAGGCGATCCCCTTCTCGCGGCGCAAGTTCCGGCTCGTCCTCGACACCTACCTGCCGCCCTCGTTCCTCGAGGCGGGCGCGCCGCTGCTCGGCGATCTCCTCGACCTCCTCGTCGAGGGCTGGATCGCGATCGCGCAGGAGCTCGTCCGGCGCGGCGAGCAGGTCACGCTCGCCACGGCGATCGCGCCGCCGGGCGGCCGCCCGGGTCTCGCCGGCGCGGGCGGCGTCGAGCTCGTGGAGCTCGCGTGCCGGCGCGGCGAGGAGCGGAGGTGGCGCGCCCTGGGCGCGTCGGTCGCATGGCAGAGCGCGATGCCTCTCCCGGACGCCCTCGCCGCGCAGGGGCCGCTCGGCGCAGGGACCGCGGGCATCGCGGTCACCGGCGCCGCGAGCGTTCCCCTGGCCGTCGCGCCCGGATTCACCCTGGTCGTCGCCGAAGGCGCAGGCCTGATCGAGCCCTCGCCGGTGGACACGCGCTCGCGCCTCGAGCGCTTGTTCTTCTTCCGCTATCCCGTCGGCGCCGAGGACAACCGCCTCGACCTGGGTCGCCTGCGCGCCGAGCGCCGCCGCGAGAACGTCCGCGCGCCGCTCGAGCGCCACCTCGTCCAAGGCGTGATGGCCGCGGACGCGGGCGTGCGTGCGGCGCGCGGATCGCTCCTCTACCTCCGCCGGCAGGGAATGGCGCTCGCGCTCGAGGCGCGGAGCTGATGGCCGCGGTCCCGAGCTTCACGCCGCGGTTCCGCGACGCGCTGCGCCTGGTGCGGCGTCCGATGATCGCCTTCGACGTCTTCGCCGCGACCGGCATCCTCGCCATCGTGGTGACCGCGCTCTCGTACTCGCACTCCGATCGCGAGAGCTGGCAGGTCCCGCTCTTCTTCGGCGCGGGCCTGTTCGGCGTGCCGATCGGGCAGCTCGTCTCGCTCTTCCGTCTCCGCGTCTGGGCCATGACCGCCGCCTGGCTCGTCTGGATGTTCGCCTTCGTGCTCGTCGGCGACTCCGCGCACTGGGGCGAGGAGGTCATGGTCCCGGGCGTGATGATCTCGTGCGGCTTCTTCTGCGGCTTCCTCTCGCTGCAGCATCGCTGGCAGCTCTTCGCCGCGTTCGGGCCGGCGGTCGGCTGGATCGGCGCGGTGATGGTGATCCTCAACGAGGAGGGGCGCGTCACCGAATGGCAGCGCTCCAAGATGTCGGCGTGGCTGCCGATCCCGCTCGCGCTGCTGGCCGGCTTCACCCTCACGTTCGGCGTCTACCTGACGCAGCGCCACGCGCACCACCTCGAGCTCTGGCAGCTCCTCGGCGGCGCGCCCTCGCGCCGCCTCGAGGCCAAGAAGGACAAGGGGACGAAGCTCCGGCGTCGCAACCTCGCGGCGCTCCTCGCCCTCTTGACCGCGCTCTTCGCCTTCACCGCCGTGCTCTCGCCGTACCTGTGGCGCACCGGGCGCGGCGATCACGAGAGCGATCACGGCGCCCAGGGCGACGACGACGACGGGCCCGACGGCGACGACCTCGGCCGGATGCGCGACAAGGGCCGCGACATCGGCGAGGCGATCGAGCGCTTCGCGCGCGACTCCGAGGAGGCCGCGGAGCGGCTCTGGCCCTTGCTCCTCTTCCTCCTCGCGGGGCGACCGCTCCGCCGCTGGCTGGTGTTGCGCCACCTCCGGCGCCCCTTCTGGGCGAAGTCGCCGAGCGACCGCATCGACGGCCTCTGGTCGTACGTGCGCGAAGGCCTCACCGACGCAGGCAAGGCGCCGCTCCCGAGCGACTCGGTCGAGGAGGCGGTCGTGCGCGCGGAGCGCGACGCCGGCAAGAGCCCCGATCTCGCCGCCGCCGCGTCGATCTATGCGCGTGCGCGCTATGGCCTCGGCCTCGCGCCGGGGGACGTCGAGCGCGCGCGCCAGCACGCCGAGCGCGCGTTCGAGCAGGTGCGCGCGGGCCTCGGGCCGTGGCAGCGCCTCCGGAGCTGGTACCGCAAGGTGGGCTGAAGAGGTGTCGGACATCGCCGCCGCCGGCCGCTCCCCACGTCTGCGTGGCGGCGACGCGCGCGGCGGCCTGCGCTAAGGTGGTGGCGTGGGGGAGGGGGATCCGACGCACACGGCCGAGGGCGCGCCCGCCGACGCGGAGCGCGATCGCTTCTTCGATCTCGCCGTCGAGCTCACCTGTGTGGCCGGGTTGGACGGGCGGTTCAAGCGGCTGAACGCGGCCTGGGAGCGCACGCTCGGCTTCTCGCTCGACGAGCTGATGGAGCGCCCCATCCTCGCCTTCGTCCACCCGGACGACCACCGCGCCACGCGCAAAGCGACGCGAACGCTGCTCTCGGGCGTCGATCTCCACGGATTCGAGAGCCGCTATCTGTGCGCGGACGGCTCGTGCCGGTGGCTCTCGTGGCGGTGTCGTGGCCTCCGGCCCGGCGAGGACGTGCTCTACGCCGTCGCGCGCGACATCACCGACGTCCGCCTCGCGCGCGCCGATCTCGAGCGCAGCACGAGCGAGCTCGAGGCCATCTTCCGCGCGCTCCCGGACCTGCTCTTCCACACCGACGCCGCCGGCCGCATCGTCCACTACTTCGCCGGCCGGTCCTCCGACCTCTACGCCCCGCCCACGGCGTTCCTCGGCAGGACCTTCGTCGACGTGCTCCCCGCGGAGCCGGGCGCGGCGCTCCTCGACGCCGTGAGGCGGGCCCACGCGTCGGGATCGGTCGCCGCCGTGGAGTACCAGCTCCCGTTCCCGCCGCGCATCGAGCGCTTCGAGGCGCGCTGCGTGCCCCTGCGGGACGCCGAGACGGTGACGCTGGTGCGCAACGTGACCGAGCGCTGGCAAGCGGAGGAGGCGCTCCTGCACAGCCAGGAGCGGCTGCGCCAGTCGGAGAAGCTCGAGGCGATCGGCAGGGTCGCGGGCAGCATCGCCCACGACTTCAACAACCTGATGATGGTCGTGCTCTCGTACACGAGCCTGCTCCTCTCGCGGCTCGGCCCGGACGATCCGCAGGCGGCCGACGTCACCGAGATCCGCCGCGCCGGCGAGCGCGCGACGGCGCTCACCCGCCAGCTCCTGGCGCTCGGGCGCCGGCAGCTCCTCAGGCCGTCGCGGATCGTGCCGGGCGCGGTCGTCTCGGACATGGAGCCGATGCTCACGCGACTCATCGGCGAGGACGTGGCGCTGACGACGTCGGTCGCCGCCGAGCCGTGGCGCGTGCTCGTCGATCCGACGCAGCTCCAGCAGGTCGTGCTCAACCTCGCCCTCAACGCCCGCGACGCGATGCCGCGCGGCGGCGCGCTCCGCATCGCGACCGAGAACGTCGCGATCGACGACGCCTGCGCCCGCCGGCTCGACGCGCCCGGTCCCGGCGCCTACGTGCGCCTCTCGGTGAGCGACACCGGCCTGGGGATCGACGCCCCGACGCGCGCCCGCCTCTTCGAGCCTTTCTTCACGACCAAGCCGCCCGGCAGCGGGACGGGCCTGGGCCTCGCGACCGTGTACGGCATCGTGCGGCAGAGCAACGGGTGCATCGAGGTCGAGAGCGAGCCCGGCGCAGGCGCCACGTTCGCCGTCCTCTTCCCGCGCGCGACGGGCGCCATCGACGCCGCGCCTGCTTCGGCCCCGGCGACCTCGGAGCGGCGGCGCGGCGACGAGACCGTCTTGGTCGTCGAGGACGAGCGCGCGGTGCGCCGCGCCGTGGTCGAGGTGCTCGAGAGCCTCGGCTACCGCGTGCTCGAGGCGGGCGACGCCGAAGCGGCGAGGGCGATCGCGCGCGAGCACCGCGGTCCCATTCACCTCCTCCTCACCGACGTCGTGATGCCCGAGCTCGGCGGGGGGGGGGGGGGGGGGGGGCGGCCCGGCCCCCCCCACGTCGTTATCCCCGAGCGCGGCGGCCGCTAGCGCGCCTTCGAGCTCGCGGCCGAGCGCCCCACGCTGGTGACGCTGTTCATGTCGGGCTACGCGCCGCCCGGCGGGTCGGGGCCGGCGATCGGGGCGGCAGACCTGCTCGAGAAGCCCTTCGAGCCCGACGTGCTCGCGCGCCGGGTGCGCGCGGCGCTGGACCGAGCGGCCCGCGAGTAGCGCACCCACGCGGCGCCCGGAGCCGGGCCGCGGTCACTCCTTCGAGCGATACGCCGCCACCAGGACGAGATCTCGCGAGGGCATCGTCACCGTCACCTCGTCCCGCGTCGCATCCGAGAGGAACCCCGCGCCTCCGAGCCAGCGATCGAAGACCTGACCCGCGGGCGCCGGCTGCGCGCGCACGGTGACGTGCATCCCGGGCAAGAACACGCCGCCGCCGGTCGCACCCCGGGCGACGAGGAGGTGGTCCTCGTCGGTGCGAAACGGCGACGCGGGCAGCCCGTCGGCGTTGTAGAGGTTGGCCCCGAGCGGCGATGCGGAGAACGCGTACCGGACGAACCGCGGCTCGGGCACCTCGCGGCTCGAGACGACGACGGTGTCGCCCTCGATCACGGCGTCCGCCCAGCGCCAGGCTCGGTCGTCACCGGCGATGGCGAAGCGCGCGAGCTTGCCCATCGGGTCCGCGGCGACCGGAACGCCGGGACGCTTCGGGCTGCCGATGATCAGCCCCCGGCCGACGTGGTCGAACGTCACGCGGATGCGGCCCGCTTCGACGGTGGAGCTCTCGAACACCGGTCCGGTGGATTCGGTCGGCGCGAGTGGGGCTCGATCGCCCCCGCCGGGATGCAACTCGCCGGCGTAGTCCTTCGCCAGCGCGATCAGGGCGAGGCGCTCCCCGACGTCGATTTTCTGGGGAGGGTGGAGCTCGTCGGGTGCCCCGACGTCGATGGTGACGGCCATGCCCGAGCTCGGGATCGAGGTCGCCAGCAGCTGCCCCTCGCGCAGCCGCGACCAGCCATCGCCTCCCGCCGGCTGCTGCTGGTCGGGCTGAAAGGCCGGGAGCTGGACGAAGTAGAACGGCGTCTCGCCCTGTGCTCGGAGCTTGCGCCAGGCGCGAACGAGCGCGCCCGTCTTGGCCGCGTAGATGTCGCCGTCGCCGCCGTTGGTCTCGCCCTGGTACCAGAGCGAGCCGCGGATCGCGTAGGGGAGGGTCGCGTGGACCATCCCGCCGTGGAGCGCGAACGGCGTCGTCGCCTCGGCGTCGCCGGCGTTCCACACCGGACCCGGGGTGTCGTCGGGGAAGATGGGCGATGCGTTCGTGGTCGAGAGCTCCGCGCGCGCCTCCGCGAGCCAGCCATCGATCCCCGCGGGCCTCTTGGCCTCGAGCGCGGCGTAGTAGGCGTCCACCCGCCGCCTGTACGCCTCGACCATGTAGCCGAGCTCCGGCGCCTCGGCGGGCGCCCACGGTGGCATCCAGGCTTCGATCGAAGAACCGCCATACGTCGCGTTGAGGATGCCGATCGGGACCCCCGTCTCGGAGTGAATGCGCCGGGCGAAGTAGTATGCGACGGCCGAGAATTGGCCGGCGTGGCTCGGGTCGCAGACCGTCCACGGGGGCGAGGCCGTCCTCGCGACGTCGACGTTTCTCCCGGACGCCGCCGGGATGAGCTTCAGCTGCCGGATGGCCGGGAAGTCCGCTCGCGCGAGCTCGTCCGGGTCGCTCAGGCGGAGCTCCATGTTCGATTGGCCCGCGGCGATCCACACATCCCCGATGAGCACGTCGCTCACGGTCCGTCGTTCCGAGCCGCTCACCGTCAGCACGTAGGGTCCGCCCGCCGGAAGCGCCTCGAGCACGGCCATCCATCGCCCATTTGCGTCGGCGACGGCTCTCGCGCCGTGGCCGGCGATCTCGACGCTCACCCGCGCGCCGGGGTCCGTCCAGCCCCAGATCGGTGCACGGACGTGGCGCTGGAGCACCATGTGATCGGCGAACAACGTCTGGAGGAACGGACGCTCCTCGCCCGGCCAAGGCGGCTGGCTCGGCACGGCCAGCGCCTCCGCGGGGCTTGGATCGGGGATGGCCAGCGGGTCGGGCAGCCGGGTGAAGGGCTCGCCGGCGTCGTCGGGAGCTCCTGTCGCCGCGCCCGGATCCTCGACCCCGCGCCCGGGAGAGGAGTCGCCGGTGCATCCAACGGCGAGGGTGACGGCGACGACGTAATGGCTGCGGGGCCTGTGCGGCATCGCGGGGCGGCCGCCGCGGGCGACCGCGAGCGGATGCCCGCCGCAGGTAGCAATCTCTCTGCCCGATCTTCGGCGCGCGCCGCAAACGGGGACGTCAGGGACTCAATAGGGGCGCGCCGGCCACCCGGCGGCCGCCGAGTACTCCTGGTAGGCGGGGCGGATGTAGTCGACGTAGTCGGTGTTGTACTCGGTGCAGCTCTTCGTGCTGCCGTACGAGTTGTAGTTGCCGATCGCCATCAGCGTGTATTGGTCCTCGGTGCAGCCGGGGAACTCCTGCTCGACCGCTGCCCGGTTGCCCGCGATGCCCGCGATGCCGATCTCGATGTTGACCTCGGGGTTGAAGATCGACGTCGCCCAGGCGGGCGAAGACTCGTCCGTCGTCAGGTCGGGGTGACCGTCGGGCAGGAGGCCGAGGCCGTTCGGGGTGCCGCACGCGGGGACCACCTGCATCATGCCGTAGCAGTACGACTCCGCCTCGCTCCACCCCTGCGGCGTCCCGCAGGGGAGGTTGGGGCACGCCGTCGCGTCGAAGTCGAAGCGCGACTCGCCGTAGATGATCGCCTTGACGAGCATGGGATCGGGCTCGCCGTACTTCGCGGCGTACTTGAGGATCGGGCAGTCGGCGACGTCGGCCGAGACGCCGGTCTGCTCGGCGACGAGCCCCGTAGCGAGCGGATCCGGATCGCAGGAGGCCGACCAGCCCGCGGTCCCGCCGCCTCCTCCGCTCTCGCCGTCGCCTCCGCAGGCGAAGAGCGAAGCGCTGGCGAGCAGCCCGAAAGCGAGCGCGGCGCGGGATCCGGCGAGCATCGCTCGAGCGTAGCG
Source organism: uncultured Polyangiaceae bacterium (assembly GCA_964372055.1). Lineage (GTDB taxonomy): Bacteria > Myxococcota_A > Polyangia > Polyangiales > Polyangiaceae > CAYJPW01. Next base: position 38,062 of record CAYJPW010000089.1, read on the forward strand.
GGCCGGCGGGTTTGCCGTCGAGCGGGGCGTTCGCGCTCGAACGGCTCACGGCATCGGGTGCGCCTCGAAGAAGTCGAGCATGGCGTTGGTCGCGTCGAGGTCGGTCGTCGTCTTGCCGAGCGTGGGCACCGGCATGCCGCCCGGCCAGGTGTGCCCGCCGCCCTCGACGACGCAGCGGATCACGTCGGAGCCGGCGGAGCAGCCGGTCCACCGCACGCAGGTCGAGTCGCCGTTCTGGTAGGTCGTCTCGGTCGTGTCGCTGCAGCCGTCGATGGCGCGCCACACCGCCATCGTCTCGGCGACCGAGGGGAAGTCGAGCAGGCCGCCGGTGTCCCAGCCGACGAGCGGCACGCCGCCGTCGAACGGGACGAGCGGATCGTCGGTGCCGTGGAAATGCATCACCGGCACGGGCCGCGAGGGCGTGCACTCGGCGGGCGGGATGCCGAGCACGCCGGCGACCGGCGCGATCGCCGCGAAGGTGTCGGCGAGCTCGCAGCCGATGCGGTGCGAGAGGAAGCCGCCGTTCGACATGCCGGTCGCGTAGACGCGGCGCGGATCGACGCAGTACTCCGCTGCGAGCTCCGCGACGAGCGCCGCCACGAAGGCGATGTCGTCGACCGAGTTCGTCCAGGCGTCCCCGCAGCACTGCCCGGCGTTCCAGCTCGAGAAGAGCCCGTACGGGTAGGCGACCAGGAAGCCGCGCGCGTCGCTCGCCGTGCTCATCTTGCTGAGGAGCGCCTCCTGCGGCGCGTCCGAGCTGTAGCCGTGGAAGTTGAGGACGAGCATCGTCCCCTGGTCGGGGTCGTAGCCAGGCGGCACGTGCACGAGCGTGGTGCGATCGACGCCGCCCGACGGGAACGTGACGACGTCGGTGCCCTCGTGCGCCGCCTTGCCCGTGCAGGTGAAGGGCGCGGCGCCGCCTCCGCCCCCGGCGCCGCCCGCGCCGGTCGTCGTCGCGCCCGTTCCGGAGGAGGTGGCGGACGACGACGTCGTCGTGGTCGCGTGGCCCGACGACGACGCGGCCCCGGTGATCGCCCCGCCCGCGCCTCCCGTTCCGCTTCCGGCGGCGGCGTCGGTCGAGGCCTCGCTCCCGCACGCGGCGGCCGACATCGCGACCACGACCGCGACCAAACGACCCGAGAGAGAAGACAAGCGCCGCATGATTCGCCCCTCTCCCCACCGATATCACCGCTCGCCGCCGCCGCCCATGCCCGACCCGCGGTTGCGTCGGCTCGCGCTGCGCTAAGCTGCGCCGCGATGAAACGCGAGACCTCGATCGGAGCTTGGCGGAGAGCATGGGTGACGCCGGCGGCGCTGCTGGCCGCGGCGCTCGCGGCGTCGAGCTCGGCCGGCTGCGGGGCGCCCGACGTGCCGGGCCCCGCGACGCCCTCTCCTCCTCCTCCCGTCCCGACGGCGAGCGCCGCGCCCGATCCCGCCGCCCTGAAGCCGCTGCTTCCGTACCCGGCCTCGCGCACCGTGGACGTCAAGGACGTCCTCTTCGGCCGCGAGATCAAAGACCCGTACCGCTGGCTCGAGGACGCGAAGGCGCCCGAGGTCCAGGAGTGGATGAAGGCCCAGGACGCGCTCACCCGCGCCGAGCTGGCGAAGCTCCCCGAGCGCGCCGCCCTCGCCGCCCGCCTCAAAGAGCTCTTCTACATCGACACCGTCTCGGCGCCGCGCCACCGCAAAGGCCGCTACTTCCTCACGCGCCGCCACGCCGACAAGGAGAAGAGCGTCGTCTACTGGAAGGAAGGGAAGAAGGGCGAGGAGAAGGTCCTCCTCGATCCGAACACGTGGCTGTCGCAGGGCAACGTCTCGCTCGGCGGCTGGCAGCCGACGTGGGACGGCAAGCGCGTGGCCTACCGCGTCCGCAAGAACAACTCGGACGAGGCGACGCTCTACGTCATGGACGTCGCCAGCGGGAAGAAGTCGGACGTCGACGTCATCGAGGGCGCGAAGTACGCGAGCGCCTCGTGGACGCCGAGAGGCGACGGCTTCTATTACACCTGGCTCCCGACCGATCCGAAGATCCCCGAGGCGGATCGCCCCGGCTTCGCCGAGATCCGCTTCCACAAGCTCGGCGAGGATCCGAAGAAGGACCGCCTCGTCCGCGAGCGCACCGGCGACGCCTCGACCTTCCTCGGCGCCGATCTCTCGCGCGACGGCCGCTGGCTGGTCCTGAGCGTCTACAAGGGCTGGACCTCGACCGACGTGTACTTCCGCCGCGAGGACGGGAAGACGACCGCGTGGACGCCGCTCGCCGTCGGCAAGAACGCCCATTACTCGATCGAGGTCCACAAGGATCGGCTCTACGTGCACACCGACGAGGGCGCGCCGCGCCAGCACGTCTTCGAGGTCGATCCCGCGCACCCCGACCGCGCCGCGTGGAAGGAGATCGTCCCCGAGAGCCCGGACGCGACGCTCGACGGCTTCGGCATCCTCGGCGGGCGGCTCGCGCTCACCTACCTCAAGGACGCCGCGAGCCAGCTCGAGATCCGCGAGCTCGACGGCAAACCGGTGCGGAAGGTCCCGCTCCCCGGCATCGGCAGCGTCGGCGGCCCGGTGGGCCTGCCCGACGAGGACGAGGCGTACTTCTCGTTCGAGTCGTACACCGCGCCCTCCGAGATCTACGAGACCTCGATCAAGACGGGGAAGACCGAGCTCTACGCCAAGGTGAAGGTGCCCATCGATCCCTCGCCGTACACGGTCGAGCAGGCGTTCTTCCCGTCGAAGGACGGCACGCGCCTCTCGATGTTCATCGTGCGTCGCAAGGACCTGGTGAAGGACGGCAGCCCGCGCGCGCTCCTCTACGGCTACGGCGGGTTCCAGGCGTCCGAGACGCCCGCGTTCGTGGCGTCGGCTTACCCGTGGCTCGAGCGGGGCGGCGTCTACGCCGTCGCCAACCTCCGCGGCGGCGGCGAATACGGCGAGGACTGGCACAAGGCCGGCATGCTCCTCAACAAGCAGAACGTGTTCGACGACTTCATCGCGTCGGCCGAGTACCTGGTGAAAGAGGGCTACACCAAGCCCGAGCGGCTCGTGATCCAGGGCGCGTCGAACGGCGGGCTGCTGGTCGGAGCGGCGATCACGCAGCGGCCCGATCTCTTCGCCGTCGGCCTCTGCGGCGTCCCGCTCCTCGACATGGTCCGCTACCACCTCTTCGGCGCCGGCAAGACGTGGCGCAGCGAGTACGGCTCCGCCGAGGATCCGGCGCAGCTCGCGGCGCTCTACGCCTACTCGCCCTACCACCACGTCGAGCGCGGCAGGCGCTACCCGGCGCTCTTGCTCCTCTCGGCCGACAGCGACGACCGCGTCGACCCGCTCCACGCGCGCAAGTTCGCCGCCGCGCTGCAGAGCGCTTCGGCGGGCGGGCCGGTGCTGCTCCGGATCGAGAAGGACTCCGGCCACGGCGGGGCCGATCTGATCAAGGCGAACGTCGAGAAGTACGCGGACCAGTACGCGTTCGCGCTGTCGAGGACCGAGAAGCGCTGACCGGGGCTGCGTCGCCGCGGTGACCTCGCGGTATCACCGCCTCCCCGGCCGGCGCCCTCCCGCGAACGCCCCGTCCTCGGCGTGGCGCGTCTCCGCTCCGGCGCCGAAGCGCGCGTCGGTGAGGTAGGTCGCGTGCTGCGCGAACGCGGCGTAGCTCGAGGCGTTGTGCACCGACTGCTCCGCCGTCATCGCGGCGTAGCGCGGGTCCCACTCGGAGATGTGGTTGTCGTCGTTGCCCGAGAGCGGATCGAGCACGTGGACGAGCTCGTGGAGCACCATCGCGGCGCGCGCGGGACGAGCGTAGCCGCCGGCCTCATGGTGCCCGGGCGGCGCGAAGCGGGGCGTGAACCAGACCCGGCCGCCGAGGGTGTAGGCGATCGCATCGGCGCCGACGCGGTGCGAGGTGGCGGCGTCGGCGGGCGCGTCGTGAAAGATCGCCGGCGCGGAGGCCAGCAGCTCGACGAGGCGGGCGAAGGTCGACCTGACGAGGCCGATGGGGTCGAGGAGCGCGGGCGCGGCGCCGACGCGACGAAGGAGCCGCGCGTCGCCGTCCGAGAGCGGCGCGCGCAGCTTGAAGTGGACGCCGAGCGCCTCGGCCCAGACCAGCGACCGCGCGCCGTCGACGCCCGGCGTGGGCAACCCTTCGAGGCGGCGCTCGAGGTGGAGCGCGGCCGCGAGCGCTCGCCGCGCCCAGCGCCGCGCCAGCGGGACGTCGCCGAGCGCGAGCCGCCTCGGGCTCGCGGGCCGCGCGTCGCTCACGCGGCCTCCTTCGGGGAGAGCGACGGGGCCGCGCGCCTGCCGCTCCGCAGGCCGAGGAGCTGAGCGCTGAATCCAGCCTTCATTCTTCGATCGTACATCGCGCAAGCATGCCCCGGGTCGAGCGCGCGGCCCCCGCGCGCGCGCCTCGGAGGGGGGCCGGGCCCCCCGGGTGCGGCCTGACACCCCCCGAGGGGC
>CAYJPW010000090.1:0-41782 GCA_964372055.1 uncultured Polyangiaceae bacterium
CGTCCGCGCTCGCTCCGGCCCGGTTGCCGCGCGGCGCGGCTCCACGCCCCGCGCGCGCCCCGCGGTCGCCCGCGGCGTGCTCTCGGCGATCTCGGCGGACGCGGCGCGCTCGCCGGGCGGCGCTCCGGGAGCGGCCTCGCCCGTCCACGCCTCGGGCACGGCGCGCCCGGAGCCGTCGGCGACGCCGTCCCCACGATCGACGGCGATCGGATCGGGCGCGGCGGCGACGGCGGCGCTGTCGTGCAGCCCTCGCTCGACGATGGCGACGACGGCCGCGCCGACGATGGCCGCGCCGACCAGCAGCCCCACGCGGCTGCCCCGATCGTCGCCCCGAACGGCCCGCCCCCACCGCGGCCTCACCGGGAGCAGCACCTGGCTGAGGAGCCGGATCGCGGTGCGCACGCTCTGCGGCGCGTCGATCAGGTCGGCGGCGCTGCGTGCTTCGGCGCCGGGCGTGCGGCGCAGCGCGGCGAGCCTTCGCAGATCGAGGAGCCGCTCGTCATCGCCCTTCGGCGGCGCCGCCTCGGACGGCTCGGGCGGCCTGGTCGCGCGGCGCGCGCCAGCGGGGGCGCCCCGGCTGGGGGGCGCGGCGCGTGCGGCGCCGGCGGGGTGCCCCCGCGCCGGCACGCCCGCGCCGGCCTGGGTGGCGTCGTGCGGCGCGCCGCAACGGACGCAGACGAAGTCCACGACGTGCCCACGGACCTCGAGGTCCGGCAGGGCCGTCACCATGCCGCAAACGCGGCAGCTCGCATCCATGACCTGTCCCCTCCCTCGGACGCGAGTGTAGCTTCGCTTACATTTCCCGCCATGGCCCGACGTGAGGTTCTCGGCGATGCAAGGCCGGCGCTGCTCGGGGCGTCCTCCGGTCACGCCGCTGCCCGACCTGGGCGCACTGTGCTAGGAGAGCGGCTCTCGCAACCTTACCCCCTGCCCGAAGAGGCTCCCCCCATGGCCTTGAGCGACAAGATCAACGACCCGGCGAAGAAGGCGACGGTCGTCGCCGATTGCTGCACCCTCGTCGACGAGGAGGTCGCGACCAAGGGCGGCATCTCGGGGCTCGCGGTGAAGGCCGGCTACAGCGCGGTCAAGGGCATCAAGCCTGGGTTCATCGCCCACGTGGTCGAGTCGCTCCTGCCCGAGTTCGCCAAGGCGCTCGATCCCCTCTGGGACGAGGGCGTCGCCAAGGGCCAGCCGGCCGCCCACCTCGTCGCCAACAAGGCGCGCGCGGCCGACGCGCTCCTCGGCGTCACCGACGGCAAGGCCAAGTCGGCCAAGAGCAGCGTGGTTCGCGGCACCTACGACAAGCTCCGCGGATCGGCGAAGAAGCACGTCGAGGACGCCGTGCCCCGCCTGAGCCGGCTGCTCGAGAAGCACTCGGCCTGACCGAGGGCCGCCTCGAAGCGCAGTCGCGTCGAAGGGGCGAGCGCGGGCCCGCGCTCAGCTCGCGGCCTTGGCCTCGGTGTCGGCCACGAGATCGGGCTCGACGAACACCCACCTCGCCTCGGGCCGCTGCTTGCGGAGCAGCACCTCGAAGTCGTTGATGGTGTGCGAGACCTGCTCGCTCGTGAGATCCGGGGCGAAGCGGATCTTGAGGGCGACCAGCACCTCGCCGGGCCCCTGCTGCATCGTGATCACCTCGAGCACCGACTCGAGGTGCTCGTGCTCGGCGGCGATGGCCCGCGCCGCGGCCTCGATCTCGGGATCGGCGGCCTCGCCCACGAGCAGCGACTTGATCTCGACCGCGAGGAAGAGGGCGACGGCGACGAGGACCAGCCCGACCACGAGGCTGCCGTAGCCGTCCCAGTGCCCGTCGCCGGTGACCCAGGCGAGCGTGAGGGCGGCCATGGCCACGAGGAGGCCCAGCGTGGCCGCCGAGTTCTCCCCGAACACGACGACGAGGTCGCTGTCCTTGGTCTCGCGGAGGTAGCGCCAGAACCCCTTCGCGCCGCGGCGGCGGCCGATCTCCTTGATGTTCGAGAGCGTGCTCATCCCCTCGAGCGCGATCGAGAAGCCGAGGATCGACAGACCGATCCAGACGCGCTCGACGGGCTCGGGGTGGAGGATCTTCTCGATGCCTTCGTAGATGGAATAGACGCCGCCGCCGACGAAGAGGAGCAGCGCCACCATGAACGACCAGAAGTAGGCGGCGCGCCCGTGCCCGAGCGGGTGGGACGGCGACGGCGGGCGCTGCGCCTGCTTCACGCCGATGAGCAGGAGCACCTGGTTACCGCAGTCGGCGCTCGAGTGGAGCGTCTCCGCCAGCATGGCGCCGGACCCGGTGAGGAACGCGGCCACGCCCTTGGCGGCCGCGATGGCGGAGTTCACCGCCAGCGACTGGACGATGTGCTTGGTCGAGTGCTCACCGGACACCTCTCGCAGATAGCGCGGGAGGCGGGTGCGCGTCGAGGGCCTACTTGGTGCCGAAGCTCCGCGCGAACAGATCGCGGATCGCGGCGCGGCCCTGATCGGTGAGGTTCTGCGTCCCGGTGCCGGCGAACGACTCGCTCGAGATCACCGGCGGCGAGGCGAGGCCCTCCCAGGCCGCGCCGCTCCACTTGAACCAGCCGTTCTTCTGCTGATCGAAGACGAAGAGCGGCTTCTTCCAGAGGCGCGCCAGCTCGGCGCCCCAGCCGGTGCCGCCGCGCACGGTGCCGTCCTCCTGGATGGCGCCGATGACGAACACCTGGTTGGCGGCGTTGATCTGGTGCCAGATCGTCTGGAGCACGCTGCGGACCAGCGGGATGTCGCTGAGGACGCGGCCGAGGCGGCGCGAGGCGTAGACGAGGCTGAAGTCGCCCTTCTTGAGCTCGTCGGAGGAGAGGACGACGACGCCGCGGCGGCGCTCGATCATCCGGTGCCCCTCGAAGCTGTAGTTCGTCTCGGCGAGGCCGTACTGCTCGGCGCAGGCGCCGAACTCGGCCTCGGCGCCGCGCGCGCCGCCCGAGTGGAGGCGGAAGCGCCGCGCGTTCTTGGGCCGATCCGACACCGGCCGCATGTCCTCGTCGATCACGCGCATGGAGTGCGGATCGAGGCGGAGGTGCAGGTCGGCGAGCTCCTTGTTGTCGTGGTCCTTGAGGAGCCGGATGCGGACGTTCTCGTGCTCGGCGGCGAGGTAGACGACGACGCTGATCGCGTCGATGAACCGGACGAGCTGCTCGGGGACGCCCTTCGCGGGGGCGTCGACGGTCGCCGACGCCCAGAGCTCCACGCCGCGCTCGCGCGCCAGCGTCTGCAGGGCGCGGACGCCGTCCTCGTTGGCGTTCTGGAAGTCGAAGCCCTCGACGATGATCACGTCCGGCTCGAAGTGGGCCACCTCGCGCGCGAACGTCACCGTCTCGCGGATCTTCTTGATCGAGGACTCGCCGCCGCGGATCGAGGGCGGGGACGCCTTCACGAACCCGAGGTGCGAGTAGATGAGCCGGTTGCGCTCGATGTCGAGGTGCTCCTGCTCCGGGTTGTCGAGGCGCATCGTGGCGACGAGGTCGTGGAAGCACTCGTCGTAGTAGGCGCGCACGTGGTCGACCGCGTTGTCGTGCGAGATGTGCAGGACCTTGCGGTCGCGGAGCAGGTCGTCGAGGGCGATCTGGACGAGCATCGCCGTCTTGCCCACGCCGGCGCGCGAGGCGACGACACCCAGGTTGCCGCGGCCGAGGCCGCCGTGCATCGACTTCTCGAAGACCCGCATGGGGCTCCGCTCGTTGACGTCTTTGCGAAACATGCGGTGCCTTCCTTACTTGGCCTTCTTGGCCTGCTCCTCGCGGTACTTCTTGACGAGCTCCTCGGCGATGGCGCCGGGGACCGGCGCGTAGCGCGAGAACTCCATGGTGAACTCGGCCTTGCCCTGCGTGGCGGAGCGAAGGACGGTCGAGAAGCCGAACATCTCGGCGAGCGGGACCTCGGCCTCGACGCGGGAGAAGCCGTCGCTCTCGGTCGTGCCGATGACGATGCCGCGGCGCTGCATGAGGATGCCGACGACGCCGCCGTGGAACTCGGCCGGCCCCTCGACGGCGACCTTCATCACCGGCTCGAGGATCTGCGGGCCGGCCTTGGGGTAGACCTCGCGCCAGGCGCCGCGGGCGGCCTCCTGGAAGGCGATGTCCGAGGAGTCGACCGCGTGCGACCCGCCGTCGTTGAGGACGACGGTGATGCCCGTCACCGGAGCGCCGATGATCAGGCCCTTGTGCAGCATCGACTGGAAGCCCTTGTCGACCGCGGGGATGAACTCCTTGGGCACCGAGCCGCCGACGATCTCGTCCTGGAACTGGTAGCGCCCCTCGGCCCAGGGCTCGAGGTAGCCGGCGATCTTGCCGTACTGGCCGGAGCCGCCGGTCTGCTTCTTGTGGGTGTAGGCGTAGTCGATGCGCTTGGTGATGGTCTCGCGGTAGGCGACGCGCGGCGGGCTGGTGGTGACCTCGGCGCCGTACTCGCGCTTCATGCGCTCGATGTAGACGTCGAGGTGGAGCTCGCCCATGCCGCTGATGATGGTCTCGCCGCTCTCGGGATCGGCGCCGACGCGGAAGGTCGGGTCCTCCTTGGTGAAGCGGCGGAGGGCCTTCGACATGTTCGTCTGGGCCTTGTTGTCCTTGGGCGTGACCGTGAGCGAGATGACCGAGTCGGGCACGTGCATCGACGTCATCGCCACGCTGAGCGTGCCGTCGGTGAAGGTGTCGCCCGAGTTGCAGTCGACGCCGAACATCGCGACGATGTCGCCGGCGCCGGCGGCGTCGATGTCCTCCATCTCGTCGGAGTGCATGCGCACCAGGCGGCCGACCTTGTGGCGCTTGCCGGTGCGGGTGTTGGTGATCTCGCGGCCCTTGGCGACGGTGCCCTGGTAGACGCGGAGGTAGGTGAGCTGGCCGTAGCGACCGTCCTCGAGCTTGAACGCCAGCATGACGAGCGGCGCCTCGGGATCGCTCGCCAGGGTCACCTTGGCCTCGTCCTTGTCGAGGTCGACGGCCTGGTTCGTGATCTCGGTCGGGTTGGGCAGGTAGCGCGCGACGCCGTCGAGCAGGAGCTGCACGGCCTTGTTCTTGTAGGCCGAGCCCATCATCACGGGGGCGATCTGGAGCTTGATCGTCGCCTCGCGGACGGCGTCGACGATGAGGTCCTCGGTCACCTTCTCCTCGAGGATCGCCTCGGTCAGCGCGTCGGAGAACATGGAGAGCGAGTCGAGCATCTCCTCGCGCGCCTTCTTCGCGTCGGCCTCCATGTCGGCAGGGATCGGGCCGACCTCGATCTTCTCGCCGTTCGCGCCCGAGAAGCGGTGCGACTTCATCGAGATGAGGTCGACCACGCCCTCGAACTTGTCCTCGAGGCCGATCGGCAGCTGGAGGAGGACCGGGTTCAAGTTGAGCTTCTCGCGGAGCTGCTCCTTGACGCGGAGCGGGTTGGCGCCGGCGCGGTCGCACTTGTTGACGAAGGCGATGCGCGGGACGCCGTAGCGCCGCATCTGGCGGTCGACGGTGAGCGACTGCGACTGCACGCCGGCGACGGCGCAGAGGACCAGGATCGCGCCGTCGAGCACGCGCAGGGCGCGCTCGACCTCGATGGTGAAGTCGACGTGCCCGGGGGTGTCGATGATGTTGATGTGGTGTTGGCCCCAGGTGCAGTGCGTGGCGGCGCTCTGGATGGTGATCCCGCGCTCGCGCTCGAGATCCATCGAGTCCATCTTGGCGCCGACGCCGTCCTTGCCCTTCACGTCGTGGATGGCGTGGATGCGCTTGGTGTAGAAGAGGACGCGCTCGGTCAGCGTGGTCTTGCCCGAGTCGATGTGGGCGCTGATGCCGATGTTCCTGAGCTTCGAAAGTTCGCTGGTCACGAGGGGCTCCCTGCCGCTTCGGTCGGGCGCTGGGGCGCGCAGGCGTGCCCGCGCTGGCCCCCCGGGGTACGGCGACCAATCCGAAATGCGGCGCGGCTTTTAGCCGGAATACCGCGATCGCGCCAGGAGAAACCGTTCAGGCGGCCGGCCCGCCCGCCTACTTCGGCTGGATGCGCGGCAGCCCGACGGTCTCGTCCCACTCGGGGCCGTAGCCCTCGTAGTGGATCCGGTACTTCTCCTGGCCGACGATCGCCGTGATCACGGCGGGATAGAGCTGGCCATGCCACTCGACCCGCACCCGGTCGCCGAGCTTGTAGACGTTGGTCTGGGAGGCGGCCACGGCCTTGGCGCGGACCTTGGCCGGCGGCTCGGGGTGGACGACGTGCCCCTCGACCGGACCGCGGATGCGGTCGCGCGAGATCACCTCGTCCCAGACCGTGTCGTAGCCGTCGTAGTGGACCTTCACCTTGGTCGGGCTCTCGACCGTCTGGATGACCGCCGGGTACTCCTTGCCCTCCCACTCGACGAGCACCTTGTCCCCGACCTGGTACGACCGCTTACAGCCCGCCCCGAGCGCGAGGAGCGAGGCGAGCACGGCGGCGAGGAGCGGACGGCGGGCGGGCACGGGGCCGGGATCTTAGTCGAGACCTGGGAAGCGTCGACTTTCCCGGGGCCCGCCTCGGCTCGATTCGCCCCGGTTCGGCGCGCCTGGGCGGACGCGTGGGCTCGCCGGCCGAGGTCCGCTAGGCTCGCGACGGCATGGAAGCGGACCTGCTCGCGGCGATCGCGGCGCGCCCGGACGACGACGAGCCCCGGCTCCTCTACGCCGACGTGCTGCTCGAGCGGGGCGACCCCCGCGGGGAGCTCATCGCGGTCCAGTGCGCGCGGACCGCCGCGGAGCGTGCCGCGGCGCCGGGGTCGGGCGCCGATCGATCCGCGCTGCGGCGCCGCGAGGCCGAGCTCCTCGCAGCGCACGAGGAGCGCTGGCGCGAGGAGGCCGGCCTCTCCGCCGCGTGCGTCAGCCTGCGCCGCGGGCTCGCCGACGAGGTGGTCATGAACGCCGGCGATTTCCTCGCCGCCGAGCAGGCCTTCTTCCGGCTGCGCCCGCTGCCTCGCCTCCGGCTCGGCGCCGTCGGGCCCGAGACGGCGCTCCGGATCGCGAGCCTCCCGGCGCTCGCCGCGCTCGGGGCCCTCGCGCTCGAGGGCTGGGGATCGCAGGGCGACGCGATCGTCAAGGCGCTCTGCGCGTCGCGGTGGCTCGGCGCGCTGACCTCGCTGCGTGTGGCCTCGCTGCGCCTCGGGCCGGGCGGGGTGAAGGCGATCGCGCGCGCCGTGTCGATCGCGCGGCTGACGCGCCTCGATCTCTCGCACGCCGCGCTCGACGCGGCCTCGGCGCCGGCGCTCGCGGCGGTGCTCGAGCGCTTCGCCCTCGGCGCGCTCGTGCTGCGCGGGAGCTTCCTCGATCCGGACGCGGTGGGTGCCCTCGCGGCCGCCGCCGTCGGGTCGCTGGCGACGCTCAACCTCGCGCGCAACGAGGTGGGGGACGACGGGGCGCGCGCGCTGGCCTCGTCGCCGCGGCTCGGCGCGCTGCGCGAGCTCGTCCTCTGGGACGCCCACGTCGAGACGGCGGGCGCGGTGGCGATCGCGCGATCGCCGGGCCTCGCCGCGCTCGAGGCCGTCGACCTCGGCGCCAACCCGATCGGCGACGACGGCGCCGTGGCGATCGCCGCGATGCCGGCGCTGCGCAGCCTCGGCCTCGCCGACGCCGACGTGGGCGAGGCCGGCGCCCTGGCGATCGCGGCCCGCGAGGGCGAGCTCGACCGAATCGATCTGCGCGCGAACCGGATCGGTCCGCGCGCCGCGGCGCGCCTGCGTGAGCGGTACGGCGACCGGGTCCACCTCGACCCGCCGGGCGATCAGTAGACGACGCCGATCTCGACGAAGCGGGCGCCGAGCTCGGCCTCGACCAGCCTCCTCAGCGCCGGCTGGAAGACGAGCCGCTCCTCCTCGTGCGCGAAGCACTTGCCGCAGTCCACGGTGATCCCGAACCGGTGCGCCACGCCGCCGGCCACCGCGGCCGCGCGCGTGCCGTCGAGCTGGCTGGCGATCGTCGCGCGCTGGGCGAGGGGATCCCACGCGCGACCGCACCGGGGGCAGCGCGCCCGGACGGTCTCGCCCTCGGCGTCGGCGAGCTCCGCGCCGCACCGGCATCCGGTCGCGAGGGGCTCGATGCACTCGAACCCGAACGGCGTGAACCACGCGTCCGCCGCCCAGCGCAGCTCGATCTCGTAGTCGACCGGGCTCACGTCGGGCATCGCGGTGAGCGGGTAGCGGAGCCCGCCGACGGCCACGGCGCCGGTCGGGTCGCCCGAGAGCCACCAGGTGAGCACCTTCGGGCCAGGGCGCGCCTCGAGCTCCTCGACCGTCACCGCCGAGCGCGTCCTCTCCCAGACGATCCTCGCCGGCCGGTCGCGCGTCGCCGGCTTCTTCCTCGAGCGGCACCACCCGTCGGCTCCGAGCGGGACGCCGCCGCGCGCGTGGTGGAACGCCTCGCTCGAGGGATCGGGGATCCATCGTTGCTCCCGGAGCTCGTCGACGAGGCGCGCGACCGCCCCGGCGCTCGGCGCGAGCTCGCGCTCCTCCGGGATCAGGAGCCGCTTGTACTCCACGCCCATGGGTCGTCCTCAGCCGCAGCGGACCGAGCCGTTGACCGTGGTGCAGGTCCGGCCGATCGAGGCGCAGTCGAAGGAGACCCGCTTGCCGCCGACGCAGAGGGCGATGCTCGTGCCGTCGCAGGCGTTCACGTCGCCGTCGTAGGGCGTGCACTCGTCGTCGGGGCGGACGCAGGTCGCCGTGCCCTGGGTGTCGTTGCAGGTGGCGCCCATCTCGGCGCACTTGAAGAGCGAGGTCGTGTCGAGATCGCAGACCTCGACGACGTCGCCGGCGCAGGTGGCCGAGATGGCGTCGCAGAGGCGGAGCTTGCCGTCGGTGAGGCAGTCGTAGCTGCCGGTGTCGGGATCGGGGCCGCAGGTGTTGCCCACGGCGTTGCAGTTGATGCTGAACTTGAGCTGCGTCGTGCCGCCGCAGTACTCGAGGATCGAGCCGGTGCACGAGGCGGGGATCGAGCAGTTCTGGCCGCTCGAGCACCAGATCGAGCCGTCGGCCCCGTTCAGGCAGGTGGTCCCCGGGCCGAAATAGGGGACGTCGCAGTGCAGCGCGTAGCTCTGGTCGCAGTGCACCACGCTCGTGCTGTCGGCCGAGCAGAACGCGGTGGCGCTCCCGGCGCCGCCCCCGGCCCCGCCGCCGCCCCCCGCACCGCCGTCGGGGAGATCGCAGCGCGGATCGCCCGGATCGAAGCGCTCGAGCGAGAGGCACTTGCCGGCCTCGGCGCAGGTCGCGCCCGCCGCGACGCAGCCGAGCATGGCGCGCTGCACGGTGAGACCGACGCGGCCCGGAGGGATCGGACCGGACACCCAGGTCATGCACATCGAGAAGTTGATGGGATCGATGGGCAGGCTGCCCGAGATGGTGATCGACGCCGGGAGCGAGGGGCACTCGAACGCGAGCGCGCAGAGGCGTGCGCCGTCCTCGATCGAGAGGAAGCCGGGCGGAGCCGCCCCGCCGTCGCCGGCGTCGCCGCCGGACGCGCCGGCGTCGCCGTCCTTCGCGACGAGCCCGTCGAACGTCGTGCAGGCGGCGGCAAGCGCGCCCCCCGCGAGGGCCGCGAGCGAAGCCGCGATCCAGGCCACACGTCGGCTCGGCATCGGAACGAAGCTATCAGCCGGCCAGGAAAGCCGCCATCGGCGCGGCGTCCATGCCCCCCCACGGCGAACGCGCGCGTCGTTCGTCGGCGTCACGCTTCCTTGCCGAACAGCTCGCCCACCTCGATCTCGATCCCGTCGAAGGGCTCGGCGCGGACCACGTCCCCGACGCCCCCCGTGACGGCGACGACGTAGCCATCGGCGTGGTGGCGGTAGGCGGTGAGGAGCTCGTGCTCCGGATCGATGATCCAGTAGTGACCGACGCCGTGCACGTGCAGCGTCCGCTGCTTCTTGACGAGGTCGAAGCGCGCCGTCGACGCCGAGAGGACCTCGCAGACCCAGTCCGGAACGGCGTCGACCGGCACACCCGTCGGCCTGTGGGGATGCCGGTCGCGGCGGAACCCGAGCGCATCGTGCCGATACACCTCCTCCGTTCGGCGATAGAGGACGTCCACCTCCGTCATGATCCACCAGCCGCCGGGCCCGCGGGGACCTCCGGGCCGCCGGTTGAACGCGTCGAGCACCGCCACGACCTTCGCCTGCGCCGTCCCGTGCTCCGGGCGCGCCATGTCGCGGTGGACGATCTCGCCGTCGATGAGCTCGACGGCCTCGCCTCGCTCCAGCAGCCGGACGGCGTCGGCGACGCCGCCGCGAGCTCCCGGTGCGCGCGCGCTCATCCATCGAGTATCGCACGTCGCGTTCTCGGGCGCCGAATCGACCCGAGCCCTCCCCAGGAGGACCTTCGGGTTCCGTACGGCGCTCTATGGCGTGCCGTACGGGTTGTCGTGCAGCTCGGCCCCGGGGGCGCCGCCGCCGGCGGGCTTCTTGGTCGAGGACGGCGGTTTGTTCGAGGGCGGGTCCTTGCTCGCGGCCGGGACGCCGCCCCCGAGCTGCAGCTCGCGGGGGCCGCCTGCCTCCGCGGCGCCGTGGACGATCTCGCCGCCCACGAGGACGACCTCGAGCGCCAGCGTCCCGCGCCAGCCGGCGACGAAGAGGCGGGCGCGGTTATGATCGACGTCGACGCGCCGCATCCCCGCGGCGCGGACGCTCTCGATCGGGCCGCCGGCCACGAGGACGAGCTCGAGCTCCTCGGGCAGCGGCGGCGCCGCCTCGGCGAGGGCGCTGGGTGCGGCGCTCGGCGCAGGGCGCGGCGCGGGATCGCTCGCCGGGCGCGCGCCGCCGGCGACGATGGTCGCGACCACGACCGCGAACACGGCGCCCATGACCGCGGAGCCGTACACCAGCGCCCGCGTGCTCACCCGGCGAGGGCGCGGCAGCGGCTGATCCTGGGTGGTGACCACCTGGCTCACCGTCCGCTCGGCGGGCGTGTCGAGCACCCGCGTGATCGCGGCGGGCACCTCGCCGGTCGTGCCGGTGATCGCCGGCTCCTTCGTTCCTTCGAGGAGGGCGCGGAGCTCGGCGCGCCGCTCGCCGAGGCGCGCGCCGCAGTAGTGCTCGAGGCACGCCTTGACCTCGCGCGGCGACGCGGGGGCGATGGCCACCTCGAGCGCCTCGAGGAACTCGGCGGCGGTCGACCAGCGCCGCGCCGGATCGCGCTCGAGCGCCCGGCGAACGACGCGATCGAGCTCGCCGGTCACGCCGGGCAGCACCGAGGCGAGCTCGGGCACCTTGGTCTCGGTGACGAGGCGGAGGGTGTCGAACTCGTTCTCGCCCTGGAAGAGACGCCGCCCGGTGAGCGCCTCGTGCAGCACCACGCCGGCGGCGAAGATGTCGGCGCGCCGGTCGAGCCGGCGGCCCTCGGCGCCCTCGGGAGACATGTAGCCGAGCTTGCCCTTCATGCTGCCGCTCTTGGTCTCGGTCACCCGGCGCGCCGCCTTGGCGATCCCGAAGTCGATGAGGCGGCTGGTGCCGTCGACGCCGACGATGATGTTCTGCGGGCTCACGTCGCGGTGCACGACGTCGAGGCGCTCGCCGCGCATGTCGACCGCCTCGTGGGCGGCGTGGAGGCCCCCGAGCGCGTCGGCCACGATGCGCGCCGCCACCGCCGGCGGCAGGCGCGCGCCGGCGTCGCGGACGTTCTTCTGCAGCGTCGAGACGGCGCACGACTCGACGTAGTCCATCACCAGGAAGAGCTCTCCGTCCGACTCGACCACGTCGGTCACCGAGACGACGTTGGGGTGGTGGATGAGCGAGGCGACCCGCGCCTCGTCGCGGAACATGTCGTAGAACTCGCGATCCTTGAGGAGGTGGCGGTGGACGCGCTTCACCACCACGAGGCGCTCGAACCCGGCGGCGCCGACCTGGCGCGCGACGTACACCGTCGCCATCCCGCCCGAGGCGAGCTCGACGAGCGGCTCGTACTGGCCGAGCCGGAAACGCGGCGATGCGCCGAAGCTCACGGGTCGAGGGTGCCTCCGGCGAAAAAGATAGCCCAGCCCGGGCGCGGGGGCGCCTTCTTCCGCAGTGACCGATGCCAACGGAGCCGCGCGCTCGCGCCGCTAGGCTCGCGCCATGTCCGGCGGGGTGCTTCGCGCGCAGGCTCGTCGTCCTCGCGGCTCCGTCCCCGGGCCCGCTCGCGCGTGGGGGGCGGCGGCGCTGATCGCTGCGCTCTCCGGGTGGCCGGCACCTGCGCGCGCCCAGCCTGCAGCTGCCGCTTCGGCGCCGCGCACCTCGTCGCTCGGCTGGTCGCGCCTGCCCGGCGCGGAGGCGTGCATCGGCGCGCAGGAGCTCGCGCGCGCGGTCGAGGCGCTGCTCGGCCGCGCCGTCTTCGTCTCGGCCTCCGAGGCGGCGCTGGCGGTCGAGGGCCGCATCGCCCCCGACGCCTCGGGCGGCTGGCGCGCGACGCTCGCCATCTCGGACGATCGCGGGCGGCGGCTGGGCGGCCGCGAGCTGCCCTCGCCCGACGCGTCGTGCCGCGCGCTCGACGAGCCGGTGGCGCTCGCCATCGCGCTGATGATCGATCCCGACGCGGTGGGAGCGCCCAAGCCGCCGCCCACTCCGCCGCCGCCCGCGCCCGCGCCGCCCGAGGTGATCGTGCGCGACCGCCCCGTGTACGTGCCGGTCGCCGCCCCGCCCGCGGACCCGTGGCGCCTCGCCGGCCGGGGCGCGGCGGCGCTCGGCCTGGGCATGCTGCCGTCGATCGGCCTGGGGCTGACCGGCGCGGTGACGCTCCAGCCGCCCATCCCGGTCGCGTTCGAGGCGACCGGCGCGCTCTACCTGCCGAGCCTGATCGAGCGCGACGGGGCGAGCGGCGAGCTGCAGCTGGGGCGGGTCGGGCTCACGGTCTGCCCGCTGCTCGGGGGGTTCGGGCGCGTCGAGCTCTCGGCCTGCGTCGGGCCCGCCGTCGGCATGATCTGGGGCGAGGGGCAGGACGGCGGCGGCGAGTCCTGGGAGCAGCACGAGCTCCTCGTCCAGGCGGAGGCGCGCGGGCGGCTCACGCTCCGGCTGCTCGGGCCCGTGACCGCGGGGGCGGGCTTCGCGCTGATCGTCCCCTTCGTGCGCGATCCGTTCACCGCCGACGGCCGCGGGGGCGCCGAGGTGGAGCTCTTCCGCGCGGCCCCGGTCGCCGCCGAGACCGACTTCGCGGTCGGGCTGCAGTTCCCCTGATAACGAGCGGCGTCCCTACCCATTCTCCCGGTGGCAGTGACCGTGACCGAAATCGAGAGGCCTCCCGAGCCGAGCAAGACCGCGTTCCGCGCGCTCTTCGATCGCCACGCGCCCTACGTGTGGCGCTGCTTGCGGAGGCTCGGGGTTCCGGCCGCGGACGCGGAGGACCTCTGCCAGGAGGTGTTCGTGGTGGCGCATGGCAAGCTCGCGCAGCTCGACGCCGGGGACGCGATGCGCGCGTGGCTCTACGGCGTCGCCGTTCGGAAGGTCTGGGACTACCGGCGTCTCGCGCACCGCCGCCACGAGCGCGTCACCGGCGAGGTGCCGGAGCTGCCCGTCGAGGCGCCGCAGACCGCCGCGCTCGAGCGGCGCGCGGCGAGCGAGGTGCTCGACGCGCTGCTCGACAAGCTCGACCCCAAGCAGCGCGACGTGTTCGTGCTCTACGAGATCGAGGAGCTCGCGATGCCCGAGATCGCCCGGATGATCGGCTGTCCGCTCCAGACCGCGTACTCGCGCCTGCACGCCGCGCGCGCACAGCTCGAGGCCGCCGCCCACCGCCTGCGCGCGGCGAGGTCGCCGTCGTGAGCCGCGCCGGCGATCCGCGGCGCCTGCTCGAGGGCGGAGGGGAAGACGGGCCGCTGCACGACCTCCTCTCTGCCGCGCGCGACGATCTGCCCAGCGGCGCGGAGCTCGAGCGGGTGTGGCAGAGGATCGGAGCGCCGCCGCCCGGCCCCGGCGAGGGCGGCGGCGGCGACGAAGGTCCGGGCGGCGGCGAAAGCCCGGGCGGCGGCGAGGGCCCCGGCGTCGACGGCGAGGGCCCCGGCGCCGCGGCGGCCGGCGCGGGCGCGACGGCGGGCGTGGGGACGATCGCGGCGCTCATCGCTGCGGCCGGGCTCGCCGGAGGCCTCGTTTGGGCCGTCGCACGGGGCGCGTCCAGGGGCGCGCCGGAGGCGACCGCGACCGCGCCGGCACCGGCCGTCGCGGCGATGGCTTCCGCCCCGCGAGACGACGGTCCTCCCCCGATGCAGGTCGAGGTCGCCTCGGCGCCGGAGCGCGATCCGAGCGCAGCGTCCTCCGCGGCGGCGGCACACCCTCGGGAGCCGGCCCCGGCGCCGAGCGCCGCGCCGGCGGCGGCGGCGCCGGCGAGCGCTGCTTCGGCGAGCGCCGATGGCGGGCCCGTGCCCAGCGAGATCGACCTCCTCAAGAAGGCGCGCGCCGCGCTCGCCGGCGATCCCGGCCGCGCCCTCACGCTCACGGACGAGGCCGCGAGGCTGCACCCGCACGGCAACCTCGCCCAGGAGCGCCAGGTCGTGCGCATCCAGGCGCTCGCCGGCGCCGGCCGGCGCGCCGACGCCGTCGCGGAGGCGCGCGCCTTCCGCGATCGGCACCCCGACTCGGCCTATGCGCGCCGTCTCGAGGCGCTGTTCCCGGAGCTCGGGGCGCCCTGAGAGGCGGCCGGCGCGCGGAGCCATCCGAGCGGTCGTCGATTTCTCCATAACGGGCGCCGCCCGCACCCATCCAGTCATCGAGGTCGCACGAGAGCGCAGGCGACGGGCCGCGAGGCCGCTGCGCTGCCGAGAAGCCCACGCGGCGAGCGCGGGCTCGCCTCGTACCCCCGAGCCGCCCGCGCGACCGCGCGTGCCCTGCTCGACGGGACACGCAGCCGCGTGGGCTCGCGTGCGATCGCACCAACATCCGAATCCCGATCACGAGGAGCCACCATGAACTCTGCTTCGATCCGCCGTCTCGCTTCGCCGCTCTGCTTCGCCACGCTGGCTCTTGCCCTGCTGGCCACCACCACCGCGCAGGCCGACGGCGGCCCGGGAGAGGGCGACGGCGGCGACGGCGCCGGCGGCGGCTCCTCGGTCTCGGAGGCGTGCGGCGGCGTCGATCTGGGCATGCTCACGAGCTGTGAGCTCCACCTCTCGGGCTCGTGCAAGGCGGCCTGCGAGGCCAACGCCGAGGGCACGTGCGCAGGGCAGTGCGACGCCGCGATCGACGCCGCCTGCGCCGGCTCGTGCAGCGCGTCGTGCAGCGCGGAGTGCGAGGCGGACGCCTCGTTCGATTGCGCGGGCTCGTGCGTCGCGCATTGCGACGGTCAGGCCCAGGCCCATTGCGGCGACGACCAGGCCTGCGTCGCCGATTTCGAGGCCAGCTGCGAGGCCGAGTGCGGCGCCGAATGCGAAGGAGCGGCGAGCGCCACCTGCGCGGGGCAATGCGACGCGGCCTGCGGCGCCTCCTGCACCGTGGACGCGACCTTCGATTGCGAGGCGAGCTGCCGCGCCGAGATCGAGGGGAGCTGCGACGTCGCCTGCACCGGCCAGGGCGCGCTCATCTGCGACGGCGAGATCTACCCCGTCGACGATTTCCAGGCGTGCCTGGAGGAGCTCCAGAGCGGCGGCGGGGGCTCGCTCATGGGCGAGGGGGCCGGGGCGTTCAAGCTCCAGTGCGCCGCGGCGCCCACGGGCGGCGCCAAGGGAGCCGGCGCGGGGCTGGCGCTGCTCGCGCTCGGTCTGGTCGCGGTGCGGCGCCGTCGCGCACGCGGGTGATCGCGATCGACTGCGACCGCAGGCCGCCGACGCTCACCCGTCCCAGAGCTCCGAGTGGAGCGCGAGCGAGCCTCCGATCTTGATCTGGCTGCGGTCGGCGGCGTCCCACTGCCACCGGTACTGGACCTCGGCGTCGGCGAGCAGGCGCACGCCGCCGAGATCGACGCCGGCGGCGGCGCGCGCGAACGGCGCGAAGAGGCCGAAGCCTCCGTCGGAGAGCGCCATGTCCCAGATCACCCAGTCCCACCCGACGCCTGCGGTCCCGAAGAGGCCGGGCGACTTGCTCGTGCCGAACAGCGGCAGCCGATAGCCGGCATAGAGCGTGGTCGGCACGCCGCCACCGCCGCCGTCCTCGCTGCCCCAGCCCTCGAGCCCGACGAGGATCCCGGTCGTGGGGCCGACGCGGCGCCTGCCGTCGGTCGCGCGCTGGATGAAGTAGTCGGTCTCGATGCGCCCGTACCAGCCGTCGGCGAGGTCCTCGGTCAGGGCGCGGCCGAAGCTGAGGCGCGGGCCGGCGCCGTCCTCGGAGTGGGTCGCCTGCTCGCCGCGTCGATCGAGGTCGTCGGGCGGCGGGTGACGCGGGCCGCCGGCGACCCCACGGGCCCTGCTCGACCTCACGGGGACGGCGACCTGGCCAGGGGGCAGCGACCAGCCTCGCGCGGGGAGCGGATCCGGCGGCGGCTGGGCCTGCGCCGCGACGGCCTCCTCGGCGGGCTCGCCCGGAGCCTCCACCGGCGGGCCCTGCTCCGGCCCACCGGATTGCGCGAGCGCGGGCGGCGCCGCCGTGGCCACGGAGGCGGCGATGAGGACGCACGGAACGCGGCGTGTGGCTCCTCGCCTCCTCTCGGCTCTGCGGCGCATGCCCCACGATAGCGTGGAGCGTGCTCGCCGGCGCTCGGTGGCGTGGCGGGACGGGCGCGCGAGCACCGGCGGCGGCGTGCTCGCTCGAAGTCAGGGCGGGTGCGGCCGGGCGGCGGTGAACCAGGCGCGCATCCGCGTGACCACGCCGTCGCCCGGACCGAGGACCCGCGGCGAGCTCGCGTCCAGGTGCTCCGCCCACTCGGGCCAGCCGGGCGCCACCGCGACGAGCCACGTCGGGTAGAGCCCCTCCATCGCCAGCTCGCGCCGCAACCAGCTCCGGGCGCGAGGCGACGAGCTCACGACGCCAATGGCGGCGTCGCAGCGCGAGGCGATCCCGTGGAGGGTGGCGGGGAGCCCGTCGCCGATCGGGATCTCGGGACGAGCGACGTGCTCGACGCGGTATCCGGCCGCCTCGAGCTCCGCCGCGAGCCGCGCGCCGTGCTCGCGCCCGGCGGCGTCCGAGAGGACGATGATCGTGCGCGCCTCGTGCTCCTCGTGCTCGGGCGCGCTCATCACGCGCCCGGTGCGCGGCCCGCTCGGCCTGCGACGGCGTCCTTCGCCAGCACCGTCCAGTCGTCGGCGCCGTGTCCCTCGGCGATGACGGCGTCCATGCGCGCCGCGATCGCGGGGATGACGGCGAGCGGCACCCCGGCGCGCGCGGCCTCCTCGATCATGAGCCGGGCGTCCTTGCGCGCCATCGCGAGCTCCCACGACGGGTCGGAGAACTTTCCGTCGAGCATCCGCCTCGTGCGCGCGGCCACCGTCGCCCCGGGGTTGAAATGGTCGAACAGCGCCGCCGCGTCCTCGGGCGCCACGTCGAGCGCCTTGGCGAGGGCGAACATGTCGGCGAGCCCCGCGGTGATGAACATCAGGAAGAGGTTCCCGAGCAGCTTGAACGAGGCCGCCGCCCCCGGACGGGCGCCGAGATCGACGAGCTTCCCCGTCATCGCCGCGAGCGCCGGCCGGACCGGGTCGACGAGCGCGCGATCGCCCGAGACCAGCATCAGCCCGGTCGACTCGAGCGCGTTCTGCGGCCCCATGAACACCGGCGCGTGGACGAAGGCGACGCCGCGCTCGCGCCACCGCGCCGCGCGCGCGGCGGTGCCGGTGGCCGAGGTCGTCGTGTGATCGACGATGACCGCGCCCTGCGCCATCCCCGGCCGCGCGCGCTCGAGCACGTCGTCCACCGCCGCGTCGTCCGAGAGCGCCAGGTGCAGGCGCGCGGCACCCCGCGCCGCCTCGGCGGGATCGGTGAAGGCGCGGGCCCCCTCGGGCTCGAGCGCCGCGGCGCGGGAAGGCGTGCGGTTCCAGACGCGCACCTCGTCGCCTCGGCGCAAGAGGGCGCGGCTGAAGTTCGATCCCAGCAGGCCCATCCCGTAGAACGCGATCATCGGCCGACTCTACAACGGTCGCGCGCGCGGGTGCGGCTCCGGGAGATGCTCGAGCGTCCAGGGGTGCTCGTGGTGATCGCGCGCGTCGGGCGGTGGCTCGTAGCCGGGCTCGAGCCGCGCCCGGAGGAGCGCCAGCGTGCGGAAATCGCGCTGGCTCACCACCGGAATGCCCGCCTCGAGGAGCAGCGCGGTCGCGACGCCGACGCCCTTCTGGAAGCGCCGCACCTCGACGAGGCGGCACCCGTCCGAGATCACCTGGCTCCCGCACGCCGCGCTCATGTCGGTGAGGATCGCGAGCTCGGCGCCCGCCTCGCGCGCGAACGCGAGCATGGCCCGAGCGCCCTCGATCATCTTCGCGGTCAGGTCCACGCCGTGCTCGTCGATGACCTTCGCACGCCCGGCGACGACGTCGGCGCCGTCGCCCCCGTGGATGTCCGGCATGGTCCGCGGCGTCCCGAGCGCGTGCTGCTCGGGGCAGAAGGGCAAGGCGCGGAGCGTGGGCAGCGGCAGGAGATCGGCGAGCTTCGCGCCGAGGCCGTAGTCGCTGCCGTCGACCCCGCAGGGCCAGCCCGCGAGGCAGCCGCTGAGGAGCACACGCCAGGGGTCCTCGGCCGTCGGCGTGCGGAGGGCGTCGAGGAGCGCGCGGTGGTGTGCGAGGAGCATGCGCCGGAGGATCTGGGGACGACCCCTGCGGGGTCAACGGCCGACGGCTCGCTGCGCCGAACCGCTTGCCTACACCGTCGCAGGTCCACACCGGGCGCCGCCCGATCCGGTTGGATCGGGCGGCAACCACCGCAGCGCTGCGCGTTCAGCGCAGATCTGGGCCAGGGCACGCTCCCGACGCGCGGCACGGAAGGTGCCGAAGAGCTGGCGCGCCCTGCCTTTTGCGCGCTCCCCCGGAGGCCTTCGATGCACGTGAACGACGCACCGCGACCGCGCCTGTCGCTCCTGGCCTCGCTCTTCGTCGTCGGCGTCGTCGCCGCGCAGCCGGCGTGCGGCGCGGGCCCCGCCCAGCCCGACGAGCAGCGGGACAGCCACACCCAGGCGCTCTCGGATCGTTGGGTGGATCCGGTCGCCGGCTCGGATTGGACGCTGGCGTTCGGAGCGCGGGGGAAGAGCCCCAAGATCACCGTCTGCAACGATCTGGCGGCCCCGGACGGTCCGGGGGCGACCCTCAGCGATCACACCGGGCACGACTACGGCAACGTCTCCGGCACCAGCGTCTTCGCGATCGGCGCGGGCAAGGTGCGCCTCGACGCGCAGGGCAAGGGCGTGATCATCATCGAGCACGATCTCACGCCGGACGAGCAGTCGGCGCTGAAGCTCGCGCAGCCGAAGGTCTACTCGGCGTACTGGCACGTGATCCGCAGCGTCCAGCCGAACGACGTGGTCGTCGCGGGCCAGGAGATCGGCACCGTGAAGTACGAAGAGGGCAACTCGCACCTGCACTTCGAGATGCGCGCCGGCTATCCGGTCGACCTCTCGGAGATCGCCGGCTGCCCCGACGACGAGGCCGGCATCGGCTACATCCCCGACCACGACGAGGTGCGATCCCCCACCGACTACGGATACATGAATCCCACCGCGACGCTCGCCACGCTCCAGAAGGTGGACGCGTCGAAGGATCCGCCGCCCACGCCCGACGATCCGCCCGAGCCCCAAGGGCCGCTCTCGTGCGCCGAGAAGCACGACCATTGCTACCTCGCGGGCGGCGTCGCGCGCGAGGAGGAGCAGGCGTCGTGCGCCGACGTGGGCGCGCAGGCGAAGGGCCAGGACGGCCGCTCGTGGCAGTGCGTGCTCGGGCAGGACGGCGCGCTCCGCTGGAGCCAGTGCTTCGTGAAGGACGGGCGGGCGACCGATCAGCTCGCCTCCCAGCTCGATCACGAAGGCGCGGCGCCGCGGGTCGGGACCGACGGAGCCACCTGCTGGGCGTGCGACCGCGACGCGTCGCGCGAGAACGCGGTCGAGTACTGGGACGCCCGCGACCCGTCGGCCTGCTCTCTCGACCAAGCCCCCGTCTGCAGCGGCGACGGGACGATCGTCGCCGGCGAGAGCTGGGAGCTCTGGGCGGGCTGCGGCGACGTGGCCCACCTCGCCGAGGGCGGGATCACCGAGTGCTACACGAACGAGAACGGGGCGCCCGCGCCGCCGCACCACTACGAGTGCGTGCGCCACGACTTCGGGGCGCCCACCGGGGAGCGGCTCGTGTGGAAGAAGCATTGTGGCTGCTGAGCGGAGCGGCGGAGAGGCCACCACGCCATCGTAGTCCGTGCGCTCGCGGGCGTGCTCGTCTGGCGAGGACGGCGCCCTCTCGGTTGCCCGCGGGCCGGCGGAGGCGCACCCTGGAAGCCGTGAGGCGCGCGCTGCCGTTGCTCGTTCTGCTCGCCGGTACCGTCGGCTGCTCGAGCGAGGAGCCCGCCGGGCCCGGGCCGGGCGTCGACGCCGGGACGGAAGCGGGGGCCGATGCCGCTCCCGATGCAAACCCCGACGCGCCGGACGCCGCGGCGTTCGCGCCTTCGGACAAGCAGCTCCTCTCGATCGGCAACCTCGGCGCGAACGACGAGGATCCGTGCGTCGTGCGCGCGGCCGACGGGCGGATGCTGATCGCCTACTTCTCGGAGCGCGGAGGCAACGCCGACCTCTACGTGAAGGAGACGTCCGACGGCCTCTCGTGGAGCGAGTCGCGCGTGACCACGAGCCCGGACGGCGACTTCTATCCGCACCTGCACCAGGACGACGCCGGCCGCTTCCACCTCGTCTGGTTCCGGTGGATCGCGCTCGAGGTGGGGAGCATCTGGTACAGCTCCTCGCCCGACGGCGTGACCTGGGATCCCGCCGACGAGGTCCAGGTCACGACCGAGCCCGACGTCGACGACTGGGTGCCGACGGCCGCGACGACTGCCGTCGGTGACGTCCTCGTCTTCTTCGCGAGCGAGAAGCGCGACCCCGGCGCGGCGTCGCAGGTCTATTTCTCGCGGCGCGCGGCTGGGCAGACCGCGTGGGAGCCGGCGGCACCGGTCGCCGATCTGAACGACGCGATCGAGCACGACACGCTCCCTCACGTGGCGCGGACCGGCGGCGGGCTCTCGCTCGCCTTCGTGCGCGCGGATCCGAGCGCGCCCGTCGCCTACAACCACCCGTCGACCGACGTCTACGTGGCGACGTCGACCGATGGGCTCTCGTGGACCGCTCCGCTGTGCGTCACCGACGACGCGACCGACGACGTCTACGACACCTTCCCCGCGCTCTTCGCCGACCACGCCGGCGCGTCGTCGCTCGTCTGGCTCTCGACGCGCACCGGGCCGCCGGCGACGTCGATCCTTCCGCTCTCTCAGCTCGCCAGCTACCCCGAGGCCGCGCGGCTCGAGCCGCGCATCGAGGGCTACTCGCCGCACCTCGCCGCGACGCCCACGCCCGGCGTCTTCCTCGGGGTCTGGGTCGAAGCGGAGGCCCAGGATCCGAACGCGAAGGACGTCTACTACCGCTTTCTCGCCGAGTGAGACAGCGCTCGGAGCACCGCTTCGAGGTGGTGGCTTCGGTTTGCGACTGGAAGTCGCGCTTGCGGCTGAAGCCGGTCGAGGTTCCCGGCTGGAGCCGGCTGAAGTCGAGGGCGTCGGCCGCCCTTCTGCGGCGGCTCGCCCTCGACAAGAAGGTCGCCGTACTGCTGGTGGTGGTCCTCGTGCTCGATGTGAGCCTTGATAACTTCGCCCGCACCATTGCCGCTGCTACATCAGGAGTACCCGCCCGCCCAGATGTGGCGCCCGCAGAGCTCCAGCAGCTCGTGCGACGACCTTCCCTCGAGACGCTGCACGAGCCGGCTGACGTCAGCTGCGGGATCGCCACGAACGGGTGCCGTGGTCTCACGACGAGACATGCGCGCGCCGTGCATCGATCGCCATGCCGGCGCGAGGGCTTTGCCGATCCGCCCGCGCCCACGGTGCTGGAAGCCCTCGCCTGAAACGCGAGGGCTTCAACGCTCCGAGGGTGGGACAGTGACCGCGCCCCTTGGCTCCGGCCCACCGGCGCCCCTACGCTCGCGGCGGATGAAGACCGGACCGACCGTCACGCGGATGGTGATGTTCAAGCACGGCGTCGCCTACCTCGAGCGAGGCGGGCCCGCCGAGGGCTCGTTCGAGCTGTCGTTCAAGCGCGACGAGATGAACGACGTCCTCAAGTCGCTCGCGGTGTGGGTCGCGCGCGGCGAGGCCCGCGTCGGCGCGGTGGCGTTCGAGGCGCCGGAGGATCCGGAGGCGGCGCTGTCCGAGCGGAAGCTCGCGCTCGCGCCGGGTGCGGCGCTCGAGGGGCTGCTCGCGGCGGTGCGCGGCCGGCGCGTGCGCGTCGACGACGGGGCCGCGAGCCGCGAGGGCGAGGTCGTGGGCGTGCAGGACACGCCGTCGGCGGAGGGCGCGCTGCGGCGCCAGCTCGTCCTCCGGGCGGGCGCCGGCGATCTGGCGCTCGTCGATCTGGGCGCCGTCCGCGCCCTCACCCTCTGCGAGGATCCGTCGCGCGCCGATCTCGCCTTCCTCGTCGACCGGAGCCGCGCCGCGACCTCGGGAACGAACCGCACCGTGAACGTCTCGCTCACCGGCCGCGCCGACGATCTCCGCGTCGCCTACGTGATCCCGGCGCCGGTGTGGCGGGTCTCGTACCGGATCGCGCGCGACGCCGAGGGCGCGATGCTGATGGCCTGGGGCATCGTCCACAACCCCGCCGACGAGGACCTCGACGCGATCGATCTCACGCTCACGACGGGGCAGCCGGTCTCGTTCGTGATGGATCTGTACCACCCGAAGCGCGTCCAACGCGCCGTCGTCGAGGAGCAGAGCCGAGCCGCCGCGGCGCCGACGCGCTACGAGCGCGCGCCGGTCGCACCGCCGGCCTCGAGGGCGGCCCCGGCGCCGATGGCAGCCCCCGCGCCCGCGGCCTACGGCCCGCCCGGCTTCGGGCCTCCGCCGCAGCCGGGCGCCTTCCAGGCGCTGGAGATGGCGGCCGGGATGGCGGGGATCGCCGACGGCGCGAGCGTCGGCGTCGATCGGGGCGAGCTCTTCGAGTACCGCGTGACCTCGAAGGTGTCGCTGAAGCGGGGCGGCTCGGCGATGGTGCCGCTCGCCGCGGCGCGGGTCGGCGCGCGCCGCGAGCGCATCTGGCGCGACGGCTCCGGCCTCCACCCCGATCTCACCATCACCTTCAAGAACGACTCGGGCGTCGTGCTGGAGGAGGGCCCGAGCGTCGTCTACGACGAGGGGACGTACGCGGGCGAGTCGATGGTGCCGTACACGCCGCGCGACGCCGAGGTGAAGCTCGCGTTCGCCAAGGACCTCGCGGTGCGCTGCCGTCGCGCGACGCAGCAGCGCACGGTGGTCGCGGGCGTGCGCCTCGCGCAAGGCTTCGCCGTCGAGCAGCTCTACCGCGAGGAGCCGAGCACGCTCACGGCAGAGAGCGATCACGGCGAGCCGGTCGACGTCGTCTTCGAGCTGCCGAAGGTGCACGGGCGCACCCTCCACGCCGACGACGCCCAGCCGTTCGAGGAGACCGCGTCGTTCCGCCGCTTCAAGGCGACCGTGCCGCCGCACGGCAAGGCCGAGCTCGTGGTCCGCGAGCGCTGGAGCGAGGCGCGCCACCTGCAGTACACCCACCTCTCGGCGCGCGAGCTCTCCTCGTGGCTCGAGGGGAGGTTCCTCGACCCGGCCACGCTCGACGAGCTGCGCGGTGTGCTCGAGCGCTGGCAGGAGGCCACGCGCCTCGAGGGTCGCCTCGGCGCGGTCCAGCGCGAGCAGCAGGAGGCGTACGCCAAGCAGACGAAGATCGCCGAGCAGCTCGGCGTGCTCAAGGAGGGCGGGCCCGAGGGCGCGCTGCGGCTGCGCTACGTGAAGGAGCTCGAGGCCGAGCAGGACAAGGTCAACGCGAGCGAGCTCGAGATCCGCCGCCTGCGCCAGGCGATCGAGGACACGCGCGCCGCGGCCGCGCGCGCGCTGGAGACGCTGACTGGCACCCGCGCGTCGTCGTGACCCCGATCGCTGCGCGCGTCACTGCGACTCGTAAGTCCAGCGGTGGAAGCGGTTCAGCTTTCGGCTCGCGAGGCGGCGCTGCAGATCGTCGCGTGTCCCGGGCCCGCCCAGCTTCGCGATCAGGTCCTTGATCGCGTAATAGGTGTCGCTCGCCTGTTTGACGTTCCGCGCCTCGAACCAATCGAGGACGGCGGGGAGCTCCTCGGGCCACACCAGCGACCGCGGCGTCCCGGCCGACTCGGCGATGACCGACAACGCGTCCTGCGGAGAGAGGTTGTCGAGCACGGCGCGCAATCGGGTGAAGGGCCGCTCGAGGCGCGCGCGCGCGCAGACCCGGAGCCCGTCGACGGCGAGCGCGTCGTGGGCGCGGCGGTAGCCCTTGGGGGGCTCGGTAGGCCGCGGGATCGACAGCAGCAAAAGCACAACCTCGGCCCACCGCGGATCGACGTCCGACGCGACCGGCAGCCAGGCGCGCGCTCGCTCCAGCGTCTCGGTCGCCCCGAAGTCGAGCCCGCCGAGCAGGGCCAGGGTCTCCTCCGGCATCAACCCCTCCGCCGCCGTGCGGATTCGCGCGCCGATCTCCTGCGCCCGAGCCGCGTGCGCCCGCCGATCGCGCTCCTTCGTGGTCAGCACCGGCTCCGCCGGCCGCGCGAGCGCGCCGACATCGAGCGGAGGCCGGCCCGGCAGACGCAGACTCCGGAGCCGCGTGTGCCTCTGCGCCGCGTGCGTGATGGCGTCGAGCGCGGCCTGCGTCACCCGCACGCCTTCGGCGCGGACCTCGACGTCGGTGAGCGCGTCCGTGGGCACCTCGTCGAGCAGCTCGCGCACGATGTCGTCGAGCTTCACCGCCGCGAAGTCGCGGTTGCCGGGCCGCAGCGTGGCGATGACGCGAGAGAAGCGGCCCTGCTCGTCGCGCCGGAGCTCGGTGGTCCAGGCGCAGAACCCGAAATCGAAGGACACCTCGAGCCACGCCACCGTCTTCGGGAGCAGGTCTTGCCGCGCGAGCCAGAACGGCGCGCCGCCGCACGAGAGCCGGAGCCGCTCGAGCCCGACGGCGAGCGGGCTCGCCCAGACGAAGTCGAGCTCGGCGGGGTCGCGGTACCAGGCGCGGATGGCGAGCTCGATGAGCGCCGGGAAGGTGGCGCGCAGGTCCACGATTCGACGACGCACCGCCATCGAGTCGGCCGTCCACGGCTCTCCTTTGCCGGGCAGGACATCGAAGAGATCGAGCCCGATGCCCTCGAACGGGAACGGGCCCGCCTCCCTCAGTGCGCCGAGCATGGGCGGCTCGATGCCCCCGACCAGGCGGAGCCCGCGCAGCGTCGGCGCGCGGAGGAGCGCGGCGTCGAAGTCGCCGTGCGGGATCAACCACAGGGTCTCGAGGGTGGCCACGTGCTCGCTCGCGACCAGGCGCGGCAGCTCGTCGGTGAGGACCGCGGCGGCGGCGATGAAGCCGCGGCCGAAGCGGATCCTGTCCGGGCGGAGCACCCCGGAGAGGTCGCCGAGCCAGGCCTCCTCGTGGGCGTCGAGCAGCGCCTTCATGGCCTTGCGTTCGTCGTCGGTCGGCGCGCGATCGCGCGTCGCGAGCTGCAGCGAGACGAGCTTGCCGCGCGGGTCGCCTTGCTCCTCGAGCCAGTCGGCGTAGACCGCGCGCGTGGCGTCGTCGTCGGGTCGAGCGTGGATCGCCGCGAGGAGCGCGGCGCCGTCGACCTGTGAGCCGCCGAGGGCTGCCTCGATCTCGGCGCACGCGGCCTCCTCGTCGGCGCGGAGCTCGACGGCCACCGCCTGCGGCGCCGCGCCTCGGTTTGCGCCCTTCTTCACGCCGGCGCGCGCGCAGGCCGTGCGGAAGTTCTCGGCGCTCCAGTCCGGGAGCCAGGAGAAATCGAGCGCGGCGAGCGCGGCGGGCGTCCGCGGATCCCCCTGCCGATCGACGACGGCGAGGAAGGCGCGCCAGAACGGCATCGCCGTCGAGCTGGCGAAGGGCGGATCGCGCAGCAGGACCAGCGCCGCGTCGAGGACGCGCGGATCGCCCTCTATGGCGCTGAGCGCCTCGACGAGCTTCTTCGCCTGGGCGATCCGCAGCTCGCGGAGCAGCCGCAGCACGCGCGGCAGGTCGCGGGGCCGTCCCTCCTCGAGCAGCGCCTCCGCGGCCGCGAGTCGGGCGTCGAGGTTCTTGCCCGCGATCGCGGGCAGCCCCTTCTCGGCGAGGGCCGACACCTTGCCGACGAGCTCCGCGACGCGCGGATGGGGCCTCGCGCGGAAGAGCGCGAGCAGCCCGACGAGGGCGTCGTCCCAGGCGCGCGCCCGCACCGCCTGCGTCACCGTTGCGGGGATCACCTGCCCATCTCGCCGCGCGAGCGCGCGACCGAGGGGGAACGAAGAGCGGAGCGCATCGAGCTCAGTATACTCATCGCGGCTCCCGTCGACACGCGTGGCCGCGGGGCCCGCAAGCACCACGGTCGCTCGTGCCCTAGAGGTTCGCCAACTCCCATGAGGTCGTCGTCCAGCGCAGCACCGTGGCGGAGATGGCGTGGTGCTCGGTATCGCTGAGCCTCCGAGCCGTCTGCCGGAGCTCTCCACGTCGGCGCGGTCCGCCGATCCCGTGAACAACACGATGTGCGTGCTCGGCGCGCTGACCAGGAGGTCGCCGCGCACCTGCTTCGCGATCGGTTCGTTGGAACCGATCTCTTCGCGACCTGCGACGGGGTCACCTACCCGTCGGATTGGGCGAATCCCCAGATCGCGCGGGCGCGTCGCCGGGGCGGCGTGGGGCGGCTACGCGCGCACGGTCACTGCGACGGCGGCGGCGGCGCTGCGGTCGCGGCGTCGGTTCCCGGCGCAGGGCCGGGCGCGACGGGCGGGGCCCCCGGTGCTTCGGCACCAGGCACCCCGGGTGTGGCGCTCGGCGGGGTCGTCCCCGTCCCCGGCGTCTCCGCCGTGGTCGGCGGCGTCCCCGGTGCCGCGGTCGGCGGCGCCCCGACTCCCGGAATCCCGAGCCCGGGCTGTCCAGCCAGCACCGCCCCAAGCCCTGGAACCGGTGGCAGCGTCCCCAGCGCGGGAATGGGGAGGACCGCCGGCCCCGCCGGTGTCACCCCGGACGACGGAGGCGGCGCCTACGGTTGCGTCCCCGGGCCGGACGGCGTCCCCGCCGCCGGAGGTCGCGTCCCCGACGGCGGCGGCTGCGTCTCCGTTCCTTCCGCCGGCGGCGTCTCCGGCCCTTGCCCCGGTGTGGGCTCGGGCGGCGGCTCCGTCTCCGGCCCCTCCTCCGGCGCGGCCGGCTCCTCACCGTACCGAGACCACGGGCTCTCGCAGACCTGCTGGGTGCAGAAGCCGCCGACGGGCGCGCAGATGCCGCAGCTCGGGTTGCAGCAGTACTCGCTCGGACCGCAGACGCTCGCGCCGCAGCGCGCGCTTCCGCCGGGCGGGCCCGGCGGCCAGCCGGGCTGCCCGGGCCAGCCCCAGCGCGGCCGCCGCCAGCGCGGGTGACCCCAGCGCCCGGGTCGGCTCGCGACACAGATGCCGCCGCAGTCGGCGCCGCCCGCGCGCGGATCGCAGCTGTCGCGCGGATCGTCGACGCAATCCAGACCGTGCGGGCACGGCAAGTTCCCGAAGCCGCCGCAGAACTGCCCGCCGTGGCGCGGCGCGTACGGCTGCCCGTAGGACGAGCCGTACGGCATCGGCGCGCCAGAGGGCGACGCTTCGTAGGGCGACGCTCCGTAGGGCATCTGCCCGTACGCCTCCGGCGCTCCGTTCGGCGACGCTCCGTACGGCGTCTGCCCGTACGGGTCCGACGGCATCTCGAACGACGGCGGCTCCTGCGCTGCGGCGTGGCTCACGACGAGCGTGCCCACCGAGAGCGCTCCCAGGATCGAGGCCCATCTCGACATCCCCCCAACCTCCTCCGGCGCGGCGCTGCCCTCGCCGTGACCGACACTGTCCTCGACCGCGACGCGTTCTGCGAGCGGGCGAGCTCCGATTCCTCCGCGTGCGTCTGCGCGTTGCAGGGCCGTCGAGCTCGACCTCGCGCCTGCCGCCGGCCGGGCACCGCCCTGCCGCGGCCCATGCGTTGCAGCACGGTGCGGGCATGAGAGCGGTGACCTACCGCGCGCCCTCGGTGGTGAAGGTGGCGAACAAGCCGGAGCCTCGCATCGAGCACCCGGACGACATCGTGCTGCGCGTGACCCGCAGCGCGATCTGCGGCTCGGACCTGCACCTCTACCATGGGCTCGTCCCGGACACGCGCGTGGGCACGACGTTCGGCCACGAGTTCGCCGGCGTGGTCGATCAGGTGGGGCCCGGGGTGAAGTCGCTCGTGCGCGACGATCGGGTCGTGGTCCCGTTCAACATCGCCTGCGGCACCTGCTTCCATTGCCAGCGCGGGCTGACGAGCACGTGCGAAAACACCAATCCCGCGAACGACCTCGTCGGAGGCGTCTATGGCTATTCGCACACGACCGGCGGCTACGACGGCGGCCAGGCGGAGTACGTGCGCGTGCCGTTCGCCGACGTGGGGCCGATGAAGATCCCCGACGACATGCACGAGGAGGACGTCCTCTTCCTCTCCGACATCCTGCCGACCGGCTACCAGGCGGCCGAGATGGGGGAGATCAAGGAGGGCGAGACGGTGTGCATCTTCGGCGCGGGCCCGGTGGGGCTCATGGCCATGAGGTCCGCGTGGCTGATGGGCGCCGGACGCGTGATCGCGGTCGATCATCTCGACTACCGCCTCGATCTCGCCCGACGCTGGGCCCACGTCGAGACGCTCGACTACCGCAAGGAGGGCAAGGTCGAAATCGTCGGGCGCCTGCGGATGATGACCGACCGGCGCGGCCCCGACGTCTGCATCGACGCGGTGGGCTGCGAGGCCTCCGGTTCCTTGGCGCAGAAGGCGCTGGGGCTCTCGCTCCTGCAGGCCGGGGCGGCCACCGCGCTCGGGTGGGCGATCAAGAGCGTTCGCCCAGGCGGCAACGTCGTCATCATCGGGGTGTACGGGCCGCCGTGGAACGTGGTGCCCATCGGCGACGCGATGAACAAGGGCGTGACCATCCGCACCGCCCAATGCAACGTCAAGCGCTACATGCCCCGCCTGCTCGAGCACATCCGGGCGGGGCGTCTCGATCCCAAGGGGATCATCTCGCACCGCTTCCCGCTCGAAGAGGCGCCGCACGCCTACCGCATCTTCGCGTCGAAGCGAGACGAATGCGTCAAGTGCGTGCTCGTTCCGGAGGCCGCATGAACCGCGAAGAGACCGGAGCGACCAGCCCCGCGACCACCACGACCGTCGACGCGGGCGCACCGCTCGAGCCGCGCCGCGCGATCCCGGGCTGGGGCGCCGACGCGCGCCCCGAGGACAGGCCGGGCGTGCCGGAGGAGCTGCCGCCGCGTCCCCTCGGCAACGCCTACTGGACCGCGCCCGAGCCGCAGGTCTCGGGCCCGGTGGCCGTCCGGGGAGCACGGCGCCCGCTCACCCCCGTCTACGGGACCGCGTGCCCGCCGCGAGGGCTGAGCGGCCTCGTCCGGCGCGCCGCCTACCGCATTCCCGATTACCGCGTGAGCCGGTGGATGCTCCTCGTCGCGGCGGATCGGATCGACGTGGTCGAGCACAACCTCGTGCCAATCGCGCTGGTCGCCGGCGGGGTCGGGGCCGGCGTGCTCGCGGTGCGCGCGCTGCGCCGGAGGTGACCGGGCGGGCGCGGTGCCTCAGGCGGGCTGTCGCTTCGCTTTCTTCGCCGCGATGGGGGGCGGCGCCGCCGCGGGCCACGAGCGCTTCGCGGCGGGCGCTCGGCCGGGCCGTGTTAGCGTTGGCGATCCATGCGCACCCCCCGCCTCATGTTCCTCCTGCTCGACGCGCTCGCGGCTTCCTCGCTCGCGTGCAGCGCGCAGCCCCCGCCCGCGCCCGAGCCGCCCACCGAGCCCCCGACGGTCCCGCTGGCCTCGGGCACCACGCCTCCGCCTGATCCGGAGCGCGTCGCGGCGACGCCGAGCGCCGAGCCCGCGCCGAGCCCGAGCAGCGCGCTGACCGCGAGCACCACGCCCTCGGCGGAGGCCACGACGGCGCCGCCCTCCGGAGCTCCGTACACCACACCCGCGGGGCTCGACGCCGCCTGCGCCAACGAGCAGCGCAACCTGCTCGCGAACCTCAAGCCGGCTCGCCCGGCGGACTACATGGAGCTCCGCCAGGCGCGGATCATCGGAGGCAATGTCTCGATCACGCCCCAGCTCGCGACGGGCAAGCCGTGCGCCACGGCCACCGACCCGGTCGCATGCGCCGAGGCGCTGCGCCGGCCCAACAAGGCTGGCTTCGCGTCCCAATGCGGCCCGGTGAGCTGCCCGAAGTTCCTCGTCGTCGAGCAGGGCGGCGCCGTCGCGACGATCACCACGGTCGCCGATCTCGCGGCCTTCCTCGGGCCGCTCGACACGCCCGACGAGGCCGCCCTCGTCGCGTACGCAAACGGGTACGGGCTCCCGGCCTGCAAGGGCGCGCTGCCGAAGAAGGTCGGCGCCCGTTGGCAGATCACCGTGGACAAGATGATCAGCGATTGCCCCATCACGCACGCCGACGTGACCCTCGCCATCGCCGCGACCGGCGAGGTCACCGAGCTGGGCAAGACCAACGTCCGCAAGAGCAGCGCCTGCGTCGGCCGGCGGCCG
The DNA here is from genome assembly GCA_964372055.1 of uncultured Polyangiaceae bacterium. GTDB lineage: Bacteria > Myxococcota_A > Polyangia > Polyangiales > Polyangiaceae > CAYJPW01. The sequence continues at coordinate 30,607 of CAYJPW010000090.1, forward strand.
CCCGGGCTCGCGCCCACCACGGCGGCGCGCGCGAGCGGGCCCGAGGCGAGCTTCCTGGCCGAGTGCGCCACGCTCGAGGCCGCCTCCGTGATCGCGTTCGAGCGCCTCGCGGGCGAGCTCTCGACCCTCGGCGCGCCGCGCTCGCTCCGCGACGGCTGCCGCCGCGCCGCCAAGGACGAGGTGCGCCACGCCCGCGCGATGGCGCGCATCGCCCGACGCCGCGGCGCCGCGCCCTCGGCGGCGCGAGTCGACGAGGCGCCGGCGGCGACGAGCGGCGCGCGCCTGCACCGCGAGCTCGAGAGGCTCGCGCTCGACAACGCCGTCGAGGGCTGCGTCCGCGAGACGTTCGGCGCCCTCGTCGGTCTCCACCAGGCCGAAGCCGCGTCGGATCCCGAGATCCGCCGCGCCATGCGGTCGATCGCCGCCGACGAGGTCCGCCACGCCTCGCTGGCGTGGAAGATCGCCGCGTGGCTCGAGCCCCGGCTCGGCAAAGCAGCGCGCCGCCGCGTGGAGCGCGCGCGCGCCGCCGCCGTGGCCGAGCTCTCGCGCGAGCTCGCCGCGCCGCTCACCGCCGGTCTCGAGGGCGAGGTCGGGCTTCCGTCGCCCGCGAGGGCGCTCGCGATGGCGAGGCGGCTCGAGGTCACCCTCTGGCAGGGCGTCGCTTGAGAGGAGAAGGAGACCGACCGTGGCGTTGAGCGCCTTCGACGACAAGGCCCGCCCGCCGACCGGCGAGGCGCTCGAGGAGATGCTCGGTCGGACCAGCCCCCTCTGGGCTCGGCTCAAGGACGACCTCGGGGCGGCGCACGGTCCGCTCGCCGAGGAGTGGGGCTTCGCCGGCAAGGCCTACGGCTGGTCGCTCCGGCTCGAGCGAGCCGAGCGAAACCTCGTGCACATGACCCCGTGCAAGGGGCACTTCCTCGCGTCGTTCGCGCTCGGCGAGAAGGCGTATCGGGCCGCGCGTGCGAGCAAGCTCCCCGCGGCGGTGCTGGCGCTCATCGAGGCCGCGCCCAAGTACGCCGAAGGGCGAGGGGTGAGGATCCCGGTGCGCACCAAGAGAGACGTCGACGCCGTCGAGAAGCTCGCGGCCCTGAAGATCGCGCGCTGACCGGAGGGCGAAGGCCTCAGGGAGGCGGCCCCCCGGGCTTGTTCTGATCCCATTTGAACGCCAGCACGCTGCAAGGCCCGGTGAACTGGGGGATGGCGCCGTCGGTTCCGGCCGGCTCGGCGGTGTCGATGCGGCCCTCGAAGGCGACGCCCATCTCGGCGAAGCCGAGCATCTCGCACATCTCCTGATCGCCGAAGCCCCACTGTACGTACTCGTCGCGCGGGTTCTCGAACTCGCAGCCGAAGCGGAGGCCCGTGGCGCCGCTGATGTCCACGGCCGGGTCGTAGGCCTTGCCGCGGGCCTCCGAGTTGAAGCCCTCGACGTCGATGAGGCTCTGGCCGTCCTTCGGCCCGCCCACCACCTCGAAGAAGAAGCGGCGGCCGAGGGCGTGGGTGTGCGGGAGTGAGTAGTAGAGCTTCATCTCGACGGCCGTGCCGAGCGCGCTCTGGAAGCTGTTCTCGAGGCCGCACTCGCCCACGAAGCGCGAGGTCGCGTGCGGAGGGATGTTCAGCCCGTCGTACGTGAGGTGGAACGGCGCGAGCTTGATCTTCACCTCCGATGCCGGAAGATCATAGACGCTGAGGCGCGCGTGACCGGTGACCGGGTCGCTCGTGGTGTTGAGCAGGTGGATGTCGCCGATGATCCGCGAGTAGGGCGGGATGCGGATGGCGGCGCCGTCGGGGAACCGCTGCACCTCGTGGGCGGCCTGCGTCGATTGCGCGTAGAGGACGCCGCCCGAGGTCGCGCCGGCGAGCTGCGAGTAGTTGCGGTCGGCGCACGGCCACACGCCGTCGGGGCCTTCGAACTTGTCCGACGGGACGAACGTCCAGTTCGAGTGGTGCGACGACTCGTCCTGCTCGAGCTCGACGGCGTGGACCCAAATCTCCTCGGCGTTGCCGAGCGTCCAGCTCTGGCACAGGCCCAGCACCTCCTCGCCCGGCTGCACGGTGAACTCGCTGAAGTCGTGGCTCAGCGGCTGCCCTTCGATCGGCGCGCAGAGCGCGTCGTGGTCCGCGTACTGGCCGGTGGCGCAGGGCTCGCAGCGCGGACCCTCGGCGGCGGCGGGCACGCACGCCTTCTGATCGACCAGACAGCCCTGGGCGTCGGCGGCGGCGCAGCGCGGCGCGGTGTCGCCGCCCGGATCCGGCGCGGGGTCCGAGCCGCATCCGGCGATCGCGAGGAGGAGGCAGGAGGAGGCAACGGTGCGCATGCGTTCGAACGAGCTTAGCGGATCCAGGGGCGGCGACGCAGGTCGGAAGCGCCCGCGTGCCGTCGTGGGCGGCTGACGCAATGCGTCCGACGCTCGGCGACGTCACCCGCCGGCAGCGCTGCCCCGCGCCAGCCCGAAGAGCGCGCTCGCGGCGGCGGTGGTGTGCCTCGCGAGCTCGGCGAGCGGCTCGCCGCGGTGCCGGGCCACGGCGGCGGCGATGTGCGCCAGGAACGCCGGCTCGTTCCGGCGGGCCTCGGGGCGGGGCTTCAGATCGCGCGGCAGGATGAACGGCGCGTCGGTCTCGATCATCAGCCGCCCGGCGGGGATGAGGCGCGTCAGCTCGCCGAGGTGCGTACCGCGGCGCTCGTCGCAGAGCCACCCGGTGAGGCCGATGTGCAGATCGTCGGCGAGGTAGCGCTCGAGCGCGTGGCGCTCGCCGGTGAAGCAATGGACGACGCCGCCGGAGAGCTTGGCGCGATAGCCGGCGAGGATGCGCGCGAAGTCCTCGTGGGCGGCGCGCTCGTGCAGGAACACCGGCTTGCCGAGCTCGCAGGCGAGCTCGAGCTGCGCCTCGAAGCAGCGGCGCTGGTCGGCGCGCGGCGAGAAGTCGCGATCGTAGTCGAGCCCGCACTCGCCCACGGCGACGACCTCGGCGCGCGCGGCGAGCTCGCGGATCTCGGCGGCGACCTCGCGCGACCAGGAGCGCGCGTCGTGCGGGTGCACGCCGGCGGTCGCGTAGAGCCGAGGGCCCTCGCGGCCCCTCCGATCGGCGACCATCTCCCACGCCTTGCGCGATGCCGAGGCGCTCGTGCCCGTGACGAGGATCGCGCCGATCCCGGCGCGAGCCGCCCGCGCGAGGACGGCGGGGAGATCCTCGCGGAACGACTTGTGGGTGAGGTTCGCGCCGATGTCGATGAGGGTCTCGCGGCTCATGGCGTGCGCGCCTCGGCGCCGTCGGCGCGAGCGTAGTCGGGCGCGATGCGCTCGGCCACGCGGGCGTTGAACGACGGCGCGTCCCACGCGCCCGCCGCCTCGCCCCGCGGCGCCGCGCGGACGTGGCAGCGGCCGCGCGACCACGCCAGGAGGATGTGGAGCTCGGTCGCGCGGCGCCGCACGCGCGCGAGACGGCGCTGCTCGTCCGCCATGGGCCGCGCCCACGTCGCCGAGAGCAGGCGTTTGAGCTCGCGCGATTCGGCGGCGAGCGCGGCGATGTCGTTCTGAAGTCGTCGATGATCGATTCGGTCGAAGAGCATGGAAGTCTCCCTGCAGCGGCGCCGCACGGCGGGCCGCGTCGAGGTCAGGCGCGCATCGCTGCGCGCGCGGGGTCGCGAGCGCGCGGGCAGGCCCCGCGCGCGGCGGCGCGGCGGACCTCGAGCGCGCGGGCGCGGCCGCTGGAGAGCGCGGCCAGAGCACCGGGTGCGGGGGCTCGAATCGAACGAGCCTCTCCGGGAGGCTATCCCGGCGTAGGAGCCGCTCCTACCACCCCGCAATGACGCGGCAATTGACCCGACCGAAGCGAAGCGGAGGGCGGGTGTCCGGCCGGCGCAAGCCGGCCGGCAATTGCCTGGGGATTGGAAGAGACGAAGAGCCCCGAAGGAGAGCGAAGGCGCCGCGAGGAAGGCGGAGGCGGCGACGTGGCTGAAGCGAAGGACGATCCTTAGAGCCGGGCACTCTCCTGGGTGATCGGCGAAAAGGTGGCAGCAGACGGCGCGTTGTCAAGGGGTCGCTCGCGTCGCATCGACTTGCATCGGCCGCGTCAGTTTGGCTCGAGCGCCTCGTCGATCCGCGATCGGGATCGCCGTGGTTCACCTCGCCGGGCGCGTGGATCGCGCCCGCGTACACCGCGACCGACTTCCTGCGGGCCAGGTGCCCGGCAAGCTCGGTTCGATCGCGGCGAGCCGCGGCATGGTACTGTTCTGCGGCAGCGCGTCCGAGGAGCGCGCGACGATGCAGGCGATCGCCGACGACCTGATCGACAACGAGGGCGCGCACGCGCTGTCGAGCGATCTGCTCGTGTGGCGAGCCGGCTGGAGCGGCCTCGAAGCATGAACGGGCTACGCGCGGCAGGGCTCGGGCGCGTCGCGTCGGCGATCGCGCTGGCGGCGTCGCAGGCGCACCTGGGCTGCGCCGGCGCGTTCCCCACGCCCGCGTCGACGACGACCGCCGAGGTGATCCCGCCCGAGCTCCAGCGCGAGGCGGAGCGCGCTCGCCTGATTGGGCTCGCCATCTACGAGCAGGACGTGGCGTCGGCGATGGCGACCGACGTCCTCCTGGCAGCGGGCATCCTCCCCGGCGACGGCTCGATACGCGGCTGGGTGACGATGCCGCGAGGCGAGGGCTCGCTCGTGCTGTTCGTCTCGCAGCGAGACGGCGTGCCGTCGGTCACGCACGAGGTGGCGCTCGATCCCGGCGAAAGCCCTTTGCTGAAGAAGGTCGAGCCTCCGCGCGCTCTCGAGGGTGAGGCGCTCGCGAGGTACCGCTCCCGGACCACCGCGCTCTCCGCTCGCTTCGAGGCCTGCTCGCGGACCTACAACCCCGTCGTCCTGCCCGCCTCGGGCCTCGGCAAGGAGGGGTGGCTCGTCTACCTATTGGCAGCGACGACCGATCCGGGCGTGATCGTCCAGGGTGGGCACCACCGGTTCGTGATCTCACCCGACGGGACGCGGGTCCTCGAGCAGATGGCGATGTCCATCGGTTGCAGAGCCGGCCGGCCGCCGGCCGACGCGGTCGGGTTGGCGCTCACGACGCCGATCGCGGATCACCCGCTGGAGACGCACGTCTTCATCAGCATGCAGTATGGACTGCTGTATGGAATCGCGACGGCCAGGAACGGCAGGGTGTGGACGCTCGACGGCCGGGCGCTTCGGGCCGAGCTGGAGCGCACGCCGAAGTCGACGCTCCCGCGCTGAGACGAGCGGCGCGCCCGCTCGGCGGCCGCGACGGGGTCGCTCGCCCGAGTAGCTTCCCCTCACGCACGAGCGTACCTTGGCGCAATGTGGCGAATCGGCCTGGCCAGCGCTGCGCTCGCGCTCGCGTCGGCGTGCGGTGCGTCGGGGACCGACGAGGGTGAGACCAGCGCGGGGGCCGGCGGAGCGCCGAGCTCGGGCTCGACGTCGAGCGCGGGCTCCGGTGGGTCGGGGGCTGGAGGCGGCGGCGGCGCCGGCGGGCAGGGAGGGGGCACCTCCACGGGGGGCGGCGGCGCCGCGGGAGAGTGCCCCGCGCAGCAGCCGGCGGAGCAATCGAGCTGCGAGGTCGGGGACCACTGCGCCTACGGCGACACCCAATGCCATTGCTACAGCGGCTTCAACGGCTGGACTTGCAGGGCGTGCCCGGCGACCGAGCCGACTGCATCGGGGATGGAGATCTGCGACCCCAAGCAGGCGAACTGCCATTATGGATCGACGCAGTGCACCTGCTTCGGCGGGGGAGACTGGGCGTGCTCGGAGTGCCCGCAGGATCCGCCGCAGGGGGCGTGCACCGGCACGGGTCTCGCTTGTGGATATGGTGCTGTGAATTGCGAGTGCTTCGGCGGGTCGTGGAGCTGCGGCTGACGGCGGGGCGCGGACTTCGTCGGCGAGCCGTCGCGACGGTTCGGTCTCTAAACGGGTATCCTCGGGCCGGAATGCCGCCGACCGGAGGAGAACGCAGTGGGCTCGCGGCGGCTCTGGCCTGCCTGCTCGTGCTGCCCTGCTGTGCAGGTAGCGCCGCGCCGTCGCCTCCCACCCCGGTGGCGTCGGCCCCCGAGCCGCCGGCCGCGGTCTCGAGCGCGCCCGCTGTCGAGGCTGCCTCCGTAGCATCGCCGCCTCTCGCGCCCGATCCGCCTGGCGCGTCGAGCACGCCGATCGCGGCGGGCTCGACGCCGGGCTCGCCGGCTGCCGGCGCGGAGCCCGCGATCGAGGTGGGCGCCGCCCCGGCCGGCGCCACGGAGCTGCCCGTGTGGAGCAGCCCGATGGAGGGCGAGACGACCGCATGCGAGCTCGGCGCGCTGCTGGCCCGAGTCGGGTCACGATGCCGCAGGGTGACGCCGACGCGCACCCGCGCGAGCCACGCGCCGGAGCAGGCGGCCCACGCGTCCGATGGCAACCTGTGCACGGCGTGGAGCGCGACCGCCCACGCGGCGGAGCGCGTGTCGATGGACCTCCCCGGCGACGTCGTCTCGGCGGTGATCCTGGTGCCGGAGATCGAGCCCCCTCGCGATCACCCGGTTCATCACCTCACGATCGGGAACGGCAAGGCCCTCGAGACCTTCCTCCTGACCGCGGGAGTCACGCGCGGCGTCCCGGCGCTGGTGGTGCTTCCGCATCCGAGGGGTTTGAAGACGCTCGACCTACGGTCGCAGGGCCGACGCTCCGCCGTCGGCTGGCGCGAGGTGGTCGCGGTGGCATGCGACGGCGTGGCGCACCCTCCGCAGGGCTGGAAGGTGCTGACCACGCCTCCGCCGCCGACGCCGCAGGAGGAGGTCTTCGAGCCCGGCTCGGGCGCGTGCGCGCGCGACGACCAGTGCGAGCCGGCGCGCGAGTGCCACCCGCGCAGCTGCGTCACGGCTCGCCCGATCACCGGCGGCATCGGCTCGACGCAGGGCTGCGATCAGGCGTACCACCCCGGCCAGGTCTCGCCGCGCGACTGCGCCTGCCGCGAGCGGAAGTGCGGCGTGCTCCGCTATCGACCCAAGACGGCGTCACCCCCGACGCCCTGATGAGAGGATGGCCGCCCGAAGACACCCGCGAAGGCTGCTTTGATCGTCGCGCTGGGCGTGGCCGCCGTGACCGCGTGGGCGGCGTGCGGCACGGACCCGAGCTCAGCGGACGAGGCCTGCGTTCCGAGCGAGAGCGACGCCAAGTGCAGCCCGGGAGAGAACGGCGACTGCGCGCTCTGCCCTCCGGACGGGGGCGTCGTGTTCGGCTTCCAGACGTGCAACGGGGACGCCGGGGTGTACGCAGCCTGCGAGCCCTGAGCGCGTTCGCGCATCGGGGCCCCCGCCTCCGTGGTAGCCTGCACGCGATGCTGCGCAGGACCACGAGCTTGGTCGTCGTCGCGACCGCCTTCGCCGCCGTCGGCTGCGGCGGCGGCGACTTCGGGTATGCGCCGCTCGGGCGGGATCAGCGCGGCGTCACGAGCATGGTCGCCGACGAGGGCTACGTCTACTGGACCGTCTTCTCGGGCGCGCTGCGGCGCGTCTCGATCGACGGCGGTCCCGTCGAGACGGTGGTCGACGACATCACCAACCCGGGCCACGTCGCGGTCGATGGCGGCCACGTCTACTGGACGATGGGCCAGGGGGTCGTCGCCCGCGCGCCGAAGGCCGGCGGCTCCGTCGAGCTGCTCTCGGAGAACGAGCAGGACCCGGTCGGCCTCCGGGTCGACGACGACAACGTCTACTGGGCGCGCCAGGACGGATTCGTCAGGCGCGTGCCCAAGGCGGGCGGCGAACGGGTCACGCTCGCGAAGGACTCGGGCAAGGTGCTCGCGCTGGCCGACTCGGGCGTGAGCTTGCTCTGGGTCCAGCAGGAGCCCGCCGCCGGCGAGGAGCCGGCCGCCGGCGCCGTGCGCCAGGTCTCCTCGAGCGGCGGCGACGCCGCGACGCTCGCCCTCGCGCCTGCCCCTCGCGCGGTCGCGGCCAACGGCACCGACGTCCTCTGGGCCAGCCTCGATCCGGACGCGCTCGCGCTCGACCCGAAGTCGAACGCGATGCGGATCTCGCGCGCCGTGCTCGACGGCTCCGACGAGCGCGTCGTCGCCCGGGAGCTCCACGACGTCGACGCGCTCGTCGCCGACGACACGCAGGTCTACTTCTCGACGCTCGAGGGCGACCTGAGCTTCGTCTCGCTCCTCGACGGCGGCTCGCCCACGAGCTTCGCCTCCGGCCCCTCCGGCCGGACGAGCATCGCCGTGGACCGGACCTCGATCTACTGGGCGCACGCCGACGGCGACGCGGTCTTCGTCTACCCGAAGCAGCAGGCCGTCGTCGTCGAGTAGCCCAGGCGCGGCGCCGCGGCGACGGCCGGGTGCCGCGGAAAACCCGCGTACGCCGCGCGGGCCCGCTGGTACCATCGGCGGTGGTGAAGGGGAGACTCCGGCTCGCGGCGCTCGGGCTCGCAGCGCTCACGTGCGTCGCGCCGGCGGCGCGGGCGCAGTCGCGCGATCAGGCGGCGGCGGCGCAGGTCCTCTTCGACGAGGCCTTCGCGCTCGCCGAGGCCGGGCGCTACGCCGAGGCCTGCCCGAAGTTCGAGGAGAGCCAGCGGCTCGATCCCGGCATGGGCACGCAGTTCCGCCTCGCCGAGTGCTACGAGAAGACCGGCCGTCCCGCGAGCGCGTGGTCGACGTACCTCGAGGTCGTACAGGCCGCGCGGCGCGCCGGGATCCCCGAGCGCGAGGCCGCCGCGCTCGCGCGCGCCCAAGCGCTCGAGCCGAACCTGCCGCGCCTCTCGATCACCCTCTCGCCGGGCGCGAGCGCGACCCCCGGGATCGAGGTGCGCAGGAACGGCGCGCTCGTCGGCCGGCAGCTCCTCGGCAAGCCGGTGCCCGTCGATCTCGGCGAGCAGGTCATCCTCGCGTCGGCGCCGGGCATGCGTCCCTTCCAGGCGCGCGTCGTGGCGACCGGCGGCCAGACCCGCGACGTCGTCGTCCCGGCGCTCGTCGCCGCGCCGCGACCCGCCGCCCCGCCCGCTCCGGGCGACGGCGGCTCGACGATGCGGGCCGCCGGGGTGGTCGTGGGCGGCATCGGCCTCGCGGGCGTCGCCGTGGGCGTGGTGCTCGGGCTGCGCGCGCAGGCGACCTGGGACGACGCCCTCGCGCGCTGCGACGGCGGCGAGCGGACCCGATGCCGAGCCGACGGCGTCGACCTCGGCGGAGACGCCGGGGCCTTGGCCGACTTCGCGACGGTCGCCTTCATCGCCGGCGGCGCGGCGGTCGCGGCCGGCGTGGTCCTCTTCGTCGCGGCGCCCTCGACGGCGCGCCCCGCCGAGCGCTCCGCGAGCGTCCGCCTCGCGCCGGCTCCGGCGGGCGCGCGCCTGCTGGGGGAGTTCTGATGGCGCGCGCGCGCGCCGCGAGCGGCGGCAGTCCGCGTGGAAGCGCGCGGCTCGCCCGTTCGTGGGCCTGGCTCGCGCTCGCGCTGCTCGCCGGATCGTGCCGGCAGGTGCTCGGCATCGACGAGCTCTCGTCCGAAGACCTCGCGGCCGCCGCCGCCGGAGCCGGCGGCGCGACGTGCGCTCCGTGCGAAGAGCCCGCCCCGCCCGCGCAGGGCGCCTGCTCTCCCGGCTGCCTCGAGGGCGGCGTCTGCGTCGGCCGCGTGGTCCCGGCGTTCGAGCGCTGCGCCACCGCCGACGTCGACGAGAGCTGCGATGGCCGCGCCGCCTGCACCGGCGATCACCTGGTCAGCGTGCCCATCGGCGGCTCGGGCGAGCAGGGCTTCGTGCTGCTCGGCGCCGATGCCGCCGGCGACGTGCTCGCGGCCGGGCCGATCACCGGCAGCCTCGTCTGGGGCGCGCAGACGCTGCCGGTCGACGGCTACTCCGACGTCTTCGTCGGCAAGATCAGCGCCGCCGGCGAGCGGCTCTGGGTCAAGCAGCTCGGCGACAGCGACGAGCAGGCGGTGTCGGCGCTCGCCGTGATCGACGGCGATCCGGTGATCGCCGGACGTTTCTACGGCACCTTCCCGGGCACCGATCTCTCGACGGGCCCGAGCACCGAGAGCGGCTACGTCATCCGCCTCGACGGCGCGACCGGCGACATCGTCTGGACGAAGCAGCTCTCGTCGGACACGCTGGTGACGCTGACGACGATCACGGCGACGCCCGACGGCGACGTCGTGCTCTGCGGCCAGTACGCCGGCGCGCTCCCGCTCGGCGGCGCCGCGGGGACGCTGCCCGCACCGGCGGACATCGATCTCTTCGTCGTCCGCCTCGACGGCGCGCAGGGCACGGCCACGTGGGGCAAGTCGTTCCCGAGCACCGGATCCCCGGTCTGCACCGCGGCTGCGGCGGCGCCCGGCACGGTGTGGGTCGGCGGCGTCTTCACCGGCGGCGATCTCACGTTTGGTGGCACGCTGCTCCACTCGATCAACGGGTTCCCGCTCCACGACGGCTTCCTCGCGCGGCTCGACGATCAGGGCGAGCCCGTCTGGGCCGCGGCCTTCGTCGCCGACGGCGACCAGTACGTCACCGCGATCGAGCTCGATCCCGACAGCGGCCGCGGCTACGTGCTCGGTGACTTCTACGGCGCGACGACGTTCGCCGGCCAGGGGTCGACCTCGATGAACGACAGCCGCGATCTCCTCGTCGCCGCGATCGAAGCGAACGGGAGCCCGGCGTGGCTGCAGACGTTCGGCGACTCGAGCGTTCAGCTCGGCTTCGACCTGGCGCGCGACGCCGAGGGCAACCTCCTGCTCACCGGCTTCTTCGACGGGGCGATCGACTTCGGGGGCGGCGTCTCGGCCGAGTCCTCCGGCGGCGAGGACCCCTCCGAGAGCACGTCGGTGGAGGACGGCTTCGTCGCCAAGCTCCGGCCCGACGGCACGGCGCTGTGGGCCCACGCGTTCGGCACGCCCGGCGCGCACGAGGACGGGACGGCCGTGACGACCGCGCCGCTCGGCGACGTCTTCGTCGGCGGCTCGTTCGAGGATCAGCTCCAGTTCCCGGGCGGCGACACGCTGGTCTGCGGAGCGGGCTGCGTCTCCGACATCTTCGTGACGAAGCTCGCGCCCTGAGCGCGGCTGGTTGCGCGCGCGCCTCGAGCGCGGCTACTTGCGCGCGCGCCCGAAGGGGTCGGCGGGCGGCGAAGTCGCGGGCGGTGCAGCCGCGGGTGGTGCAGCCGCGGGCGGCGCCGCCGCGGGCGGCGGCGGCTCGACCGGCGCCGCGGTGGCG
>CAYJPW010000091.1:0-40966 GCA_964372055.1 uncultured Polyangiaceae bacterium
CGAGGCGCCCGCGCCCGCGCCGGCGTGGATCCCGCCGGGCCACGCGCCGAACGCGCCCGCCGACGCGCCGCGCGGCATCGATCCGCGCATCCTCGTCGCCGTCTCGGGGCTGACGCTGCTCGCGGCGATCGTGGCCTTCGTCGCCGGCCGGGCTTCCACGCCGAGCGGCGCGAGCGGCGCCGCGAGCGCGACGGCCGCCGCCGAGGCGTCGGCGCGCTTCCGCCCCGACGGCCCCGCCGGGCGCGCCTCGCAGGTCTTCGAGCGCAGCCTCGCCAACGTGGCGCGCGCCTGCGAGGTGAAGAGCGAGGGCGCGCCTTCCGTCGATCTCCTGCACAGCGCCTACGAGCAGTGCGGCCCGCCGAAGCCCGTGGCGCGCCCGAACGTGCCGATCCCCCCGCCCGCCGAGACCGCCGAGCGGCCGCCCGAGCCCGCGGGCCCGTCGCGCCCGGCGGGCCTGCCCGAGGCCCCTCCGCCCCCGCGCACGAACCCCGGCGACGACGATCGCCCGCCGCCGGCGGCGAACGGCGCGTGCGTCGCCGGCTGCGACGGCTCGCACCGGAGCTGCAAGTCCGCCTGCGGCAAGGAGCCGACCGAGAGCACCAAGTACGACGAGTTCCAGGGGTGCCTCTCGAAGTGCCTCAAGGCCGCCTCGAAGTGCCGCCTCTCCTGCCAGTGACCCCGTCGTGAATCACGTCACGGCGGCACGTCGGAGCACGTGAGCGTGAACCCGCCGCCCTCGAAGGCGCACGAGCACGCGCTCGGGACGAAGCAGTCGCAGGTGGGCGGGGGATCGCCGGGCGCGCACGCGGCGGGGAGCGGCTGGCACTGGTGGACCTCGGCGGGTCCGCCGACGTACGACTCGCAGTACTCCTCGGCGGCGACGCAGAAGCCCGAGCCGCAGCCGACGAGGCCGTCGGGGGCGGTGCAGCCGCCGGCGCGCGAGAGGTCCTGCCCGGCGGCGTTCGCGTCGCACGCGTTGCCGTAGACCATGCGGTCGCAGCCGCACGCCGGCTGGTAGACGCCGGGGCAGCCCTCGGGACGAAGCCGGCATTCGCCCGGCGTGGGATCGGCCTCGCAGCCGTCGGAGGCCTTGTCGCAGAACTCGTTCGCGGGGCAATCGTCGCTCGTCGCACAGGGCGTGAGCGAGGCGCCGCCGCCTTCGCCGCCCGCGCCGCCGGCTCCGCCCTGGCCGGTCGCGGTCGTCGCGCCCGTCGTCGTGGCCCCGCCCGCGCCGGCCCCGCCCGCGCCCATCGACGCTTCGTCCGAGGCGCCCGAGCCGCACCCGGCGGCGGCGAGCGCAGTGATCCAGGTCACCCGAAGCAAGCGCATCATTCGCTCCAAATATAGGGCCGCCGCGCGCGGCGCGCCAACGCGGGGGCCGGTCGCGAGCGGCGCGCCGGACGCAGCTCCCGCCGCGTCAGTCGGTGATCTTGGCGACCCCGGTCTCGTCGACGCGGCGCTTCACCGCCGCGTCGGCCTCGGCCTCGGCGCGATCGGGATCACGGGCCGGCGCGCCGTCGGAGCGGAGCGCTCGCAGCGAGTCGTAGAGGTCGCTCGCGTCCATCGGCTCGGAGGGCGCCGCCGCGGCGAGACCGCTCGCGCGCGGAGCGCGGACCGCCGGCGTCGCGCCGGATGCGGGCTTGCGCCCGGCGGAGACGCCCGGAGGCGTGCGCAGCGCGCGGTGCCCCGCGGGCGGGCGGTGCGCGGCCGTGCGCCCGGACCCGGCCCTGCCCCGCTCGGCGGTCGTGGACTTCGCGTGCGCGGCGCGCGATCGCGGGCGGACCGTCTCCTTCGCGAGCTCGATGCACTCGCGCATCGCGCGCGGGCACGAGATGCGGACGTGGAAGTGATCGTCGTGCGGCAGCGAGCCCGTCGGCTGCATCATCGCGATGGCGGCGCGATCGAGGAGCCGCTGCGAGACGCCGACCGAGCGCGCGTGCGCGAGGAGGCGCTGGCGGATCGGCTCCGAGACGAAGATGTGGCTCACCTGCGCGGCCGGATCGGTGAGCATCAGCTGCACGAGCAGCCAGTTCTTGGCGAGATCGAAGCGCGCCCCCGGGACGGCGGGCGCCTGGAGCCGCTCGTCGAACTTGACGAAGCTGCGCTCGAGGACCGGCTTGCCCTTGGGCCCGGTCACGTAGAAGCCGATGTCGGCGTCGCGCCCGCTCTCGTGCGAGTGGTGCCGCATCACCTCGCCGCCGCCGCGCCGCGAGATGTCGCCGACGCCGAGCACCGCGCCGGGGTAGCGCCGCGCCACGCCCTTCGCGGCGCGATCGATCATGCCGATCATCGCCGGCAGCCCCCAGCGCACGTCGCCGGCCTCGTAGGCGGGCACCACGCGCACGTAGGGCTTCGTCACGTCGAGGTGCACGCCGCCCTCGAGCCTGCCCTCGTTCGGGTGCCCGACCGAGTCCGGCCGCTCGCGCGGCGCGAGCTTGGCCACCGGGCCGTGGAGGGCTCGCCGCCCCTGCCCCGCCGCGCGCGACTGCGCCGAGGCGTGCGAGCGGGCGCCGGCCGCGTGGTGGCGGGCGCCGCTCTTGGCGCGCGCGCCTTGCGTCTGGGCGGACGCGCCGCGCGGCAGCGACGAGGTCACCAGGGCGAACGCGATCGGGATCAACCAGCGCAGCACGCCCTCACCCTCTAGGTCGAGCGCGCCCGCCGGGCCAACTTCACGCTCCGCGGCGGCGGAAAGCGATGCCGCGCGCTCTTCACCGCGGCCGCCCGCCGGCTCGTCGACGCGCTGCAGCGCGCCATTGCCCATGGCCGCCCGCGCGGGTTTGGGCTAGCTCTCGGGGCCTCATGGACAAGCTGATGAAGAGCGCGGTCGATGCGGTCCGCGACATCCCCAGCGGCGCCACGATCCTCGCGGGAGGCTTCGGTCTGTGCGGCATCCCCGAGAACTGCATCGCCGCCCTGCGCGAGCTCGGGACCAAGGATCTCGTCGTCGTCTCGAACAACTGCGGGGTCGACGACTTCGGCCTCGGGATCCTGCTCCGGAACAAGCAGATCCGGAAGATGATCTCGTCGTACGTCGGCGAGAACAAAGAGTTCGAGCGCCAGTACCTGTCGGGCGAGCTCGAGGTGGAGCTGACGCCCCAGGGCACGCTCGCCGAGCGCCTCCGCGCCGGCGGCGCCGGGATCCCGGCCTTCTACACGCCGACCGGCGCCCACACCGCCATCAGCGAGGGCGGCCTGCCCGTCCTCTACAACCCCGACGGCACGGTGAAGAAGTACTCCGAGAAGAAGGAGATCCGCGCCTTCGACGGCAAGGACTACGTGCTCGAGCCGGCGATCCGCGGACAGTTCGCGATCGTGAAGGCGTGGAAGGGCGACCGCTACGGCAACCTCGTCTACCGGAACACCGCGATGAACTTCAACCCGATGATGGCGATGGCCGCCGACGTGACCATCGCCGAGGTCGAGGAGATCGTCGAGGTCGGCTCGATCGACCCCGACCACGTGCACACGCCGGGGATCTTCGTGCACCGGCTGATCAAGGGCGAGCGGTACGAGAAGCGGATCGAGCGGCGCACGGTCCAGAAGGCGAAGGCGTAGAAATGGCACTGACCCGGGAGCAGATCGCGCAGCGCGCGGCCCAGGAGCTGCGCGACGGCTACTACGTCAACCTCGGCATCGGGATGCCGACCCTCGTCGCCAACTACATCCCCAAGGGCGTCGAGGTCGTGCTCCAGAGCGAGAACGGCCTGCTCGGCATCGGCCCGTACCCCGTGGAGGGCAAGGAGGACGCCGACCTCATCAACGCCGGCAAGGAGACGGTCACCATGCTGGCGGGCTCGGCGGTGTTCTCCAGCGCCGAGTCGTTCGCCCAGATCCGCGGCGGCCACATCGACCTCGCCATCCTCGGCGCGATGGAGGTTTCGGAGAAGGGCGACCTCGCGAACTGGATGATCCCGGGCAAGATGGTCAAGGGCATGGGCGGGGCGATGGATCTGGTCGCCCGCGCCAAGCGCGTCGTCGTGATCATGGACCACGCGGCCAAGAACGGCGCGCCCAAGATCCTCGACGAGTGCGCGCTCCCGCTCACCGGCCGCGGCGTCGTGCACCGGATCATCACCGACCTCGCCGTCATCGACGTCACGCCCGAAGGGCTCCTCCTGCGCGAGCTCGCGCCCGGCGTCTCCGCCAAGGAGGTCCAGGAGCGGACGCAGCCCACGCTCAAGGTCCCGTCGACGGTCACGGAGATGGCGTTCCCCGCGCGTCCCGCCGGAGGCGGGGCCGCGATCCCCCCGCGTCCCGCCTCCGGCGGATCCGCGACCGGCTAGGAGCATCGATGGCCTGGCCCGAGAAGACATCCCCGACCACCGACGCGAGCGAGAAGCGTACCCTCGGCGCGGGCGTGTTCCGCCGCTGCGACGGCTGCGGCCAGACGCTCACGGCGGGCGAGCTCGCGGCGGCGTTCGAGGTGTGCCCGCTCTGCGGCCAGCACCACAAGCTCGACCACGACGGGTGGCGGCGGCTCCTCCTCGACGAGGGGAGCCTCGAGGTCTGGGACGCGCACCTCGAGCCCGACGATCCGCTCCGCTTCAGCGACGGCAAGAGCTACAAGGACCGCGTCGCCGCCTCGCAGAAGAAGACGAAGGCCCGCGAGGCGATGGAGATCGGCCGCGCCAAGATGGGCGGGCGGCCCGTCGCCTACGGCGCGTTCATCTTCGCCTTCATGGGCGGGAGCATGGGCTCGGTCGTCGGCGAGAAGGTGACGCGCCTCTTCGAGCGCGCGCTCGCGGAGGAGCTCCCCGTGGTGCTCCTCCAGGCCTCGGGCGGCGCGCGGATGCAGGAGGGCATCCTCTCGCTCATGCAGATGGCCAAGAGCGTCGCCGCGCTCGAGCGCTTCCGCGCCGCGCGGCTGCCGTTCATCTCGACGCTCCTGCACCCGACGACAGGCGGCGTGGCCGCGAGCTTCGCCTTCCTCGGCGACGTGAACATCGCCGAGCCCAAGGCGCTCATCGGCTTCGCCGGCCCGCGCGTCATCGAGAACACCATCCGGCAGACGCTCCCCGCGGGGTTCCAGCGCGCCGAGTTCCTGCTCGAGCACGGGATGGTCGATCTCATCGTCCCGCGCCTGGAGATGAAGGCGACGATCGGGCAGCTGCTCGATCATCTGATGGGCGGGCGCATCGCGCGCACCGCCGCGCGGCCGGCCACCATCCCCCCGCCCCGCGCCTCGGCGGCAGGAGACGCCGGCGAGTGACGGCCGACGGTGCGGCGGCGCCGTCGGGGCCGCCGTCTCGCCTCGCCGAGCTCCTCCTCACCCTGCAGGGCCGCGCGCGGCGCGGCATGGAGCTCGGCCTCGGCCCGACGCGCGCGGCGCTCGCCGATCTCGGCGATCCGCACGCGGGCCTCGCGGCGGTCCACGTCGCCGGCTCGAACGGCAAAGGCTCGACGTCGGCGATGGTGGAGTCGATCGCGCGCGCCGCGGGGCTCTCGACGGGGCTCTACACCTCTCCGCACCTCTGCCGCTTCGACGAGCGCATCCGCATCGACGGCGAGCCGATCGGCCCGGCGGCGCTGGAGCGCGCGCTCGGCCGCGTCCTCGAGCAGACCCGCACCGAGCTCACCTTCTTCGAGAGCCTGACGGTCGCCGCGTTCGACGCCTTCCGCGAGGCGCGCGTCGATCTCGCGATCCTCGAGGTCGGGCTCGGAGGCCGGCTCGACGCCACCAACGTCATCGCCGCTCCGCTCTGCACCGCGGTGACGTCGATCGCGCTCGAGCACACCGCGGTCCTCGGCGGCACGATCGACGCGATCGCGCGCGAGAAGGCGGGCATCTCGAAGCCCGGCTCGCCCGTGGTGCTGGGCCCGCTCCCTCCCGAGGCGAATCGCGCGATCCGCGAGATCGCCGCCGCGGTGGGCGCAGGTCCGATCTGGCAGGTCACGGGCGATGCGCCGGGCAACGAGGACGGGGGCGCCTCCATGGACCGGCTCGCGGTGAACGCGCGCGGCGACGAGGTCGAGATCCGCGCGCCCGACGGGAGATCGGCGCGGGCGCGGGTCGGGCTCGCAGGGCCGCACCAGGCGCGCAACGCGGGCGTCGCCGCGGGGATCGCCTGGCGCCTCGCGGCGCGATGGCCCGCCGTCGCGGAGGCGATCCCCTCCGGGCTCGCGGCGGTGCGCTGGCCCGGGCGGCTCGAGCGGGTCGAGCGCGACGGCGTGCTCGTGCTCCTCGACTGCGCCCACAACCCTGAGGGCGCCGCCGCGCTCGCCCAGGCGCTGCCTTCGCTCGGCGCCGCGCCGGAGCGGACGACGCTCGTCTTCGGCGCGCTCGCGGACAAGTCCTGGCGCGAGATGCTCGAGCTCGCCCTGCCCCTCGCGGCGCGCCGCGTCTACACCCTGCCGGCGGGGCGCGCCCCGGTGCCGCTCGAGGCGCTCGCCGCGATCGCGCCCGGCGAGGGCGAGCCGGATCCGCGCGCCGCGATCGCGCGCGCCCTCGCGGCGGCGCGCGCCGGCGACCTCGTCGTCGTGACCGGCTCGAGCTACCTCGTCGGCGAGATCCGCGGGGCGCTCCTCGGGATCGCGTGCGATCCCGTGATCCCGCTCTGACGAGGGGCGCGCTCGAGGGCTCGTCCCCGAACCCCGGCCCATGCGCTGGCTGCCTCGCCGGCCAGACACCGCCTCCGCTCGCGTCGTCGCTCGATGGGCCTCATCCGCCCGGGCCGGCGCGGCGGGCAAGGCGGTGGCAGCAGGGTGCCGCCGGCCGCGCGGGACGGCCGCTCGCCCGGTACGCCCGTTGCGAGGACAGGCCCCCGGAGGATCGCCATGAAATTCGCTCGACACGCACGGCCGGCGCCCGGCCCCGCGCGCCGACCCGGCGCGGCGCTGGCCGCGACGGCGCTGCTCTGGACGCTCTCATCCTGCAGCGACGTCGAGGTGGTGCGACGCCCGGCGGCGGTCACCACCGCGGCGACCGTTCGGCTGACCGCGACCGGCGTGAGCCCGCGCCCCATCGTGGTGCCGCTCGGCGGCAGCATCACGTTCGCCAACGACGACACGCGGCGCCACAAGATCGCGTCCGATCCGCACCCCGATCACTCCGGCTGCGTCGAGCTCAACCTGCCCGTCCTGGAGCCCGGCCAGCGGATCACGGTGAAGATCGACGACGACCACGAGCGCTGCGGCTTCCACGACGACCTCAACCCGCAGCAGGCGGCGTTCAACGGTACGGTCCTCGTCGAGACCGAGCCGGAGTGACCAGGCGCCGCGATCCGGGATAACCTCCCGGCCGTGACGGGACGACGCGGGCGCGGCGGTGACCCCATCGTGCGCGCCGCGGCGCGCCTCGCCCTCCGGCCGGCGCTCGTCGTGGCGATCGCGCTCTTCGCCGCGCCGGCCGCGGCGCAGGGCAAGGACGCCGCGCGCGCGGACGCGCTCTTCAAGGAGGGCAAGGAGCTCCTCGAGCGCGGGCAGCTCGGCGAGGCGTGCCCCAAGATCGCCGAGAGCGACGCGCTCGATCCCAGCGTCGGCGCGCTCGGGTTGCTCGCGGCCTGCCACGAGCGCCAGGGCAAGTACGTGCTCGCGTGGCGCGAGTACGGCAAGACCGCCGAGCGCGCGGACCGGCAGAAGGACAAGCGCGCCGGGTACGCGCGCGACCGCGCCAAGGCGCTCGAGGCGAAGCTCGGCTGGCTGCGCGTGGAGCTCGCTCCCGGCGACGCCGGCGCCGAGGTGCTCGTCGCTGCGAGCCTCGTCCCCGCCGCCGAGCTCGCGGGCGAGATCCCGGTCGACCCGGGCGAGGTCGCGATCCTGGTGCGCGCGCCGGGGAAGATCGACCTGCGGCAGAGCGTCACGGCCGCGCCGGGCTCGCACGTG
Organism: uncultured Polyangiaceae bacterium; assembly: GCA_964372055.1. GTDB lineage: Bacteria > Myxococcota_A > Polyangia > Polyangiales > Polyangiaceae > CAYJPW01. The sequence goes on from CAYJPW010000091.1 coordinate 7,822, forward strand.
AAGCTCGTGATTCCGCCGCTCGCTCCGGCGGCGGCCGCCGCCGCGGACGCGCCGCCGCCCCAGGAGAGCGACGACATCCGCCGCCCGCTCGCGTTCGTCGCCGGCGGCATCGGCATCGTCGCGCTCGGCGTCGGGATCGGCGCCGGCGTGTCGGCGATCTCGCAGAACGGCGAGAAGGAGGACCTCGAAGCCACCTGCGCTCCGGCGAGCACGGAGGGCGAGTGCGCCGAGGGGCCGGTCCTCGAGAGCGGCGCGCGCACCGCGGCGACCATCTCCAACATCGGCTTCGCCGTGGGCGCGGCCGGGATCGCCGCCGGCGTGATCCTCCTGCTCGTCTCCGACTCGCCGGAGCCCGCCGCGAGCGCCCGCCTTCGGCTCGCGCCGGCCATGGGTCCGTCGGTCGCGGGCGGCGTGCTCTCGGGCCGGTTCTGAGCCGCGGCGCCGCGGATCAGAGGCCGAGCGGGAACAGCGTCACGCTCGTGTCGGGGGCCGTCGGCTGGTTGCCGACGTAGTCGTACGGCTCGCCCTCGAACGCGAGCTCGACGTCGACGGGAGGACCGTCGGTGTTGCAGCGAATCATGATGATCTCGACGGGCACGTACCCCGGGCCGGCGCTGGCGCCGGGCTCGTCCGCGCTCCCGTCGCTGCAGAACGCGAACGCGTTCACGCCGAGGAACAGATCGGCGAAGCCGCCCGCGCCCACGTCGTTGCCGAGGAAGACCCAGACGCCGCCGTAGTCGGTCGGGTTCAGCTCGCCGACGTCGTCGTCGCGCTCGCGCATGGTGAAGACGCCGCCCGGGTGCTCGATCCAGCCGGTGTAGCGGACGATGAAGTTGTACTGATCGCTGAGCTCGGTCCCGCCGAGCGTGCCGAAGTCGAAGCCGCCGACGTCGGTGATGCCGAAGTTCGGCACGTTGTACCAGGAGAGCAGCCGCGCGCCGGCGACGATGTCGCGGCCGAGATCGGACTCCGCCCCGCCGCCGCGCGCGAACGCGAAGAGGGTGGCATAGTCGATGCCGCAGCCTCCCGCCTTGCAGTAGGCGTTTGCGACCGCGCCGTTCGCCTGGAAGACGCGCACCTCGGCCGTCAGCCCCAGCGCGGGCTCGGGCGTGATCCCCTCCGCGAACTCCTCGGCCGCGCCGTTGTCGTCGGTGATCCTGAGGGTGCGGGGCGAGCCGGGGAGGACCTCGATCGACCAGCTCGTGACGCTGCCGTCGGCGTCGTCCACCGCCTCGACCGTGACGCCGTCGGCGTGCACCACGAACTCCCGGAGCACGTCGTGGCGCGACGGACCGAAGGGGTTCCGGAGCTCGGCCCAGCGCTTCGTGTCGGCGTCGAACCACTGCTCGTAGGCGCGCGTCTTGCCCTGTCGGGTCTGGAGCCCGTGCCAGACGGTGTCGTCGATCGCGGCGAGCAGCTCGTCCGCCTTGCTGCCGCCGCCGCCCGTGGTCGTGGTGCTCGTCGTGCCCGAGGACGTCGTCGTCGACGTCGTGGCGGCGCCGCCCTCGCCGCCGGCGCCGCCGCCCGCGCTGCTCGTCGCCCCCGCCGGGGCCTCGCCGTCGACCCCGCAACCCGAGAGGCCCAGCCCGAGCGAACCCACCGCGGCCGCGCGCCGCCACGTCCTGCGCGAGCCCGAGCGCCGTCGCCGGCGAGCGACGAGCGCGACGAGCGCCAGCGCCCCCAGACCGGCGAGGGTCGCCGGAGCCGGGCTGCCGCCCGCGACGCGGCAGCCGCAGCTCTCCTCCGTCGTCACCGTGACGCGGTTCTTGCCGCTCGGGCCGGCCGACGAGCCACCAGCGCCCCCCTCGCCCTCCGTCGGACCGGGGAGCCCGGGGACCACGACGCCGAGGCACTCGACCGGCTGCGACCCGAGCTCCGGCGGATGCGCGCGCGTCACGGTGCCATGTGGATCCGAGATCACCTGGTCGAGCGTCGTCAGGAAGCAGGTCTCTTTGCTCGGCGCCGAGGCGAACTGGAAGAGCGATCCGTCGTGGCACTCGATCGGTGCGTCGCCGGCGACCACCGCGAGATGCTGGGCATCGGTCCAGACGCTCAGCGCGCCCGCGACGTCGATGCCGAGCGGGAACACCTCGCGCCTCAGGTGGGCGCACACGCCTGCCTGCATCCAGCTCTGCGTGTGCGACGCGTCGAACGAGGCCGGCCCCACGCCGACCGGGTCCTCCCCGACCGGGAGGATCACGGCGTGGCTCCCGAGCGCGGCGGCGGTGATGTTGAACGAGTGGATGTAGAGGCCCGTGTCGTAGAAATGGTCGAGCGGCGTGCCCCCGCCGAGCTCGGGCGGCATCGACTGGGCGAGCCTCGCCGTGTACTCGGCCTCGGTCGCGGCCTCCGTCGCGGCGTACTCGTCGGCGAGATCGGCGAGGAACACCTCGGCCTCGTCGACGACGAACGCGCGGATGCCGTCGCGGATGGGCTCGATGACCGGCTCGAGCAGCGCCTCGATCCAGGCCACGAGGTCGACGTCGATGCCGAAGCTCTGGAAGAATGCGCTCATCTCGAGCATCCAGGCCGGCGTCACCGAGACGGCGATCGACTGGTAGTCGACCGTGGTGATGCGGTCCGCCCAGTCGTTCAGGGGCTGGAAGTCGCCTTGGATCTCGACCCAGTCGAGGTCCTCCAGCCCGCCGCCGCCGGCGTCGAGCGGCGCGTTGAGGCGGTGCGAGAGGTTGTCGATCACGTCCACGAACGCGGGCGAGAAATCGTCGAGGTCCCCGCCGAGCTTGTCGCTGACCTTGTCCCACGCGGGAGGCAGCTCGTTGCCGTTGGCGTCGTAGCGGGGCGCGAGGAGCCCGGCGAAGAGGAAGTACTTCGCGAAGAGCGAGGGGCACGAGACGCTGCAGAGCGCGTCGTCGTCCTTGGTGCCGAGGACGCCGTCGTTGCCGGGGAGGATCTGGAGCTCGGAGCCCTGGGCCGTCGACCAGTCCTGCATGTCGGCGAGCTCGCTCTCGAGGTAGGTCCTGAGCCAGGCACGGATCGCCTGGATCTCGCCGATGTACGTGGGCGCGAGGATGAGGTGATCCGCCGGCGCGACGTCGAGCTCGAACATGATCTCGAGCAGCGTGTCGTTCGGGTTCGCGCTCCACGTCGCGTCGAGCTCGTCGAGCGCGTGCTTGCCCATGAGCGCGTAGACGGGGCTCTTGGTGTCGAAGTAGGTGCGCAGGAGGAAGGGCTTGGGGATGTCGTGCGAGAGCGCCGCGCCGCCGAACGCCCCCGGATCCTGCGCGTAGGCCGCCTTCTGGATCATCTGCTCGGAGACGACGTGTCGCACCACATTGGCGAAGCTCTGCTGGCGCCCCGAGGTGATGGGGTTCAGCGTGAATGTCTCGCCCGTCATGTAGTTGACGTAGTGGTGCGCGACGGCGTCCGTCGCGCCGTGGAGGAAGCAGCCCATCGCGTAGGCGCGCTCCCGGTCGAGCACCGCCGCCTCGTAGAGGCGCTCGCACTGCTCGTAGGGCCGCTGGCGGACGGCGTGCGAAGGGTCGGTCATCCCGGGGAACATCATGTTGTCCGGACCGATCGCGCCGGCGCGGAACGCCTCGGGCTGCTCGACGATGGCGCGCGCGTCGTCCTCCGAGAGCTCGACCGCGTGTCCGCCCTGCCAGAGCGGGACGCTCGCGCCGCCGTTCGCGATCAGGGCTTCGCGCACCTTGTTCGCGACCATGATGTGGATGCGGGACGAGAACGCCTGCGCCGGCGCTGCCGACCCGAGGAGCAGCGCCGCGCCGAGGCCCGCCGCAGCGACCCAGGACAAGCGAGCCATGTCATCCAGCATACGGGTACGCCGAACGAGCTGTCGAGCCGCGCCGGGCGGTGCGATCCCTCGAGGCCGAGCGGCCGGCGATCAGGTCGAGGGCCCGGCCGAGCTCCAGCGGTCGGCCGTGGGATCGACGGTCTTGAACGAGAAGCTGCCGTCCTCCCACGCGAGCACGATCGGCACCGCGTCGGCGCCGCGCATCTTGCGACCGAGCACCTTCGCCTGCGCCGCGGCGCCCGCGCGGAAGGAGAGCTTCGCCGTGCGGTCGCCGCTGGTGACGTGGAGGACGCCGGTGCGCTTCTCGATCTCGAGCATCGAGAGCACGGCGCGCAGCGAGATGAGCGCGAGATCGCCGTTCATCGCCGTCTCGCCGGCCGGCGGGAGCATCGACGAGTCGTTCCCCTCCCCCGGCGCGCGGCGCGGGCAGAACGTGGCGACGCGATCGATCAACGCCTCGGTCGAGAAGGGCTTCTGGATCCAGACGTCACGCGAGCCGGCGCGCGTCTGCGGCGGCGCCGCCCGTCCCTCGTGGGCGCTCAGCACGACGAAGGGGGAGAGGCAGCCGCGCGGGCTGTTGGTCCGCGCGCGGAGCGCGATCGTCGCCCCCGGCACCCCGAGCGACTCCTCGTCGCACACCACGCACCCGGGCTGTGTCGCGCACGCGCGCGCGATCCCCGCCTCCACGTCGCGGCAGGTCTCCACCGCGTAGCCGGCGCGACGCAGCACGCCGGTCAGGTGCGCCGCGGTGAGGTCGTCGGCCTCCATCAACAGCACGTCGGGCCTGGCCAGCGCCGGCGGGGGCGGCGGCGGCGGGCGCCTCGCGGGGAGCGGCGGCGGCGCGACGACCTCGACGAGATCGTCGCCGTCGAGCGTCACCGCCTCGTGGGCCGGCGCGCCGGCGGGCGGCGCGGGCGCCGGCGGGAGCATCGCTCCTTCGGCGCGTTGCGGCTCGGCGCCGAGCGCCTCCCAGGCCCCGGGCTCGAGGCGCTCCAGCTCCTCGTCGAGGGCCGCGTCGAGGGCTTCGGCGATCGGATCGGGCGCGGCCGAGCGCGAGCTCGCCTCGGCCGGCCCGGCCTCCGGGACGGGCACCGGCGCCGGCTCCGGCGCGGCCTCCGGAAGGGCGACCGCGCGCGAGCTCGCCTCCGCGGCCTTCGGGACGGCCACCGCGTGCGAGCTCGCCTCCGCCGGCGCGGGGTCCGGGACGGCCACCGGCGGGCGCGGCGCCTCCGGCGCGGGCGCGGGAGGGGCATCGGCCGCGCGCCGGCCGACCACGGCGGCGATCGCCTTGGCGACGTCGCGATGCGTCGCGACCGACCCCGCGCTGGCGACCACGAGCGCCTTGGCGAGCGCGTGGGCATCGGCGAGCTCCGGGCTCCCGGCCATCGCCGAGTCGACGACGTGCGCCACCTCGGGCTCGACGTCCTCGACGAGCACCGCCAGCGGGGGCGCCTCGCCCTCGGGCGCGCGCCGGCCCGCGAGGATCTCCCACAGCAAGAGCTCGAGCCCCGAGCGGTTGCCGCGCCCGACGAGCTTCGCCCGCCCGCGCACGCCGATGCGGACGTTCGCGACGTCGAAGCGGCTCCCCGCGCGCCGCGCCCCGACGCGCGTCGCGGCGGTGCTCGCCGCGAGCGGCTCGAGCAGGTCGAGCGCGATGCGGACGAGGACCGGGGACGGCAGCGGTCCGCCGTCGCGAACGATCTCGAGCAGCGCGAAGGTGGTCGACGTGGTCCCCATGCGTCCGTCATGGCACCACACCCGATGCGCGGCGGGAACGTGACGCTTGGCCAGTACCGCTCGACGGCCCGATCCTCCTTGACGTGCGGACGCACGTCGGGCGAGCGGCCGGTCTTCGCACCGCCTCGCGACGCCGTCGCGCGTGCGGCTCGCGCTACGGGCCGGCGCGAGCGTGACCGGCGCCCGGCGGTCCTCGGCCGTGCGCGCGTGGAATCGCTCGCTGCCCGCCATTGGCGCGGTCCGCGCCTTGCTGGTCTGTCGATCGGTTCGGGGCGGAGCCCCGACGTCAAATCGGAGGATGCGCGATGAGCGAGCAGACACTCTCGACCGCGATCGAGTCGCAGGGCTACCTCGATCGAGCGGCCGATCCGATCCAGGGCGCGGTCCGCCGCGCGCTCGACAAGGCGCCGGCCGTGCACGACGCGCTGCACGGCACGTGGCTCGGCCACCCGCTCCACGCCGCGATCACGGACCTGCCGATCGGCGCGTGGTGGACGGCCATGGCGCTGGACGTCGCCGAGCTCTCCGGAGGCCGGCGGCGCTTCCGCCGCACCGCCGACGCCGCGCTCGCGGTCGGGCTCGGCGGGGCCATGCTGGCCGCGCTCGCCGGGCTGACCGACTGGACGCACACGCGCGGCGGCGCCAAGCGCGTCGGCTTCCTCCATGGCGCGCTCAACGGCGTCATCGCCGGCCTGTACGGCGGCTCGCTCTTCGCCCGCTCGCGCCGGCGGCGCGATCTCGGGATGGCGCTCTCGAGCACCGGGTTCGCGCTGATGCTCTTCAGCAGCTGGCTCGGCGGGCAGCTCTCGTACCGCTACGGCGTGGGCGTGCGCCCGGCGGCCGAGGCCGGCGAGAGCCAGGATCGCAAAGCGTTCCCGCCGAACGTGGTGCGCGAGGCGGCCTGACCACGCACCCGCTGCACCCGCGCGCAGCGGCCGCGCGCGCCGGCGCACGTCGCGCGAGCCGCGTCGCGCCGCTCTCCGCGCCCGCCGGCTGGCTCGGCCGTTGCACCGCCAGGGCGCGCTCGCGATGATCCTGCCCTCCTCCAGCCCGCCGAGGCTCGAAGCGCTCGACGAGACGGTCGATCACCTGGCGGATCGTCACCGCCGCGACCGCCTGCACGCGATCGCCATCCTGCTCGCGATCGCCGCCGCCGCGGCGGGCGGCTATCTGGTCGGGCGCCACGGCGCGGGCGCGCTCCCGCGCGGCATGGTCGACCCGGAGCCCGAGGCCGAGCCCGCCGCAGACGCGCCGGCTCCGCCCGAGCCGACGCCGCAGCGCGAATCGCCGCGATAGCTTCTCGGGCCGAGCGCGCGCGGCGCGGGTGGCACGCCGCCTGCCGCCTTCGGGGGCCGGGGCTCGGAGGAGGCGCGCATGGCTGGGCGGAGCTCGGGGCGGTGGGGGCGTTGGCTGGGTCTGTCGCTGGTGACCGGCGGCGCGATCGGCGCGATCGTGCGTCGCGTGCGCAGGCTCGACCTGCGCGGGCGCGTCGTGCTCGTCACGGGCGGCTCGCGAGGGTTGGGTCTCTTGCTCGCGGAGGAGTTCGGCCGCCGCGGCGCCCACGTGGCGATCTGCGGGCGCGACGCCGCGGCGCTCGAGCGCGCCGAGCGGCGGCTGGAGCGCTCCGGGTTCGAGGTCCTCGCCCACGCCTGCGACCTCGCCGACAAGGGCGCCGCCGAGGCGTTCGTCGATCGCGTCGCCGAGCGCTTCGGCCACATCGACGTCGTGGTGAACAACGCGGGCACGATGCAGGTCGCCCCGTTCGAGTCGCTCCCCGACGACGCGTTCGACCGCTCGCTGGCCACGAACTTCTGGAGCGCCGTGCACGTGACCCGCCGCGCGCTCCCCTGGCTCCGACGGGCGGGCGCCGCCGCGCGCCTCGTCAACGTCGTCTCCATCGGCGGCCGCGTCGCCGTGCCGCACATGCTCCCCTACGACGCCGCGAAGTTCGCGCTGATGGGGTTCTCCGAGGGCCTCCGCGCCGAGCTCGCCTGGCCGCGCGCGCGCCGCATCCCCGTCACCACCGTGGTGCCTGGCCCCATGCGCACCGGGTCGTTCTACAACGCCGAGTTCGCGGGCAAACAGAAGGACGAGTTCGCGTGGTTCGGCGCCTCGGCGTCGCTCCCGATCCTGTCGACCGGCGCCCGGCGGGCGGCGCGCCGCATCGTGCGCGCCACCGAGAACGGCGCCACGCTGGTCCACATCGGCCTCTCGGCGCACGCCCTCGCGCTGCTGCACGGCGTCGCCCCGCGGCTGACGATGATGCTGATGAGCGCGACGGCGGCGCTGTTGCCCGGCCAGGGCCCCGGGGGCGACACCTGGCGCGGCCGCGAGGTGAACAGCCGCCTGCCGGGCAGTTGGCTCCTCCGGCTCGGCGATCGCGCGGCGCTCGCGAACAACGAGGCGCCGCCGGCGCGGGTGCGCTGAAGAGGTGGCGGACCTTCGTCCGAGCAGCGCCTCTCCACGCCCGAGGTCCGACGCCTCTTCGGCTCCGGGGGCGCGGGGGGCAGATCCCCCGCCGGTGACGGAGAAGTCGCGTGCGGCGGCCGCTCGCGAGGGCTGACGCTCGCCGCGCGTCGAGGTATGAGCGCGTTCGGACCGCATGACCCGACCGCCCCCGACGCGCGAGCCTGAAACGCGAGCCGCGCGCGTGCATCCAAGCACGGTAGGTGCAAGCGCCCCGCGCCGCCCGGCGCTCGAGGGCGCGGCGCAGGAAACCCGCCCCGGAGCGAGGCTCTCTTGATCAAGAAGAACACGACGAAGAACGGGGCGCGCCGCGCGCCCGCACCGACGAGCACGCCCGCCGGCGACGGCCGCAAGCTCTTCGGCACCGACGGCATCCGCGGCGTCGCCAACGCGCCGCCCATGACGCCCGAGCTCGCGCTCCGGCTCGGGCGCGCCATCGCGTTCGTGGCCAAGCGCGGCAAGTCGCGGCCGGTGCGCGTGGTCATCGGCAAGGACACGCGCCTCTCCGGCTACATGCTCGAGACGGCGCTCGCCTCCGGCATCTGCGCCATGGGCGGGCGTGTCATGCTCAGCGGCCCCATCCCCACCCCGGCCGTCGCGCAGCTCACCCAGAGCATGCGCGCCGACGCCGGCGTGGTCATCAGCGCCAGCCACAACCCCTACGCCGACAACGGCATCAAGATCTTCGGCCCGGACGGCTACAAGCTCCCCGACGCCGAGGAGGCGGAGATCGAGCGCCTCATGGAGGGATCGACCCTCGACGAGGTGCACGCGACCGGCGCCGCCATCGGCACCGCGGTGAAGATCGACGACGCGCGGGGGCGCTACGTCGTCTTCTGCAAGAGCACCTTCCCCACGCGGCTCACGCTGGACGGCGTGCGCGTCGTGGTCGACGCGGCGCACGGCGCCGCCTACCGGGTCGCGCCCTCGGTGTTCGCCGAGCTCGGCGCCGACGTGACCGCGCTCGGGGTCAAGCCCAACGGCCGGAACATCAACCGCGACGCCGGCGCGCTCCACCCCCAGCACGTCGTCACCGAGGTGGTGCGCAAGGGCGCGGCGCTCGGGATCGCGCTCGACGGCGACGCCGACCGCGTCATCGTCGTCGACGAGCGCGGGACCATCGTCGACGGCGACGCCGTGATGGCGCTCTGCGCGACGCGGATGATCCGCAAGGGCCGCCTGCCCAAGCGCACCCTGGTCACCACGGTGATGTCGAACCTCGGCCTCGAGCGCGCCGTCCGCGCCGAGGGGGGCAACGTGGTGCGCACGGCCGTGGGGGACCGCTACGTCGTCGAAGCGATGCGCAGCGGCGGCTACGCGTTCGGGGGCGAGCAGTCGGGCCACCTCGTCTTCCTCGACCACGCGACGACCGGCGACGGCATCGTCGCGGCGCTCCAGGTCCTCGCCATCATGATCGAGGAGAACAAGCCGCTCTCCGAGCTCGCGGGCGCGGCGATGGAGCGCGTCCCGCAGGTCCTCGAGAACGAGACGTTCGGCGCCCGCCTGCCCATCGAGACGATGAGCAGCCTCAAGCTCACGGTCGATCGCATCGAGCGCACGCTCGGCGAGCGGGGGCGCGTGCTCGTGCGCTGGAGCGGCACCGAGCCCAAGCTCCGGGTGATGGTCGAGGGCGAGGACCAGGCCAAGATCACGAGCTACGCCCACGAGATCCTCGAGGCGGCGCGCAAGGACGTCCGCGCGGTGACCTGACGGCGCGGGCGCTATGCTCCGCGCATGACGACACCCAGGGTCCTGGTCCTGCTCGCCGAAGGCGCCGAGGAGATGGAGGCGACCATCACGGTCGACCTCCTCCGCCGCGCCGGCATCGAGGTCGTCGTCGCCGGGCTCGACGGGCCAGGCCCGGTGGTCTGCAGCCGCAAGGTGAAGATCGTCCCCGACGTGGCGCTGGCGGACGCGAAGGGTCCGTTCGACGTCGTGGTGCTCCCCGGCGGCGCCGAGGGCGCGCGCCGGCTCGCGGCGTCGGCCGACGTGGGCCGGCTGCTCCGCGAGCGAGAGCGCGCCGGAGAGACCGTCGCCGCGATCTGCGCCGCGCCGACCGCGTTCGCGGCGCACCGGGTGTTCGCCGGTCGCGCGATGACCTGCCACCCGTCGGTCGAGGGCGCGGTCGCCGGGCACGGCCGCCTCGAGGCGGTGCGCGTCGTCGAGGATGGCTCACTGGTCACCAGCCAAGGCCCGGGGACGAGCTTCGAGTTCGCCCTCGCCCTCATCCGCAAGCTCCTCGGCGAAGAGGCCGCGGCGAAGGTGCGCGCGCCGCTGGTGATGGGCTGAGGCTACCGGCCGCCGGAGCCCGCCGGCGCCGGCGCTTCGAGCAGCTTCTTCACCGCGTCGAAGCGCTCGTTCGGCACGGTGATGGCGAGGTTGTACTGCGCGATGCGCCAGCGGTCGCCGGCTTTGACCACGACGCCGCTCCCTCGCGCGGGACCGAGGTTCGCCGTCTCCAGGGCCTCGTCGAACCAGGCGACGGCGCCGTCGTCGGCGACGGTGACGTCGCGGCGCGCGGCGCGGAAGGCCCACGCCTTGCCCTTGGCGAAGTGCGGGTGCGCGTAGCGCCGGAACGCCTCGACGTCCCACCGCTCGGTGGCGTCGGTCCCGAGGAACACGCCGCCGGGCGCGAAGTGGTCGAAGTAGCGAGTCTCGTCGGCGCGCGCCGCGGCGTCGTGCCAGTCGTCGAGGACGCGCGCGATCTCGACGCGCTCGCGGGCGACGTCGACCGTGGAGCCGGGGGCCGGCGCGCAGGCCGCCGCGGCGGCGTCGTGCGCGTCCGGGGCGGGGGCTGCGGGGGTGCAGCCGATCACGAGCGCGGCGAGCGGAGCGGCGAGGGTGCGCATGGCGCGCCGAGGATACGCACGGGTGCTCGGCGCGCTCGCACAATCGTCGGCGTGGTAGCTTCGCTTCGTCGGTCGACGAGCGCCTGCTCCGGATCGGCGCCCGTCCGCATGCGCGTCCGCGATCTCACGCACCCGAGCGAGCCGCGCCTGGCGGTCCTCGGCGTGGGCTCGGAGGAGCTCGTCCTCGGCGCGTTCCAGCGCGCTGCGAGCGCCCTCCGGCCCGACGCGGTCGCCGCGCGCGGGCTCCTCGTGACCCGCCGAGCGTCGGGCGGCCCCGCGCTCCTCGCCGGTCCGGGCTCGCTCCACCTCGCGCTCTCCCTGCCGCGCCACGACGCGCTCGTCGCGTGCGCGCCCTCGCAGATCGTGAACCGCTACGTGCGGCCGCTGCTCGGGGGTCTCGCTCGCCTCGGCGCGAAGGCCCACTACTTCGGGCGCGACTGGGTGAGCGCCGCCCACCGCCCCGTCGCCTGGATCGGCTTCGCCCACGGCGCCGGCGGGAGGACGCTGGTCGAGGCGATCGTCGCGGTGAGCCACCCGTTCGCGCTTCCCGCCGAGCTCGAGGGCTACCCCGCGCGCGCGGCGGATCCGTTCTTGGGGAAGGCGCCGGCGACGCTCGAGGAGGTCGTCGGGGCGCGCCTCGATCTCGACGAGGCGGCGTCCGCGATCGCGGCGGCCTACCACGCTGCGTACGGCCCGATCGCGGCCGGCGCGTGGACGGGCGCGGACCTGCGTCCACCGGCCGCCGACGACCGCCCGCCGTGGGACGCCCTCGTCGAGGAGGCGATCGGCTTCGTCGGCGCCGCGCGCGCACCAGCCGACGCGCCCGCGCTCGACGTCGGCGGCGATCTCCTCGCCTCCGAGGAGGTGATCGAGGCGCTCGGCAGGCTCGGCGCGCTCGCCGCCGCGCCTCCGGCGGAGCTCGACGAGGCCGTGCGCGCCGCCGCCCGGCGCGGCGTCATCGAAGGCGTCCGCGATCTCCGCTCGATCGCCCGCGTGGTCGTGGCCGCGGGCTCCGTCTCCTGACCTCCGCGGCGCGCGGCGCGCGGCAGACGCCTTCAGCGCGAGCCTGCCGCGGATCGGCTAGACTCGCCGGCCGTATGCGCGCCTTCACCTTCGGCCTGATCTTCGTTTCGGCGGCGACCGCGGCGTGCTCCGGCGACGAGCTCGACAGCGGACCGGGCGGGGCCGGCGGCCAGGTGACGATCCTCGATCCGCTCCCGAGGCCGTCGGCGACCCATTCGCACGGCGACCCCACCGCGCTCGAGCAGGCGCTCCTCGAGGAGATCCAGCGCGCCCGCGCCAACCCGCCGGCCGAAGGTGAGCGCATCGTCGCCCTGCCCGAGGTGCAGGGCGCCATGAGCCAGTTCAACGTCGACCCGCAAGAGGTCATCGCAGACTTCGCCGGCTACGCGCCCGTCCCGCCGCTCGCCTTCGACGCGGCGCTGATGGCCTCGTCGAAGTTCCACTCCGACGACATGGCGCAGAACGGGTTCCAGGAGCACGACGGCTCCGCGGGCGAGACGTTCGACCAGCGGATCACCGACGCCGGCTACGACTGGAGCTTCATCGCCGAGAACATCTTCGCCTACGCCGAGTCGGTCCCGTACTGCCACGCCGCGTTCCTCATCGACTGGGGCAACCCCGGCCTCGGCCACCGCGAGGCGATCCTCGATCTCGACGGCGAGAAGCGCGACATCGGCATCTCCATCGTCGAGAGCCCGCCGAGCCCCGCGGTCGGTCCGCTGGTCGTGACGCAGGACTTCGGGATGCCGCTCATGGACAAGTCACGCTACGTGCTCGGCGTCGCCTACGTCGACTCGGACGCGGACGGCGCCTACGACGCCGGCGAGGGCCTGGCCGGGCTCTCGGTCGTGGTGGAGGGCGGCGACACGTACGCCGTCACCGGAGCGAGCGGCGGCTACGCCGTGCCCATGGGCGCCGACGCGGGCGCGGTGAAGGTGCAGGTCCAGTCCGCGAGCGGGAAGGCGCTCGTGGAGAAGGGCGCGACCCTGGCGGGCGACAACGTCAAGGTCGACTTCGTCCTTACACCCGCGCTCCTCGGCGAATAAAAACGCCGCTCCGCCCATCCATCGTGCGCGGCGGTCCGTCGGAGGCCGGGCGTTGGGGGCGGTGCCCCCGAAGCGTATCGTGTAGATCGGTTCCAGGCGCCGCGCGTCCGAAGGACGCCAGCGCGGGGAGGCTCAGACATGACGAGCGAGGCGACGGGTCCGGCGTGGGGGTTCGTTCGGAGGCACGGCCTCACCTTCCGGGTGGCGGTCGGCGTTCTCGTGCTGGTCACGAGCGTCGCGCTGCTCCTGCGCGGGCAGAAGCCGGCGCCCACCAAGGCGAGCCCCATCGGCGCGCGCCTCGAGCTCGCCTCCGGCGAGGTGACGGTCAAGAGCGGCGACGCCTCCGCCTCGGTGGTCTCGGGGATCCCGCTTCCGGCCGGCGCCGAGCTCGCGACGGGCAAAGGGGCGCGCGCCCTCGCCCGCCTCGCCGACGGCTCGTCGGTGTTCCTGCGCGGCGACTCCAAGGTCGTCCTGGGCGAGACCGGGCTCGAGCTCGCCGCGGGCGAGGTGTGGCTCGACGCGCCGCCGTCCGAGCGCGGCGGCCTCACGCACAAGCTCGGCGACGTCGCCGTCTCGGCCGCGGAGGCCGGGCTCTCGATGAAGCGCGACGGGAGCGCCGTCACCATCTACGTCACGCGCGGGCTCGCCATCGTGGTCGCGCCGGGAGGGCGCGTCGAGGTGAACGCGGGCGAGCAGGCGATCGTCGCCGCCGGCGCGCCGCCCAAGGTCGCCCCGCTCGCCTACTGGGAGGACTGGACCGGCGGCATGGGCGACCACCGCGCCCTCGGCGGCGACGGCGCGGGCTCCGGCAGGATCTACGGCGTCGATCGCGACGGCCCCGCCGGCGCGCCCGCGCGCACCCTCGAGATCAGCCGGCAGTCGGTCCGCGCCGTCCTTCGCGACGGTTTGGCCGAGACCGAGGTCGACCAGACCTTCTCGAACCCCGGCGGCCGGCAGGTCGAGGGCTGGTACTGGTTCACCATCCCCGAGCGGGCGGTGGTCACCTCGTTCGCCGTCGAGACCGACGGCGTCCTCGTCGAGGGCGAGGTCATCGAGCGGCAGGAGGCGGCGGCGCGCTACCAGGCCGCCGTCCGCGCCGCGCACGAGCCCGCGCTCCTCGAGTGGATCGACGGCCGGAGCTACCGCGCCCGCATCTACCCGGTGCCGGCCTCGGGCTCGCGGCGCGTGGTGCTGCGCTACATGGAGCTGCTCCCCTCGCGCGACGGCAAGATCGCCTACCTCTACCCGATGCGCGCCGCCGATCCGGTCCAGATCGGCGAGCTCTCGCTCGTCGTCGATCTCGGCGACGCCGGCCGGGGCGCGCCGATCTCGACGCTCGCCGACGCCGTGATCGAGGACGCGGGCCGGCGGGTGTCGATGCGCCGCAGCGGCTACGAGCCCCGGGCCGACTTCCAGCTCGAGGCGACGCTCGCCCGGACCGGCGGCGCCAAGGAGGCCTTCCGCGTCGCCCGCTTCGCCGCGGGGCAGGACCGCGCCGACTACCTCATGGCGCGCTACGTCCCCGACGTCGACTGGAGCGCGATCAAGGAGCTGCCCGGCGACCTCGTCGTCGTCGTCGACACCTCGGCGTCGGCGGACGAGGCGGCGCGCCAGCAGAAGGCGGCCGCCGCCGAGGCGATCCTCCGCGCCATGTCGCCGTCGGATCACTTCGCGCTGATCGCGCTCGACGCCGCCCCCGCCGTCCTCTACCCGAAGGACGGGCTCGCCGAGGCGTCGGAGAAGGAGATCGCCGTGGCGCTGGAGCGGCTCGCCGAGCACTCGACGGGCGGCGCCACGGATCTGGGCGCGCTCTTCGACGTCGCGCTCGGCCGGGTGCACGGCAAGGAGCAGCCCGCCGTCATCTACATCGGCGATGGTCTGCCCACGTCGGGCGAGGTCTCGGGGGAGCGGCTCGCCGAGCGGATGCGCCGCTCGCTCTCGGCCTCGCGCGCGCGCTTCTTCACCGTGGGCGTCGGCCCCGACGCCAACCACGGCCTGTTGCGCGAGCTCGCGCGCCTCGGCGGCGGGCAGCACTTCCGCATCGACGAGGTCGAGGGCTCGACCGCCGAGGTCCTCCGCCTCGCGAGCGCCATCAAGACGCCGACCATCACCGATCTCGCCGTCGATCTCGGCGCCGGGCTCGACGAGCCGATGATGACCGTGAGCGGCAAAGTCTCGCGGGGCGAGGAGGTCATCCTCCTCGCGCGCACGCACCACCCGCTGCCGGCCACCGCGACCGTGAAGGGGCGGCTCGGCGGCAAGGACTTCTCGCGCGAGTACCCGGTCGCCCTGGACAATGGCGTCGGCGCCGCGCTGGTCCCGCGCCTCTGGGCGATGGAGAAGGTGCGGCGCCTGCTCGGCGAGAGCGCCGACCCGGAGCAGCACCGCGAGATCGTCGAGCTCGGCCTCGACTACGGCCTCACCACGCCGTTCACCAGCGTGCTCGCCCTCGAGAACGAGCAGGCCTACCAGCGGCAGGGGATCCGCCGCCGTCGCTCGCCGCTGCGCGGCGTCCGCCTGACCGAGCTCACCCCCGCCGCCGAGCGCGACCTCGTCGACGCGATGGCGCCGCCCATCGAGCCGGTGGCCTTCGGGTGCGCCAAGATGGACCGGAGCGAGGGGAGCGCCGCGCCCCCGGCGCAGACGGAGCAGGCCCAGCCCGCCGAGAGCAAGGTGAACGTCGCCGCCGAGCCGGCGCCCGCCGCGACCGCCGCGCCCATGGCCGCGGACGAGGCGCCGCCGCCGGACCACGCCGCGCGCGCCGCAGCCTCGAAGCCGAAGATGGCCATGCCCTCCGGCGGGGGCGGCACGAAGCTCGAGGCCGACGGCGACCTCGAGCGGACGCTGGGCACCGATCCCTACGACGACAAGGAGCTCGCGAAATCGACGCCCGCCGCCGCGCGGATCGCCGGGAAGAAGGACCTCGGGTTCGCGCCTGCCTCGCCTCCGCCTCCCCCCGCGCGTCCCGCGGGCCCGGCGAAGATGGCGAAGCAGGCCGGCCCGCGCGAGGAGGACAAGAGCACGCGCGAGGCGCCGCGACCGCAGGTGCAAAAGCTCGCGTTCTGCAGCGACACCGCCCGCCGGCCGCTCGCCGACCGGATCGTCGTCTGGGCGAGCCGCCTCAAGAACGCCGCCGGCGCCGACGACCTCGTGGCGCGCTACGAGGGCGCCCGCGCCACCTGCGAGCTCTACGACTGGCGCGCCGAGCAGGCGATGCTCGATCTCGTCCAGGCGCGAGTGAAGACCGAGGGCGGCGCGGCCGCGCTCCTCGCCCACTTCGCCGGCGAGCGCGACAAGCAGCGCTTCGTGGCGCGCGCGATCCTGCGGCGCAGCGTCGACGCGCGCATCACCGCGGCGGTCCGGCGCGTGCTCTTCGACGACGGCGCGCGGTGGACCGCGCTCGAGGAGGAGCTCGCGGCCGTCGCCGCCGTCGAGGAGCGGCTCGCCAAGATGCGCGCCGCGGTCGCCGCGTCTCCCGGCGATCCCGAGGGCGAGATCCGGCTCGTGCGGCTGCTCGCCGAGGCGGGCCAAAAAGAGGAGGCGGTGGCCCTCGGCCGACGGCTCCGCGACAAAGGGTTCATGACGCCGGCGCTGGCGCTCGACCTCGGCGACGTCCTCGCGCAGAGCGGCTTCGGCGACGACGCCATCCGCACCTACTCCGAGATCGTCGAGTTCGACCCCTCGAGCGCCGACTCGCGCCGGCTGCTGGGCGACGTGTACCTGCGCAACCGCTGGTACCCCGCCGCCTACCGCCAGTACAAGACGCTGACCGAGGCGGCGAACGACGACGCGCTCGGCTGGCTCCGCCTCGCCGCCGCCGCCGCCGGCAGCGGGCGCGTCGACGAGGCGCTCCGCCTCGAGCGACAGGTCGCCTCTGCCGAGGGCACGCCCGGACCGAACGACCCGCGACCCTGGGCGCGGCTGCTCTCGGCCTCGCGCATCGCACGGCTCCTCGCGCCTCAGGAGGGCGATCCGAAGCCCGACGCCGCTCAGACCGAGGGCCTCTCGCGCAAGCTCAAGGAGCTCGGGCTCGTGAGCGGCCCGGCGGCGGTGGTGATCCTCGCCTGGGAGGACTACGGGGCCGCGCTCTCGCTCGCCGCGATGGACGGCGACCGCGACGCGCCCGCCGGCGAGGTGTCGGACGCGCTGCCCGTCGGCTTGACCTCGGCGATCCTCGGCGCCGCCGAGGCGGAGCGGCTCCGCTGGGTGGTCCGCTGGCACAGCGACCCGCCGAAGCGCGACGTCGCCTTCGCGCTGCACACCCTCGTGTGGGACGGCAAGGCCTTCAAGGTCTCGGTGAAGAAGGGCGTCATCGGCCCGAAGCAGCGCGAGGTCGCGCCGTGAGCCGCGCCCGCGCGCCCTCGTGCGTCCGGACCACCCCCGCGGGAGGCCGGCTGCCTTGATCGAGATCACGCTCTTCGGGCGCATCGTCGGGACGCTCGGGTCCGGGCTCTCGGTCGTGCTCGCGATCGTCGCGCTCTCGTCGGTCACCTACCTCTCGATGACGCTCATCACCGCCGCGCGGCGCCTCCCGGCCGCGCCCAGCGCCTGGGCGCGCATGGGCACCGGGAGCTACGCCGTGGCGCGACTGCTCGGGCTCGGGGCGTCGGTGGCCACGCTCGGCCTCGCCCTCCTGGGGATGCGCGTCGGGAGCCTCGGCTCGGGCGGCGAGCTCGTGCCCACGCTGCTGCTCGCGCTCGGGCTGGCGTGTGCCGCCGGGGGCTCGACGGCTTGCGCGTTCCTCGGAGGCGCTCGCGGCCTGGCCGTGCTCGCCGACGCCGCCGAGCGCCGCGGCCGCGAGCTCGCGGCGGCGGAGCGCGAGCGGCGCCACCTGCTCGAGGCCAAGCGGCGGAGCTTCATCGAGGGCGCCGATCTCCGGGCCGAGGTGGCCGACTCCGAGGCGCAGCTCGCGCGGCTCCGCGCCGCCGTCGACGCCCTCCGCGCCGCGCGCGACGGGCTCGCCGAGAAGGCGCGCGCCGAGGCCGAGCCGGCCGACGACGCAGGGCCGGCCCGACCGCCCGATCTGCGGCGCGAGATCGCCGAGGCCGAGGCCGAGGTCGCCGCCAAGGTCGCGCTCGGCGAGCGCGTGCTCGCGGCGGCCGAGGCGGCGACGTTCCGCCTCGCGTGCAGCGAGCCGTGGCGCCGGCTCCTGCGGCGGCGGCCGCGCGACGCGATGCAGGCGCTCGCCACCGTCGACTCCGCGGGCGCCGTCGCCGCCGATCGCCTCCGCGACGCCGGCGCCGCGATCGAGGCCTTCCTCGTCGAGGTGCGCGGAGGGCGCGCCGTGCTCGACGCGCTCGAGGCGCGCCGGTCCGAGGCGGCGACGCCCGAGCAGGATGCGCCCCCGGCCGACGCGTCGGATCCGCTCGCCCGCGCCAAGCGCGAGCTCGACGCGCTCGCGTCGGCGTACGGCGCCGTCCTCTCGCGCATCGAGGTCGTCGCCCTGCAGCTCGCGGCCCGCAGCGGCATGGCGGAGGTGAAGGTCGCGGCCGGCGCGGTGTCCGACAAGGCGCGCGCCGCCGGCGCGCCCGAGGCCGAGCTGCTCGAGCTCGTCCAGGAGGTGGCGCGAGCCGAGGCGCTCATCGGCGCCGGCCCCGCCGACGAGGCCGAGGAGCGGGCGCTCTCGGACGCGCTCGCGCGCGGCGCCGCGGCGCTCGGCCGCGGCGACACGGCGTCCCTCGACGAGCTGGTCGCCGCGCTGCGCGAGATCGGCTGACGAGGTGTCGGACATTCGTCCGACCAACGCCACTCGAGCCGCGAGGGTCCGACGCCCTTCAGCCCAGGGGGGCGCGGGGCAGAGCCCCCGCTCGCGACGGAGGACCCGCCCCTCCGGCCGTCAGGGCCGGCGTGCCGTCGAGCTCACCGTTGCATCGGAGGGAGCTCGCGGACGGGCGGACCGAGCTCGGCCCGAACCGGCCGCGCCGCGGGCAGCGCGCGCCGGACGCGGCGCCGCACCACCTGGGTCAGCAGGTACGTCACCCCGGTGATCAGCAGCCGCCGGCCGATCTCGGGCAACACCGGCGCACGCTCCGAGGCCACGCGGTCGGGGTGGCGCCAGAGGCGCCCCACCGCGCGGAGGCGCTCCTGGCGCAGCCGAGGTCCGCGCGTGCGGGCGCGGTACGACGCGAACGCCGCCGCCGCGCCCGCGGCCAGCGCCAGGCCCGCGAGCGCGCCGAGCGTGAGGCCGACGTGCCGCCGCGCCTGGAACCCGAGATCGAAGAGATCGTGGCGGCGCCGCTCGAGCGCCTCCAGCGTCTCGGCGAGGCGCGCGCGCACGCGGTTGGCCTGGGCCTCGAGGCGCTCGCGATCGTCGACGTAGGCGGGCTCGATCCTCCGGGTGATGCTCGTGCTCATACCGCGCGCTCCTTCAGAAGCCGGACGTCGGTGCCGATGCGGCGTCGCGTGTCGGGCAGCGGCCGCCGCGGCACCCCGCGGTACCCCACGAGCCCGGCGATCGCCGCCCCGACGAGGAGCAACAGGCCGATCACCAGCGGGGGCAGCCACCCGACGTCGATCGCCAGGGCGACGGCGACGAGCACCAGCGCGACGCCCAGGAGCGCCGCCGCGGCGGCGGCGCCGAGCGCGATCGCCGACGCCTTCGCGGCGTCGATCTCGCGCCGGGCCTCGTCGCGGGCGAGCGCGATCTCGATGGTGACGAGCTCCTTCGCTTCGTCGATCACCTCCCGCATCAGGTCGGCGGTCGAAGGCTCGGGCCGCAACTGCGTCTGCATGGTGACCTCGCCGGCTCCGCGCGCCCGCACGGTCTCCGGCGCCGCGACGCCGCGCGACGTCTTGGGACCGGAGCCGAGGAGCGACGCCATGGACTGCTTCGTTGGGTCGCACGGCGCGTGCCATGCCCGGCCCGTGCATCATCGGGTGCCATCGACGCTCCGGCGAGGAGCGGCCCGCAGCCGTCGAGCCTTCTCTTCCTCGGAACCGCGCCGTACGATCGGCCCCATGAAGCGTGCGCTCGTGCTCGGCCTCGTCTCGTTCGGCGCGTCGGCGGCCCTCGTCGCCGCGTGCGGCTCCGACGCCTCTCCCACCGGCCCGGGGACGAGCGGAAGCGGCGCAGCGACCACGACGGGCAGCGGCGGCAGCTCGAGCACCTCGAGCGGCGAGGGCGGCTCGCTCCTCGACGCCGGCGGCTGCACCGAGGGGCAGGCCTGCGGCGACGGCGGCATCTGCGCCGGCGGACAGTGCTGCGAGGCCGCGCTCGCCTGCGGCTCGTCCTGCTGCGCCGCCGGACAGGTCTGCAGCTTCCAGCAGTGCGAGACGCCCGGCCCCGATTGCGTCGACGTCACCGACTGCCCGGCCGGCTCGTACTGCGACTTCTCGCTGGGCGCGCCGCCCGATCCCTCGGACGCCGGGCAGGGCGGCGCGTGCCAGGGCGGCGCCGTCCAGCAGACGGGCAAGTGCCTGGTGAAGCCGCCCGAGTGCGCGCCCGGCCAGGACCCGGGCGATCCGCTCAGCTGCCTCCCGGCGTGCGAGTACAAGCCGCCCGTCGACGACTTCAGCGTGGTGCTCAAGTACGCGTGGGGCGGCAACGCCGCCGGCACGCCGAACGACGTGATGATGGCGCCGATCGTCGTCCAGCTCGACGACGACAACTGCGACGGCAAGGTCAACCAGAACGACATCCCCGAGATCGTCTTCAGCACCTTCGCCGGCGGCGCCTACTTCAAGCAGGGCAGCCTCCACGCGATCTCGATCGTCTCGGGCCAGGTCGTGGAGAAGTGGTCGCTCCCGAACGTGACGCAGCCCGGCGCCGGCCTCGCCGCGGCCGATCTCGACGGCGACGGCGTGCCCGAGATCGTGGGCTGCGCGAACCCCGGCCCGAGCGGCGCCTCCTGCTGCGACGCGCTGGCGCAGAACACCGGAGCGGTCGCCTTCCGCGCCGACGGCAGCCCGTTCTGGCAGCAGCTCGACACCTCCCAGGTCCACTGCGGCTACGACTCGCCGGCGATCGGCGATCTCGATCAGGACGGCAGCCCCGAGGTGGTGATCGGCTGGACGGTGCTCGACGGCGCGACCGGCGCGGTGAAGACGAACCTCGACCCGGCGAGCACGTGGGGAACGAAGCTCGTGGGCCTCTCCGACCTCGACGGCGACGGCAAGCTCGACGTGACCGACGGCCAGCGCGCCTACCGCGCCGACGGCACCGTGCTCTGGGACCTGCGCTCCGGGCCGGACGCGGTGCCCTTCGGCTACCACGCCGTCGGCGACTTCGACAAAGACGGCAAGCCCGAGGTGGCGATCATCTCGTCCGGCGGGCCGCACACGATGTCGGTCGTGCGCTACGACGCCGCGAGCCCGAGCGGCGCGGTCGTCCTGCGCAAGGGCATCGACATCAACAACGGCACCTCGACGGCGGCGTTCTGCGGCGCGGCCAGCGAGTACGGCGGCGGGCCGCCGACGATCGCCGACTTCGACGGCGACGGCTTCCCGGACGTCGGCGCGGCGGGCGCCGTCGGCTACGTCGTCTTCAGCGGCGCCAAGATCATGGACGCGGCGGTGCCCGACGGCGCGCTCACCCTCTGGTTCAAGACGACGCACGACTGCTCTTCGGCGGTGACCGGAAGCTCGGTCTTCGACTTCAACGGCGACGGCAAGGCCGAGGTCATCTACTCGGACGAGTACCACCTCTGGATGTACGACGGGCCGACGGGCCAAAACCTCATCCCCTCGACGTGCAACACGACCGGCACGCTCTGGGAGTACCCGCTCGTCGCCGACGTCGACAACGACGGCGAGGCCGACATCGTGGTGGCGTCGAACGCGTACGGCATCACCTGCCCCGACGACGCCAGCAAGCAGTCGGGCATCCGCGTCTTCGGCAGCGCCGCCGGGAGCTGGGTCCGGACGCGGCGCGTCTGGAACCAGCACACGTACCACATCACCAACATCGGCGAGGACGGCAAGGTCCCGGCGATCGAGCCGGCGAACTGGCTCCAGCCCGGCCTCGACAACTACCGCCAGAACCGCCAGCCCGGGACCGAGTTCGGCGCGCCGGACGCGGTGGTGTCGATCGCGCCGCGCTGCCTCTCCGACTACGGCCTGATCGCCACGGTCCGCAACCTCGGCTCCGCGTCGCTGCCCGCGGGCGTCGCCGTCGGCTTCTACGCCGGCACGCCCCCGAGCGGCACCAAGCTCGGCGAGGGCGCCACCACCAAGGTCCTCTACCCCGCCGAGGCGGAGAACGTGACGCTCCTCCTCCCCAACGCTCCGCCCGACGTCCTCGCCGGCACCACCCCGGTCTACGCCGTCGTCGACGACAGCGCCGTCCCCCACACCTGGCACGAGTGCCGCACCGACAACAACGTCTCGAAGACCGCCCTGGGCTCCTGCGCGGGGCCGAACTGATCCGCGCGCGAATTCAACGAAGATTCGACTCACAGGGAGACGGGGAGTCGGGGAGGATTTCATTCGGTCGGCGCCGGCCTACGCCTTCAACCGCGTGAGCGCGAATCGACCGAAAGAAATCCGGACTCCCCGTCTCCCCGTCTCCCTGTGAAATATCCGGGATCCCGCTCACGGCGCGCGCACCGGCGTCCTCGAACCCAGTTGGTCGCACGCATTCGACCCGTGAGCGCGAATCGACCGAAAGAAATCCGGACTCCCCGTCTCCCCGCCTCCCTGTGAAATGTCCGGGATCCCGCGCCCGGACGCTCACGGCGCGCGCACGGAGCAAGCGCCGGCGATCTCGATACGCTCGATGCGCTCGTCGTCGTCGTGCAGGGCGCGGCGCACGCCGACGCCGAGGCGCACCGGCGCGCCGAGCTCGTCGGGCTCGACGGGACGGAGGAAGGAGAGCGAGAACGTCGAGGCGCGGTGGTCCTCCACGCGGAGGTGCCCGGGGAGCTTGTCCGCGGCCACGTCGCCGGAAAGGGTGAGCTCGAACGCCTCGAGCACGTCGAGCTCGCAGGCGCCGGGGCCGGCGCCGGCGGTCTCGACCACGATGAACGTGCCGCGCGGCGAGCGCTCGCAGACCGAGACGACGAGCGAGGCGCACTCGGCGCTCGCGCCGGCCACGGCGACGCCGGGCGCGGTCGCGACCACGCCTTGCTCGCCCTCCGCCGGGGCGACCGCCACGACCGGCGCCGGCGCGACCTTGGGCTCGGGCGCCTTCGAGGTCGCGGCGCTGGCGAGCCCGGCCGCGAGGACCGCCGCGAGATCGACGAAGCGGCGCGGCGCCGCTCGGTCCGCGGAGCCCGAGCTCGGGCGCGTCATCCACGCCGCGGCGAGCGCGAGCACCGGGAGCGCGAGGAGATCGGTGCCGTCCATCACCATCACGCCCCACCACCCGGCGACCCACGCGTTGAGCGGCGCGCAGGTCTTCACCGCGGCGAACCCGGCGCCGGTCGCGAGCGCCGCCGCCGCCGCGAGCAGGCGCCGGTCCTCGACGTCACGGTCGCGCAGCGCGACCGTTGCCCCGCGGGCGAGCGCCGCGAGCAGCACCGGGAAGAAGAACAGCCCGGCCACGTCGCTCAGCTTGCCGGTCACCCAGCCCGGGAGCAGGCCCGCGCCCTTCAGCAGGTGGTCGTTGATCGAAAGCAACGCGACCGCCCCGAGGGGCAGCGGGTGGCGGAGATCGGAGGCCCAGGAGCGGGGCGAGCAGCGCGGCACGACGGCGGGAACGTCCACGTCCGGTCGATCTTACAGCCGAGAGGCGCTTGCCGAGCGAGCGGCGGAGCGGTTTGCATGCGCCGCGTCCCGAGAGTTCGACTATGCTGTGCTGTTGCGCGGCCCCGGCTTACGGCGGGATCGCGCGAGAGGATCGCGTGCCCACGACTCCCCTGATCAACGCGCTCGCCGCCGCCGGGTATTCGGTCGCGTTCCGCCGCGAGGTCTGGGACGAGTGCCTCGTCGCGCGCGGCGGCGAGCGCTGGGTCGGTCGCGGAGCGAACCAGACCGACGCCCTGGACGACGCGGTCCGCGCGATGTTCCCCTCGCACGTGGCGCGGCGGCTCCTCGACGCGCACCTCGGGCATGCGCCGGAGCTCGCCGCCGGCGGGTCGGCGGCCGTCGCCGCGAGGAACGGTTCGGAAGCGGCGTCGCCCTCGACGCCCAATGGTGCGGCGGTGCCCGTCGCGGCCGCGACCGGGTTCGCCGCGCCGCCTCCGGCCGTGCCCGGGCGGACGCCCGCGGGCGTCGAGCCGGCGCAGCAGCCCATCGCCCTCGCCGCGGCGCGATCGACGGACGCCGCCGCAGCGCGGGGGTCGAGCGCGGCGGCGGCGCAGCCCTCGCGATCGGTCGAGCCGGCCGTCGTCCGGTTCGAGGCCGCGCCGCCCGATCGATCGTCGACCGCCGGCACACCGCACTCGCAGGGCCGCGCGGCGGTCGTCGCCGAAGCGCGCCGCGCGCCGCCCCCCGCGCCGTCGTCGCCGGAGCGATCGACAGGCCCGGATCGAGCCCGCGTCGAGATCGCGCTCGCCGCCGTCGACAGCCTTCTCGAGGAGATCGAGGCGGGCATCGGCGACCTCGCCCGCATGCCGGCCGAGCGCCAGCGGCTCTGGCTCCACCTCTGGATCTGCTGGGCGCGCGCCTACGAGGAGCAGCTCCCCGATCACCGCGACATCGTCCGTTCGGTCTCGAAGGTCGCGCGCCGCCTCACCGAGCTCTGCAAGATCTTCTGGCCCGGCAACGTCCGGGCGCTGCAGCTGCTGGCGCGGCCGGCCGACGTGGCGATTCGCCCGCAGGGCAGCCGCGGTCCGGCGCCGGAGACCTGGAAGGACGCCGCAGGCCTCGCCGAGAAGGCGCTCGAGGACCACCTCGAGCGCGCGAAGAAGGAGGGGCTCGACGACGACGGCTGGGCCGATGCGGCCTCGCTCTCCCCGCCGCCGGCGCGGCCCGACGAGGTCGTCGCCGCGGTCGCCGCGGAGCTCGAGGCGCTGAGTGGGCCGCTCGGCGCCGCGCCCGGCACGGTGCCGGAGCTCGGCCCTGGCGTGCTGGCCCGGCTGAGCGAGTGTGGCCGCGCCCTTCGCTGGACGCGCCGCGCCGCGTCCGACTCCGAGCGGTGGGGGGTCCTCGGCGGCCGGCTCCGCTGGATCGCGCACGGGCTCGGGGACGCCGCCGGCCCGCTGCGCGATCTCGTCGACGCGGGCTACCGTCCCTCTGCTCCGTGGGCCAAGGTCGCCGAGCACGGGCAGAAGGAGCAGAAGGAGCAGGAGGCCGCGGAGGAGATGCTCAAGGAGCTCCCCGCCCCCGACGCCGGCAAGGACCCGTTCGTCGCCTGGCTGATCCGCGCGTTCGAGGTGATGGACACCCCGCGCCTCGCCGAGGCGATCGGCCACCGCAAAGAGGAGATCTGCGCGCTCGAGGGCGGCGGCATGCCGAGCTCGGGCCGGCGCGCGCGCCGCCGTCTCCGCGAGCTCGTGCAGCACCTGCAGTCGCCGCGAGGCGAGGTCGTCGCCGCGGGAGCCGCCGCGTCGCCGCCCGAGCCCGGCGGGAGCACCGCCTCCGTCGAGGGCCTCGCCGAGAAGCTGCGCCCGCACACCAAGGGCCGGCAGGCCCTCTTCGCCGGCACCCGGGACGAAGCCGATCTCGAAGCGAAGCTGTCCGAGCTGCTCGGCCTCAAGCTCACGTTCTGCGACGGCAGCGCGAAGCGCGTCGAGGCCGAGTGCGAGCGCATCGCCGGCAGGAGCTACGACTTCGTGCTCAGCGCGACCGGGTTCCAGAACCACACCGCCGAGGCTTCGCTGGCGCGCGCCACCCATGCGGCGAAGGTCCCGCTCGTCCGCGTCAAGAGCGGGCGCGCGCTCGCGTGCGTGCAGGCGCTGGCGCGCGATCTCGGGCTCGCGCCGCGAGGCTGAGCGCGGCCCGCACCGCCATCGCCGGCTCTCTCGATCAGCGGTTGGTCGCGCCGGCCCGGGCGGCGTCGCGGGCCGCCGCCGTCTCGGCGTCGCGCGGAGCGCCCAGCGGCAGGAGCACCGTCACGGTGGTGCCGCGACCCTTGCCCGCGCTCTCCGCCCGGATCTCGCCGCGGTGCAGCTCGACGAGGGCGCGCGCCAGGGCGAGCCCGAGCCCGAGCCCGCCGTGCGCCCGGGTGAGGCCGGCCTCCTCCTGGCGGAACCGGTCGAAGACGTGCGGGAGAAAGCCCGGATCGATCCCCGCGCCGCTGTCCTCGATCCGGAGCCGGACGGTGTCGCGGTTGCGGTCGAGCGCGATCGCCACCGCCCCGCCGGGCGGCGTGAACTTGAGCGCGTTGGAGAGCAGCGCCTTGACGATCTGGCGGAGGCGCCCGGGATCGGCGGCGACGAGGCCGGTGCCGGGATCGAGGCGCTCGGTGACGACGACGCCCTTGGCCGCCGCCGCCGGGCGCGCCTCGTCGACGGCCGCGCGGATCGCGTCGTACGCACCGATGGGCTGGAGCTCGAGCGTGAGCCTGCCCGCGACCGCGCGCGAGACGTCCAGGATCTCCTCCACGAGCTGCGCCTGAAGCTGGGCGTTGCGCTCGATGGTCTCGATCCCGCGCGCCGCGGCGGCCGCGTCGATCCGGCCGCCCCGGAGCAGGCGCACCCAGCCGAGCACGGCGGTCAGCGGCGTGCGGAGCTCGTGCGAGAGCGTCACCAGGAAGTCGTCCTTGGCACGGTTCGCCAGCTCCGCCTCGCGCGCCAGGCGCGCGCACCGGTCGCCGAGCTCGCGCTCGGCCTCGACGTCGGTGAGCACGGCGATATAACCCGCGATCGCGCCCGTGGCCGATCGCTCCGGCACCGCGCGGCAGAGGTGGCGGCGGTAGGCGCCGTCGACGGCGCGCCGCAGCCGGAGCTCGGACTCGCAGGCCACGCCGGCGCGCACAGCCTCGCGCCAGCGCTCCGCGGTGCGCGCGCGCTCGTCGGGGTGGACGGCCGCGAGCCAACCGTCGCCGCGCGCGCCCTCGGCGTCGATGCCCGTATACTCGGTCCAGCGTCCGCTCACGCCGTCGGCGGCCCCGTCCGCTCTGGCGGTCCAGACGAGCGCGGGCAGCGCGTCGACGAGGAGCCCGCGCCGCCGGCGCTCGCGATCGAGCTCGCGGCGCAGCGCCCCGACGGCGCGGCGCCGCTCCTGGTGCTGCTCGACCAGCGCCGCGACCTTGGAGCGCAGCACCTGCGGCAGGACGGGCGCGTCGAGGTGATCGGTCACGCCGCCGGCGTAGGCTCGCGCCAGCGACTCGGCGTCGCCGCGCTCGGCGCCGGCGAGCACGACAGGGACGTGACGCGCCGAGAGCGCCGACTTGGCCACCCCCGCGATCTCCGCCGACAGACCGGCGTCGACGACCACCGCGGCGACGTCGTGCTCTGCGAGAACGCGGATCGCGTCCGCGGCGCTCGCCGCGACGAGCAGAGCCCAGTCCGCGTCGAGCGACCGCGAAGCCGGAGCGCGCTCGGGATCGAGCATCGAGGCGAGCGCGGCGAGCTCCTCGTGACGCCGCGCAACGACGAGGACGGTCGCGGGCTCGCCCGCGCCGCCCTCGCGCTCCTGCGCGGCCGACGCGAGCCCGGCCGACGAGTGCAGGTTGCTGACGCTGGCGGCGCTCACCGGATCCCCCACCGAGCCGAGCGAGGCGGCTCGTGCACGGATGGTGAGCGCGGAACGCGTTCGGTCCCATCGGGAGAAGCCGCAAAGATCCCTCGGGTCGGATCTGCCCGTTCGGGGCGGGACGGCGGATCTGCCCGCCCGATGGCCCGACCCGACGGCCGATGCGCCCTGGCCGAAGCGTGTTCCGGACGTCGTGCCCTTCGGGGCACCCCGCGTCGGCCGCGTCGCGCTTCGTCCCCGGTGAATGCCCGGGGTTCGGGGGCCGAAGCCCCCTACAGCGCTCGGCGGAGGAAGAGGTCCTCGAGCGTCTCGCGGCGCGGCGTGACCTCCACGACCTGAGCGCCACCGTCGATCGCGTCCTTGAGCACCTGGGTGACCGCCGCGTCGCCGGCGATTTCGACGACGAGCACGTCGCCGCGCTCGACGAGCCGGCGCGCGCTCGCGCCGAGCCGGGCCCGGAGCTCGGCGCCCGCACCTGCGAGCGTGACCTCGGTGTGCAGGACGTCGCCGCGCAGCAGCTGCCGGATCGCCCCGCTCACCACCGCCTCACCCTCGCGGAGGATGGTGACGCGGTCGCACATCGCCTCGACGTCGCTGAGGATGTGGGTCGAGAAGAAGATGGTCCGGCCGTGCTCGCGCTCCTCGAAGATGAGATCGCGGACCTCCTTGCGGCCCACGGGGTCGAGCCCGCTCATCGGCTCGTCGAGGATGAGCATCTCGGGATCGGCGACGAGCGCCGCGGCGAGCCCGGTGCGCTGGAGCATGCCCTTCGAGAGCCGGCGCACCTGGCGATCGGCTGCGTAGGCGATCTTCACCTTCTCCAGCACCTCGAGCGTGCGGAGCTCGAGCTCGCGGCCCCCCATCCCCGAGAGCCGGCCGCACATCTCCACGAACTCGCGCGGCGTCAGGTACGGGTAGACGTACGGGTTCTCGGGCAAGAAGCCGATCTTGTCGCGCGCGCGCGGCGAAGGGACCCGCTCGCCGAAGAGGAAGGCCTCGCCCCCGGTCGGGCGGATGAGCCCGGTGAGCATCTTGATCGTGGTCGTCTTGCCCGCGCCGTTGGGCCCGAGGAAGCCGAAGATCTCGCCTCGCCGCACGTCGAAGCTGACGCCCTTGACGGCGTCTACGGAGCGCTGCTTGAGGAAGCCGACGCGGAACGTCTTCTTGAGGTCGCGGACGTCGATGAGCTTCTCCGCGGCGCTCGCGTCCGCGCCGGGAGCGCTCGGCTCCGGCCGATCGCCCGAGGCCTCGATCGCGGGCTCGCTCACGCGTCGTCCCCGCGATCGGGCGCCTCGCGCGCGCTCGCCGGCCCTTCGCCGGTGGGGGCCGGCCCGCCGCCCGCCGCGTACTCGTGGAGCTTGTACTGGATCTTGCGCGGGCTGATGCCGAGGATCGTGGCGGCCTTCGACGTCGATCCCTTGCAGGCCTCGAGCGTCCGCAGGATCGCCCACCGCTCGAGGTCGTAGATCGTGGTGCCCGGGACGCGCGGCATCGCCGGGGGCGCGGCGTCGGCCGAGATCGACGCCGGCAGGTGGCGCGTCTCCACGCGAGGGCCGTCGCAGAGGACCACGGCGCGCTCCATCGCGTTCTCGAGCTCGCGCACGTTGCCGGGCCACGAGTAGGCCGAGAGCGCGGCGAGCGCGTCGTCCGACAGGCCCTCGATGCGCTTGCCGTTCTCGTCGGCGTAGCGCTTGAGGAAGAAGGTGGCGAGTTCGGGGACGTCGGTCTCGCGCTCGCGGAGCGGAGGGATCTCGAGCGTCACCACGTTGAGCCGATAGTAGAGGTCCTCGCGGAAGAGGCCCTCGGCGATGCGCTGCCGGAGATCGCGGTTCGACGCGGCGAGGATGCGCACGTCGACCTTGAGGGTGTCGTTGCCGCCGACGCGCTCGAAGGATCGCTCCTGCAGGACGCGCAGGAGCTTGACCTGCGTGCCGATCGGGATCTCGCTCACCTCGTCGAGGAAGATGGTGCCGCCGGCCGCCTGCTCGAAGCGGCCCTCGCGCCGCCCCACGGCGCCGGTGAACGCGCCCTTCTCGTGGCCGAAGAGCTCGCTCTCGAGGAGCGACTCGGAGAGCGCCGCGCAGTTGAGGCGAACGAGCGGCGCCTTCGCCCGGGGGCTCGCGCGGTGGATCATCTCGGCCACGAGCTCCTTGCCGGTGCCCGTCTCGCCGAGGATGAGGACGCTGGCGCGGCTCGGCGCCACCTGCTCGACCATGCGCAGCAGGTTGACCATGCTCGGGTGCGTGGCGACGACGTGACCGAACGGGTTTCGCTCGCGGAGCTTCTCTTTGAGGCGCGAGTTCTCCTGGAGGAGGCGCGCCCGCTCCACGGCGCGCTCGACGACGACCGCGAGCACCTGCGTGTCGAGCGGCTTGGTGAGGTAGTTGTAGGCGCCCTTCTTCACGGCCTCGACCGCGCTGCCGATGGTGCCGAAGGCCGTCATCACCACGAACGTGGCGCCCGGGAGGGCGTCGCGTGCCTTCTCCATCAGCCCGATCCCGTCGAGACCGGGCATCTTCAGGTCGGTGAGGACGAGGTCGGGCCCGAACTCCTCGAGCTTGCCGAGCGCCTTGAAGCCGTCGGCCGCGGTCTCGGTCGTGTAGCCCTCCTCACGCAGGATCTCGGAGAGCGCGGCGCGGGCGTTCGCCTCGTCGTCGACGATCAGGATCCGGCCACGCGACGCCACCGCGGTCTCCTAGCACGCCGGACGAGGCCCCAGGAAGCGCGGCGGGCTGCCTCGCAAGCCGCGCGGCGCACCCGAAAGCCCTCGCCGAGGGCGGCCGCCGGAACGTCGGCCCGAGCCCCCTCCCGGACCGTTCCGTCGGGGTCCAAATAGGGAGTTTCTATAGGATTCTGAGAATGATACAACGGGCCGCGCGCGAGGTTGGGGCGTCCTACTTGGGGGACCATCCCAGATCCGCCTCGCCGGACGAGGGTCGATGCGTACGCTTATGAAAGCTGGTGCTCCTCAAGTGGCCCGCGCGTTCGGCGCCGGCCTCACGGGAGCGCGGGCCGCCTTCCTCCCCGGTTCTTTGTTGCTGATGCTCGCCTCGTTCGCCGTCGCGACCGACGCGCACGCTCAGCAGCCTCCGTTCGGACCTCCGCCCGATCAGCCGGCGCCCGGCGCGCAGCCGTCGCCGTTCGGGCCCCCGCCGGCGGGACAGCCGCAGCCGTTCGGGCCGCCTCCGGGCCAGCCCGCGCAGCCCGGCTTCGGTCCGCCGCCGCCCGCGGGCGGACAGCCTGCGCCCGGCGCGTGGGGACCGCAGCCTCCGCCCCCCTCCGGCGATCAGCCCGGCATGAGCTTCGGCGGCCAGGCGAGCTTCGGGGGTGAGGGCGTCTCGGCCGACGCGACCGCGACCGCACCCACGAGCGGCGAGCTCAGCGACGAAGAGCGCGATCTCTCGCTCATGGAGCAGACGAACCTCTGGGGCTCGACCGGCCTCCTGCGCACGTCGTACGCAGGCTCGGGCGCGCCCGGCACGTTCCGCGTCTCGTTCTTGATGGACTGGTTCTCGACCAGCGGCTTCCTCTGCGACCCTGCAGACAAGACCCCGGGTGGCCAGCCGATCACCTGCTCGAGCGCCGCGAACGCCCCGGAGGACGACGCCAGCCACGTCGGCGCCTTCTTCGCGCTGAACGCGACGCCGCTCCCCTTCCTCGAGGGGTATGCCGCGATCCGCACGTACGCCAACTCGAACAGCCAGGGCCGCCCGCAGCTCCTCCAGGTGCTCGGCGACACGACGTTCGGCGCCAAGCTCTTCACGCCGAACCGCATCGGCAAGCTCCTCACGTTCGGCGGCGAGATCCAGCTCCTCCTCCTCAACGGCACCGGCGACGTCGGCGTCGCCGGCGGCGGCACCAGCGCGGCGTTCCGCGCCCTCGCCTCCGCCGACTTCCGCAAGCCCGAGGGCAAGGGCGCGCCGTTCCGCGTCAACCTGAACCTCGGCTACAAGCTCGACAACTCGGGCAAGGTCGTCGAGGACGTCGAGGCCGAGCGCGCCAAGGCGTTCACCGACAACCGCCCGACGCAGCCGATCAGCCGCGTCGAGCGCTTCGGCCTCGGCGTCAGCAAGGTCGACTACTTCCAGATGTCGCTCGGCATCGAGGCGCCGCTCAAGAAGGTGCAGCCCTACCTCGAGTACTCGATCGACCTCCCGGTCAACCGCCAGGGCCACGAGTGCCACACGCGCCGCGTCTCGCGCGGCGACGTCTGCCTCGGTCTCGAGGACTTCAGCTCGGTCAGCCCGACGAACCGCGAGGGCGACGGCGGCGTCGGCTTCTCGTACGTGCCGTCGCGCTTCTCGCTCGGCGTCCGCGCCGAGCCCTTCGAGCACGCGTTCCGCGGCCTCTCGGCGCAGCTCGCGTTCGACATCGGCGTCGGCGCCACCTCGAGCTTCGCCGAGGAGATCGTGCCCCAGGCGCCGTGGACGCTCTACGTCGGCCTCGGCTACGCCTTCGACACCAAGGAGAAGGAGGCGCCGCCCGCGCCGCCCGCTCCGCCGGCCCCGCCGCCGCAGATCATCCCGGCGCCGCAGAACTTCATCCGCGGCCTCGTGCACGAGCAGGGCAAGCAGGACGCGATCGCCGACGCGATCGTCACGTTCCAGGGCGGCATCCAGGCGCCGGTCGCCACGGGCGCCGACGGGCGCTTCGTCACGCGCCACCTCGAGCCCGGCCAGTACACGTTCGAGGTGAAGGCGCCCGGCTACAAGCCCG
Organism: uncultured Polyangiaceae bacterium; assembly: GCA_964372055.1. GTDB lineage: Bacteria > Myxococcota_A > Polyangia > Polyangiales > Polyangiaceae > CAYJPW01. The sequence continues at coordinate 39,945 of CAYJPW010000091.1, forward strand.
GCACCTGCTCGGGCACCGTCGGTGCCGCCGGCGCGCCCGCGCAGCCCGGCATGCCCGGACAGCCCGGCATGCCTGGCCAGCCCGGCGTCCCCGGCCAGCCGACGCCGTTCGGTCAGCCCGCGCAGCCGACGCCGTTCGGCCAGCCCGCGCAGCCGTCGCCCTTCGGCCCGCAGCCCGGACAGCCGGCCCCGTTCGGCCAGCCCGGCCCGGCGCCGATGGCGCCGCCGCCGATGATGCCGCAGGGCCCGCAGACGATCGACATCGACTGCCCGCTCGAGGCGCTCCCCAAGAACGGCAACATCGTCGGCACGGTGAAGGACACCGAGACCGGCGCCGCGGTCCCGGGCGCGGTCGTCAAGGTGACCGACGCCGCCGGCAAGGACGTGACCATCACCGCCGACGGGGCCGGCAACTTCAAGGTGCCCGACCTGCCCGGCGGCGCGGCGACGATCCGGTCCGAGGCGCAGGGCTACATGGTCAACGTGACCCAGACCGAGGTGCTCGTGAGCCGGGACAACACCGTCTCGGTGAGCATGAACAAGCGCCCCAAGACGGCGCTCGTGAAGGTGCAGGGCAACGAGATCAAGCTCTCGAAGCAGATCCACTTCGAGACCGACTCGGCGAAGATCCTCGGCGACTCCAACGCCCTGATGGAGGAGATCGCCGACGTGATGTCGCGCAACCCGAACATCAAGAAGGTCGAGATCCAGGGCCACACCGACAACACCGGGACGCGCGAGCACAACCAGGACCTGTCGACCGCGCGCGCCGAGGAAGTGAAGAAGTGGTTGGCGAACGCGGGCGTCGAGGGCTTCCGGATGGTCGCCAAGGGCTACGGGCAGGACCGCCCCATCGCGCCCAACGTGACGCCGGCCAACAAGGCCAAGAACCGCCGCGTCCAGTTCATCATCCTCGAGAAGTGATCGCGTCTCTCCTCCGCCGGCCAGGGCTCTGCCTCTGGCCGGCGGCCGCCGCCTTCGCCCTCGCGGCCTGCAACGCCCCACCCTCGCACCCGACCGACG
>CAYJPW010000091.1:40976-41283 GCA_964372055.1 uncultured Polyangiaceae bacterium
TCCCCGCCGCCCCCCCCCCCCCCCCGCGCCGCCGCGCCGCCGCGCCGCCCCCCCCCCCCGCCGCCTTCGCCCTCGCGGCCTGCAACGCCCCACCCTCGCACCCGACCGACGCGGTCGCCCCGACGGGCGACGGCTCCGGCGTGCGCGCGCCGATCGCTCTCGCGCCGGGCTCCGCCGCGACGAGCGCAGGCGCGAAGGACCCGTCGCCCGGGGGCAGCGCGTCGGGCGACGCGCGCAGCGCGGCGGCGGACGCGGCTGCCGGCGACGCGGGCGCGGCCGCCGCGAACGTGGGCGCCGCCGAGGACGC
>CAYJPW010000092.1:0-41149 GCA_964372055.1 uncultured Polyangiaceae bacterium
GTCCGACGCCTCTTCAGTCCGGGGGCGCGGGGGCAGAGCCCCCGCTCGCGACTGACGCGCGCCGATCGCGAGCGCTCGCGCCGAGACGGCGCGCCGCGGTGCTAGAGTTTCCGCCGGATGGCCGACGAGGACGACGCCTACCGCAAGCACGACGGCCCGCTCCACGAGGGCGCGCCGAGCGCGTCGCCGTACCCGCTGAGCCGCCTCGCGCCGCCGCACGATCTCCTCGACGTCGCGCGCGAGATCCAGAAGGCCGACGCCATGCTCGGCGCCGTCGTCAGCGGCAAGCTCCAGGTCATCGCCGAGCAGATCCGCGCCCTGCAGGATCAGGCGCGCGCGATCCTCGGCGCCGCCCACCGCGATGGCGAGCTCCATCGCGCCCGCTGTGCCTTCAAGAAGCGCCCGGGCGCGGTCTATCACCTCTACCGGCGGGCCGAGGGGGCGACGTACCTCTCGATGCTCTCGCCCGAAGACTGGAGCGGCAAGCCGCCCCACGCATTCGAGGGCTCGTTCCGGCTCGAGGCCGACCTGTCGTGGACGCCGGCCTCACCCGCCGCGGAGCAGGGCGAATAGGCGGGCTCGCCCGCCGCGGAAGCGACGACTGCCTCCGACGCCGCGATCAGTCGAGCGGATCGCTGGCGCGGCGGCCCATCGCGAGGCGGCGCCCCTCGGGGCGCGGCGGGAAGACGCGGCGGTCCTCGGCGCCGCGGCGCGTGATCGGAGAGCGGCGCTCCTCGATCGCGGGCCGGTCCATCGAGGCGCCGATGAACAGCGCGCGCATCTCGTCGAACGTGGCGGGCATCTCGCTCACCACGGTGGCGGCGTGCGGGCGGCACAGGCAGAGCGCGCGCCCCTCGATCACCACACGGCTCATCCCGGTGCCATGCGATTCCAGTGCTCCACAAACGGCGCAGGCTTCGGTCGATTCCGTCATGGGCCGAGCCTCCGGCAAACGGGCCCCGCGGGCCAACTTCTCGGCCGTCGCCGGGCGGCTCCGTCCGTGCGAGCTCCGAGGGCGAATCAACGCGTCGGCGGGCGGCGGTCGCGGTTCTGGAACACCGTCATCCAGCCCGGGTACTCGGGCGGCAGCGCGCTCGCCGCGTCGAGCTCGGCGACGTGCTCGGGCGAGAGCTCGACGTCCGCCGCCGCGAGGTTGTCGGCGAGCTGCTCGCGGTTCTTCGCGCCGATGATCACGCTGGTGACGAAGGGCTTGGTGAGCTGCCAGGCCAGCGCCACGCGCGCGACCGACAAGCCGGTCGCCGCCGCGACCGAGCGGAGCGCCGCGAGGACGGCCGGCAGCCGGCCGCGATCGACGGGTGGGAAGTCGAACGAGGATCGGCGCGCGCCCTCCGGGCCCGGCTTGTCGGGATCGAACTTGCCCGAGAGCAGCCCGCCGGCGAGCGGGCTCCAGGGCAGGACCGCGAGCCCCTGATCGGCGGCGAGCGGCACGATCTCGCGCTCGATGTCGCGCCCGGCGATCGAGTAGTACATCTGCGCGCTCACGAAGCGCGAGAGCCCGCGCGCATCCGCGTGCGCGAGCGCCTTCATCGCCTGCCACGCGGGCAGGTTGCAGAAGCCGACGTAGCGGGCCTTGCCGGCGCGCACGACGTCGTCGAGGGCGCGGACCGTCTCCTCGACGGGCGTGTCGAGGTCGACGCCGTGGATCTGGTAGAGGTCGACGTAGTCGAGGCGGAGGCGGCGCAGGCTCGCGTCGATCGCCGAGAGGATGTGGGACCGCGAGAGCCCGGTCTGGTTCGGGCCGGGGCCGGTGCGGCCGCGCACCTTGGTCGCGACCACGATCTGCTCGCGCGGGCGCGCCAGCGCGGCGAGCGCGCCGCCGAGGAGGCTCTCCGACTCGCCCTCGGAGTAGACGTCGGCGGTGTCGATGAAGTTGACGCCGGCGTCGAGCGAGGCGCCGACGAGGGCCTCGGCCTCGGCGCTCCCCTGCTTGCCGACGACCTCCCAGAAGCCCTTCCCGCCGAAGGTCATGGTGCCGAAGCAGAGCTCGGAGACGTAGACGCCGGTGCGGCCGAGGAGGCGATAGCGCATGGCTCGTGGCTACTCGGTCCGGCGCTCCGGGACAACGAGGCGCGGCGGTGCGGAGCGCGATCCGTCGCGGCCGCTCACGCCCGAGGGCGATCGCGGCTGAGCTGGCGGCTCACCGCGTCCATCACCTTGCGGAAGACGAGCGGGAACAGGGCGCAGACGAACTCCTCGATGCCGCGCGCGACCACGCGCTGCATCGGCTCCGGCAGCCCGGGGACCCCGCTCGGATCGATGAGGATCTCGCCGTCGAGGGCGACGCGCGTGGCCTGCCCGCGCGCGGCCTCCTCGTAGCGCGTCAGGCCGCCGCAGCGCATGTGGTCCGGGAAGAAGGGGGCGACGAGGCTCCAGCGGCAGCTCCGATCCGACGGCGTCCAGATCGAGCGATCGGTCCACACCACCATGTGCGGCTTGACCACCGCCTGGATGGCCGCCGGGATGGGGAGCGACGCGCGCCACACGTTGGTGAGCTCCACGGTCCCGTCGGGCCGCTCCACGCGCTCCTTCACCACGTGGTCGACCTCGTCGACGTCGCCGATGGCGACGGCGAGGGCGTCGCGGTTCGCCAGGAACACCGCGTCCGGCGGGTGCTGGACCAGGGCCTGGCTGGAGAAGGTGCTCACGGCGCGGTCGTGGCCGCCGTTGCGGCCGGCCGGATTGCACGCCGTGCACCGGGGCACGTCAAGCCCGACCGCGCGAGGAGAGGACGCGCCGCGCGCCGACTTGACGGGGCGATCGCTTTGCTCATGTGTCCTGCACACGTCGAGCACCGCGGAGGCCGCGATGAACCGAGCCATCCCCAGCGTCGGGCAGTGCATGAGCCCGGCTCCCGTCACGATCACGCCCCACGAGGGCGTCATGAGGGCGCGCAACCTGATGCGGCGGTACGGCGTCCGTCACCTCCCGGTGGTGGACGAGCGGGGCAAGCTCGTGGGCGTCGTCTCGGAGCGAGACGTCAACGTCGCGCTCGCCGCGAAGCCGGGGTGGCTCGTCGAGTACGTGATGTCGCCGAAGCCGTTCAGCGTCGGCCCGGAGACGCCGCTCAACCAGGTCGCCCGCGCCATGGTGGAGCACAGGTACGGCTCGGCGGTCGTGGTCGGCGGCGGCGCGATCCTCGGCATCTTCACCGCGACCGACGGGCTCGCGGCCCTGGTCGAGTCACTGGAGGGAAAGCAGCTTCGCACCGCGTACGAGGCCGTGGCCATGCGTCCGCCCAGGCCGCGGACGAGGCTGATGGGGCGCGAGGCGAGGCGCTGACCAGGCTCATCGAACGACCGCTGCGGTCGCCGGCCGTCAGGGGAGGATGGTGAGGTGCACGTTGTGCATCTCGTCGCGGAGCTCGGCGACGCTGCCGTCGGCGCGCTCTCCGGCGACGAGGAGGTCGAAGTAGATCTTCGGCTCGCTCGTGTACGAGCAGGCGTCGGCGGTGCACTCACAAACGGAGCCGCAGAGGTAGATCCGTCCGCAGTCCATCGCCACGTCCATGTGCGTGATCGGGTCCTCCTGCGAGCACGTCCCGTCCGTGTAGTTTGCGGTGGAGGCGCCGTACACGCACCGAAAACCGCTGGGAGCACTGGGGTAGGGGTGCGGCGACTGGAGCTCGCACCAGCTCTGCCAGATCTCGCGCGGATCGATCGCGAAGCGCAGGCGATCGGCCGTCAGCTCGGGCTGGAGGACGGTGAAGTCGAAGCCCTCGTAAGGCAGGTAGACGTCCCACCCGTCGGTCGGTTGGAATCCGGTGGCTGCTGCTGCGTCTGCGCCAGACTCGGGGTAGAAGACATCGGGGTTCGTGACCGGCGGCAACACGTCCGTCCCGAAGCGGATGTGGCCGGTGAGCGCGCCTCCGGGGTGCGGCTCCATCGTCAGCTCGGCCGTGTCCGAGCCGGAGCGGAACTGGAAGTTCTCGATGTAGCCCTGCCAGGTCACGACCGGTCCCGCCTCGCTCCCGCCTCCGAGCGACGTCACCCCGGTGTTGCAGCCGCTCACCGCGAGCAGCCCGAGGAGCATGCCCCCGGCCGCCAGCCGCTGTCGTCGTCGTCCGTTCATCGCGTCCTCCGTGCGCGCCCGGCGCGCCACTGCATCTAGTGGCCGGGGTCCGGCGGTTCCGTGGGCGCCTTGGCCGCTTCCCCGCCCTCTGCGGCGTCGTAGGCGCACGAGCCGCGCACCCGCCCGGCCTGGAGCGAGCCCGGCATCTCGGCGAGGAACCGATCGGCCTCGGCGCGCGCCTCGGCCTTGCGGCCGCCGGCGCAGAGCGCGAGCACCCGGACGGCGAGTCGCTCCTCGCGGAGCATCCCGTCGGGGTGGCGCGCGCCGAGATTGTCGAGGCGGGCGAGCGCCTGGGCCGCGTCGTCGGACTCGAGCGCGGCGCGCGCGTCGCGCAGCAGCGCCACCTCTTCGAGCAATCCGCTCGGACGCGCTGGGCTGGTCGCGGCGGACGGCGAGGGAGCCGGCGTGCGGCTCCCGGGCTTCGGCGCGAGCGCGATGACCACGCTCGGCGGCGGTGCCGCAGGCGTCGCCGACAGGGGTGGCGTGGATGGGCTGGGGGCAGCCGACGGGTCGTCCTGCCGCGCCGGCGGCGCCGGAACGACGCCCGTAGTCGACGCGGCGCGGGCAGCGGCCGTCGCCGGCGCGACGACCGTCACCACGGCCGGGCGCACCACCGCCTCCGCAGCCGGCGCCGAGTCGGCCTTGCCAGCGAAGAAGCCGGCGACGAAGCACGCCGCGCCGATGAGCGTCCCCGCGGCGATCGCTTTGGCCGTGACCAGCGAGCCCGTCGCAGCCGCGGCCCCTGCCGACGCTCCAGCGCCGCTCGCGCCCGACGCGGCGCGCGCCGCCGCGGTCGCGTCGGCTGCGATGCCCGTGGCCGCGACCGTCGCCAGGCGCACGGCGAGCGCGGCGCGGATCCGGTCCCGGTCCTCCGCCGTCGGGCCGCCGTGCACACGCGCGGCCGCGAACAGCGCGCGTGCCCGATCGCTCGTCTCGCTCATCGCGCTCCTCCTCGCCGGCGCCTCGAGAGCGCGAGATCGAGCTCGCGTCGCGCCGCGCGCAGCCTCGAGTACACCGTGTTCAGGTTCACGCCGAGCGCCTCGGCGATCTCGGGCGCCGTCATCTGCTCGATCTCGGTGAGCACCAGCACGGCGCGCTTGTCGACGTCGAGCGCCGAGAGCGCGGCGTCGAGCTCGCGCAGCGCCTCGTGGGCCTCGAGCTGCTCGAGCGGCCCGGGACCGCGATCGGCGAGCGTGGGCGCCAGCGGCTCGAGCCCGCCCTTGCGGGCGACGCGGCGGCGATGATCGTGCGCCACCCGGTGGACGATGCCGAAGAGCCACGTCTTCACCGACGAGCGCGCTTCGAAATCGGGGAGCCTCCGGTGCACGACGAGGAACACGTCCTGCACGGCGTCGTCGATGGCGGCCTCGGCCACGCCCATCCTCCGCAGGCTCCGCCAGACGAACGGGAAGTGCTCGGCGTACACCTCGTCGAACGAGGGCGGCACCATGGCGACCGGCTGCGCTTCGTCGAGCGTGGCACCCACGAGCTGGGCCGGGCTCGCGATGGACGCCCCGGTCATTCCAAGAGAGTGGCCGGCCCGTTGCAGATCCGTCACGGAAAGCTCGCCTCGAGCCCGAGCGACGCCCGGGCGGCGAGCGGCGGCGGCCTGTAGATCTCGCCGATGTCGGTGAGGATGAAGCGCTCGCGGAGCACCGGCACGACCGCCGCGGCGACGAGACCGATCCGGAGCCACGCCCCGATCGCGTAGCGCGCCGTGATCGCGGCCTCGGGCGCCAGCCACGCCGCGCTCCCGCTCGCGGGATCGGTGACGCCGACACCCTCGCCCGAGAGCACGCCGGCCTCGATCCCGAGGCACGCCCCGAAGCTCGCCGGCGCCCGGACCAGGGGCGAGTGACAGACCATGGCGCCCGCGGCGAGCAGGCCGAGGTCGCCGCCGGCGTTGCCCTGCGGCAGCGTCGCCCGCTGCGCCGCCAGGAAGTGACCGAACGCCTCGATCCGGGTCTCGCCGATGGCGATCCCCGCGGCCAGGCCGGCGCCCGGCGACACCGACGGGAGCGAGCCGAAGTCCGAGACGAAGTAGGGCTCAACGAGCCCGTGCACCGCAGCCGCGGGTTGCGGCGGATCCTCGGCGCCGGCGCGGTCGGGCTCGCGCGTCACCGCCGGGTCGTCGTGCGCGGGCGCGTGGGCGTGGCGCTTGGACGGCGGCTCCTGCGGCGCCGCCGGCTCTACGACCGGGTCGGTCGCGTCGGGAAGCGACGCGGCGGAGGTCCGCCCCGGCGCCCGGGTCGCGGCGGTCGGATCGATCGCGATGGCGATGATGAGGGCCGTCGCATCGGCGAGCTCCTCGCAGGTGTCGCCCGAGAGCTCGCGGGGACCGGCCGCGCTCTCGCGATCGGTGGAGAGCCGCAACAGCCAGCGCTCCCCGTCTCGCATGATCTCGGCGCGCGCGCGTACCGGATCGCTCGCGTCGCCCTCCAGCGATCGGCCCAGAAGCCGCTCGATCGCGTCGACGACGCGCGCCTTGCCCGGGCACGCCGCCGGCGCCGTCCACTCGAGATCGAGGCCCGCCGCCCGCGCCGGCGCGGCCGCGAGCAAGAGCGCGATGAACGAGCAGAGCGGCGCGCCGGCGTTCCATCGGACGCCCGACCGCGCTCGCGCGGCGAACTGCTCGGCCATCCTCCCGGCGATCCTCCCGCGTGGTACCGCCATCGCCGCGGCAGGCTACGCGCGCGGCCTCCGCTGCGCCACCCGGGTCGCGTGCGCATGCGTTCACGGCGAGCCCGAGCCGAGGCGACGCGCGGATCGCGCCGAAGCTGGTTTGCGAGGGCGAGAAAGCAGTGAGGGCGTTCGCGGAGCCCGTATTCGTTCGATCGAGCTGGCCCCCGGCGCCCGACGGGCTATTGCTCCCGGATGCTCCTCGACACGCTCAAGGACCACATCACCCGCGCCGTGAAGGCGAAGGACGACGTCGCGCGCGACGTCCTGCGGCTCGTGCTCGGCGAGGCGCAGACCGCGGAGGCCCGGAGCGGGCGGCCGCTCTCCGACGAGGAGGTCGCCGGCATCGTCCGCAAGCTGGTCAAGTCGAACGAGGAGACGCTCGCCGCCGCCGCCGCGGCCGGCGACGAGCCGCGCGCTGCGGCGCTGCGGCACGAGATCGCCCTCCTCTCGGCGCTGCTGCCCAAAGGCCTCTCGGTGGAGGAGATCGTCGCCGCCCTCGCCCCGCAAGCCGACGCGCTCCGCGCCGCCAAGAGCGACGGCCAGGCGACCGGGATGGCGATCAAGCACCTGAAGGCGTCCGGCGCCGTCGTCGATGGGACCGACGTCGCCGCCGCGGTGCGGTCGATCCGGAGCTGACGCCGCCGAGGCGCGCCTCAGCGGCTCGGCGGTCGCTCCTGGAGCTGCGCCTCGCGCAGCTTGTCCATGAGGCGCGCGCGCAGCTCGCTCGACGCGGCGGAGGTCTCGCCGAGCTTCATCGACAGCGACTCGCCGCGCGCGGTCGTTTGCGCGAGATCGGCGACGAGCTTCTTCTGCAGCTCGCTCGCGCGCGGGGTCTTCTCGATGGCGATCAGGCTGGCCCGGATCTCGGCGGCCCGCTGGGCGGTGTCCGCGAGCTGTTCCCGAAGCGCGCCGGCCTCCTCCTCGAGCTTGCCGAGATCCACCCGCGCCGTGACGATGTCGCGCAGGGCGCCCGTGATCTCGGCGGGCGGATCGCCTTTGAGATAGAGGCCGAGCCGCGCGCCCCCGGCGTCGAGCACGGCGACCTCCCGGCGGTGCGATCGGCGCTCCTCGATGACGAGCTCGGCCTTCTTGCCGGGCGTGAGCGCCACGGGCACGAGGTGCGCGACGACGGTGGACTCGGTGCCGGGCGGGAGCGCCTTCACCTCGAACCCCCCGTGGCGGGCGTGGCGCACGAACATCCGGGAGGGCGCCTGCTTGCCGGCCGTGATCGCGTAGCGGGTCGTCAGGATCTCGGCGTCCTCGACGGTGACGACGCCGCGCGCGAGCGCCACGAGGCGGATCGGCTCGTCGGCGCCCTTGGTCTCGACGCGGACCGAGGTGGAGCTGTCGAGCGCGTAGGGGATCATGGCCGTCTCTCCCGGCGCGAGGCGCTCGATCAGCCCCTCGCCGGCGAACGTGCCGCTCGCGAACACCGACACGCTCCCGGCCTCGAGCCCGTGCGCGCCGCGGTTCTCGAGGCGCGCCGCGCGGAGCGGGTGCGTCGCCGTCGCGGGCGCGTTCGGCTCCGGCCGGAAGAGGTACACGTCGCCGCCGGGGAGGTATTCGTTGATCAAGGTCACGAGCGTCGACGAGCGATGCGGGATCGTGATCGGCCGATCGATGTCGTAGCGGACCGCTCCGGCGACGTCGCGCGGCGCCGCGGACGCGCGCACGCTCTGCTCGGCCTTTCCCGCGAGCACCGTCTCTCGAACGAGCGCGTCGCGCGTGCGGGCTCGGCGCGTCTGCTCCTTGAGCGCGTCGACCCGCGACTCCAGGTCCTTCAGGCGCACCTCGGCCCCGCCCTGATCGATCGTGAGCTCGGCTCGTCGGTTCCTGGCGCGACCGCCCTCGTTCGCGGCTTGGTCGATGGGACGCGTCGCGCCGAACGCGCGCGGGACGAGCTCGGTCGCGACGCCGCGCTGCTCGAGCGCGAGGCGGACCGCCGCCGCGCGACGCGCCGAGAGCGTGTCACCGTCCTTCTCGTCCGGGCTCGCGTGCCCGTCGATGGCGACGCGTTTGATCTCGGGGTGCGCCCTCAACGTCGCCGCCATCTCGTCGAGCAGGGGCTTGGCCTCGGGCAGGAGCGCATCGGACCCGGACCGGAACATGAGCTTCGGCAGGATGCGGACGTCGCTCGAGCTGACGACGACCCGGCTCGGAGCGTTCTTCTGGCCGCCGACGTCGGGGCAGCCGTCCTCGCCTCCTCCGTCCGGATCGTCGGGGCACTTGTCGTCGCTGTCGAGGATGCCGTCGGCGTCGTGATCGACGCTGCCGGAATTCTCGGCCATGATCGGCCCCGTCGCGACCGGGTCGACCATGCGGCCGTTCGCGTCCGGGCGCGCGACGTACCTGGGCGAGCGCAGGTCCGAGGCGAACGAGAGCGGGGCGCCGCTCGCGAGCGCGAGGCTGACGTCGGACCAGTCCTCGTCGGTCACGTTGTCGACGAGCGCCCACGCCTGGAGGAGGACGCGGCCCGCGCCGGGCGCCGCCGCCGGCTCGGAGGCGTGCGCGCCCGCATCGGGGAGCACCACGCGGTACGTCGCCTTCCATGCCGCCATCGGGACCGCGTACGCGATCGCGATGGGCCGCCCCGGGCGCGGCGAGAGCACGAGGTCGAGCCACGTCGTCTCGTCGCCGCCGGTCTTCGCCTTCGCCTCGGGGAGGAGCACGTTGACGGTCGCGGGCTTCTTGCCCGGCCCCGCGCCCTCCTCGATGACGACGAGGCTCTTGAGCACGTCGTCGACCTCGTGCTCGCGGAACTGGAGCCGCATGCGGTCTTCGGTGACGGCGCCCGTGCGCTCGAAGTAGCCGATCCCGTTCTGGTAAAGGACGATCCGCCGGAGCCGGAGGTCCTCTGACGGCCCGATGGACGTCGTGGCGCAGCCGCCGAGCGTCGCCAGGAGCACGAGGGCGAGCGGGGCGAAGCCCGCAGCATTGCGCGTCACGAGCAGCTTCGTACGCGAGGCACGCGCTGCGGCTTCCCGCGATCTGCCAGGGCTGCCTCGGCGGCGGATCGCGGGGCCGCGAGCCGCTCAGCGCGGGCGGGGCGCCGCCGCGAGCGCCGCGCCGATCGCGAGCGTGGCGATCGGCCCGACGTACGCACCGGCGTGCGCGCCCCAACAGAGCAGGAAGCGCGTCGCCTCGCCGCTCGCGAGCGCCCCGCGGCTCGCGTCGCGGAGCCCGAACGGGTCGAGGAGCGCCATCGTCGGGGCCCCGAGCAGCGCCGCCGGGACGACCGAGAGCGCGGTTGCTGCGATCAGCCGCAGCCCGCGAACGCGCGAGGCGCGGGACTCGGTCCAGAGCGCCACGCCGGCCGCGAGCGCGCCGAGTGGCAGCCCCCCGCGGAAGCCGACCCAGGCGGCAGCGAGGCGCAGCGGCGCTCCCTCGAGGCCGACGCCCTTGCCGAGCGTGAAGTACTCGGGCGAGAGCGTCACGGTGATCTGATCGAACGCGGCGCCGAGCGCGCCGGCCGAGAGCGCTCCGAGGAGCATCAGCAGGTGGGCATGCGGCCGGGATAGGGCGACCACGGGATCGCAACCGGGCGCGGGGGCGGCGTGTTCCCCGGGGCGCGCGACCTCGACGTCAGCGATACGGCCCCTGCGACGCGCGGCGGAGGACCTTGGCGCCCGACACCTTCGCCGGATCGACCTTGCGGGGCTCGCGCATGTAGAGCTCGGTGAACCCGCAGGCGCGGCACGTGTGCGCCTCGAGGGCGCCCCTCACGATCACGGAGCCCGTGGAGCTCCACCGATCTTCGACCTGGGCCGCCACCGTCGAGTGCTGGAAGTCGGTCAGACGAGGGACGAACAGGATCTCTTCGTGATGGCACTTGGGGCAGACAAGGGACGTTCGCATGGGGCTCCGGGGCGTCACGAAGGACGATGCTCGGATTGTACGAGCCCTTGCCCCGGCGGATCTCACGGGTCCGCGCGCCCGACTCGGTGGCCGATCGCGACCACACTTTCTGCGCATCCAGAGCGCACCGTCGCACACGACGTCCTCCAACGCGCGAGAGACACGGAGCGTCCGGGTAGACGACCATCGCTCCGGCGCACCGACCGAGGCACGACCGCCCGTCGAGATCGCGATCAACGCAGTCGCCGCAAGAGCGGCAACGCGTCCTCGTACGCGCGGTCCTGATCCAATTCGGTGGCCCCCGCCGCGATGGTCGACGTGCGGTAGTCGGAGGGCGATGGCGGAGCCATCAGGCGCTCCAGCGCGTGCTCGAGGCCGTCCCTCAAACGCTCTGCCTCGAACGCGCCCAGCGGCCACCGTTCGACCCACGACGTCCTCGTGCTCCGCTCCAAGTCATCGACCCAGTGATACGCGAGGAGCAGGACGCCGGCCGGTGGCTCGGCGATGCACTCGATGCAGGCGATGCCGCCGGCGGGGTGGCGCGCGGTGGCGCGGACGCTCGGCCGACTGAAGTCCCAGAACGACAGCGCGAGACCACGGCAGGTGGACCATCGTCGCACGACCTCGCTGACCGCCTCGAAGTGGCGCAACATCGCGGCGACACCCTCATCGGCAGCGAGCGCGCGCAGAAGCGCATCGAATTCCGCGGCCTGGGCAGTCCGACCCTGCGCGCGAGACTGCTCGGCGCGGCGCGCCACCGTCAGGTACCGCTCGACCCAGTCCTCGCCGGGCTCGTCCGACACCCAGTAGTCGCCGGACGGCGCGGTGAGCAACGTCGGCTCGACGCGCCAGCCTTCGAGCTCCATCAGCTGCTTCAGGCGCGAGAACTCCACGGACCCGGAACCCTCACTCGGCCTCGCCGATTCCCTTCAGGGCTCTCGCGAGCGAGGCGTGGACGCCGCGGTCGAACGCGACGAGCAGCACGGCGTCGACGGGGAGCCCGCCGGCGAGCGCCCGGCGGATCTCGCGCACCGCGATCTGCGACGCCCGATCGACCGGGAAGCGGAACACCCCGCAGCTGATGGCGGGGAACGCGACCGAACGAATGGCGTGCGGCTCGCAGAGCGCGAGGGCGCTGCGGTAGCAAGACGCGAGCAGCTCCGCCTCGCCTCGGCCGCCGCCGTGCCACACGGGTCCGACGGTGTGGATGACGAACCTCGCCCGCAGGCGGAAGCCGGGGGTGATGCGGGCCTCACCCGTCGGACAACGAACGCCGGGGCGCACCTCGGGCACGAGGCGACACGCCTCCAGGAGCTCGGGCCCCGCCGCGCGGTGAATGGCGCCGTCGACGCCGCCGCCGCCGAGCATCCACTCGTTGGCGGCGTTCACGATGGCGTCGACATCGAGCGTCGTGATGTCGGCCAGCTCGACACGTACACGCGACACGATCGAGAGCCTATCGTCACGATATCGGCTGGGCCAGGCACGGCCGCACGCCACGCCTACGTGAGGCTCCTCGCGAGCCTCTGTTGCCCGCTCGCCGCGACATCCTCGAAAAGCCCGTCGAGCGCGGTGAAGACGTCCCAGCGATCACGGCCGAGCGCGGCGGCCGCTCGATCGATGACGCGTTCCTCGAGATCGCGGTGCCGAGCCCCCTTCCACAGCTTGTCCGCGAGAGCGATCGCCAGCTCGTCGAGGCTCGTGGGCAGCTCGCTCCATTGGGCGTGCGAGCGACACACACGCGCGACGGCGGTCGCGACCCCGTGCTCGAGCAGCAGGCGCTCGCCGGCGGGCTCGTGCGCAGCGCCGGGCGCGTCGAGCTCCGCCGGGTGCAGGACCTTGCCGGCGTCGTGAAGGACCACGCCCACGCGGACGAGCGTCGCATCCATGGGGACGCCGAGCTTCCCCAGCCCTTCGAGGAGCTCGTCGGCCGCCTCCCCCACGAGATCGACGTGGCGGAGCAGCCGGGGCGGCGCTCTGAAGCGATGGAGCAGCGCCAGCGCTTCCGCACGAGATCGGGGATTCATGGCCACCAGCGCGTTACCACGGCTCGCCGAGCGCGCCATCGCGGCCGCTCGGGCCGGAGCCATCAAGCCTTGCGAGGTGCTTCCAGCGGCAACCGCTCGCGCGCTCGTCGCCAAGAGGCGGGAATGCCCGACCGGCCCGTCTTCGGCGCCAGGATTCCGCCCACGATCGCGCAGGTCGTGTCGCGATCGCCGAGCGCCGCGACGGTCAGCCACATCGCCTCGATGAAATCGTTCGAGCGGTGGGCTGCCACCCACAGGCAGAGTGGCACCGTGTCCGGCGCGGTGACGCCCGATCCGTTGCCGAGGGCGCTCGCCGCTTCCACCATTGCAGCGCTGGCAGGCAGCGCCAGCGCCTCGTCGATGGCATCCCGGGTGTAGCCGGGCGGGACGAGGCTGCGAACCTCGCGCATCCATCGCACACCCAGGGGGCCGGCGAGCCTCCGCGCGCGCCACGCCAGCGCAGCGGCGACGGCGACGGCGATCGCACCTGCGACGCCCTCCGGGTGCGCATGGGTGACCTCGGCGCTGAGGCGCGCCTGTACGGCGATCGTCTCCAGGTCTCGATCGGCGAAGAACGCGCCGAGCGGAGCGACGCGCATGGCCGCCCCGTTGCCGAACGATCCCTTGCCGCCGAAACCCGAGCGCGTCAGCGGCCGCCAGCTCTGACCTTCGAGGATGCCGGACAAGACCTTGTACGCGCCGGCGCCGTAGCCTCGCGTCGGCTGCATGCGCTCGGCAAAACGTCTCGCCAGCAGGTCTTGCTCGATTTCGCCTCGTTCTTCGAGCACCTCGACGATGGACAGCGCCATCTCGGTGTCATCGGTGTAGCGCCAGGGTGCCTCCGGAACCTGCCGCGCCGCGATCCGGGGGACGACTTCCTTCGAGTCGCCGAAGAACCGCTCGCCGAAGGCATCGCCGACCGAGAGACCCTCGAGCGAGAGGCGCGCGCGATCGCTCGGGGACGCGGAGCCCACACCCGGTCGCCGGCTACTCGCCATCCCAGTAATCGAGGCTCGGCCCGAGCCGCCCCCGATGGTTGAAGGTCCGCTTCGAGGGATCCTCCCCCGGCGCGCTGCCGACGAACACGGCGACCTTCGACGAGTCCGGGTACTCGACGACCTCGGTGGGGATCATCGTGCTCACCATCAGGTAACGAAGCTCCTCGTCCGAGGTGTTCACGATCTGGTGCGCCGTGTCGCGCCCGCCGGCGGGGGCCGCGATCACGTCGCCCTTGCGGATCGGGTGCTCCTGGTCGCCGATGCGGACGACGCCGCGCCCCTCGAGGACGAGGAACATCTCCTCGTTCACGTGGTGGCAATGGAAGGGGTACGCCCTCTTCCCCGGCGGCACGACCGCGAGCGAGTACCCGAGCTGGCGCGCGCCGACCACGGGCCCGATCGCGCCGTCCTCGACCTCGAACTTGTCGCCGTGGGCGAAGTGCTCGAGCGCGATCTCGTCGACGTTGATGATGCGCTTCACGCGTTGCTCCTTTCGGGCGGCTGCGCCCTCGACCCCACGGACTCCACACGGGGAGCGTTGGGACGGTCTTCCTCGGGCGATCGGCGCGCACGCCGAGCGAGGCGTGGACCTGGATCGACTGCAGGAAATACTCCCCGTCTCCCCGTCTCCCTGTGAAAATTTCTGAGCTCCTAATTGCCGCCTTGCTTCTCGACCCAGGCGATGACCTCGTCGCTCGGCTTGGTCCCGGTGAAGCGCCCGAGCTCCTGGATCCCGGTGGGGCTCGTGACGTTCACCTCGGTCAGGCGCTCGCCGATGACGTCGAGGCCGACGAACACGAGGCCGTCGGCGCGGAGCTTGGGCGCGATGGCGCGGACCATGTCGGCCTCGCGCGCCGTCAGCTCGGCGGGGACGACGCTGCCGCCCACGTGGATGTTGGAGCGCAGGTCGTCGCCGCGCGGGACGCGGAGGATGGCGCCGAGCGGCTCGCCGTCGAGGAGGAGTACGCGTTTGTCGCCCTCGACCACGGCGGGCAGATACTCCTGGACCATGGCGACCTTCTGGCCCTCCGAGGTGAGCAGGTCGACGATGGCGCGGGCGTTCTTGTCGTCCTTGCGGAGCATCATCACGCCCGTGCCCCCGGCGCCGTCGAGCGGCTTGATCACCGCCTGACCGCCGACCTCGGCGACGAAGTCGTGGATGAGCTGGCGGTCGGCGGCCACGAGCGTCTTCGGCGTCCAGTCGGGGAAGTGCTGCGCGTAGAGCTTCTCGTTCGCGTCGCGGAGACCGCGCGGATCGTTGATGAGGAGCGTCTTGCCCCGCGCGTTCTCGAGGAGGAGCGTGGCGTAGAGGTACGCCTGATCGAAGGGCGGGTCCTTGCGGATGAACACGGCATCGATGGCCGGGAGGGCGACGCGGGTGGGCTCGCCCACGAGGCGGATCCAGGGCGGCGCCTCGAGGACCTCGACGCGGCGGACGGTCGCGCAGGCCTCGCCTCCGGCGACGTAGAGCTGGTGCGGCAGGCAGTGGAGGCTCTCGTGACCTCGCGCCTGCGCGGCGGCGATGAACGCGAACGTCGTGTCCTTGTCGTGCGTGACGCGGTCCAGGGTGTCCATCACGAAGACGAAGCGCATGCGGGTCTCCTCGGCGGCGGGCTATCCTAGCGGACGTGAGCCCGTGGCGCGCGCTCTCGTCGGTGCTCGGCGCCGCGGCGCTCGCGCTCCTGGCCACGGCCGTTCCGCTCGGCTGCGGCGCCGAGGCCGCGCGGCCGGCGGCGCCGCGCTACGAGCACGCCCCGCCCGAGCCGTCGGGCCTCGAGCCTGTCGCGCCGCCGACCGACGCGGGAGCAGAGGACGCCGGCGCGGGGCGGCCCCCCCCCCCCCCCCCCCCGCGGCCGCGCGGGGGGGGGGGCGCCCCCCACCGCCGCCCGCGCGCAAGGCCGATCGGTTCGCCGTCGCGACCGATAACGCGACGGCGACGCGCGTCGCGCTCGAGGTGCTCCGGAGCGGCGGCGCCGCGGCCGACGCGGCGGTCGCCGCGGTGCTGGCGATGGGCGTGACGCACCCGGTGTCGAGCGGGCTCGGCGGCGGCGGGTTCGCGTTGATCTGGGACGCGCGGACGAAGCGGACGACGGTGCTCGACTTCCGCGAGACGGCGCCGATCGGGATCCGGCCCGAGGAGCACGCCGGGCGGGCGCCGCGCGCGAAGAAGCGCGGGACGCTGGTGGGGGTGCCCGGCGAGATCGCCGGTCTCGCCGAGCTGCACGCCCGCTTCGGGACCCTCGCGTGGAGCGAGCTCGTCGCCAGAGCCGCCACGATCGCCGGCGACGGCTTCCCGGTCAGCCCGCACATGGCGCGCGCGCTCCGCTGGAACGAGGCGTGGGTGACGAAGGCGCCGCGCTACGCGCTCTGGCAGACCCCGGCGGGCGCGCTCGCCGCGAGCGGGGACGCCGTGAAGAACCCCGCGCTCGCGGCGACCCTGCGCCGCCTCGCCTCCGAGGGGAAGGCCGCTTTCTACGAGGGCGCGATCGCGACCGACGTGCTGGCGACGGCGCGCGAGGCCGGCAGCCGGATGACGCCGCAAGACCTGAGGGGCTACGCGGTGATCGAGCGCGCTCCGCTCTCGACGACATGGGAGGGCTTCACGGTCGAGACGATGCCGCCGCCTTCGGCCGGCGGCCTGATGCTGATCGAGACGCTCCACATGCACGCCAAGAGCGACCTGCTCGCGCTCGGCTACGGCACCGGCGCCTACCAGCACCTCTTGGCGGAGACGTTCCGCGGCGCCATCGCCGATCGCATCCGCGCCGTGGGCGATCCGGCGTTCGCGCGGATCGATCCGGCGTCGCTCACCGATCGCGCCCGAATGAAGGCGCGCCGCGCCCGGATCGCGCTGGACGCCACGACGCGGGCCGAGAGCTTCGCCGGGCGCGAGTCGGGGACGAGCCACCTCGTGATCGCCGACGGCGCGGGCAGCGTGGTCTCGATCACCAGCACGGTGAACGACATGTTCGGGGCCCGGCTCGTCACGCAGGGCGGGTTCCCGCTCAACGACGAGCTCGACGACTTCACGCCGCCGTCGCTCGGCGCCCGCTTCGGCGTGCGGCGCGGCCCCAACACGGCGCGCGGCGGCGCGCGACCGGCGTCGAGCATGATGCCGACGATCGTGCTTCGCGACGGGGCGCCCGTCCTGGCGCTCGGCGGCTCGGGCGGCTGGAAGATCGCCACGGCGGCGACGCAGGTCACTCTGGCGCGCCTCGCGTTCGACCGCTCGCCCGCCGACGCGGTCGCCGACATCCGCATCGACGCGCCCCCGACCGGCGGGCTCCTCATCGACCCGGGCGCGCCCGCGGAGCTCGTCGCCGATCTGGAGCGCCGCGGCGAGATCGTCGCCCGCTCGAAGCCGTTCTACAGCGCCGTGCAGGCGCTGGCGATCGAGGAGCGCGACGGCATCCGCGCCCTCCAGGCGGGAGCGGATCCGCGCAAGCTCGGAGCGGCCGCCGTCGAGTGAGCCATCGTGCGGATCGCGCATGGCCCTGGGCGCACGTGGACCGATGTGCGAGAGTCGTTTCGCTCGCTCATGGACCACGTTCGTCGCGTCGTGATTGGCCTGGGCGCCAACCTCGGCGATCGACGCGCGAACGTCGACGCTGCGGTGGCGCGCTTCCGCGCCGACACCGACGTGCACGTGCTCCGGGTCTCGCCGCTCTACGAGTCGCCGCCTGCCGGCGGCCCGCCGCAGGGCGACTACATCAACGCGGCGGTGCTCCTCGTGACCGCGCTCGATGCCCGCGAGCTGTTGCGACGCGCGCTGGCCATCGAGGTCGCGCTCGGACGGACGCGGCCCGACGCCGTCCGGTGGGGGCCCCGGACGATCGACATCGACGTGCTCTGGATCGAGGGCGAGGCCGTCGCCGAGCGGGGCCTCGAGGTGCCGCACCCGCGCCTGCGCGAGCGCCCGTTCGCCCTGCGCCCCCTGCTCGACGTCGCGCCCGACGCGACCGATCCGACGACGCAGGAGCGTTACGCGGATCTGCCGTTCCCGGCGGGCGAGCTGCGCCCCGTCTGATCGGCGGCCGTCCGGTGATTCCGGCGGTCGCTCGCTCTCATGGCGTGCGCCGATCCATGTCCGAACGACGCCCGCCTTCGCAGCGCGGGCCGGTCACGTGGGCGCGACATGGCCGGCGCCCGATCGAGAGAATGACAATTTGTCACATCGCGCCGGCGACTGCAGGCCCACCCCGGAATGCCGGGGTTTGCCGCGGCGCGCGTCACGGCACCGCGCTTGCTGATGCGCGGCGCTTCATGCCGAGCCCCGACCCCAAGCCCACGACCCATGTGGCGATCGTCTCCAAGAACCCGGAGACGCTCGACGGGCTGGGGAGCTACCTCGAGCGAGCGGGCGTTCCGTCGCGCGGCGCCCGCGCGCTCGCCGAGCCCGATCTCGTGTGGCTCGACGCCGCGACGGCAGCGGTGATCTTCCCCGACGACTTCACCGAGGGCGAGGTGCTCGAGCTGTTCCGTCTGCTCCGGCAGGATCGCCCCCGGCTCTGCGCGGTGCTCGTGACCCGCGAACCGCACCGCTTCCGCCCGCTCGCTCCAGCCGACGAGCCCGCGCCTCCAACCATCGTCCTGCCCAGGCCTTCCTTCGGCTGGGACATCCTCGACGCGATCCGCGCGCACGCCGCGCGATGAAAGAACCAGCCCGCATGTCCTCCGCTCCCGTCGACGGCGTCCCCCGCGCCGCAGCCGATCCCGCCCCCACCGCGCCCGCGCGCGCCTCGATGGCCTCGCTCTCCTCGATCGCCGGCGAGACGAAGAGGCCGCTGCCGCTCGCCTTCGCGATCCGGCGCGCGCTCTCCAAGGGGTACGGGTGGCACGACCTCCGCGCCGACGTCCTGGCGGGGCTCGTCGTCGGCATCGTCGCGCTCCCGCTCTCGATGGCGCTGGCGATCGCGGTCGGCGCCCCGCCGCAGCACGGCCTCTACACGGCGATCGTCGCCGGCGTCGTCGTGGCGTTCACCGGCGGCTGCAAGTTCCAGGTCACCGGCCCCACGGCGGCGTTCGTCGTCATCCTCGCGCCGATCGTCACCAAGTTCGGCCTCGCCGGGCTGCTCACCGCGGGCTTCATGGCCGGCGCGCTGCTCGTCATCATGGGGGTGACGCGGCTCGGCACCCTCATCAAGTACATCCCGCACCCGGTGACCACCGGTTTCACCACCGGCATCGCGACCGTGATCGCCACGCTGCAGCTCAAGGACATCGGCGGGCTCTCGGTCGCCTCGATGCCCGAGCACTACGTCGACAAGCTCGGGGCGCTGTGGGCGGCGCGGGGCAGCGCCAACGTCTTCGAGGTCGGTGTCGCGGCCCTGACGCTCGCGCTGCTCGTGCTGCTCCCGCGCGTCACCAAGAGGATCCCCGCCCCGCTCATCGCCATCGCCCTCGTCGCCGGCCTCGCGGCCGCCGTGCACGCGATCGCGCCGGGGTTCGCGGTCGCGACCATCGGCAGCCGCTTCCACACCAACGTCGGCGGGGTGGTGGTGGCCGGGATCCCCGCCGTCCTGCCCTCGCCCGCGCTGCCCTGGGGATCGGGGCTGTCGTTCTCGATGATCCGCGAGCTCTTCCCCGCGGCGTTCGCGATCGCGGCGCTCGGCGCGATCGAGTCGCTGCTCTCCGCCGTCATCGCCGACGGCATGACCGGCACCAAGCACGACCCGAACTCGGAGCTCGTGGGGCTGGGGATCGGGAACCTGCTCGCGCCGATCTTCGGCGGGATCGCCGCCACGGGCGCGCTCGCCCGCACCGCGACCAACATCCGCGCCGGCGCACGCTCGCCGGTCGCCTCGGCGACGCACGCGCTCGTCGTGCTCCTGGCGATGCTCTTCCTGGCGCCGCTGGTCGCCTACGTGCCGATGGCCTCCCTCGCCGCCCTGCTCCTGCTCGTCGCCTGGAACATGTCGGAGCTCCACCACTTCGTCGGCATCATCAAGATCGCGCCCAAGAGCGACGTCTTCGTCCTGCTCACCTGCTTCTTCCTCACGGTCTTCTTCGACATGATCGTCGCGGTCGCCGTCGGGTTCGTCCTCGCCGCCGTGCTCTTCATGCGCCGGATGGCCGAGTTCACCGAGGCCAAGCTCCAGCTCGACCGCACCGAGGAGGCCGGGCGCGATCCCCTGCCCGACGGCGTGAGCCTCTACCAGGTGAACGGACCGCTGTTCTTCGGCGCGGCCCAGCAGGCGATGGAGGCGCTGCACGCGAGCCGCGGCGACACCTTCCGCGTCCTCGTGCTCAACCTGACCAACGTGAGCGTCATCGACGCGACCGGCTTCGCCGCGCTCGAGAACGCCATCGACGTGCTCGTGAAGCGGAAGAAGGTCGTGGTCCTCGCCGGCCCGCTGCCGCGGCCGCAGCGGATCTTCGAGAAGGCCAAGCTCCACCTCCGCTACCCGACGCTCAAGCTGGCGCCGGATCTGCCATCGGGGCTCGAGGTCGCGGCCGAGCTCGCCGGCGGCCCGCCGAGCTCCGCCCGGCCGGCCGCGCTCGTCGGCGCCGCATCAACCGGCGGCGACCCGAGCGGCGCCCCCGGCGAGCCGGGGCGCGCGCATCCCGCGGGCGCCTGACGCCCACGGCGCGTCGCGGCGGCGCACGCGCGGCGAGGGCGGCGGCCCTAGCGACAGGGCGTGCTATCTTGGCGCTGCAGATGCCAAGAAAACGACAATCTGACGTGGTGTTCGATCCGATCCTGTGCTCGCAGGCGATGCGGCGGGTCGATCAAACGCTGCGCGCGGTGGCCGGCAAGGACGTGACCGTCACGCTGCTCGGCGAGAGCGGCACCGGCAAGGAGGTCCTCGCTCGCCGCGTGCACGAGCTCTCCGGGCGGCGCACCGGCCCGTTCGTGCCCATCAACTGCGCGGCCATCCCGGACGCGCTCTTCGAGAGCGAGCTCTTCGGGCACGAGCGCGGCGCGTTCACCGGCGCGACCGAGCGCGCGACCGGAAAGATCGAGTCGGCGCAGGGCGGGACGCTCTTGCTCGACGAGATCGGCGAGATGCCGCTCGCGATGCAGGCCAAGCTCCTCCGCTTCCTCGAGAACCGGCGCTACATGCGCGTCGGCGGCGCGGCGAAGATCCAGGCCGACGTCCGCCTCGTCTTCGCCACGCTGCGCCCGCTCGAGGCGGACGTGCGCGCCGGGCGCTTCCGGGCCGACCTCTACTACCGGATCCAGGGCATCACCGTGAAGGTGCCCGCCCTCCGCGAGCGGCGCGCCGACATCGGACCGCTCGTCGCGCAGTTCGTCGCCCAGCTCTCGGCCCAGCACGGGACGGCGTCGCCGCGCCTCTCGCGCGCGGCGAAGGCGGCGATCCTCGCGTACGGCTGGCCCGGGAACGTCCGCGAGCTCCGCAACGTCATCGAGATGATCTGCCTGCTCCGCCCCGGCAAGCAGGTGCGGCTGCGCGACCTCCCCGAGCCCCTCCAGGAGATCGCGCCGGCGCCCCGCGAGGCCGAGGGCGCGAAGCGCAAGGTGCTCGCCGTCGATCTCGATCAGAGCCTGCGATCGATCGTCGAGCGCATCATCCAGGCGAGGCTCGACCTCGACGACGGCAACCGCGCGAAGGCGGCCGAGCGCCTCGGCGTGAGCGTGCGGACCATCCAGCGCCAGATCGCGCGTGGGCTTCACGCGTAGGCCGCAAACCAGAAAATTCACAGGGAGACGCGGAGACGGGAAGTATTTCATTCGGTCGATCGGCGTTCACGCGCAGCGCGTGAACGCGAATCGACGGAATGAAGGACTCCCCGTCTCCCCGTCTCCCTGTGAAATCGACCGCTCGCGCGGCGCTCAAGCGCCGCCCTTCGAGCGGCCGCGGAGCCCCACCCGACCGCCGGCCCACGCGGCGCCGGCGCCGATCGCGACCACGGCGGCGAGGATGAGCGCCCAGGCGATCGCGCCCGGACCGGCGCCGCCGGGCTGGGCCGCGGCGAGCGCCCACGCGAGCGTCGCGGCGAAGAGCCCCGCCGCCGCCGCCTCCTTCGGGCCGGCCTTGCCGCCGAAGCGGCCGACGAGGAAGCCTCCGGCGAAGCTGGCGAGCGCGAAGGCGAGCGCGTGGCTTCCGACCATGAGCGCCCGCGCGCGCAGCGAGAGCGTGGCCACCTCGCCCGGCGGCGCCGCCTCGAGCGAGCGCGCGGCGAGGTAGCTCGCGCCCGCGGCGAGCGGCAGCCAGGCGAGGAAGATCGCGACCGCGCCGATCGCCGACCAGTGCCAGGGCGGCCGCTCCTCGTCGCCGGGCTCGGGCGGCGCCGAGCCGAGGACAGGCAGGTGCACCCGCTCGCGCGGCTTCGATGTCGCGCTGTTCGGCGTGGCGGGATGGGGCGCGGGCGGCTCGTCGCTCATCGCTCCATGCCTCCGCGATCCGAGCAGCTCCGTCAGTTCGGCCTTCGCCAGAGCTTGCGCGCTTCGTCCTGGAGGCGCGAGAGGCGCCGCTGCTCCTGGATGAGGCCGCCGTAGGCGCGCGGGACACGCGGGTCCTTCGCGAACGCGTAGAGCACCATCAGCGCCGCCTCGGCGTCGTCGGTGGCGCGGTGCGCCTTCTCGAGCGCGATCCCGAGCCGCTGCGCCATGTCGCCGAGCGCGCGGCTCTCCTCGTCCTTGTGGAGCTCGCGCGCGAAGGTGAGCGGATCGATCCAGTCGACCTCGCGGCGCATCGCCGGCGGCGGCTCCGCCGGGCGCGCCCCGGCCCGCTCGAGCTCGGCGAGGAGGAAGGCGCGGTCGAACGAGGCGTTGTAGGCGGCCGGGATCGCCCCCGCGAGGTAGGCGAGCACCTCGGCGACGATCGCCGGGAACGCGGGCTTGTCGGCGACGTCGGCGTCCTTGATCCCGTGGATGGCGCTGACTTCGGCGGGGATGGGCCGGCCCGGGTTCACGAGCCACGCCTTGCGGTCGACCACGGCGCCGCCGCGCCCGAGGACGATGCCGAGCTCGACGATGCGATCGTTGGCTGCGTCGGTGCCGGTGGTCTCGACGTCGAGGAAGGCGATCGGGTGATCGACCCACGCGTCGCCGGCGTCGAGCTCCGAGGCCACGCCGACGGCGCGGACCCGGATGAGGTGGGCGATGCCCGGGTAGTGACGCCCCGTCGGGAAGCAGCCGCAGGGGTCGGCCAGCCTCACTTCTTGCCCGGCTCCGCGCTGGCCACGGGCTTCGTCGAAGCGCCGGGTCGCGGATCGCCGGTGGGCGCGGGCGGCGGCGCCCCGCCGTCGCCGGCGACCGCCTTGTCGGACGGAGGCGCGCTCGGCGTGCCGCTCGCCTTCGGCGGCGCGGGGCGGGGCGTCTTGCCCGCGAGCTCGATGTCGAGCTTCACCCAGGACTCGAGGTCCTCGTACGGGTTGTTGAGCAGCTTCATGTCGACCTCGCGGCCGTTGATGAAGATGAGCGGCGTGCCCTCGAGGCCGACCTCGTCCGCCTGCTTCTTGTCGCGCTCGATGCGCTCGCCCGTCTCCTTCGAGACCATGTCGGCCTTGAACTTCACCATGTCGAGGCCGAGCTGCTTGGCGTAGCGCTCGAGGTCCGCCTGCTCGAGCCGCTCCTGGTTGTCGAACATGAGGTGGTGCATCTCCCAGAACTTCCCCTGGTTCAGGGCGGCGACGCCGGCGCGGGCGGCGATCTCGCCGTGGGGGTGCGCCCCGAGCGGGTAGAACTTGTAGACGACGCGGAGCTGGCCCTCGAAGCGCTGGGTGAGCTCCTCGATGAGCGGGTACATCAGGCGGCAGAAGGGGCACTCGAAGTCCGCCCACTCGATCATGGTGACGACCGCGTCCGGCGCGCCCTTCTCGGGGGATCCCTCGGTCGAGAGCGTCTTGATCTTGGCCGGATCGAAGCGCGACTTGAACGCCTCCTCACGCTCCTTCTTCGCTTTGCCGGCCTGGACCTGCTTGAGCAGGAACTGGGCGGCCGGCAGGCACGTCTTGCAGGGGCGGCTCTCCTTCACGCACTGGGCGATGCTCACCGGCGTGTCGGGGCACGGGGCGAGGAGCTCGGAGACCTGGCCGCTCCAGTCACGCCGCTCGCGCGGGGTGAGCGAAGAGGTGTCGACGCCCGAGATCGCGACCTCGGGCACGGCCACGGCCTTCGTCTCGGGATCGGACTTCTTGCAGGTACCCCCGAACGCCACGAGCAGGAGGAGCGGGGTCCAGCGCAGGAGAGGCATCGCGCGCGGGAGCTTAGTCGGACACTTTGCGGGGCGCTAGCGCGGGGTGTAGCGTGGGCGGGTGCGGAGCGTCCTCTACCGCTTTCCGGACCTGAGCCAGTTCGAGCAGATGGTCCTCGGGACGGGGGAGTCGGAGCTCGAGCTGGGCCTGCCCTCGGGCGAGAGGGTCGACGACGGCGAGTGGGTGCTCGCGATCTTCGAGCTGGGCACCGGCCGCAGGGCGACGTCGGCCGCCGCGCGCGCCGAGGTCGCGCCCGACGGCCCGCGGCTCATCTTCGAGCCGCGCGACTGGCGGCGTCTGGCCGAGTTCGCGCAGGGCGAGGCGCGGCGCCCGTCGCTGCAGCCACCGGCACAAGCCCGCACTTCGTCCACGCCCTCGCCACGAGCGTCGGTGCCTTCGGTGCCCGACACCACCAAGTCCGCGGCCGCCGTCTCGTCGGCCCGGCGCAGCAACCCCGAGGGATCGCGGATCCTCATCGTCGACGACGATCCCGACATCCGCGACGTGGTCGCGGCGATGCTCGAGGCGGTCGGCCTCGCCGTCGTCGCCGCCGGGAGCGCCGAGGACGCCCTCTTGCGCGTCCGCGCCGAGCCGTTCGATCTCCTGGTCCTCGACTGGAACCTGCCCAAGATGACCGGCATCGAGCTGTGCCGCTGCATCCGCAAGGAGGCCCCACTCGCCGCGGTGCCTGTGCTCTTCCTCACGGCCAACGCCTCCTCGCAGGACATGGTCGACGCGTTCGCGAGCGGCGCCGACGACTACGTGGTCAAGCCGTTCCGCGCCCCCGAGCTCGGCGCGCGCATCTTCAGCCTGCTCCGCCGCGCGAAACGCTGACCCGCCGGCAGGTTTGGGGGCGGAGCCCCCGTTGGGCGGCAATTGACCCGACCGAAGCGAAGCGGAGGACGGGTGTCCGGGCGGCGAAGCCGACCGGCAATTGCCGCGGGGGTTTGGGGGCGGAGCCCCCAAGTTGGGGCCCCGCGGTCGAAACCTGCGCGCCGAGGCGCTACGGTTACCGCGATGCACAGCTCTCCTTCGGCTCCCGGTCGCTCGGCTTCCACTCGTCGCGTCGGCCTCGCTCCCGACGCGATCCGGGCAGCCGGCGGCGGCTACGGCCCACCGGGCGGCTACGGTCCGCCGGGCGGTGGATACGGTCCACCCCCGGGCGGTGGGGGCTACGGTGCTCCGCCGGGCGGCGGCGGAGGTTGGGGGCCGCCGGGCGGCGCGCCTCCCGGAGCTCCGCCCGGCGGGTTCGGCCCGCCTCAGGGCGGCTTCGGCGCGCCTCCCGGGATGGGCCCCGGCATGGGCGCCCCCCCGCCGAAGAAGAACCCCGCGCTCCTCATCGGCCTCATCGGCGGCGGCGCCTTGCTGCTCGTGCTCCTCGTGGGCGGCGTGCTCCTGCTCCGCCGCGGATCCGGCGCGACCGAGACCGTGTCCGACGGCAAGGGCGGGACCGTCACCCTGCCCGCCAAGTCGATCTCGAAGGCGCACACGCACGTCCCGCCCGGCTGCGACGTCCTCATGCGGGTCGACGTCGGGCAGCTCCTCGCCCTCCCGTCGGTTCAGAAGCACCTCGTCCCCGAGCTCGACGCCATCCAGCAGGGCGCCACCGATCCGGACGCCAAGAAGGTGCAAGAGCTGCTCACGAAGGCGGGCATCGATCCCAAGAAGGACATCAAGGACGGGGTGATGTGCGCCGTCGGGATCGATCAGGGCGACGCCAACGAGAAGTTCGTGTTCGTGCTCGGCGGCGAGCTCCGCCCCGAGGCCCTGGTCCCCGCGCTGAAGGAGGTGGACGGAAGCAAGGTCACCGAGATCTCGATCGACGGGCGCAAGGCCGCGCAGGGCACCGACAAGGACGGCAGCACCTACATCATGGGCCAGGCCGCCGACGCCGCCATCGTCTTCGCGAGCGACCGAGCGCTCTACGAGGCGGCCGTGAAGGACAGCACCACCTACCAGTCCGAGTACAACCTCGCGGTGAACACCGAGGCCTCGTTCGTGGTCGGCAAGGCGCTCATCGACAAGGGCGCCACGGAAGGCGGCAGGAGCAACCCGTTCACCCGCGACCTCGGCGCCGTCACCCGCGTGGCCGGGATCCTCACGCTCGCCAACCCGCGCGGCGAGGTGCGCATCACCGCGAAGTCGCCCGCCGACGCCAAGAAGATCAACACCACGATCACGACGCTCCTCCCCGCGATCAAGCGCAGCGCCGGTCGCGAGAAGAGCCAGGCCGGCGAGATCGAGGCGCTCGCCGCGGCGAAGACGCGCATCGACGGCAACGACGTCGTCGTCGACCTGCCCTGGACGACCGCCGGCGTCGAGCAGGCCGCGCAGAAGCTCGCGGAGCTTTTGCGCCAGGAGCGGCAGAAGGGGAAGATCTCGCTGTAGAGGGCGTGTCGCCCCGGCGGGGCTACGCGCCGCCGGCGCGCCAGAGCGCGTAGATCGCGGCCCAGCTCATCGCCAGGAGCACGAGGAACGCGCCGAGCGCGACCGTGTCGAAGCGGCGGAGCGCGCGGCGCGTGGCGACGAGGCCCCAGCCCATCGCGAAGCCCGAGAGGCCGTTGCCGAGGTGGTAAGCGACGCCGAGCGTGCCGAGCAGGTAGACGACGAGCGTCGGGGTGTGGTGGTGCATCTCGTACGAGATGTCGGCGAACGTCTCGCCATGGCCGAGCAGGAGGCGCGGCCGGATCCAGGCGAGCCACAGGTGCGCGCCCAGGAAGGCGAGCACGCCGAGCGCGCTGAGCCGCTGCAGCAGGTACTTGAGGTTGGCGAAGTAGCCGTAGCTCAGGTTGTTCGGGCGCGACGTCCGCAGCCGCCCGAGGCCCCACACGGTGTGGAGCAGGAGCGGCGCGATCACGAAGACGAAGACGGCGATCGTCGCCGCCGGGTGCTGGTGGCCCGTGACCGCCGACTCCCACGCGACGCCTCCGCGGTAGGCGGCGAGGTTGTCCCAGACGTGCGTGAACGTCCAGGCGCCGAGCGGGAGCACGGCGACGATCGAGCCGAGCCGCCTCCAGACGAAGTCGGCCCTCGCGTCGCGCTTGGGACCCGCCGCATCCGCCATGCGGCAGACCTAGAGAGCCCGGCCGCCGCTGGCAAGCGCGATGTCGGGTCGGGCAACGCGCGACGACCGCCGCACGTGCAGGACGCAGCGAGCCCGTCGCTCGATCGGGCCTCGAGCGGCGCTGATCGGACGAACGCCCGACACCTCTTCAGTCGCGCAGCGACGCCGCTCGGGCGAGGTCCTTGTGGATGCGCCCGACGCGCTCGACCTGGCCCTTCGCCGGGAAGCGCTCGTAGAAGCCCTCGGCGCGGAACGAGCGCTTCATCTCGACCCACGGGCGCAGCCGCGCCTCCCAGCGCTTGACGCGGCCCTCGGCGGGCTCGGCGTCGTCGGCGGCGAGATCGGCGCAGACGCGGAGCATCGCCTTGATCGTCACCGGCCGGGTGACCATGTACCCGGCGTGCCCCCAGGTCTCGCCCCAGACGCGCTCGCAGGCCTTGAGGAAGTCGCGCACGATCTCGTAGAGCCGCACGGTCTCGCGCTGCGACGTGGAGCGCCGCGCGTCCGAGTCGGCCTCCGCGGCGACCCAGCGGTGGATCTCGTTGAAGAGCTCGGCCTGGAGGATCCACTTCTCCTGGCGGCTCCGGCCGCCGAGGCGGTTGATCTTGTAGCGGAGCGGGCTGTCGGCCTCGACGTAGAGCTTCTCGACCACGCGCGCGGCGAGCTTCTTGTCCGGCGCGGCCCACGAGACCTTCTCGTAGAGATCCACGAGGTGGCTCTTGTTGATGCGCGTGGGCGTCGAGTTGATGATCACGAACATCTCGGTCGCGAAGTCCTCGCTCTTGCCGTCGAAGATCACGCACGGGACGTGGATGGTGGCGGCGTCCTCGGGGTGGTGGCGCCGGTAGAAATGGAGCGCGGCGAGGCGGTGCTGGCCGTCGATGATGAGGTACTTGCCCCGCGGCTCGTCGAGGTTGCCGACGTTCTCGAAGCGGCCCACGGGCTCGAACCCGAGCCGCTCGGCGGTGAAGAGGAGGACGGTGCCCGGGATGGGCGGCTGGCTCTGCGCCGTCTCGTAGAAGTTCTTGATCGCCGCCACCTTGGACCGGCTCATCTCGCGCTGGAACGCGTGGTCGGTGCGCTCGATCTTGCCGATGAAGTGCGCGACCTCGTCGTCGGTCTCGGCCTCCTCGGCGGCGATGCGCTCGCCCTCGCCATAGAAGCGGCTTATGAAGCGCACCTTCTCGAGGAGGTCCTCGGCGGGGTACGCGGCGAAATAGAAGACGCTGTCCTTCTGGCGAACCTGCGTGGCGAGCATCGGATCCTCGGTGGAGGCTCGGGCCTCCGGCTCGAGCGGCCGCGCGAACGCGGACCGCGCTTGGACTCGTGTGATGCTAGAAGCTGACGTCGACGTTGGCGTTGATCACGCCGATCCACTGGCTGTAGCTGCCGCCCGCGTCGGGCCCGCGGGAGGGGTTGGTGACGCCGCCGTACTGCGAGGGCTCGAACTTCCCGGTGGTGTCGCGCGGCACGTAGAAGAGGTGCGTGTACGAGAGCGCGGCGGCGAAGTGGTCGTTGACCTTGAGCCGGCCGCCGAGCGCGCCCGACATCTTGTGGAAGTCGGTGAGCGCCGGCTCGAGCGTCTCGTCGGGGATGGCGTTGCCGTCGTAGCCGATGCCGGTGAAGAGCTCGACGTCGGGCATGACCCAGAGGCTCAGGCCGGCGCGGACGCCGACGGAGTCGTTCCAGTGGCGGGGCAGGTTCTGGAGCGGGGGCGGGTCGGAGGTCGCGAGGCCGGTCTCGGCGTCGACCGTGCACGGCTCGCCGTCCTTGGCGAGGCACTGGTTCTCGAGGACGCTCCACCGGGTGTAGTCGGCGAAGAGGCGCAGCTCGAGATCGTCGATGGGCCGGAAGCGGGCCCCGAGGCGGATGACGTCGGGCAGCTCTTGGACCACGTCGACGTCGGAGGTGTCGACCGATCCGCCGAAGTTGTTCCGGAGCGTGCCGTCGAGGCGCATCTCGCCGAGGCCCGGCTGCGCCTGGTACGAGGCGCCGATCCAGAGCTTCTTCGGCAGCGGCTCGACCATCACGCCGACGCCGAAGCTGCCGTTCCAGTCGCCGACGTCGACCTCCGAGCGGCCCTCGGGCGCCTCGAGATCGTCGGTGCCCGCGGGCTCGCGCGCGCGGATCGTCGAGATGCGCGAGCGGATGAGGTTGCCCGAGACGCCGACGGAGACGGGGCCGATCTCGTAGGCGGCCGCCGCCGTGATGTAGATCGACTGGATGGTGCCCTCGATCGAGTACCAGCGCTGCACGCCGTCGACCGGACCGGGGTACTTGGCGTTGCCCTCGAACTTCTCGTTCTTGTCCCAGACCGCCGTGCCGCCGAAGGGCACGTACGCCCCGAGGCCGAGCGCGAGCGAGCCGAACTTGGCGCTCGCCCCGATCATCGGGGCGGCGACGACGTTGAAGAGCGTCGCCTCGCCGTTGTTCGCGCCCTGCGCGTCGGGCGGCTCGGTCGAGCCCGTCTTGCTGAAGGTCGCCCCGCGCAGCGCCAGGTTGCCGTCGAGGAAGAGGTGGATGCCCTCGGACTCGGCGAGGCCGGCGGGGTTGTAATACATCGCCGTCGGGTTGTTGGTGACCGGGTTGCCGTGCTCGCCGCCGAAGCGCGCGGTCGCGAACCCGGAAGCTCGCGCCTCGCTCGCGGTGAGGAGGACAAAGCAGCCGAGGATGGCGGAGGTGACGCTAGGCTTGTGCATGGGTGTGGTAGAGTCTCTCTAGTTCTCGTGCCGCGCGCACGGCTAGTGAATTGTCAGCCATACGATGGTGTCAAATGCTTTCCACGCTTCTTCGCCGTACCGCGTGCCTCACGACCACCCTCGGCCTCGGCTGGGCTCTCGTCGGCTGCCCTGACCCGGGCGGCTCGTTCGACGACTTTACCGAACGCAAGAACCAGATCGATCAGGCCACCGGCACCTCGACCGGCACCGGCACCGGCGGCGGGGCGCCCTGCGTCGTCCCCATGGCCGGCGAGGCCGACGGCGACTTCCTCTTCGCGCTCTCGGCCAAGATCAGCCCGAAGAAGCCGGTCCTCTTCCTGGCGACCGTCACCACGCCGGCCGACGCCAGCGCCGGCGGCGGCATCGACGTCGGCCTCGTGCTCCAGCCGCTCGACGCCGCCGACCGCAAGACGCCGGTCGGGGCCGCCCTCGATCTCGGCCAGTACCCGGTCGACGCCGAAGGGAACTTCGTCGCGGCCCTGCCCACGCTCACCGTCGAGGGCGCCGCCAACCCGATCTCGGGCAGCCTGCTCGAGGCGACGGTCACGCTGACAGGATCCATCTGCGCCCCGGCCGACTTCGTCTGCGGCCAGGTCACCGGCAGCGTCGCCCAGCCGATCCCCATCAACGATCTCACCGGATCGACGTTCGCGATGTCGCGGATCGAGGACCCGAACGCCTACCCGCCGGCGATCTACAAGTGCGACGGCACCGTCTCGCCGCCGCCGTGAAGGCGCGCCGCGAGCGAATTACCTAGGCCGCCGCGGGCTCGAGCTCGATCAGCGTGATCTCGGCGGGCGAGCCGACCCGCATCGGCGGCCCCCAGTAGCCGGTGCCGCGGCTGACGTAGATCTGCGCCTCGCCATGCCGCGCGAGCCCCGCGACGTAGGGCTGGTCGAGCTTCACCAGGTATCCCCATGGGAAGATCTGCCCGCCGTGGGTGTGCCCCGAGAGCTGCAGGCCCACCCCCAGCGCCGCCGCCTCGAGGATCTGCTTGGGCTGATGAGCGAGCAGCACCAGCGCGCGTGACGCGTCGCGGCCGTCGAGCGCGCGCGCCAGATCGGGCCCGTGACCGTCGCGGCGGCGGCGCGCGCTCCAGTCGTCGACGCCGGCGAGATCGAAGCTCGACTCGCCGTCGCCGAGGGTGACCCGCTCGTTGCGCAGGACGCGGACGCCGAGGCGGCCGAGCTCGCCGAGCCACTCGTCGACGCCGGAGTAGTACTCGTGGTTGCCGGTGACGAAGAACACGCCGTGGCGCGCCGACAGCCGGGCGAGGGGCGCCACATGCTCGCGCAGCTCCTCGACCGAGCCGTCGACGAGATCGCCGGTGATGACCACCGCGTCGGGCTCGAGCGCGTTCACCCGGGCGACGATGTCGGCGAGCCAGTCGCCGCCCAGCGTCGGCCCGATGTGCAGATCGGTGAGCTGGACGATCTTGTAGCCGGCCATCGAGGCGGGCAGGCGCGCCAGCGCCACGCGGACCGGCTTCACCGCCACCTGGCCGAGCGCGCTCGCCGCCCCCGAGCCGGCCGTGGTGACGGCGAGCGCCCCCACGGCGCCGGCGATGAGGCGCGAGAGGAACGTGCGGCGCCCGGCGTCGAGCGGCGCGCCCGAAAACGACGTGGCCGCGTACACGCCGGTGCGAACGATCTCGCTCGCCAGCAGGAAGAAGAAGAGGAGGAACGCCACCCCGATCCAGGTGTACACGGCGCCGGCGAGGATCGACGCCGCCCGACGCGGCAGCGCGCGGCTCACGAACATCCCGGCCGGCGTCGCCAGCGCCAACCCGACCGCCGCCCACCCGCCGGCGCGCTGCCACGCCGGCCCGAGGTCGGGCGCGCGCACCAGGCGCTGCCAGAGGTAGTAGTGGAGGCCCCCGACGACCAGGCTGAGGACCGCGACGAAGATCGCGTACTGCAGGAACGGTCGCTGCACGCGCCCCAGGATGGCATCGGGCACGCGAGCGCGCTCGACCTTTCACACTACTTCACGGAGCCGGGGCTCCGGCCCGAGCTCCGCCTCTTCGGTCTCCGGCCTCTGGGCGGGGCCGATCGCCATCGGAGCGCCGCGGCGGCGCGCTTGGGGATCGGTCATCCCGTGGTGGTCCCAGTCGAGGCCGGGCCGACCGCGTCGCGCACGCGCGTGGCCTCGGCCAAGCCTCCTCCCCTCGACAGCTGCGCTCCGCCGCCTCACCGTGGTAAGAGGAGCTGGGCGCGTGCTGTGCTGTTCTCGTCAGTTGCCGCGGTCGCCTGTGGACACACGAACGCGTCGACGGGCGCGAGTTGCGGCGCCGATCCCCATCGCGCTTCGCGTCCAGGTAAGCGCCAAGGCCTACGAATCGAGCGGGACGTCGCGCCAATCGGCGTTGCCCAGCGTCCATCGCAGGGCATGCACGCGTGCCGTGGCGATCGACAGGAGGAGCGCGATCGTTTCGTCGGGCAACGCGGAGTAGGCGTCGCCCCGGGCGATGAAGTCCCCGCTCGTCGTCGTGGCGATGCCGATGCGCGTCGCCGCCGCACGGCCTTCCGACAAGATGCGCTCCTGCTCGCGGCGCTGGAGCTTGCCCCGGCGAACGAGGAGCAGCTCGCTCCGCGCCCGCCAGAGCCAGAGGCCGGCGCGCTGCTCCTCCCCTTCGATGCTCGCACTCGGCCGCACCTCGACCGAGGCGTTCATGGCGGCGAGCTCGTCACGCGGATCCATGTCCGGCCGCAGGACGAACGGCGAGTCGGACAAGAACGGCAAGAGCCGTATCACCTGCTCGGCGTCGAACGCCCGATCGTAGGGCAGCATTTCGCGGATGACGCCGAGGATCCAGAGGAGGGCGCCGACCGACTCGACGGGCTTCTCCGCTTGAAGCTGAATGACCACCTCCCGCGGCCAGCTCAGCGCGGGAGCGGTCATCAGCGCGCGCTCGTCGCCGGTCAACGCGGCTATCGCACCGGAGTCGCGCAGCCATCCGCCAACGCCGTCGATCATCGCGCCGGCCTCCGCGCGATCGCCGGGGGCTCCCTCGAAGCGCGCGCGGAAGTCGAGAGCTCCGAGAGCTGCCGCGCGCACACAGAGCCTCGATTTCGATCGCACGGCGGTACGCTAGCGTAACTCGCACGCGGGTGCGCAAGGTGCTCTTCCTGGCCGGCGGGTGCAGCGTGACGGTCGGCGAGGCGCGGCAGCGAGAGCACATGCGGTTCTTCCGCGAGGCCGAGCTCGTGGTGATCCCCGGCGCGGGGCACACGCTGTTCGGCGAGAGGCCCGACGAGAGCGTCGGAGCGGTGCGCAGGTACTTCGCGGAGGTCGAGCCGTAGGCCCGCCGGCGCGGTCGCGGACGAGGCGCGGGCCGAGGCGCCGCGGCGGCGTCGCTCGGCGCTGCCCTGGATCGTCGTCGCCGCCGTGGTCTTTGCAGGGGGCGCGGTAGTGCTGCGCGTCCTGGCGGAGGACGACTGGTCCGAGTCAGCCGCTGCTACTCCCTGCCGCGCCTGCCGATGCGCCGCCGCCGCTCGCGCTCGTTCCGCCTTGACCGCCATCGCCCCCCACCCCCTGACCGCCCCCACCTCCCGCGCCAGAGGTTGACGCTGAGCTCTCGGCCGCGCTCGTGCTGACGGTCGCCGTCGAACTTCCGGTGGTGACGCCGTACGAGTTGGTGTCGCACGTGCTCGGCTGCTCCCAGCAGCCGTTCTCGTTGCACCAGAAGGTCCAGGAGCCGATGCCGCAGTCCTCGCTCCGCGTCTCCCCATGCTCGCAGTCGCCGCAGAACTCCTCGCCGTGGCGAGCGTCGGAGTCGCATGCCGACGCAACGACGACAGTGAGGATACTCGCGAGCAGGTGTGTGAGCACCCAGCGCAAGACACCCATCGATCAGCAGCCCTGCGGGCCGCCGACGCAAACGCCGATGTTCTGCGGATAGCTCATGCTCCCCGCCTGGCAATAGCTGCCCGCGGGGCAAGGCTGCCCGAGCTGCCCATCGAGAGAGCAGAGCTGGTGGCACTGGTTCGTCGACTTGCTGCACACGAACCCGGCGGCGCAATCGCACGGCTCGCACAGCTTCCCCTGGCCGGGCACGACGCAGCTCGTCGTCCCGTCGTTGCGCACGATCGTGCACGTGAGCCCCTCGCCGCACGTGTCGGCGAGCAGCTGGCAGTTCGTCGCCGGCACGCAGAGCGGCACCGGCGCCGGCGACGCGCTCGTGTCCTCCGCCATCGGCGTCGGCGCGCAGTACGTCCCCGCGGGGCAGAGCTCGACATCGCCGCAGCAGTACGGCCGGCACACGTTGCCCGCGGCGCACCCGAGCCCGTCGGCGCAATCGGCCGCGCTCATGCAGGGCTGGCCCGCGAGCTTGCCGCCGGCGGGAGCGCACACCGCGACCGCCTCCCCGTCGTTCGGCAACAGCTTGCACGAGCTCGCCGATCCTCCGGCCCCGCTCTGCCCCCCGCCCGCGCCACCCCCGACGTCGCACGTCGTGTTGTCGGCCCCAGGCGTGCACACCGCCCCGTCGCCGCAGAGCGCCGCGTAAGGCTTGTTCGGATCGACCGGCGTCGGATCGCTGTCGCTCGAGATGTCGAGGCTCGCGTCCTGCCCGCCGCCCCCGCTCCCCGACGGCCCGCTCGTCGTCCCGCCGGTCGTCCCCGCCGCGAAGCCCCCGGATTGCGCCTCATCCGAAGCGCTGCAAGCCGCCACCGCCACCGCGACCGCCGCCGCCACCCCGAGCACGACGGCCCGCGGCAGGTATCGCTGAGAGTTTCCTAGGAAGCGCATCGCGAAAGAGCGCCCACCCCGGGACCTCAAGGCAGGCAAGCTCGTCCAGCGTAGCATCACCCCCCGCCCGTTCCACAGATCGTGCCGTCCCGAACCCCCGCGGCCCGCCTCCAGCGCCGCCGCGCAAGCATCCGTCGTTCACAATGTTTCCGAGCGCTTGGCCGCCGCCGCGCCACCTCGAAGCGGCGCCCGCCGCCCGACGGACGCCCGCGGGTAGGGCAGCCATGTCGCGGTGAGCGACCGCCCCGCCGCTTTTGAGCTTCGAGCGGGTCCGGCACTCGCACCGGTCGACCAGTGGCAACGACGCCCGACGCAAGCCCCGAGGGGGTGGCGTGATCGCGCGCCGAAGGCCCGTGAGGAGGGGCCCCAATTGTCTGAGCTCGCCCAGCGCGGCGAAGCCGCGCCAGGGCGAGCGAGTTTTGGGGAGGAACCTCGCGGGCCGCAGGCGCACGAGCACGCCACGCCCTCGGGGCGTCCCACTACCGGGATTCGATGTCGCGAGTCACCGAGTTGCCCGCCGCGTCGTAAGCGCGAACAGCCACCAGGTGCGCCCCCGCCGGCACGACCGCCGACACCTCGGCATCGAACGCCTCGGAGGCCTCGTCGAACACCCCGTCGCTCGGGAACAGCGGCCGCCACTCGTCGGTCCCGGCGACCGCCACCTCGATGCGCGCGATCGGCCCGAGCCCGTCCACCACCTCGCCCTTCAGCCGCCGCGCCGTCAGCGAGAGCGCCTTGAACACGGGCGGCGTGTTGTCGACCAACACCGCGCCCGACTCCAGGCTGTGCTTCTTGGCGCGGTCGGGCGGGTTCGCCAGCTCGTCGCTCGCCTCGATCAGCAGCCGGTACGTCCCCTCGGGCAGCGCCGTCGTGTCCCAGTCGAGCTCGGCCTTCGTCAGCTTGTCGCCCGGCTTGAGCGCGTTGCGCCACGTCTTCTGCCCGTCGAGCCGGTACGACACGCGGTACCTGAGGTCGTCCTGATCGGTGTTGTCGACCTTCCACGTCACCCGCACCGTCGAATTCGGCTTCGGCGCCTCGCCGCCCGAGCTCGCCACGCCCGTCTTCAGGCTCGTCTTCGTCCCCTTCTGCTGCGCCTCGATCGACGTCACGATCGCGCGCGCGTTGTCGGTCACGAACGCCAAGGTCACCTCGCGCAGCACCGCCGCCGCGTCGCGCGTCCACCGGGCGCGGATCTGGACGAAGCGCGCCGGCGGGCTCGCCGCGTCGCCGGGCGCCGTCAGCGCCGCCGACCACGCCGTCCACGTGCCGTCGGGCTTCTCGGTGTTGCCGCTCCGCGTGGAGAGCTCGAGGTTGCCCTCCGAGCGCCAGCTCAGCCGGCCGAAGGTCGCGCGCAGCCCGGCGTCGAGCACCTTGCTCGTCCAGACCGCGTCGGCGCCGCCGACGCCTTTGATCTCGTGGAACACCGCCGGATCGCTCCCGACGACGAACCGGCGCTTGCCGGCCAGCGCGAGCGCGCCCACCTGGCGCTCGTCGGTGTCGGCGACGAGGCGCTCGACGTGGTTGTCGTCCACCGTGTAGACGCGCCCCTCGGCGCCGGTGCCCACGTAGGGCAGCCCGTCGTCGCCGAGCGCGAGCGAGACGAAGTGCGTGTCGTCGTCGTCGAGCAGCTCCTCGGCGACCCCGTCCTTGGCGAAGCGGACGAGGACGCCTTTGCCGGGCTTGGGCGCCTTCGTCGACTGAGGCCCGGGCGGGCCCCCCTTGTTCTTCTTCGGCGGCGAGAACGCCTCGACGTACTTGTTGGCGATCGCGTACACGGCGCCGCCCTTGGCCGAGGGCGCGACGGCGATCCCCTTCACGTCGTCGCCGTCGAAGTCGTAGAGGACCGAGGCGCGCCCCGGCGCGGTGAGCTTGTAGAGGAGCGCCTTGCCGTTGGAGCCGGCGTAGACGGCGCCGTCGTCGCCCACGGCGACGCTCACCAGGTGCGGCTCGTCGCTGTCGAAGTAGACCTGCGCCTTGCCGCTCGCGTCGAGGCGGAAGAGCTTGCCCTCCGGGCCGGTCGCCGCGTAGACGGCGCTCTGCTTCGCGTCGAAGGCGAGGCCCCACACGTCCTCGGTGGCCTCGAGCGTGGCGAACGTGGCCGCCTGCCCGCCGGTGCCGCCGCCCTTCGGCAGGCGGAAGAGCTTGCCGCTCGGGAACGTCCCCGCGATCACGTCCCCGTTCCAGGCCACCGTGAGCGAGGCGACCGCCATCTCGCCCGTCGTCGCCACGAGGCTCACGAGCCCGCTCGCCACGCGGTAGATCTTCCCGTCGTTGCCGGTGCCGAGGAGCACCGAGCCGTCGGCGAGCGTGACCGAGGACCACACCGACGTCGCCTCCGGGATCGGCGTCGAGCCGAGGTTCAGCCCGGCGCGGACCTCGCCGTTCGAGTCGACGGCCACGCCGGTGAGGTCGCCGCCCTTGAGCTCGTCGAGCGTATCGAGGACGAACGTGCGCGTGCCGACGGCGGCAGCTGGAGACGCCCCGAGCCACGCGACCGAGAGGACGAGCGCGCCGAGCACGTGGGGGGCGCGGGGACGGAGGGACGAACGCATAGGCTCCTGGCGTGGCGTGAGGGACGAGTCCGATCGGGGTCGGGGGCGGAGCCCTCCGGGTCGCGGGGTATAGCTCAACGGAGGACGGGGCGGATCTGGACGCGGACGGTGTCGCGGCCGGCGACGAAGCGCTTCAGCGGGATCGCCGTGTACTGCTGGGCGATGAACGTCTCGGGCCCGCTCGAGTCGCTGCTGGCGCGGAGCGTGTCGAACGCGCCCGGCGGCAGGCGCGAGGCGACCTTGCCGCGGTACGCGGCGCCGTTCTCGCGCAGCTTCAGGATCGCCACCAGGCTCTCGGCGTCGAAGGTCTGGTTGGGCAGGCTGGCGACGAGCTCGGCGACGCTCTCCGGGGTCGCCTGGGGGCGGTCGATCTCGTAGCCCGGCGCGAGCTCGATCTCGACCTCGCGACCGGCGAGCTCGGGCGGCAGCGGCACCTCGATGACGCGCGTCTCGGGCTTGCCCTGGTAGGGCACCAGCTCGATGCGGATCCGGGCGGGCGCGCCCGCGTCGACCTCGGCGTCGAGCACCTTCGCCCCGCGCAGCATCGAGACCTCGCGCTCGAACGTCACCTTGATCGTCGTCTCGACGCGCTCGATGGCCACGTCCTCCCACGGGTTGTTGAGGAGCGAGCCGATGGCGCGCACGAGCCGGCCACGCTGGAAGTCCTCGGGGCCGGGGGCGCCGCCGTTGCCGGAGCCGAAGTCGACGAGGCTCACCGTGCCGTAGCGGCCGATCTTGAGCTGGTGCGTCGCCCGCCAGGTCATGTCGCGGCGCTCGCTCGTCGTCGTCTCGACGGCGCTGCCGAGCGCCATGGCGGCGAAGGCCGGACCCATGAACTGGTCGTGCGACACCTCGACGTTCCAGGTCGACTTGGGCGCTCCCTCGACGCCCTCGATGGCGAGGCGCATCGGGAACGTCGGCGCCTTGACCGACGAGTCGACCACGATCGCGGCCTGGCGGTCGTTGACGAGGGCGCCGACAGAGCGCACCGCCTCGCCGATCTTGAAGCTGCGGTTGTGGCTGGCGAGGATCCAGTGCACCCGGCCGATCGCGGTGGGCAGGCTCTCGATGCCGCCGTTGAGCATCGGGTGGCCGAAGGCGACGAGGCGCTCGCCCGAGACGCGCGTCACCGTGCCGAGGCCCATCGCCGAGATGTCGCCGCGCACCAGCTCGACGCCGATGGCGCCGCCGTCGACGAACTTCGTCGGGGCCGACGGGTCGGGCTTGGCGGCGCCGCCGCCGGCCTGCACCGGATCGAGGCCCATGGGCGCGAGCAGATCGGTCGCCATCTTCATCGAGACCTGGCCCATGCCGCCGAGCAGGATCGGCGTCGACGCGCGCGCCAGCGAGGTGCCCTCCGGGGCGGCGAGCGCCGGCCCGGAGCGGGCGGCGAGCTGCGACGCGTGCGCGCCGAGCTCGTAGCCGTCGGGCGCGCCGCGGAACGAGCGCGCGTGGGGCGTCGCGCCGAGGGAGGCCCCGCGACCCGGCCGGTCGTCGGCGGCGGCGATGGGCTTCCTCGGCAGCGGCGGCCCGGATCCGGGCAAGAGCGCCTTGGGGATGGGGCGCGCCAGCTCGTCGAGCATCGACTTGATGGGCGTGACGCCGGCGATCGCCTCGACGCCGAAGAGCCAACCGTAGGCGTACGCGCCGATCATCTTGCCGTTGAGGTAGATCGGGCTGCCGCTCATCCCCGCCACCGTGCGCGCCGCGTCGAGGCGCGGGTGGTTCGGCGTCTTGATGAGGATGAGATCCTGGTTGGGCCGGAAGTTGTGCAGCGTCGAGATGACCTCGACGTCGAAGCGCTCCGGCGTGGTGCCCGAGAACACCGTGAGGCCGTAGCCCTTCATCCCCGGCTTCACCTCCGAGAGCGGCAGCGTGTCGCCGGGCTCGCCGACGGCCTGGGCGAGGCCCGCGCCCAGCGCGACCGACGCCGCGGCGCCGGCGAGCAAGCTCAGCGGGACGACGCGCGAGGCCGAAGGCCGACGCAGGAGAGAAGCTCGGAGGGTCCGTCGCAGGTGCACGGAGCCGAGCTTAGCAGCGATCCAGCGGGCCGGCGGGCGGCCCGGAGCAGCCTCGCCCGCAGAGGACCCGCTCGTTGTCCGCACGAAGTCCCGCCGGGAGGCTAGGCTCTGCCGCGTGAAGGACATCGTGGTCCTCGCCGCGCTGGTGCTTGCGTTCGCGACGTTCGTGACGGTCCACGTGTTCCTCGCGGGCCGGCTCACGCTGCGCGCGCGGCCGCGCTGGCGCGGACTGCTGGCGCTCGTGGTGCCCCCGCTCGCCCCGCTCTGGGCGTTCCGCGAAGGCTGGCGCCGATCCGCGACGCTCTGGGTCGCGGCGGTGCTGGCCTACGTCGTGGCCCGCATCGCGGCGGCGAGCTGACGGCCGGGTCGGGCGATGAGCGCGAGGAGCAACCTGGAGGGCGGCGCCGGCGCGAGCGGGGATCGCGACGCCGCGCCGGCCACGCGCGGGGTGCGCGGCTTCATCGATCGGGCGGTCGTCGGTCGGGTGCGCGATCACTTCGCGCGGGCCGACCAGGACCTCGAGGCCGCCATCCTCCGCGCCGTGAGCGCCGGCCTCGAGCGGGACGAGGTCGTGCGGCTCGCGGTCTTCGAGCGCCGGCGGGTGCCGCGAGGCCACGACGTCGCCGAGATCGCGCTCCTCGGCGGCCTCGTCGCGACGGCGATGGCCGTTTTGCCCGACGCCGCCGACATCGACCTGCCCGAAGACCCCAACGCTCCTCCGAAGGGCAGCATGCACTGCGGGCTCTGGCTCACGGACCGGCGCCTCCTCGCGCTCGGCTACCGCGTCAAAGCCGCGCGGGTGGACCGCGCCTCGGGCTGGGACGGGAGCTACGGCTGGGTCGCCGCGGTCTGCGCGGCGCGCGTTTATCCGCTGTCCTCGCTCCCCGACGTCCGGGTGAAGCGCGGCCTCGCCACCGTCGCCCTCAACCTCGGCGAGCCGGCGGTGCCCGCGTTCGAGGTGCTCTTCTTCCGCTACCAGCGCGAGCCGATCGCCGAGGCCGAGCGGTTCGCCGCAGAAATCCAGCGCCTCCGGACCGAGCGCACATCGGCACCGTACCGCTGACCGCGCGTGTCGAGGTGCGAGCGCGGTACGCGCGTTGACTTCGGACAGCCCTCGCCCGACAGTTCCTCTCCGGATGAGCGGCTCGGGGCAGATCGGGGGGGACGACGAGGCGGCCGCCGTCTCGGCGAAGAACCGCGCCGCGGAGCTGGTGGGCACCGTCGTCGCGGGCCGCTACCGCATCGAGGAGGTGCTGGCGATGGGCGGCATGGGCGCCGTCTTCCGCGCCGAGCACGTCCACATGCGCAAGCGCGTCGCGGTGAAGGTGCTCCACCCCAACACCCAGGGGTTCCCCGAGCTCGTCTCCCGGTTCGAGCGCGAGTCGGTGGTGGGCGCGCACATCACGCACCCGAACGTGGTCTCGGCGAGCGACTTCGGGCACCTCGACGACGGCTCCTGCTACCTGGTCCTCGAGTACGTCGAGGGCATCACCCTCCACGACCTGCTCAAGCGCGAGCCCATCCCGGTCGAGCGGGCGGTCGAGATCGCGCGCCAGCTCGCCGCGGCGCTGGGGGCGGCGCACGAGCTGGAGATCATCCACCGCGATCTGAAGCCGCGGAACGTGATGCTCGTCGAGTACGCCGGCCGCGACACCGTCAAGCTCATCGACTTCGGCTTCGCCAAGGTGCCGCTCAAGCGCTTCTCGAGCAGCCGCGTCTCGGACGAGGTCACGCTCACGACCACCGGCGTCGTCTTCGGGACGGTCGCCTACATGGCGCCGGAGACCGCGCGCGGCATGCACGCCGTCACCGCGAAGAGCGATCTCTACGCGCTCGGGATGATCCTGTACGAGATGCTCGCCGGGCGGCACGCGTTCGACGCGACCGAGCCGACGGCGCTCTTCCTCGCGCACCGCACCACCAAGCCGCCCCGCTTCAAGGAGCGCGCGCCCGAGCGCCGCATCCCCGCCGCGCTCGAGGCGGTGGTGATGCGGATGCTCGAGAAGGACCCCGCCGCGCGCTACGCGACCGCGGGCGACTTCGTCACGGCCCTCGACAAGGCGACCGGCGGCGCGCCCCCTCCCAGCGCACGGCCCTCCGGCAGCGGCGCCGCCCGGGCCACCGGCGCGCCGGACGAGCCATCCGGCGCAGACCACTCCCCGGCGCCGGCCGCGGTCGAGGCGCGGGCCGAGGCGCCGCGGCGGCGTCGCTCGGCGCTGCCCTGGATCGTC
>CAYJPW010000093.1:0-41147 GCA_964372055.1 uncultured Polyangiaceae bacterium
CCAAGTGATCGGAATTGCTTTGTTCTTCAGGCGCAGATCGGGAACTGCACCCAAGGCCGAAAGCGGGACGTCGCCGGCGATGGGGTAGACGTAGCGCTCGAGCCTGTAGCGGTCGTCATCGCTCGAGCGCTTCTCGCCGATGTGGTCGGGGTGCTCGCGGTGGAGCTCGCCGCGCGTCCAGCGCGTCCCGAGCTCGCGCACCGTCGCCACCGCGCCGGCGGGCGTGCGCGTGCCCGTGTAGACGCCGGCGGCGATCGCGTCGACGAGCTTGATGACGTCGGCGAGCTCCTTGCCCTCGCGGGCGCCGGCGCGCTCGAGGATGTCGGGCGCGAGCTCGAGCTGCCCGGCCGCGCGGAGCTTGCGCAAGAGGTCGGCCAGGATCGCGAGCCGCGCCGTCGCCTCGGCTTTCGTGGCGCACGTCGGGAGCGGGATGCTCGGGCGCTTGTCGCCGATCGAAACGCGCGCGTACCAGCGCCCGCGGCTCTCGTAGACGTTCCCAGTGGCAGGACGGGGCATCGGGGTACCTCCAACGCCCGAAGCCCGGGGGCAGCGCTGGCGCGTCACCTCCCGGGCTGGGGCGGGCGCGGGTGGGGCTACTTCGCGGCGGCCCTCCGGCGCGCGCGGCGCGGCGGCACGAGCAGGCGGACCACCGGGGCCGGCGGGCGCAGCGCGAGCTCGGCGCGGTCGAGCTTCCCCTCGAGCCGCGGTACGCGGGCCAGCGCTTCGTACAGCAGGGCGCGGCCGAGTTCGGCGCACGTCGCGTCCTCCGCCCAGGCCGACATCGCCTCGACGGCGCGCGCGACCCGCTGGCGGAGGGCGTCGATCTCGGCGAGCGTGAGCCCGCCGCCGCCGACCGCGAGCAGGGCGTCGACGAGCTCGAGCTCCTCGCGCGCGTCGGCCGCGGCCTGGCCCTTGTCGATGGCGGGCGCGGAGCGCGGGCGGAACGGGAGCACGATGCCGGTCATCGGGCGAGCTCCTGGAGCAGCGCAGAGACGCGCTCGACGTTGATGCCGAGGTTGAGGCTGGCCTCCTCGGCCCTGGCGCGCACCCGCGCCCGCTCCTCCGCCCGCTGGCGCGTGTGGAGCTCGGCCAGGACCCGGAGGCGCGTCTGGAGCGTGCACAGGTGGTCCGCGCGGCGGTCGACGAGCGCGTCGATGAGCGGCTCGAGGTCGTCGGCCATCGTGCGGAGCCCCCAGTGCACCGGATCGTCGTCGCCCGGCGAGACGTACTGCAACAGGAGCTCGGCCGTGCTCATGTCGCCGAGGGGGGCCGGCTGGGTCGGCCGGTCGACGAGCAGCGCGTCGAGCGCCGGCGCCGGCGGGGCGGCGAGGATGGGGGCGGGCGACTTGGCCCGGGGCGCGCGGTGTGCGATCTTCTTCGTGCTCATGGGCTTGTACCTCGTGGGCCATGGCCCGGGGCGTTGGCGCGCCGCCGGGCCGTTCTACGTCAGCGGGTCTTCTTCGGCTTGGCCACCGTCGCGGCGTACGT
Source organism: uncultured Polyangiaceae bacterium (assembly GCA_964372055.1). Lineage (GTDB taxonomy): Bacteria > Myxococcota_A > Polyangia > Polyangiales > Polyangiaceae > CAYJPW01. The sequence goes on from CAYJPW010000093.1 coordinate 1,489, forward strand.
CGTGCGGATCACGTGTCGCAGCCAATTGGAGGCCGATCGGCCATCCCTCGCCGCGAGCTCGTGCAGCATGCGCAGCTCCTCCTCGGACAGGGTAAAGGCGAACTGCTTGGGCTTCACCGGGGAGACAGGGGCCATGGGTAGATACTAGCCTCATACTAGTATCCGTCAAGCCCCAATCGCCCATCGCCGCCCAACCCTCAAGGCGTCGTGTAGAACGGCCTCGTGATGATGTGCACCATGCCCGTGTGGTCGAGGTCCACGCCCGACTCCGCGGTCAGGTCGACAAAGTAGCGCGACGAGGCCGCCACGACCTCGGTCAGGCCCGTCATGGTGATCGCGTGGACCGTCTCGTAGGCGCCGGTCGTGATGCTCCCGTCGGTGCCCGGCGAGCCGATGTTGACCACCGCGCCCGTGATGCTCATTCGCTTCACCTGCGCCGTGGGCATGTTCGCCGGGAGGTTGGGATGCCCGGCCTTGGCCTTCACGTAGGTGTGGACCTCGGTCAGCACGACGCCGGCGGGGACGACGAACGGGATCCGGAGGATGGTCCCCGCGGTCACGCACTTTTGGATCACGCCGTGCGTGACGTCTTCGTCCCAATCCCAGCCCGCGGACGGGGCGACGCCGGCCATCAGCTGCACGCACGTCCTGCCAGCGGTCCCCACCGCGCCGAAGTAGGCCTCGGTCGCGTCGAAGCGCTTCTTCAAGAACTTGGTCCGGTTCGCCAGCCCCTGGCCCGCGACGCGCACGGCGTTCGCGGTTCGCGGGTCGCTCCCGTCGGGGCCGATGATCTCCGCGTCGTAGGTCTCGCTCTCGCTCAGTGCACTCGCCATGCTGCTTTCCTCCTGGGCGGCTCCCGGCCGCCGATCACTTCACCAACGCGATGCCGGCGGAGCTCGGCGGGGTCGATCTCGCCCAGCGCCACCGCGCCGTCCTCGGTGAGCACGAACGCCGGGACGCCGGCGCCCGGCCCGAGCTCGAGCCGCGCGGCGATGGCCTCGAGCTCGTCGACCATGAGCCCCGCCGCCGCCATCGCGCGCACCTTCGCGGCGGCGTCGGCGGGCGACATCCACCCGAGCCGGCGCGGCTCGTCGCCCAGGTCGACGACGTAGGCCACGCACCCGTCGAGGGTGCCGGGCCACCGCGCCGCGAGCTCGGGCAGCGCCTCGAGCAAGGTCGCCTCGGGGCTCATCAAGGGTCCGCCTCCGTGTCGGGCAGCTTCGGCGGCCCGTCGTCGGCGCCGAGCAGGCCGCCGCCGTAGCCGTTGCCGGCCGCGATGGCGTTCACGTGCTGGTTCAGCTCGTCGGCGATCTGCTGCAGCGCGTCAGCGGCTTCCTTGGGAGTTCCGACACCCGCTTGCTTACCGCTGCCGCCCGGCGGGCAGGGCTGGGGCGCGGGCGGCGCGTAGCCGAGCTTCGCGGCCTCGCCGAAGGTCTGCGGGCCCACGATGCCGTCGACCTTGATGCCGCGCTCGGCCTGAAACTCCTCCGTCGCGGTCTTCGTCCCGCTCCCGAAGACCCCATCGGCGACGACCTGCAGGAACTCCTGCCAGCGCTTCACCTCGGCGCCGCTCGAGCCCTGCATGAGCAGGAAGGGACCGCACTTGCCCGTGTCGGCCTTCCACGACTTGCAGTTCCACGTGTACGTGAACGTGCCGTCGCGCCGGAGCTTGAACCCAGAGACGGACTGCACCGTCACGGCGAAGACTCCGTGGAGCGCCGCGTTGGGGTGCAGGATCTCGAGCGGCCCGGCCGGCGGCCAGATGTCGCCTGCGATGGGCTCCGTTCGATCGAGCATGTGCCGGATGCTCCCCGTCAGGGTGATCGTCACCTTCGCGCGCTTCTCACCATTGAGCGTCGGCTTCCCGCCGTTCTTCCCCTTGGCCTTCTTGTCGTCCTCCTCGACCTCCGGAACGACCTCGACCTCGACGGTGCCCCATCGCATATCCGGGGGCAGCACGTGCGGACCGAGATTGCAGCGGTCCCACTTGTCCCGGAGCGACAGCTCGGGGACCACGACGGTCGCGTCACTCATGGCCGGCGACCTCCCGATCGAGCACGGCAAGGCCCTCGAGCAGGGCGCGCCGCAGGACGTCGCCCACCGTGAGCGGCACCTCGGCGACCGGCGAGAGCGCGACCGCGAGCCGCTCGATCCGCGCCGGGTCGATGTCGACCGCGAGCTGTACGTCCGGCCCCGCCGGCGGAACCTGCGCCGGCGTCGCCTGTCCCGTGCGGCGCGCACGCTCGGCCGCGAAGTCGACCACGCCCCTCGAGCGCTCGCGCTCCGCCCCGAGCTCGTCGGCGGTGAGCGCGGCGGCGCGCAGGCCATCGAAGAACGCCCCCATCGGGAGCCGGTGCCCGAGCTCGCGCTCCTCGAGCAGCTTCAACCGCTGCGTCGCCTGCGTCCACTCGTACCAGGCCATCTTCTGATCGTTGTTCATGAGCCCTCCGCCAGTCGCCGCACGGCCTTGTGAAAGCTCTCGGCGGTGGCGTTGCCAATCTCGGCGCCGACCTCGGCCGACGACTTGCCGGCCCCGCTCACGTTGATGTGGAACACCGGCGCGAACGTCTTCGAGCCGCCCGCGAAGCCGCCGCCGAACGACGGCGCCCCGGCCCCGGCGGGCGCTCCCGCGCCTCCTGACGCCGCTCCGGCCGCGGCGTTCGCGACGCCGGCGGCGGCCTGGGCGACACCGCGCGCGCCGCTTTCGAGCCCGCCCGTCGCACCGGCGGCCCAGCCGCCATAGGCCATGTCGAACCACACCTTGGACGGCGAGTTGGTCTTCGATTCGGCTTTCGCTGCGTCCACGCCGTAGCGGGCCAGCGCGGCCGCGGCGGCCCCAACCGGGTTCACCCCCGCGTACAGGGCCGACACGATCCCGTCGACGAACGACGCGCCCACCGCAGCGCCCTCGGCGCTCAGGTCGATGCGGCTGACCTCTGCGACGATCGAATCCTTGACCGACCCGATGGCCCCGATCGCAGAGACCATCCCGCCGGTCGCACCGTCGGCGAGGGCGATCATCACGGCGGCGCCGGTCTCCCGAGCCTCGTCGAGGGACATGCCGCCGGTGAGAGCCGCCATCGCAGCGGCGCCGACCTCGCGCGCCTCGTCGATGGCGCCCGCACCGATGAGCGCCGTCTTCAGCCACCCGGGCGCGACCTTGAACTGGTCGGCGATGTTCGCGATGTCGCCCAGGCCGCCGAGCCCGCCGCCGGCGATCCCGAGGGCGTACTGCTTGAGCGCGTCGGAGAGGATCTGCGCGGAGCCCTTCGCAGAGCCGGCGGCCTTGAGGTTCTTGTCGGCCCACTTCTCGAGCGGCCCCGTGGCTCCGTCGGCGGCCTTGCCCAGAGCGTCGAACGCGTCGGCCGCGGTCGACACGCCCTTGGCCAGCCGATCGAAGTTCGAGGGGTCCGCCGCCGCGCCGATCGCCTTTCCGAGCGCGTTGGCCAACGTCTCGGCGGCGGCCGCGGTCTTCTTTCCGCGCTCCGTCGTCGGGTCCAGGAGCTCGAGCACGCCCTTCAAGCCCGTCTTGAGACCGTCGACCCCCTTGGACGCGTTGAGCTGAGCGAAGAACTCCGTCGGGCTTTCCTTGAGCCGCGCGATGAGCTTGCCGAGGCCGTTCGCGCCCTCCTCGGCGGCGCCGCCGAGCTTCTTGCCGGTCTTCTTCTGAACAGCGTCCAACACCGCGAGGATGCCGGTGTCGGCGTCGATCTTCCCCGCCGAGATCAGCTTGCGGACCTCGTCGTTGGTCTTCCCGAGCTTCTTCGAGAGCTCGTCGAGCACCGCCTTCACGTCGAACTGCTCGCCGAGCTGGCCCTGCAGCTCCTCGAGCGCGAGCTTGCCCTTGCTCTTGATCTGGGCGATGGCGGTGACGAGGTTGTCGGTGTTCGCCTGCGGCGCGATGACCTTGATGTCGGCCATCGCCTTCATGACGTTGATCGCGCCCGTCGCGCCCTCGAGCGCGAAGCCGCGCGCGAGGAGCGCCTGCAGCCCGCCCATGGTCTCGGCCTGCGACGCGCCGAGCTGCCGCGAGAGGCGGAAGCTGTCTTCCCAGACCCGCTTGGCTTCGGATCCGCTCTTGAGCATGATCGTCAAGCCGGCGAGCGTCGACTCCTTGAACGCCTGGGCGTTGAGCGCGGCCTGCCCGGCGGCGAGCGCGGCGTCCTTCACCGACGACGCCGCGCCGGCGGCGAGGTTGCCGGCCGCGACCGAAAGCCAACCGTTCAGCCCGCCGCCGCCCCCGCCTCCGGCCTGCATCTTCGCCACGCTCGCCGCGGCGTGCTCGGCCGCGGCGCCAAGCCGCTCGACCTGGACGATCTCCTGCTTGACGCCGGCGACGAACCGCCCAGAGCTGTCCCTGGCCTGCGCGCGCGCCATCGCGGCCGCGGCGCCCTTGGCCGTGCTCTCGACCTTGGTGAACGAATCGGCGAGGCCTTTGACCGCCGTCGCTCCGGCGCGTGCCGGCCCGGAGACTTCGTCGACTAGCTTGATTCGCTCTTCCACCGTCTTAGCCCTCCAGCGCCTTCCGGAGCGCCTTTGCCGCCGCTTCGCCGATGCGCGCGTTCCAAGCCGACGTGCGCTCGTCGGGCAGAATCCGCCGCGCGGGCATTCGACGCGTGCCCCTTTGGTGGTAGTCGCCGGCGCCGCCGATCGTTACGGTCGCGCCGAACGCGCCGGGGGCGACCTGGACCGACGCGCGCGTGCGACCGCTCCGGACGAGCAGCGGCCACGAGCCCCCGCTCTTGCGGGCAGGCCACCGCGCGCCGCTCGGGTCCTTGCCGGTGGCGAATTCCTCGGCGACCAGCGCGCGGACCTCGGAAGCGACGGCTTCGGAAGCGTCGGCTTTCCACGCGCCGGAGGCGACCGCCTCAAGCCGCTCGGCGAAGCGCGCGAGCCCGCCGTCCGAGGAATGCCGAACCGTCATCGCGTCGCCCCATCGTCGAGGCCCATCGCCTCGAGCTGCTCGGCGATCGTCATCGAGCCGACGAGGCTCACCTCGCCGCGCACGTTGTCCCGATGGGCGATCCGGTCGTTGAGCGCGAACAGCCCGAGGTCTCCCTCGCGCCCCGCGCCTTGCGATGCATCGTCGACAGCGGACGCGATCGCCGGCGCGAAGTCGGCGTGTCGCCCGTCGCTCGTGCGCGGCAGCACGATCGCGATGCCGGCCTGGGTGACCCGCTTCCGAACGCTCAACAGGTCGGCGCGGACCTCGGGCATGGGCGGCAGCTCGAGCGCGCCCTGGGCGACGTGCGTGCGCAGGTTCTCGTAAAGCTCGACCTTGGCCGGCGCCGAGAGCGTCTGCGGTTCGATGTGCAGGCCGCGCTCGCTCGCGAGGTCGGCGATCGCGTCCGCGCTCCACCCGTCGGTGCGCACCCGCTTGACCCCGTAGGCCCTGCAAACCGCGGCGAGCTCATCGAGCACGGCAGACGGCGACAGGGGCATGCCCTTTTGGGGCATCCACTGCCGCGCGACGGCGACCACGTACCGGAGCGGCGCCGAGCAGCGCTTCACGATGGCGAGCGTCCAAGCGTTCGACCTGGTAGCCGGATCCATCGCCGCGACGTACGTGACGCCGCGCTCGGGCGGGAGCTCGAGCGGCGCCTCGCGCGATGCCTTGGTGAGCTCGTCGGCGCCGAACAGCGACGACTCGGGATCGGCGAAATCGCCGAGCACGTCGGTCCTGTAGGCGATCGGGTCCTTCACGCGCAGCGCCTCGACGCGCGCGGGCGTCCACCACGCGGGGTTCATCGCCGGCGCCGGCGCGCGGACAACCACCAGCGCCGCCGAAGGCCGCCCCCATGCCTCTTGGACCATGTCGTAGACGGGCCCGAACGGCGCCCAGGGAGACCCGATGGCGCAGAGCTGCGCACCCGGAAGCAGTCGCCCCAGGACGGCGCGCCGGGCGTCGTCGAAGTTCACCACGCCGTCCTCGGCGCCGTTCATCCGAGGGGCCTCGTCGAAGATGGCGCCGGCGCTCCAACGCGCGACGAGCGACGCGCCCGCCTTCGCGCCGGCGACGACCTTGATCTCGACCGGGCGCCCCGACGGGTGGCGGAGCACGACCGTGTCCGCCGTGGGGTCGCCCACGAGCAGCGCGCGCAGCGCGGGCCGCGCGAGGATGTGGCCGGCGAGGTGCTGCAGGATCACGTCCGCCAAATCCAACCGGAGCGAGAGCACGGAGACACGCGCAGTCTCGCCGGGCCCGAGCTTGGACACGTCGCACGTCTGCGACGCCCGCACCGCCAGCGCCGCCGCGAGCAGGCTCTTGCCGGTGCGGATGCCGGACAGGAGGAGCATCTCGGCGGGGCGCTCGTTGGGCAACGCGTTCACGTCGCCGATCGCCGCCCGCACGTCGGCATTCGCCGCGAGCGAGCCGAGGGGTAGGCCATCGGCGATGCGGCAGATGGCTCGCTGCACCGGCGACGCCGGAACGGCAAAGCCGGCCCTCGACGTGAAGAGCTGCTCGAGCGTGAGCGTCGGCTTCGTCATCCGAGCGGCTCCTCCTCGCCGGCGGCGAGCTCGGCGGCGAGGTCGCGCGGCTTCGCGGGGCGGGCCTTCGCTTCACGTGCGGCCAGCTCCCAACTCGCGAGCTCGTGCTGGCGCGCATCGCACGCCAGGGCGGACGCGCGCTTGAGCAGCTCGGGATCGCCCGTCTCGGCCGCCTTCGAGCTCAGGAAGCGAGAGGCCGCGAGGGCGAGCCCCGCCGACTCGACCATCGCGCCGACGCCGGCGGAGATCTCCCCGCCGTGCGCCGCCGCGAGCTCCCGCCGCCGGTGCGCGGCGTAGCGCCGGCCCCACGCGAGGAACGGCCGCACCGCGGGGTCGGTCTTGTCGAGCCCGAGCTGGCCGCGCGCGCCCGGGTGAACGCGCTGCGCCCGTCCCAGGACGTTGCCCGGCGCGAAGCGACCGTCCGGCCCACGGCCGGGGCGGGCCGTGTCGGAGCCCAGAGCCGGCGGGAGCTCGTCGGGGGGAAGGACCTCGGCGCGGAGCGGCGCGCTCTTGCCCTTGCCGTGGCCCTTCCGGAGCGCCATCAGCCGCCCCCGCCCGCATCGAGGGGCGCTGCCGGCGCCGGCGACACGTGCAGCGCCGGACCGACGCCCAGCGCGAGCGCGAGCAGCACGACGGGCCACGCGGGCGTGCGGTGCATCGTCGCCGTCATCGCGCTCGGCTCCGCCAGGGCGAGCTGCGCCCGGTGTAGATGGCCGGCGCCTCGATGACGTCGCCGGGCTCGGGCTGCACCGCGCCGCCCGGGCCGACCACGACGAGCACCCGCCGCCGCGCCAGGCGGGCCGTGGCGGGCTCGACGAGCAGCGGGTCGACCTCGCGGGCGTCGAGCGCGCGGGGCTCGTCCTGGGGCGCCTGAGGGCTCACGAGAACGTCTCCCGGATGACGACGCCGGCACCGCCGAGGTCGCGAGCGCGAACCCCGTCGCCGACCTCGACGGACGGCGCCGGCGCGGCCTTCACCTCGGGCGCGGACGGCTTCGCGCGCGGCGCCGGCACCGGGGGCGACCCGCCGAACGCCTCGACGAGCTCGGCGCGCGCGGCCTCGAGCACGATCGGCGGCGCACGGCGGTCCCGGTCCAGCCGGTGCAGCGCGCGCACCTTGCGGGCGTAGCTGCCGTCCAGCATCGCCTCGGTCCTGGCCTCCCACGGCCAAGCCTTGGACTCGGCGCTCGAGCTGTCCGGCGGGTCGACGGTCACGCCAAGGAGCCGCCGCACCTTCCGCTCCGTGTCGTGTGCGCGCTCGCCGGGAGGGGCGGCGAGGAAGGCCTCCCACGCGAGCACGAGGTTCTCGTGCGGCGCCTCCACCGTCGGCGGGAGCTCTCCGCGCTCGGCGCACAGCGTCCGCACGCGGCCGAGCACCTCGGCGAACTCGGCGACGGCGGCGCCCGCCGACACGAGCTCGTGCGCGAGCTCCGCGCGCAGCTTGATGACCCTGCGAGCGGCGGCCTTCGCGGCCTCCCGCACGCTGTCCGCCTCGGCCGCGAGCCGCGCATCGAGGCGGGCCCGCGTCTCGAGCTGCGCCGCGGTGCGCTGCTCGGCCGCCTCTGCCGCGGCGAGGGCGGTGGCCTTCCGCTCGGCGGCGAGGCGAGCGGCCTTCGAGGCGGCCTCGGCGGCGGCGAGCTCCTCGGCGGCCGTCTTCGCCGCGGCGGCGGCGCTGGCGCGGGCGTCCTGCGCGGCGACGACACCGCCGAGATCGGTCGGGTCCACGGCGCGGAGCGCGGCCTCGGCGGCGGCGAGCTCCTCGGCGGTGCGGGCGGCGCGCGCGCGGGCGTCGTCGAGCGTGGTCGTGGTGGGCTTCGTGGTCTTCTTCGCGGCGGTCTTCATGGGGCTCCTGGGGTTCAGCGGCCGTGGAACGCGAAGCGCTCGGCCACGTAGTCTTCGGGGGTGACGCCGGCCTCCTCGGCGACGCGCTGCTCGCGCGTGCTCATCGAGGCCAGCGCGACGGAGCGACGCTCGGCGGCGCAGTGCCGCGCAAGGGCGGCGGCCTCGGGCGAGACGCCCAGCTTGATGGCGTCCTCGCGGTCGGCGGGCACGACCGAGACGCCGGCGGGGAGCGCGATGGCGCAGCCGCGGGCGCGCTCGTCGAGGTACGCGGCCGCGGGGCAGCCCGTGTCGTCGATGGTCCGCCACTCCCGCGCCGTGAGCGGCGCCGAGGGGTCGACCACGGGCGCGGCGACGGGCGCCGTGCGCGGGGCGGCCGCCTTGTCGGCGGCGTAGACGGCGGGGTCGATCCCCATCTCGGCGCACATCCGAAGCTCGCGAGCGGAGAGGCCGTGGGGCAACGTCGACTGCGACGCCGGCGCGGGAGGCGTCGCCGAAGGCCTCGCGCTCGCGTCGACGAACGCCTTCGGCGAGGCGGCGACCTCGCTCACGGATGGCGACCGCGGAGCGGAGAGGGCCTCGGCGAGCGCTCGAGGCGCCCCGATGCCGAACACCTGCGAGAGCGGCTTCGGAGCGGGCAGCGGCGGCGCGGCAACGCCCAGCGCCGCGCGGTCGGCGTGCGCGATGCGAACCGCGAGCCCGACGCGGGCCGGCGGCGAGCCGCCAAGGGCCTCGCCCCAGAGCCGCGCCCTGAGCGCCTTGAGCTCGGCGATCTGGGCGGGGGTGAATGGCTCCCGCTTCTGGGCCTTGAGGTCGATGATGCGATCGGCGAGCGCCTCGACGAGCGTGTAAGTCCCCTTCCGCGCAACCCCGAGCATCTCGCCCATCCGCTTGCGCAGGGCGCGCTCCACGTGGTCGGCCGCGTAGCGGTGCGCCACGATGTCGGCGGGCAGCACGCCGACGCGCGCGGCTTCGGCCTGCACGTCGGCGTGCGCGCACTGGGCCGCCAGGTAGTCGGCGGCGATCCGGAGCGGCGACCAGTGCGGGCCGTACTCGGCGGTCATCGCCTCGGGGTCGTGCCGCGCCATCTCGAGCGTCGGCGCGTTCGCGTAGGCCGGCGACCGAGGCCGGGCGGGCGCGAGAGCGGGCGGGGGCGAACCCAGCACGAGCAGCTCGGCGCGGTCGATGGTGGGCGGGGTGTTCGTGCTCATGGTCGTTCAGGTCCTTCCGTCGTGGTGCGCCTCAGGCGCGCCCCGGGCCGGCTGGGACGTGGAATCCCGGCCCGGGGCGCCGGCCGCGCGACGATGCGGCCGCCCGCGGTGGCTCAGGCCGCGGGGCTCGGAGTTCAGCGCCGGATGCTCAATCCGTCGCAATGCGCGGCTTTCGCCGCGAGAATGGGGAGCGCAGGCTACGAAAAGGCGCCGGTTATGGTGGCGCGGGGCGGAGAGGGAGGCGGCCACGGCAGCGCCGATGATGCTCGCCGGGGCGCCGCACCGCAGGTTCGCCGCACCGATTCGGTGCGGTCGCGGTGCGGTCGCGGTGCGCGGTGCGGCGAGGGCGACCGATCCGGATCGACGAGGGCCGGCGAGGCCTCCCTCGTCGAGGTGTGAGGGGTTCCGGGAGACCCGGACGATGGCCGGCCGAGGAGGGCTTGACCGATCCGATCCACCCCCCACACCCCCTGTGTGACGGATCGGATCGGTCCTACGGGACCCTGCCTCAGGAGCAGGGGCCCCCCTCCGCACCGAGCCGTGCGATCCGCCGGAGCGATCCGGATCGATGCGGATCGGTCGGATCACTGGCGGGCCTCCGGCAGGGCAAAGCGCTCATGCCCCCTCTCGGGCCAGCCGGCGACGAGGCGCCCGATGTGGACGGCGCGCCTGACCGCAGGCTGGGCGTCCTCCTGGCGCATCTCGGCCGCGGCGGCGAGCCGCGCGATCGACCTGGGCTCCGTCGAGGCGACCGACACGACCCGCTCGACGAGCTCGGCGAGGCGCGCGGCCTGCCTCGCGTCCTTGGCGGCGTTGTTCGCGGCGTCCTTGGCGCCCTGGCGCTCCTCGGCGGCGGCCTGATAGGCGGCGGCCTCCGCTTCGGTCGGCACGCGCAAGAGCCCGCCGGGCCCCCGCACGAGCCGGAGCGCCTCCTCCTCGAGCATCGGCCGCGAGTAGTTCGACTTCTTCTGTCGGAACCACACGCTCCCGCCCTCGGCCCAGAAGACGCCCTCCCACCGAGCCGCGTTGCGAATGCCGGTGACGCCGCGCGCGGTGACGTTGCCGGTCATGATGCCTTGCTGGCTCGCGTGGTGAGCGAGCAGGACGGTGGGGCGGCCGGGCACCTCGAGCAGCGACTCGGCGGCGGTCATGGTGCGCGTCGCGATCGCGTTGTCCGTTTCGCTCTCCTCGGCGCCCCACCGCGAGAAGGGGTCCAGGCCGACGAGGCTCCAGCCGTGCGGCCCCGCGTCCCGCTGCAGGAGCTCGAGGAGCGCCGCGAGCTCGGGAGACCCGCGCATGGTCCGGCGGTCGTCGCCCACCTGGACGAGCGACACCGGGCGCCCGGCGAGGGGCAGCACGACGACCTGGGCGGCCACGCGGGCACGCTCGTCGGCGTCGAGCTCGTAGGCCTCGGCGGCATCGTAAAGCCGTCGGTGGAGCTCCTCCGCGTCCTCCTCGGCGAGGGCGAGCAGGACGCGCCCCCGGCGCGCCTCGTGGTCCACTTCGAAGTGCCCAAGCCAGCGCCGACCCGCGACGATGGCGACCGCGAGCGCGACGAGCGACATGGTCTTCCCGACGCCGCCATCGGCGACGATGAGCCCGGCCTTTCCGAGCGGGAGCAAGCCGTCGCCGGCGCAGGGTGCGCACGGATGGCCATCGCGGGTCGGGTGCCGGAGAAGCCAACGGCGCGCCGGCGGCGCCGTCATCAGGTATCGCGGGTCGAGCGGACCCCACGCGGCCGCCACCGCCGTCCGGGGCGTGGTCTCGGGAGGCGGATCGTCCTCGTGGCGCCAGGCCTCCTCGGCTTCGTGCTCGGTGACGTTCGTAGGCTCGGGATCGCGACGCGCGAAGCCTTCGAACCCGAACCATCCGGAGAGGACCTCGACGGCGGCGCGCGGCGCGATGCCGCGGACCTCGGCGACCAGGTCCACTGGCGTCCGGAACCCCCCCGGCTTGCCCTTCTCGGCGCAGCGGTTGTGCGAACACTTCAAGCCGTTCGACACGAACGCAACGCCCACGTCGGCGGAACCGCACCCCGGGCAACGCGGTTGCTCGCCGTCGAGCAGCGCCAGGTGGGCGGCAACCGTGCGCACGTCGCACGCGTTCGCACGCCCGAACGGCGTGTCACCCGGCGTCGCCGTCCTCGAGCTGCTCGAGCTCGCCGGCGGCTTGCGGCCCATCGCCTTGTCGATGCGGGCGCGATCGTCGTCGCCCAGGCCGTCGAGCAGGTGCGCGAGCAGCGCCTCAAGGGCCGTGGCGTCGATCCGCTCGACGCGCTCGGGGCAAAGCAGCGCGGTCCGCCGGTGCGGTCGGTCCGCGATGCCGGGTGCGCCCTTGCGCTTCGTGGTTCCCCACGCGGGCGTTAGTCGCTTCCCTTCGTGGACGCCAACATCGACGCGCCCGGCGTGCGTCGAGTAGCGGACGTCGAGCGCGGCGAGGATGCCCTTGACCAGCGCGAGGAGCTCGGGCGACTCCGGGATGTCCGCGAGCGCGACGAGCACCATCGCGCCGTTGCCCGTGTGCCCGACGGCGATCGCGTTGCGACCGACGACGCTGGCGAGCCGTTCGCGGATACGCCCAGCCATCTCGACCGTGGCGGCGACCTGCTCGTCGGTGGCGCTGGTGCCCGACGGCCGGTAGGCGTCGCAGTCGATCGCGAGCATCGCGCGCGCCCGGATGTCGTTGTCGGTCGTGGAGGCGGAGCCCTTCTCGGCGACGTGCCAGGCGCGGGGCGGCCGCCGGGTCGCGACCGCCGGATCGATCCGGTTGCCGATGACGTACACGCCGGTCGCGCCGAAGCGCTCCGCGCTCCCGAGGAGCTCGGCGGCGCCGTCAAGGGTGTCGACGTGGGCGACCTTGGCGAGCTTGAAGCCTCGGCCGCCTGGAACGCCCAGGGCTTGCAGCTCGAGCCATGCCCCATCAGGCACGCCCAGGAAGCGCCAGAGTCGGCGCGCGTTCGGCTCGAGGCCCTCGGCGGCCGCGGCCAGGAGGCGACCGAGCAGCGTCTGAGCAGGGCTCAAGCGTCGCCTCCGATGCCCGGCCACGCGCGGCCGTCGAGCTGCACGGTGATGCCCACCTCGGCCGCGCAGCCGACGATCAGGACGTAGGCGCGACCGCCGCCGGCGGCGCGGATCGCTTTCTCGACGAGATCGCGCACCGCCTGGGGGACGTCCTGCGGTTGCAGTGCGCGGACGACCATCTCCCATGCGTCATCGTCGATGACGGCGACGAGCACCCGCTCGGGTGCCACGCCATCGGCGTCGGCGTGCACGGCAGCCTCGGCGATCAGGTTGCGCGCATGGCGCAGCTCCTCGGGCGTGGCCCATTGCTCGACCAGGCTCATGCCGCCGCGCTCCCCCGCTCGTCGCCGGCGAGCCGTTCGGCCACGCCACGACCCCGGTCGGTCAAGACGAGCACCAGGCCGCGATCGCCGGCATCGAACCGGACGAGGCCTCGCTCCTCGAGCGCCACGGCGGCGACCACGGCGGCGGCGAGCGGTTCGGCGATGCGGCGCTCGTTGTCGCCGTGCTCGTCGCTCACGTACCGGACCCGGCGGAGATCGGCGACCCTGAACGGCGGCAACCCGAGCCGCTCGAGCTCGAGCAGCTCGACGAGCATCGCCTTCTGGCGGGCGCCGATGCCACGGCTCATCGCGAGGCCTTTCCGGCGCGGCGCAGCCCGAGCTCGTCGGCGAGCTCGTCGACGCCATCGGACGCGGCGCCGGGTCGCGCCGGTGCCGGCCGCGCGCGCAGCCAGCGCTCGAGGTCTTCGAGCAGCACGCCGCGGACCTTGCCGCGGCGGATCACGTGCACGCCGGCCGCCTCGAGCTCGGGAAGCCACGAGAGGAACACGCGCCGCGTGATGCCAAGGACCTCGGTGCAGTTACCGTTGGTCGCGAGCAGCGGGCGAGGCGCGGCGATCGCGAGCTGCGCGCGCGGCACGGCGATTGTGAGCGAGACCAGCTCGCTCGAGTCGACGCCCTGGGCGCGCCCCTTCACGTCGACACCGCCGCCAGGCCCTTCTGGATCTTGGCGATGGTCGCCGGGCGAATGGGCAACCCGGCGAGGGCGCGCGCGAGCGCCTCGGGGTGGATCTGCAACCGGGCGCGGGTGACCCGTTCGCCATCGGTGGTGACGAGCTGGGCAAGCTTCTCGCGGTCCGTGCCGCTCAGCTGGCCGTGGTGGGGCTTGGCCGAGGGGACGAGGGGCAGGTGAGCCATGGGCCGGGACCTACCAGGCCGCGCCGCGCTTTACATGAAAGTCGCAAACGCCAAACCGTGGAAGCCGTCGGCAATGCCGATGCTTCACATATCAATCATCGGTGGGCATTGGCCAATGGGGCATGGGCGATGCCGAATAGGGCATCGGGCAATAGCCGATGGGGCATCACCCCCCGTCGGGGCACTGCCCGTACAGCACGACGCACTCCCCGCCGCACATCACGACCGGGCACCCGTTCACCGAGGGGCAAGCGTCGGGCTCCGGCGCGCAGCACGCGCGCGGCGCCTCCAGGGGGTCGTCGGGGGGCTCCGGCGGCGCCCACGGGTCGCACGATGGGGCATCGGCCCCGGCGTCGAGATCGACGAGCTCGTCGGGCGGCGGCACGGGGTCCTGGGCGGAGCCGCACGCGACGAGCGCGGCGGCGATGATCGGGATGAGGTAGCGCATGAAGCCTCCTACGAAGCCCCAGCCGCGGTTTGCGACTGGGTCATTTTGGACACCGTCTCTGCCCGCCGGAGTCGCCGGGCGGGTGCGGCGAGTCATCCGCGGCGGCGGCCGCGCGCCTTGGCCAGGTCGACCACGGGCGCCACGGGCGCCGTCCTGCGCGCCTCGAGCTCGCGCGCGAGCTGGGCAACCGCGCCCCACTCGCCGGCGGCCGACGCGCGGTCTAGAGCCACGGCCAGGGCCGCCTCGACGGGATCGCCCTGAACCGGCGGCGAAGTGGCGGCGAGGGCTTCCGGCGCGTGCGACCCGTGGCCATCGGCCGGCGCGGCCTCGTGCGATCTGACGGGTGACGGGTCGGTCGCTGCCCCCGTGGGGGCTTTAGGTTCCGGCGCCGCAAGGCTTGGGGGTTCGAGTCCCCCCTCGTGCACCTCGGTCGACCGCTCGCCGCCGCGCTCGGCGCCCCCGGCGAGGGAGCGTCGCGCGCGGGCTGCCCGCGCTGGAGGTAGCGCGGCGCCTGCGTGTCGCGCTCGCGCCCGGGCAGCCGCGCTCGGTCGGGGGAGAGCGCGCAGGCGGGATCCGTCGCGGCGGGGTCGCCGGTGAGGCGTACGCCCGGGCGCTCCACGTCTCGAGCGGTGGTGACGAGTGGGGACACGGGTGTAAGACCCGCGACGCTGCCCCTCGCGCGGGGCCGCCTCGAAACGATCCTCGGGCCCCGCCCGGAATCGCGCAGCGCCGTTCGGAACATCGGCGGATCTCCGTCGCGCGCCGCGGACGGAGATCCGCTCGCGGCACGGCCCTCGCTTCGTGGCTCACGCGGGTCGGCCTCGCACGCGGGCCCGACCGGAGGAGGCGCGATGCCGACGTACGAGTTCCAGTGCCGCCGATGCCGCACCGAGTTCGAGCTCATCACCTCGGTGGCCGAGTACGAGCGCATGAAGCGGGAGAAGGAGGTCAAGTGCACCTCCTGCCAGAGCGACGACGTGGTCCCGGAGATCGTCGCGTTCCAGGTGCAGACGTCGCGGAAGAGCGCCTGAGCGGCGTTCGCCGGGGAGCGCCTCGCGGGCGTTCGTCCCGAGGAGACGAAGAGCCCCCGCCGGCGCTACGCCACGCGCCGGGCACCGCCGGGCTCGTGCTCGGGCAGCTCGCCGCCCGTCGAGAACGACGCCACGCGCGGCTGCTCGATGTGCGCGAAGTCCTCGTAGGAGAGCTCGACGAAGTCGGTCGGGGCGAACGCGGCGAAGGCGATGACCGGCGCGGCGACGAGCGCCTCGTCCACGAGCACCGTGACGCCGATGAGCCCGCCGAGCGGCGGCACCGGCTCGCTCGCGCCGGTGAACGGCGCGGGGAGATCGGCGGTCGTCCCCGGCGTGACCTCGAGGCCGAGCTCGAACGCCAGCCGTTGCAGGTTGAGCTGCTCCTCGCGCGGCAGGCACGCGAGCGCCGGGCGGCCCCCGACGAGCACGACGTGGGCTCGCACCACCCGCCCGCCCGCCGGCGGAGCGTAGGCGACGGCGGGGAGCGCCTCGGGCGAAGGGTGGCTCGCGGCGCGGAAGGAGACGCCGCGCGAGCGGAGGTAGCCCACGACTCGGTCCAGCATGGCCGGGACCAAGCCAGCCGCGGGCCAGGCGGCGCTGCGCTTCACGCGCTCACTTGCGGATCCCGCCGACGGGCACGGCCGCGTAGCGGACCGCGTCGCCGCGCCGGACCTTCACCAGCGCGATCGTCCCCTCCGACAGCTCCCGCGTGACGGCGCGGAGGCCGCCCGTGTCCTTCACCGGCGCGCCGTTGACCTCGACGATGACGTCGCCCTCCTCGAGGTCGCCGGAGTCGCGACCCTCGACGAGCTCGTCGACCCGCGCGCCCCCGCCGGGCGCGTCGGAGACTCGCACGCCGAGAGGGAGGGCGCTCTCGCTGCCCTCGGGCGGCGGGCTCTTCGCCTTGGGTTTGGGCGACTCGCGCTCCGTACGCCCGAGCGTCACGCCGAGCTCGCGGCGCTGGCCGTCGCGGTTGACGGTCACGGTGACGCGGGCGCCCGGCGCGTTCTTGGCCACGTTGCGGGCGAGCTCCTCGGCGCGCGCGATCGGCGTGCCGTTGACCGAGAGGATCACGTCCCCCGGACGGATGCCGGCGCGGGCCGCGGGGCCGCCGGGCTCCACCTCGGCCACGAGCGCGCCCCTCGGCGCCGGCAGCCCGAGCGCGGTGGCCAGCTCGGGCGTCACCTCCTGGTAGCTGATCCCCAGCCGGCCGCGCTCGACGTGCCCCTTCTCGCGGAGCTGGGGGAGCACGTCCTTGATGTCGTCGATCGGGATCGCGAACCCGATCCCGCTGCCGGTCGCGTGGATGATGCTGTTGATGCCCACGACCTCGCCGCGCGCGTTCACCAGCGGGCCGCCGCTGTTGCCTGGGTTGATCGCGGCGTCGGTCTGGATGAAGTCGTCGTAGGGTCCGGCGCCGATAGCGCGCGCCTTGGCGCTCACGATCCCGAGCGTCACGGTGTGGCCGAGCCCGAACGGGTTGCCGATCGCCACCACCCAGTCGCCCACCCGCAGCTCGTTGCTCGAGCCCAGCGTGGCGACCGGCAGGTCCTTCGCGCCCTCGAGCTTGATCAGCGCCACGTCGAGCTTGGGATCGGCCCCGACGACCTTCGCGTCGAACTCGCGGTCGTCGGCCAGGCGGACGCGGACGCTCGTCGCGTCGCTGATGACGTGCTCGTTCGTCACGACGTAGCCGGCGGGATCGATGATCACGCCCGAGGCGAGCCCCCGGCGCTTCGTGCTCGGCTGCTCGTCGCGCTCGCCGTCGCGATCGGGAAGGCCGAAGAAGAACTGGAACGGGTCGAGCGCGCGCGGCCTCTGCGCCTTGCCCGGCTCGGTCGTCGTGATGTTCACGACCGCCGGCTTCACCCGCTCGGCGACGTCGGCGACGTCGAAAGCGAGGGGCGCCGCGTAGGGCCGAGCGGCCTCGGGGCGGCTGCGCTCGGGCGGCGACTCCTCGGGCTCTGCGCGATCGCTCTGTGCCTCCGCGCGTCGGGGCGCCGTCGCGGGGCGGCGCGGCGTGGTCTCCGCTCGCGGTCGCCCGAGCGAGGGCCCGGCGCCGTCGGGCGGACGGGCGTGCCCGCGCGCCTCGTGCGCTCCGGCGAGCGCGAGCGCGGCGACCACGGCGGCCGCGAATCGGCGGCCTCGTCCGGTGAGCGATGCGGTCATGGGGCCTCCTCTGGCCGTGCGCGCACGGCGACGCGAGGAGATGAAGCAAGCCGCTTGCCCGCGGCGCTCGCGCGAGCGCAGACGCCGATGCGCTCCCCGAGCTCGAGGAGACCGCGTTCGCGCGCCGCGTGCCGATCGCTCGCCGCGCCGATCGGCCCGGCGGGCTGCCGTCGGCCATCGAAGCCGACGGCTCCTCGCCCGACGGCCGGGCCTAGAGGTTCGCCTGGCAGGTCGAGGCGTGCTTCTCGCAGATCATCTTCTGGAGCCGCTGCTTCATCGCCTTGCCCTTGGCGCGATCGGCGGCCGAGGGCGCCTTCGACTTCTCGCTGCGATCGCCGCGCGCCGCGCTGCCGGGGCAGGGACCGCCGTCGGGCGTGCAGCGCCGGTCGGCACGGTGGAGGCGAAGGGCGCGCGGGTCGGTCGCGACCTTGTCGTGCTTCTGCGCCTTCGCCGGCCGGAATCGCTCGAGCACGTCGCCCCGGGCGCGGAGCTCCTTCACCTTGGCCTCACGGAGCTTGTTCTCGGTCACGCGCGCCGTGCGCTCCTTGTGGACCGCGCCGCCGGGCTTCTCGGCCAGCGCGGAGGTCGTGACCAGCGACGAGACGAAGATGGAGACGAGGATCAGGGTGGCGCGCATCGGGGACTCTCCTTCGTGAGCGAACAGGCGTGGCGTCGCTCGTTGCAGGAGCCGGGCCAGCCGGCGCGTCGCCGGATCCGCGGTGATTCCGGTCGGTACGCGGGCGCCGGCGCGGCGCTGGTTAATCCGCTAACGGGATGCGGTCGCCGAGCGTCTGGGCGTTCTCGGGGACGGCCAGGAACGAGCGCCGCACGTCCGGGTCGCCGATCGCGGCGGCGCGGGCGAGGAGCCGATCCCGGGCGGCGTCGAGCGCGGCGCGCGCACCCTCGGCGTCGCCCGCGGCGGCGCGCGCCCGTGCCAGCGTCAGGCGCAGGAGCGACTCGCCGACGAGGGTGGTGCCGACCGAGGCCAGGATCGCCATCCCCTCTTCGGCGGCCGCGAGCGCCTCGGAAGAGCGGCCGCGAGCGAGGAGCACGTGCGCGAGGATGCCGAGGGCGCGCGCCTTGAAAGGCGGAAAAGCCCCGAGCTTCTCCACGCCCTGACGCGCCTCGCGCTCGGCCCCGCCGAGGTCGCCGCCGAGCGCGAGGATCTCGGCGAGGTACCCGCGGGAGATGGCGTCGACGCGCCGATCTTGGATCGCCGAGAGCCCGAACGCGACACGCGCTCCCGAGACGAGGACGTCGTCCGTCTTGCCCGCGCGGAGGAGCGCGTAGCTGAGGTTGATGCGGAGGAGCGCGGCGGTGAAGGTGAGGCCCATCTTCTCGGCGCCGGCGAGCGACTCGCGCAGCCCCGCCTCGGCGTCGGCATGACGCCCGAGCTCGAGATCGACGAAGCTCGCGAACCCGAGCGCCGCCTGGACGTGCCGGTGCGCGCCGGCGCGCTCGAACTCGGCCCGCGCCGCGCGGTGCTCGGCGACCGAGAGCTCGGGCTCGCCGGCGGCGAGCGCGGCGAACGCGCGCGCCTGGTGGAGGCGCGCGGCGACCATCGGATCGGCGCGGACGCTCCCGGACGAGCGCACGCCCGTCGCCAGCGAGAGCACACGCCGCGCCTCTTCGGCGCGGCCCAGCAGCGCCAGCTGGATCGCCGCTCGCGCGAGCGCTCCGGCGCGGGCGCGCGCGGTGCGGGCGTCGTCGCTCGTCGGCTCGGCGCGGCACAGGTCGGCGGCGATCGCGGCCACCTCCTCGTGCTCGCCGAGCGGCGCCGCCACGTAGACCGCCTCGCCGGCGGCGCGGAACCAGTCCTCGCTCCCGCGCTCCACGCTGCGCAGCGCCCACCGCGCGTGGATCGCGGCGCGCTCGAAATCGCCGCGCCAGCCGTACGCCTCGGCTTGGAGGAGGCGCAGCCGGCCGAGCGCCGCGCCGTCGGCGCCGCAGAGGACGCCGCGCTCGGCGCGCGCCGCCGCGGCCTCGTAGTCGTTCGCCTCGAGCGCGAGGTCGGCCGCGCGCTCGTAGCTTCGGAGCGCGCGCTCGACGTCGCGGCCGCGCTCGAAGTGCTCGGCGAGCACCAGGGCGTCGCGCTCGCCCTTGGCGGCGAGCCACTCGCCGGCGAGGCGGTGCCCGAGCGTGGCGTCGGCGTCGGTGAGCATGGCGTACGCGGCCTCGCGCACGGTGGCGTGCTCGAAGCCGTACTCGCGCTCGCCCGGGAACACGGCCTCGGCGCGGCGGCGCACGAGCTCCTGACGCTCGAGCTCCTCGAGCGCTCCGTCGAGCGCCTCGGCCGCGCTCGCCCCGCCGAGCAGCGCGCCGACGCCGCTCGGCCAGAACGTCCCGCCGAAGACGCTCGCGGCGCGCAGCACGCGGCGCGCCTCGGGGTCGAGCGCGTCGAAGCGCGCCTGCACCATCCCGATCACCGTCTCGGGGAGCGCGTCGCGCTTGCCGTGCGCCGCCGCGCGGATGAGCTCCTCGAGGAAGAGCGGGTTGCCGTCGGCGCGTTCGACGATGGTCGCCGCGGCGGGCTCGTCGGGGCCGAGCGCCTCCCGCACCAGCCGCTCGGCGGCGCGGCGGGGCAGCCCGCCGAGGCGGACCTCGACGAGCTGGCGATCGGCCCAGAGGCGCGGGAACCGATCGTGGACTTCGGGCCTCGCCAGCGCGAGGATCATCAGCGGGGCGTCGCGGAGCGAGCGGAGCGCGCCGTCGACGGCCTGCACCGTGGGCAGGTCGCCCCACTGGAGGTCCTCGAGCACGACGAGCAGCGGGCGCACGGCGCACACGCCCGCCAGCCACGCCTCCCACGCGGCCCGGATCTGGTCGCCCATGAGGAGCGCGTCGTCGCGCGCGGCCGAGAGCTCGAGGCTGGCCTCGTGCTCGAAGTCGACGGCCATGAGCTGCCCGAGGAAGCGCGCGATGCGGTCGCCCTGCTCCGTCGGGAAGCGCCGCGAGACGAGGCCGCGCACCTTGCGCCGCTGCACCGCCGCCGGCTCGCCCTCGAGCACGCCGGCGCGCCGCCGCAGCGCCGGGCCGAGCAGGCCGAACGCGCTCCCGGCGCTGAGCGGATCGCCGCGGGCGACGAGGATCTCGACGTCCTCGCCGCGCCCGCGGAGATCGCGGAGCAGCTCGTCGGCGAGGCGCGACTTGCCGGCGCCGGCGCCGCCGGTCACCAGCACCGCGCTCGCGGCGCGGTCGGACGCGCACGACTCGAACGTGGCCGCGAGCAGGGCGAGCTCGCGCTCGCGTCCCACGCAGGGCGTCGGCTTGCCGAGCAGCGTGCGCACCGCCAGCTCGGCCCCGCGCTCGCCGCGCAGCGTCGGTGGCGGGCGCTCGTCGACGTCGGTGGGCGGCCCCGAGGCGTCGCGGATCGTGGGCGGGCCCGACGGAGCGTCGCCGATCGCGCCTGGGCCGGCGTCGAAGGCCACGTCGAAGCGCGCGTCGAGCAGGCCGGCGGTGATCTCGTCGAGCCGCACCGCGTCGCCGGGGGCGCCCGCGAGGGCGCGCGCGGCGCGATCGATGACCTCGCCGACCGGCAGGTCGCCGTCGACGACGCCGCGCCCGGTGGCGAGCACCATGGGCACGCCCGGCAGCGCCGCGCGCATCGCCAGCGCGCACCGGGCCGCGCGCGCCGCCTGCTCGGTGGGCACCCGCGATCCCGGCAGCACCGCGACGATCGAGCCGTCGGCGAGCGCCTCCACGCGCGCGCCGTGCCGCCGGGCCGCCTCGCGCAGGGCCTCGAGCGGAGGCCGGCGCGAGGGCGGTGCCGCCTCGCCTTGGTCCTCGACCCCGGCGCCCGGGCTCGTGGGCGCCCCGGCCAGATCGACGGCGACGGTGGGCGCCGACTCGGGGCTCACCGCCGTCGCCGCCAGCACCACGCTCACGATGCGCTGCTCGTTCCGCGTCAGCGCGGCGGGCCGCGCCTCGAGGCGGGGCCCCGGCGCGACGCCCGGCGCGACCGGCACCGCCGCGAGCGCGCGCGCCACGTCGTCGCCGTCCGCCGGCCGCTCCTCGGGAGCCTTGGCGAGCATCCGCGCGACGAGGTCGTCGAGCTCGGGTGGTGTCTCGGCGCGAAGCGACCGGAGCCGCGGCGACTCCTCGAAGAGGATCATCCCGAGCAGCGCCATCGGGTGCCCCGCCACGAACGCCGGCCTGCCGGTCACGCACTCGAAGAGCACGCAGCCGAGGGCGAACACGTCGGCGCGCGCGTCGAGGTCGCGCTCGCCGCGCGCCTGCTCGGGCGACATGTACCCGGGCGTGCCCATCGTCATCCCCGTCCGGGTGAGCCGCCGTGTCGCCTCTTCGAGCTGGGCGATCCCGAAGTCGAGGAGCTTGCAGCGCTCGACGTCGCCGCCGGGGAGGAACAGGTTCGAGGGCTTGACGTCGCGGTGCACGACGCCGGCGCGGTGCGCCGCCCCGAGCGCCTCGCCGGCGCGCCTCCCGAGCGCCACCACCTCGGCGAGCGAGAGCCCTCCGCGCGTGAGCCGCTCCTGCAGGTCCTCGCCCTCGAGCCACTCCATGGCGAGGAAGCACTCGCCGTCGCCGGTGGTGCCGTGCGCCACGTAGCGCACGATCCCCGGGTGCGAGAGATCCGCCAGCGTCCTGCCCTCGCGCGCGAAGCGCCTCGCGTCGTCGGGGCGCGCGCCGAAGGTGAGCTTGAGCGCGACCGTCCCGCCGGTCTCGCGATCGCGCGCGCGGTAGACGCGCGCCATGCCGCCGCTGCCCGCCAGCCGGAGGAGCTCGAACCGCCCGGCGACGACGTCTCCTTCACGCATCGGGCCGGCGGCTCCCGTGCGAAGCGTACACCTTCCGCTCGGCTACTTGCAGCGCTTGAGGAACTTGCCGCAGGGCTTCGGCCCGGTCCCAGTGCTCGGCCCCGCGGGCTTGGGCCCCGGCCCCGCGATCGCGACGAGCGCGAACGTCTTCTCCATCGGCTTGTCCGGCTCGACGGTGATCGTCGCCGTCTGCGGGACGTAACCCGGCTTGCCCACCGTGATCTTGTGCGCGCCGGGGGCGAGCTTGAGCGCCGCGCTCGGATCCGTCGCGCGCTTGCCGTCGGCGCTGATCTCTTCGCAAGGAGGATCGCAGGTCACGGTCACCTCGACCTCGGCCGGACCGGCATCGGGCGTGGCCGAGGGCTCGGCCGACGCGGCGGGCGGCGGCTCGGCCGCCGAAGCGCTCGGCGCCGCCGAGGCGCTGTCGGCCGCCGGGACGGTGACCGCGCCGCTCTGCGCCGAGATCGCGATCGGCCCGGTGTCCGGCGCCTTCGGCTTGCGGAGGAGCACGAACGCCGCGGCGCCGGCGGCGAGCAGGAGCACGGCCACGACCGCGATCACGATGGGGACCGCCTTCGACGGCGCCGCGGGCGTGGCGGGCAGCGCGGTCAGCGCGAGATCGGGCGAGCGCTCCTGCACCGGGGGCGCGCCCTGCGCCGTTCGAGGGTCGTGCGGCTCGGGGCGCGCCGGCGCGGCAGCCGCCGCCGCGGGGTAGGCGCCCTCCGCGCCGGGGTAGCCGGCCGGCGGCTGGAAAGCCGACGAGGGGAACGCCATCGTCTGGGCCGATCCGCCGGCGCCGAGCGCGCCCTGCATCGCCGTGGCGAGCTCGCTCACCGAGCGGAAGCGGTCGCCCGGATCGATCGCGAGCGCGCGCTGGAAGATCGCGTCGAGCGACGCGGGCAACGGCACGCCGAGCTCGCCCGCGCGCGCCGAGGCCGGCATGCGCGGCGACATCAGCTCGCGCTGCCACGCGGCGATGTCCGGCGCGGCGCCCTGGCACGAGCGCCAGTAGGAGCGCCCGGTCACGGCGAAGAAGGCGCAGAGCCCGGCGGCGAAGACGTCGGCCGGCACCCCGGCCGCCGCGTTCTGCGCCTGCTCCGGCGCCATCCAAGGGGCCGCCTCCGCGTAGCCTTCCTGCGTCGGCAGCGCCGAGCGCGCCAGGCTCGCGCCGAAGTCGGTGACGCGTACCCCGTCGGGCGCGGCGGCGTCGAGGAAGAGGTTGTGCGGCTTGAGCGCGTGGTGGAACAGGCCGCGCGCGTGCGCCGAATCGAGGGTGCGCCCCAGCGTCGCCAGGAGGCGCGCCATCGCCTCGACGGCGAGCGGGCGCCGCGGGGCCACCTGCGCCAGCGACATCACCGGGCAGAGCTCGCGCGCGACGAACGGCGCGCCCGTCTGCGGATCGTAGCCGGCGTCGACCACGTGGGCCGTCGCCTCGGCGGGGAGGGCGTTGGTGCCGCTCGACGCCTGGTGGATCGCGCCGATCACGTCGGAGCGCTGCCCGATGGCCGGATCGAAGAGGCGCAGCGCGACCTCGCGGCCCTGCGAGGTGGCGGCGCGGTACGTCGCCGACGACCCGCCGTCGCCGAGCATCGCCAAGACCTGGTACTTGCCGGCGACGACCTGCCCGGCGGCGAGCCGAGGTGCGGTCACTTCTCTTCCTCCTCCTCCTCCTCCTCCGCGGCGGCCGCGTGGAGCGACTCGATCGACTGGAGGATCGCCGCGTCGGCGCTGGTCTGGTCGTCTTCGGGGACGAAGCCCACGCCGAGCATCGCCTTCTTTTCGGGCAGCGGCGCCGCGAACACGAGGAGCGGGCCCTTCTTGTCGCCGCGCTTGGCGCCTTCGATCTGGTAGAGCGAGACCTTGAGATCGCCGACGTTCTTCACCTCGGCGGGCTTCTTCCAGCCGACCTTCTTCTTGCCGGGGAGCGTGAGCTCCAGGCGCTTCACCAGCTCCTCGAGCGCGGCGTCGCGGTTCGCGCCCTCCGTCTTGGAGTCGCCCGCGTCGTGCGAGAGGACCACGAGGGCCGGTCCGCCCTCGCCCGAGACGGCGATCGAGACCTTCTCCTCCTGGGCGTAGGTCCAGCCGCTCGCCGGCTCGAACGTGAACGGCACCCCGACGACCTTGGCCTTCTTGCCGGAGCCGCCCTCGCACTTCTCGTCGAGCGACTCGCACTTGGGCGGGGGTGGCTTCACCTCCGCCTTCGGCGGCGGGGGCGGCTCGGGCTCGGGCGGCTGGGGCGGCGGCGTCGAGCTGCAAGCGACGGCGAGGCCGGCGATCGCGAGCGACGCGGCAAACGGGAAGGGCCGAAAGAGCATGTGCGCGCGAGCGTTACCGAGTCGAGTCGGGACCGCAAGCCCCGACCGCGGCGGCGTGCCCGGTGGGGCCCTTGCCGGTGGGGTCCGATCCTCGTAAACCGCGGCGTGGTCCCCCGCACCGATCTCGTGCTGTTCGCGCACGTGGCGACCCGGCCCGAGCCCGAGCTCGACCTCGCCGAGGCCGTCCTCCTCGTCGCGGCGGCCGAGCAGCCCGAGCTCGACGTCGCGCGGTACCTCGCGATGCTCGACGACCTCGGCGAGCGCGCCCGCGAGGTCCTCGCCGCCCCTCCGCCCCGCGCCCCTGGGGACACCGGCCTCGCGCGGGTGCTCCGGCTGCTCTACGGCGACCTCGGCTTCCACGGCAACGGCGACGACTACTACGATCCGCGCAACAGCTTCCTCGATCACGTCCTCGAGCGGCGCACCGGGATCCCGATCACGCTGGCGATCGTGCTCATCGAGGTGTGCCGGCGCGCCGGCATCGACGCCCGCGGCGTCTCGTTCCCCGGCCATTTCCTGGTGCGCGTCGAGGGCGCTCCCCCCGCGCTCGTCGACCCGTTCGCCGGGCGCGTCCTCGAGGCGCAAGAGCTCCGCGCCCTCCACCAGCGCGCGACCGGCGCTGCCCGCGATCCCGATCCGCGCCTGCTCGAGCCGGCGCCGAAGCGCGCCGTGCTCCTCCGTGTGCTCCATAACCTCCGCGGCATCTACGCCTCGCGCGACGACCGCGAGCGGCTGCGCGCGATCCTCGAACGCATCGAGGTGCTCGCCCCGTCGGCGGAGCTGCGCGCCGAGATCGCGGCTCTCGGCGGGTCTCCTGCGTTCGTGCCGCCGCGCCGAGGCACGGTCAACTAGCCCTGCCGCGATCGCCGGCGCCGCTTCGCGCGCGTACCCGCGCTCGCGCCGCGGTGTGTCCGTTGGCACGCACCAGGGCGTTACGGTCATGACGCCTCGCTCCGGGCAGGCGGCTTTTCCCGCGGCGTGATTGCGGCACGCCGGGTGCTTGGTGGGCGTCGAACCCCTTTTCTTGGTCGCCCCGTCAGGAGGCAACGATGGACCGCACGTTCAGGTATCGAAAGGTGCTCGCGCGCCGCATCCTCGAGGGGGTCGGCCTCGCCGCCCTCGTCGTGCCGGTCGCGGAGGGCGCCGGGTGCGGTGGCAAGGTCGTCGTCGAGGACGTGCTCCACGCAGGCGACGGCGGCGGTGGGAGCGGAGGGGCCGGCGGCGGGGCGTCGGGCTGCGAGCCCACGACGGTCGGCGCGACCAGCGGCACCGGCGCGGGGCTCGTGCAGCAGTACACCAACTGCTTCGCGTGGCCCGGCGGCAACGGCTGCCCCGTCGAGGAGGTCGCGGCGACGATCGTGATCCCGACCTCGTGCGGTCAGATCCTCTCCGTCGACTGCGGTCCGATCGAGCAGGAGGGCAGCTGCTGCTACGTGGTCACCGAGCGCATCGAGGGATGCCTGGGGCGCCCGTTCCGCGTCGCGGGCGCCGCGGTCGCCTCCAGGGCCGACGCCTGCGCGCGCGGTTGGTCGGACGCCGAGGTCGCCCCGTGCCTCGACGCGCTCTCCTCGGAGGAGCGCGAGAGCCTCGCGCAGGCGTTCACCGCCGACGCGCTGCTCGAGCACGCCTCGGTCGCGTCGTTCGCCCATGCGTCGCTCGAGCTCCTCGCGGTCGGCGCGCCGGCCGAGCTCGTCGCCGGCGCGCATCGTGCCGCCATCGACGAGGTCCAGCACGCCCGCCTCTGCTTCGCGCTCGCCCAGGCGTACGGCGGGAGGCCGCTCGGTCCGTCGCCGTTCCCGTTCAACCGATCGGTGGCGGTCTCGGAGGACCTCGCCGACATCGCGGCGCGCGCCGCCCGCGACGGCTGCATCGGCGAGACGCTCGCCGCCCTGGTCGCCGCCGAGCAGCTCGCGCGCGCGACCGATCCGGCGGTGCGCCGCGCGCTCGGCGTCATCGCCCGCGACGAGGCGCGCCACGCCGAGCTCGCGTGGCGCACCGTCGCCTGGGCGCTCGCCGCAGGCGGCGCGCCGGTCCACGCGGCGGTCTCGCGGGTCTTCGCCGACGCGCGCGCCCACGCGGCCTGGCCGCGCGGCGCGGCCTCTTCCCCCGCGCTCGAGGCGCACGGGTTGCTCGACGCCAGCGATCTCGCGTCGGCCGTGCGCCGCGCCGTCGCCGACGTGGTGGAGCCGTGCGCCCAGGCGCTGCTCGCGTCGAGGCCCGCCGCTGCGCGGGCGAGCGCCGTGGTCACGGCCCGGCCGAACACCGCCGCCGACGAGCCGGCGCGGCGCGCCAGCTGACGCTTGCCCGCCGGCCGCCGCCGGGGCTACGTCCATCGCTGCCATGAACCAGACCCTCGCGGCGCCCGTGCGCGAAGCCCTCGACGGAGGGCGGGGCGAGAAGATCGGCTCGAGCCGCTTCCTCCCCCTGGTGACGTTCGAGTCCGGCACCCGGCTCGGCATCGACGAAGAGCTCCGCTGGATCGCCTTGCCGCCCGACGGCCGGCCGCCCTTCGTCTACGGGCCCGGCACCGAGCACGTGATCTGCGAGGCCATCGAGGTGAAGCGCGACGTCTTCGACGCAGAGCTCGAGGAGGGCGCCCGCGCCGTGGGCCTGCCTGCCGACGACGCTCTGTTCGCGTTCCCGACCGTGGGGCTCGTGCGCGCCGTGCTGGCGAAGGACTCGCCCTACCTGACGCGGCTCGCGCTGTTGTGGCTGCGCCCGACCGAGCTGCGCGAGCTGCGCGACGACATCCTCCGCGTCTCCAGGCAGCCGAACCTCCCGGTGCCCCTGAAAGAGCTCGCGCAGCGCCTCGTCGTCCCCGAGTAGCGCCGCGCGTGCCACAATGCGCGCATGGCGCGCCGCCGCATTCGTCGGCTCTTCCTCGGCACGGCGGTGCTCGCGATCGCCGGCTGCGCCGCCGCGCCGCCTCCGCCCGAGCCGCCCACGCTCGCCATCGCGCCCAGCCCGAGCGCGGCCCCGTCGTCGAGCGCCGCCGCGCCGCCCGCGCCCGATCCCCTGCGAGCGCCGTCCGGCTACGTGGAGATGAAGGTGCTCGGCCTCGCGCCCGGCCCGAACGGCGGGATCGCCGTGCTCTTGGCCGACGCCGACAAGGAGGTCGTCGTCCCGATCTTCATCGGCGGCACCGAGGCGCTCTCGATCGAGCTGCGCCTAGGCGGCGACCGCCACCCCCGCCCGCTCACCCACGATCTGCTCGACGCCGTGATGAAGGACCTCGGCGGCGAGCTCGTGAAGGTGCAAATCGACGAGCTCCGCGACGGCACCTTCTACGGCTCGGTCTTCGTCCGCCGCCCCGATCGCGCGGCGCCCGCCGAAACCGCGATCTCGCGCATCGACGCGCGCCCCTCCGACGCGATCGCCCTCGCGCTGGGCAGCGGCGTCCCGATCTTCGTCGCGCGCACGGTCGTCACCGACGCCGGCGTGCGCGAGGGCGAACAGCCCCGCGACGGCTTGCAGCGGCTCTAGCTGCGAGCAAGCGTTGTTTTCGCACCTCTGCTCTCCCCGACGGGAGAGGGCATTGGCGCAAACGAAGGCACACCCCCTCTCCCGTCAGGGAGAGGGGCAGGGGGTGAGGTGGAGAGGGGCAGGGGGTGAGGTGGAGAGGGTCAGGGGGTGAGGTGGAGAGGGGTCAGGGGGTGAGGTGGAGACGGGGCAGCGGGTGAGGTGCTACTTCGTCTTCGGCGGCGCGGCGCCCGGCCGGCCCACCGGGGGCGGCGGCACGCCGTTGCTGTACGGCTTGTTGTACGGCGTCGGTGCCGCCTCGGGGTAGAGCTTCTCGGCGCGCACGCCCGACTTGCCGCTCGGGTTCTTCGCCTCGACCAGGATGCGCACCGGCTCGGTGAGCTTGCCGCTGACCGACAGCTTGTAGGTGCGCGTCAGCTGACCCTTCGCGAGCGACGCGAGCGTCTCGTGCGTCTGGCCCGACGTGAGCGTGGCGCCCTTGGGCACGACTACGTCGATGTCGGTCGGGACCTTGAGCTCGGCGGCCACGTCGATGACGACCGAGAGCTCGAGGTCTCCCTTGTCGGGCGGCGTCGCGGGACCTTTGACGGTCACCTCGAACGGCGCGCCGGCGGCGAGCGGCGAGGCCTCGACCGCCTCGGGCGCGGGCGGAGGATCGGCCTTCGCCTCGGGGGCCTTGTCGGCCGGCGGCGTGGGCTGGGCCGCCGCGGCCTGCTCGCCCGCGGGCGTGGTGGGCGGAGCGGTGGCGTCGCCCGAATTGCATCCGGCGAGGAGCGCGGCCGCGGCTGCGGCGACGAGGGCTCGAGCGACGTGGTTCAGCGCGGAGGTCTTCATCTCGGTGCCTTCCTTCCGGGGCCTAGGGGCAGATCTCGGCGTTGTCGTAGGGGTAGCCGACCGAATCCGAGGCGGCGCCGATGTTGGCGCCGCTCGCCAGCCCCTCGCACTTCATGGCGTCGAAGTAATCGACCAGGTCGAGGCGGAAATATCCGCGGTTCATGCCGCCGACGAGGCGCTGGCTCGGCAGCGTCTGGAAGAGCGGCCCGTCGCCGAGCCCCTGCGGCGCGAGCGACGCACCTGCATTCGAGGACCAGAGCGACCAGAGCATCGCCGTGACGATGTTCTCGTTGATGTTCTGATCGAGGGGGCCGTTCGGGTCGGGCAGCTCGAGATCGCCGCCGCTCCAGCTCCCGTCGCCGACGTTCACCCAGAACACCGTGCCCTTCTGCTTGGTGAAGTAGATGGGGTCCGGATCGTCGGGGCTGTTCGAGATCTGCGACTGGCCGGTGAACGTCGCCCAGCCCTCGCTGAAGGCGAGCCCCGGGATCGAGGCCTGGTTGACGAAGTGCTGCCCGCCCTCGCCGGGGGACTTCGAGTAGCTCGAGGTCACCCAGTGGCCGAACTCGTGGTTGATGACGCTCTTCGCCCAGTGCGACGGGCTCCCGTCCGTCCCGCTCATGTTGATGCTGGACTGGTAGTGGTCGGAGAGGTTCGCCGACGGATCGTAGAGGACGTCGGCGCCGCCGCCGACGGGCGGGACGAAGCAGTTGCCGCAGGTGAACGCGTTGTTGGGCTCCCAGAACACGGCGACCGTGAGCGGCTGGATGCTCGGCACGAGGTCGGCCAGGCGGAAGATGCCGTAGTCGACCCACTGGTAGATGTGCGCCGCGCCGGACCCGGAGGCCTCGTCGATGAGCTGCGGGCCCATGTCGGTGACGCCGCAGGGACCGGCCGTCGGGCAGACGGGGCCGAAGCCCCAGGACCAGTAGGTATCCGACGACTGCGCGAGCGGGTCGGTGCTCTGCGCGTGGGCCATGGCCATGCGCGGCTGGCCGTTGTTGTCGAACAGCATCGGCCAGAAGTAGACGAAGGTCTGATCGGTCGGCTGCGAGTCGAGCTCGATCTGCCAGTCGCCGGGGTTGAGGCCGTTGCCGCCGGGGCTGGTGAGGCCGAGGCCGATGAGCTGGCCGTTGTCGTAGACCGTGACGAAGAAGTCGACCGCCGGCTCTTGCGACAGCGTCGAGGAGAAGTCGGAGAGGTCGGAGGCCGGCCGGCGGAACTCGTACTCGAGGTGGCCGCCGAGGAAGATGCCCGATCCGGGGGCAAACGCCGCGCACTCCGCGCCGGCGCCGGGCTGCGAGAGGCACTGGCTGCCGCCGCCGCACGCCGTCTCGACCCACGCGCCGTTGTTGCAGGTCTGCAGCGTCGTACTGTCCTTGCACTGCGAGCTGCCGGGGTAGCAATCGCCCTGGAGCTTGCAGGTCGCGGTCCCGTTGACGATCTCGCAGGCCTCGGTGGCCTGGCATTGGACCTCGACGATCTCGGGATCGAGGCCGGCCTCCTCGTGGACGAAGCAGCTGCGGATCCCGGTGGTGCCGATGCACTCGCCCTCGACCGGCACGGCGCCGCACGGGCCGTCGTTGCCGCCCGTCGTGGTGCCGCCGCCCCCGCCGCCGCTGCCCGTCGAGCTGGTTGTACCCGACGTCTCCTCCACGGGCTTGCAGCCCACGGAGCTCGACACGATCGCCACGACGAAGAGCCCGAGGTACAGGCGCATGCTTACCTCCCTAAGAGAGTTTGAACGAGCGAGGATCGAGGGCGCGGCCGCCCGAGTCAATGGTGATGGTCAACGCGCGCACGGCGCCTCGTGATGCCCCGGGCGATTCACGATGGGCTCTGTGCCTCCAAACCCCGGAAGACATGCACCTTGCGGGTGAATCACTTGGAGCCGGGCTTCGGCCTGCCACCAGGAGGCGGCGGGACGCCGCGCCCGGGCGTCGAGGCGCCGGTCGCCGTCGGCGGCGGCGGAGGCGGGGTCGTGGCGGTGGGCGGCGGCGCGGTGTTGGTCTGCGCGGGCGGGGGCGGCGGCGTCGTCGTTCCGGCGGTACCGCTCGCGCCCGGCGTGCCCTTCACGTTCACCGGCTGGAACGGGGCGCCCGTCGACGGGGGCGGCGTGTTCGTCGCGCGCGGCTGCGTGCGCGGCTGCTGCGGCGTCGGCTGCGCCTGCGTCGTGTCGGCGGGCGCTTCCTGGGGGACCTGCGAGGTCGACTCGGCCGCCGGCGCCGGCGGCGGCTCCTCCTTCTTCTTGCAACCAGCGGTCATGACCGCTGCGGCGAGGAACGCACCCACCACGAGAGCTGTACGCATTGAAGATGCCTCCGAAGCCCGCACGGTCGGGCGCGAGGGATGGACGGGATCCAGTACGCTCGATTCTATCCAAGCTTCCCGTCAAGCGAAGCGTTGTCTTTGCGGCGCCTGCGTCGGGCAGTCACCTACCGTGGCGCACACAGCGGAAGCCGAGGCCCGGAACCCAGTAGTCGTGGCGCGCGCCGCCGCGGAACGCCGCCTCGATGCCGGTGGCGCTTCGGTTCCAGCCGCCGCCGCGGACGACGTGGGTCGCCTCCTCGCGCTGGAAATGGCTCGGGTCGGTCTCGGGATCGGCCGTGTAGGGGAGGTAGTTGTCGAGGCACCACTCCCAGACGTTGCCGGCGAGGTCGTGCAGCTTCCCGCTCGGCCAGGCGCGATCGCCGGACGGGTGCGAGCCGACGGCCGACGGGCCGCCGCCGTGGCAGCCCGCGTCGGCCGCCGGACGCGGCAGGACGCCGGGCGTGTAGTCGGCGCGCTCGCAGGTCGGCTCCTCGTTGCCCCACGGGTAGACGCGGCCGTCGCCGCCGGTCGCCGCCCACTCCCACTCGGCCTCGGTGGGCAGCTCCTGCCCGCGGCGCTCGCAGTAGGTCCTCGCCGACTTCCATTCGACCGAGTTGACCGGGTGATCGAGCTGCTTCGGGTACGTGACGAAGTGGCGCGCCGGGTTGGGCGCGGGGCAGGCGCCTGCGTCGACGCACTCGGCGTAGGCGCGCACGGTCACCTCGGTCGCGTCCATGCAGAACGGCCTCGTGAGCACCACCCGGTGCGGTACGTCGGAGTCGAGGCGGTGGCCCTTGCCGATGCGCGTCTTGTCGGCGTGCACCGTGAGGCCCTTGCCCATGGTGAAGCCCTCGGCGCCGGTCGCCGGGATGTAGACCTCGCCCTCGGGGCACGCCGGCGTGCACGCCCCCTGCGCCGCGTCGCAGCGCTCGATCGCGAGGCAGCGTCGCTCCTCGACCGACGCGTCTCCGCCGCTGCACCGGAGGAGCGCCGCGCCGTCGCACGCGTGCTCGCCGGCAGCTTTGCCGCGGCACGGCGGGCCGGGGTGCTGCGGCTCGGTCGCGGGCGCCACGCTGCTCGACGCGTGCTCGGCGGCGGCGTGGTGATCGCTCTCGTCGGCCTCGCCGGCGCAGGCGGCGACCGCGAGCGCCGC
The DNA here is from genome assembly GCA_964372055.1 of uncultured Polyangiaceae bacterium. GTDB lineage: Bacteria > Myxococcota_A > Polyangia > Polyangiales > Polyangiaceae > CAYJPW01. The sequence goes on from CAYJPW010000093.1 coordinate 33,761, forward strand.
GACGCAAACGGGGAAGGTGAAGCGCATGGGCCGGGCGGCGATCATTCGAAATCCTGGGCGGGTGGGCCAACCTTCTGAAGCCCGCCGCGACGCCGACGACCCAAGCTCAGGGCTCCGGTTCTCGGCGTGTCGCCTTGGCCGGTCCGAATCCGGGCGTCGCTACGGGACCGCGCCGGCGACCGGCTCGGCGGGCGGGCCGAGCGGGGCGCAGCCGTCGGGCGCGACGGGGCCGATGGCGGTGCCGGCCACGCGCCGCGAGATGGCCGCGAGCTTCGGGAAGAAGCGCTGCTCGGTGAGCGCGCGGTTTGGATCGGCGGCGAGCGGGATCGGCACCCGCCCGTGGAGCCGGTACGGGCAGGCCTCGATCAGGGCGCCGGCGCCGCGGCGAAGCGTCACCCGCGCGAGGTAGCCGAGCTCGCTCCAGGGGTGCTTCGGGTTCATCCCCATGATCAGGTTGCCGAGGCTGTAGAGGATCGGCTTGCCGGCGTACCAGCCCACGCCCTGCACGGCGTGCGGGTGGTGACCGAGGACCACGTCGGCGCCGGCGTCGATGGCGGCGTGGAGCACGCGCCGCGTCGACTGGAGCGGCTCCTCCATGTACTCGCTGCCGCCGTGGTAGCTCACCACCACGGCGTCGATGCCCGGCTGCGCCCGGAGAGCGCGCACCGACGCCGCGAGATCCTCGGGATCGGCCATGGCCACGAGCTCGCGCGCCACGTGTTCGCGCAGCGGCCCCTGGTTCCAGATGTCGGTGACCGCGAGGAAGCCGACGCGGAAGCCGCCCCGCTCGATCACGAGGGGCGCGTACGCCTCGGCGCGCGTCCGGCCGGTGCCGACGTAGCGGACCCCCTCGGCGTCGAGGCGGTCCATCGTCTCGAGGAGCGCCGCCTTGCCGTAGTCCCAGGCGTGGTTGTTCGCGGTCGAGACGACGGTGATCCCGGCGCGCCCGAGCGTCCTCGCGGCGGGCGGCGGCCCCACGAAGATGCGCGAGTTCTCGGTCGAGCCGGTGACGCCGCCCTGATCGCTGATCGGGCTCTCGAGGTTGACGAAGCGGAGATCGGCCGAGGCGAAGAGCGGCGCGAGCGTGGCGAAGACCTCGCGGTCGGGATCGCGGAGGAGCTCCTGGCCCATCATGCGGCCGAAGCAGACGTCGCCTCCGGCGATGAGCCTGATCTCGTCACGCGCGGGCGCCGGCGCGGCCGACGCGGCCCGTGGAGGCGGGGACGCAGGCGGCGCCGACGCGCTCGGCTCCGCCGGCGACGCCGGCTCTCGCGGCGCTCCTTGCTCCGGCGCGGCGCGGTCGCCGCCGTCCCCGTCCGAGCGCTCCCGCCGGCCGCACCCGACGAGCGTCAGCGCGCAGGCGAAGAGCAACATCGACGGCGAGCGCACGAGCCTCGTCTTACGAGCGTACGCGCGCCGGTCAAGCGCTCGGCGAGCGGGGCGGCCGCGCGCGCGCGAGGTGAAGGCTCTTCCCGTCTCGCCGCGTCCATGACTCCATGGATCCCGTGACCCGCAGGTCGATCGCGCTCCTGCTGCTCGCCGGCGCGGTGCTCTGGTCGTGCCGCCGCGAGGAGGAGCCGCCGCCGGAGTATCCCCCGGGCGGGGCGGCGCCCGGCCAGTGGCCCGGGCCCACGTCGCCCGCTCCGACGTGGCCCGGCCCCACGGCGGCGCTGCCCGGCGGAGCCGCCGCTGCGCCGCCGATGCCCGGGCTGCCCTGCGCGAGCGACGCCGACTTCCAGTGCCCGTTCGGCCGCTGCATCGCAGGGCGCTGCGGCGGCTGCGCCTCGTCCTCCGACTGCAAGGCGGGGTCCTGCGCGCCGACGCCGCTCGGGATGGCGTGCCTCGGAGGGCTCTTGCCCGCGCCGACCGCGTCGATTCCCGGCGCCCCGCCGCCGTGGCCGGGCCCTGCGCCGACCGGCGCGCCGCCGGCGCCGGGGATGCCGCCCGCCTCGTTGCCCGGTGACGCGTTCGCCGCCGCGCGCGAGCAGTGCGTCCAGCGAACCAACGCCTACCGCGCCGGCGTCGGTGCGCCGCCGCTCGGCCGCCGCACCGCGAGCGAGCGCTGCAACGATCAGCAGGCCCAGTCGGACGCCGGCTCCGGGCGGGCCCACGGCGCCTTCGGGCAGTGCGGTGAGTGGGCGCAGAACGAGTGCCCCGGATGGAGCGGCTCGCCGGACTCGATGATCGCGGGCTGCCTCGACTCGATGTTCGCCGAGGGCCCCGGCGAGGGCGCCGCGCACGGCCACTACCGCAACATGACGAGCACCCGCTACACCGCGGTCTCGTGCGGCTTCTTCGTCGGCCCCGGCGGCCGCGTGTGGATGATCCAGGACTTCTACTGATCCTCGAGGAGGCGCCGATGCGGTCGCACACGGTCGAGCTCACGATGAACGTTCCGGCGCGGATGGACTTCGTCAACATCACGGGCGAGGTCGAGGACGCGGTCGCCCGAAGCGGCATCGAAGAAGGCCTCTGCCTCGTGAACGCGATGCACATCACCGCGTCGGTCTTCATCAACGACGACGAGCCCGGGCTGCACGAGGACTACAAGCGCTGGCTCGAGCAGCTCGCCCCCTTCGATCCGAGCCCGGCGCGCTACCACCACAACCGGACGGGCGAGGACAACGGCGACGCCCACCACAAGCGTCAGGTCATGGGCCGCGAGGTCGTGGTCGCGATCACCAAGGGCAAGCTCCACTTCGGCCCCTGGGAGCAGATCTTCTACGGCGAGTTCGACGGGCGGCGCCCGAAGCGCGTGCTCATCAAGATCCTGGGCGAGTAGCGCGGGCGAGGGACGGCGTCACGGAGACGACCGGCGATCCGAGCCGCGGCGAGCGACCGCCCTCAAGGCGAGGCGGTCACGACCACGCACCGCCCGCTCGCGGCGTCGCACGTCGCGCTGAGGCTCGCTGGATTCACGCAGCCGGCCATCGCGCACTCGGTGCAGTCGCGGCTCTCCTCGCCGATCCGGTCCGCCTCGGACTGGGCCTCGCTCACGTGGCTCGCCTGCACGGCGAACCCGCACCCGAGCTGCCCGGTGCAGTGATCTTTCTGGCTGAACACCACGACGCAGGTGTCGCCCGAAGCGCACACCGCCACCCGGTCCTTCAGCTCCTGAGCCTCCTCCCGGAGGTCGCTGCAGTCGTTGTCGCACCCGAGCGAGAGCGACGCGATCGTCATCGTGAGCGGAAAGAGAAGGAAAGAACGCATGAACGACATCTAGCACCCGCCCGGAGCGGGTGCCGCCCATCGGCGCGGCCTCGCGTGGGCTGAACGCATCTCGCGTTGATTGTCGTCACCCGCGGTCGAGCTGCAGGAAGAAGTCGTCGACCTCGGGCTCGAGATCCGGAAGCGATGGACGGGGCCGCAAGCGCGTGCCCCGAACGTGCCGGACCGCGCCGGAGCGCGTGAGCTCGACGATCTCGCGCGCGTCGGGCAGCACGAGCCAGACGACCTCGACGCCCGCGTCGAGGTACCAGCGCGCCTTGACCGAGAGCTCGGCCTCGCCTTGCTCCTGCCCTGCGACCTCGACGGCGAGCACCGGCGGAGTCCGACGGAAGCGGCCCGTGCGCGGGCCTGCATCGGCTCGACGCCAGACCGCGCCGTCGGCCGCGCGCGCATCGCCGCCGAGGATCATGCCGGCTTCGTTGCTGCCGACGACGAAATCCGGGTGCGACTTGACCCACGTGAACAGCACGCCGGTGACGGCGGCGCAGACGTCCTGCTGAACGTCTCCACGAGGCGGCATGTAGAGGAGCCTCCCGTCGACGAGCTCGAGCCGCCCCTCGATGCGCGGCCAGGTTGCGGGGTCGTCGGCCGAGAAGCCCGGCCCCGGATGGAGCTCGATCGGGAACCGCACCGATCCGCGCGGAAGGTGCAGGCACTCGTCGAAGTGGACGCCGCCCGACTGGGACACGAGACGATGGTCCCACCTCGCCGCTGGACGGTCCAGTGGGTCGCCCGCCTGCCGGGCCGGCTTCCGTCCGCCGGGTGTTCGCGCCGGTCGCATCGAACCCCGGCCGCCTGCCCGGTCGCTGGCTGCGGCCGCGCCGCCATCATGCGCGCTCGCGACCGCCCGGATTGCGGAAGGTCCGGGTCGAGACTACGTTCCCGGGACCCTTTCCACCCCAAGCACGGCCCTTCCAGCCGGACGGGGCGGGGCGTTCCCCCGCCCGGGCCGGGCCCGAGGCAGCAAGACGACATGTTCACCTGGGCGATGAAGAAGATCTTCGGCACGTCCCACGAGCGGGCCATCCGCCGGATGAAGCCGAGGGTCGAGGCGATCAACAGCCTCGAGAAGGACCTGAAGAAGCTCTCCGACGCCGAGCTCAAGGCCAAGACGGCCGAGTTCAAGGAGAAGCTCGACGCCGGGGCGACCCTCGACGACATCCTCGTCCCCGCCTTCGCGGTGTGCCGCGAGGCCGGCCGGCGCGTCCTCAAGATGCGCCACTACGACGTCCAGCTCATCGGCGGCATGGTGCTCCACAACGGCTGCATCGCCGAGATGCGGACCGGCGAGGGCAAGACGCTCGTCGCCACCCTGCCCTGCTACCTGAACGCGCTCTCGGGCAAGGGCGTCCACGTCGTCACGGTCAACGACTACCTCGCCCGGCGCGACGCCGAGTGGATGGGCAAGCTCTACGGCTTCCTCGGCATGGAGACGGGCGTCGTCGTCAACCAGCAGAACGACGTCGACAAGAAGCACGCCTACCGCTGCGACATCACCTACGGCCAGAACAACGAGTTCGGCTTCGACTACCTGCGCGACAACATGAAGTTCTCGGCGCTCGACTACGCGCAGCGCCCGCTCAACTACGCCATCGTCGACGAGGTCGACTCGATCCTCATCGACGAGGCCCGCACGCCGCTCATCATCAGTGGGCAGGGCGAGCGCTCGAGCGACAAGTACCGCATCATCGACCAGATCATCCCGCGCCTCCGCAACGAGGAGCACTACGCGGTCGACGAGAAGGCCCACTCGGTCACGCTCACCGACGACGGCGTCGAGCTCGCGCAGAAGCTGCTCCGGGTCAATAACCTCTACGACCCGCAGAACCTCGAGACCCTCCACATCCTGAACCAGTGCCTGCGCGCGCACACGCTCTACAAGCGCGACGTCAACTACATGGTCCGGGAGGGCAAGGTCCTCATCATCGACGAGTTCACCGGGCGCGTCCTCGCCGGGCGCCGCTGGTCCGACGGCCTCCACCAGGCCGTCGAGGCGAAGGAGAACGTCCCCGTCCAGGAAGAGAACCGGACGATGGCGACCATCACCTTCCAGAACCTCTTCCGCCTCTACAAGAAGCTCGCGGGGATGACCGGCACCGCCGACACCGAGGCCGCCGAGTTCCACTCCACCTACAAGCTCGACGTCGTCATCATCCCGACGAACAAGCCCGTCATCCGCGAGGACATGGAAGACCTCGTCTACAAGACGGAGCGCGAGAAGTTCACCGCGGTCGTCAACGAGATCCTCGAGAAGCACGAGGCCGGGCAGCCGATCCTGGTGGGCACCACCTCGGTCGAGAAGAGCGGCGCCATCGCGCGCATCCTCACGAAGAAGGGGATCAAGCACAACGTCCTCAACGCCAAGCACCACGAGAACGAGGCGTACGTCGTGGCCCAGGCGGGCCGGAAGGGCGCGATCACGGTCTCGACCAACATGGCCGGCCGCGGCACCGACATCGTGCTCGGCGGCAACCCGGAGATGCTCGCCAAGCTCAAGTTCAAGGAGCAGAACCGCGTCCCCGAGGCCGAGCCCGAGGCGTTCGACGCCCTCGTCGAGGAGGTCCGCAAGGAGTCCACCAAGGAGGGCGACGAGGTCCGCGCCCTCGGCGGCCTCTTCATCCTCGGCACCGAGCGGCACGAGTCGCGCCGCATCGACAACCAGCTCCGCGGCCGCTCCGGCCGCCAGGGCGATCCCGGCTTGTCGCGCTTCTACTTGTCCCTCGAGGACGACCTGATGCGCATCTTCGCCGGCGATCGGGTGAAGAACCTGATGGAGCGCATGGGCATGCCCGACGACGAGCCCATCGAGCACCCCTGGGTCACCAAGAGCGTCGAGAACGCGCAGAAGAAGGTCGAGGAGCGCAACTTCGACATCCGCAAGAACCTGCTCGAGTACGACGACGTGATGAGCGCGCAGCGCAAGACGATCTACGACATGCGCCAGGCGCTGCTCGTGGGCCGTTACGAGCCGGAGGTCCTCGACGAAGAGGGCAAGCCGACCGGCGACAAGCGCACCATCAAGCCGCTCGACCCGATCAAGGAGAGCGTGCTCCCCGACGTGGGCTACATCGTCGGGATGTACGCGGCCGATCCGGTGATGCCCCGCGACAAGGAGGGCAAGCCGCGCGACATCAAGCGCAAGGACCTCAAGGGCGTCGAGAAGCTGGTCGAGCTCGAGAGCTTCCAGAAGGACCTCTACCAGCGCTGGGGCGTGAAGATCGACGTCGAGCGGCGCGAGGAGAAGGCGCTCGAGATCTACGACGAGCTCGTGGAGCTCGTGCCCCTCGCGCTCACCGAGCAGCGCGAGCGCCTGCTCGACCTCATCGACCGGATCATCGGCGCCATGGTCGAGGAGTCGTGCCCGCCGAAGAAGCCCCCGGAGGATTGGGACTGGGGCGGGATCTTCCAGGGCTTCCGCGAGCACTTCGGCGTCGATCTGCCGGACGAGGTTTCGGCGTTCTCGGATCCGGAGCTGCTCGCGCGCGAGCTCTTCGATCGCGCCGAGGCGGCCTACCAGAAGCGCGAGGACGAGGTCGGCATCGAGCTGATGCTCCGCATCTTCCGCCACGTGTACCTGGAGGAGCTCGACAAGGCCTGGGTCGATCACCTGACCGACATGGACCACCTGCGCGACGGCATCGGCCTGCGCGGCTACGGCCAGAAGGACCCGAAGCAGGAGTACAAGAAGGAGGGCTACAACATGTTCGTGAACATGGTGGCCCGCGTCTCCTCCAACGTGGTCACGAAGGTGCTGAGCGTGAAGGTGCGCAAGCAGGAGGAGGAGCAGGCCATCGAGGAGGCTGCCCTCGCGCGCCACGCCGAGGAGCTGGCGCGCGCGGTGGCGCAGCACGAGGACGGGCCGCCGCCGGCGCCCGCGCCGCCACCCGAGCCGCTGGTGCAGGCGAACATGGAGTGTCCCTGCGGGAGCGGGAAGCCGTTCGCGCAGTGCCATGGGGCGGAGGACGAGGCGACCGTTTAGCTCGTCGGGACAGGCGCAGCGGATAGCTCGTCGGGACAGGCGCCGCGGCTGAGGCGGCGAGCGGGTTCGACGGAGCGTACCGCCCGGGTGGAGGGGCCTCGCCTTCGGCCCGCGCGCGGGGGGGACCTCCCGAATTCGCTCGCGCGGCGCGCGGCTTTGCCGCGCGACGCGAGCTCAGAC
>CAYJPW010000094.1:0-28189 GCA_964372055.1 uncultured Polyangiaceae bacterium
TGTCATGCGGCAACCGCGTGAAAACTCGGTGCAAAAAGGGATCTGCACCCAACGCAGATAGGGTGGGCAGACCAGACCCGGAGCCGTGGCTTGCAAACCGAGCCCATCATCGTCGAGCTGAGCGGTATACGCGTGACACACGACGCGATCCAGGAGCTCGACGACGACGGCAGGCCGCTCGTCGTGATCTCGCGCGCGGATGTCGCAGCGGTGCGTCTGCGGCATGGATACGTGTCGGAGAGACCTTTCGTTCTCCTTGTCGTCGGCCTGCTGCTCACCGGTGCGGGGCTCTTCATCGGGGCATCCTTCGTGCGCCATCTCCTGCATCCCGAGGCCATCAGCCGCGGTGCGGCCCAGGTGCTTGCGTCGTTCGCCATGACCCTCGGCATCGGACCGTGGGCGATCGTTCGCGCGCTCCGCAAGGGCATGGTGGTTGAAGTAGCGCTGCGCTCCGACCGCCGGAGGCTCGCGTTTCGAGGCCGCATCACGCCCGATGCGGCGGCCGCGTTCCTGCAGACGATGCGCGACTCTGCGGCGTGGTCCGCTCATCTGGCGTAACCTCGACGGCGCCGCGCTGACGGCTGGAGCGAGCCAAACGGGGACCTGGAGCGCTCGTGACCGAGGCAGCCACGCAGTTCTTGAACGTCGATCTGGAGATCGTGTCCGGCGACGAATTGACCCTCTTGGTCGAGGCACTCTCGCCGCACATGCACGTCTTGTTCAACGGCCGAGTGCGCCGCACCTTCCGCGCCACCCTCGAGCTCGGCGGTCGCGCCGCCCTCGCCAGCAGTCCCGTCGCGCAGGATCCCGACAGGATCATCCGCCGCATGATCCGCCTCGTCGCCAAGCTGCCCCGGCCGCGGCGCGCCGAGTGGGACCGAGCGCGTGAGCGTCGGTTCGATCTCGGTTTCGAGTGCGGCGGGACTCGGTTGCCACCCGTCGAGCTCAAGCCGGGCACGCTCCGAGCGGTCGCCGAGGTGGGCGGCAGCATCGTCGTCACGCTGTACCCGGCGACGCCGCGAATACCCTCCCCGCGGCGGAGGCCGACGAAGTCGCGTCGCTGAGAAGGCGAGCCTACTCGGGCCGCACCCCCACATACGCCCGCAGCCCCCCATCGGCCCGCGCATACAGCGCGATCTCCCTCGGCTCCGGCATCGTCCACCGCAGCCACAGGAACGGCCACGCGTACGCCCGGATGTCGTGGAGCACCAGCGTCCCCTTGAGGACGTTGTTGACCGCGGCCGTCGCCTTGTCGAGACCGTCGCCGAAGTCGTGGCCGTGGAAGTCCGGGCGCTGCTCGCGGCCCCCGCCTCGGTAGGCGCTGCCGCCGCGCTGGCTGCGGAGATCGTGGCAGCGCAGGCACTCGGGGGGCGCGGCGCCGGCCAACGTACGCTCCAGGTGGCCCTCGAACGAGAACATCTCGGGGACGAAGGCGAGCTGCGAGGGAACGTAGGTCTCGTGGTGGAAGATCGGGGTGTCGGACCACTGCCGCACCCGGAGGCGGTGCACCGTGCCTCGGCCCTTGCAGAGGCACCACGAGGGGGAGCTCGCCTGGCGGCGGCAGGCCGAGCACGGGCGAAACCCGAGATCCTCGAGCAGCGAGGTGTAGCTCTGGGCGACGAAGTCGGCGGGCGCGGGCGGCGCGGTCGCGAGCAGGCCGAGCGACGTGGCGGGCTCGGCGCTCTCGATCTCGTTGTCGGTCGCCTCGCGGCGGACCAGCCGCACCGAGACGATGAGCGCGGCGAGGCGGTGCTGCTCGGCGGGATCGCCGGGCGGGAGATCGAGGCCGGCCTCGCGGGCGGCGGGGAGGGAGGGGAGGAAGGCGGTGAGCTCGCTCATCGAACGCTCGAAGCGGGACGCGATGTCAGTTCAGAACGCGCGGCGGCTTGGTCGCGGGCTTGTCCGGCTTCGCCTCGCGGCGGCGGTTGGGCAGCGGCCCGGCGTGGTGGTGGACCATCTTCCACGCGCCGCCCTCGCGGACGAACACGTTGGTGGCGATGAGCTCGGCGTCTTCGAGCGCCTCGATGGCGATCACGTACGCGGTGTCGCCGAGGATGCTCGCGGCGGCGTCGGTGCACTCGACCGGCGGCGAGGCGGCGTTGCCGAGGATGCCGCGCCAGCTCTCCATCACGTCGTCGCGCGAGACGAGCGCCTCCCAGCCGGGGTGGATGCAGGCGACCGGGGCGCGCTGCGACCAGAGCCGGTCCATCGCCTCGAGGTCGCGCTCGGCGAACGCCTTGTAGAAGGCTTCGTTGGCGGCGAGGACCTCGTCTTCGGTGGGTCTCGGCATTCGCGGCACCTTCGCGCGGCTCAGGCGCGGTCGGGGGTGAAGGGGTCGGTCAGCTCTTGGCGGCCTGGGGCTCGCCGGACGACGGTTCGCCGTGGCGGACCCAGAGGCCGGAGAGGGCGCCGAGATCGTCGGCGAACTTGCGGGCCTCGGCGTCGGCGCCGTCGTCGAACTGGCGCATGGGCACGATCTCGCCGTTCGTCGCCACGAGCGAGACGATGACGCCGCCGCCCTCGCCTTCGGCGGCGGGCTCGGTCCTCACGCCGGCGTAGTCGGAGAGGGGCGCCTCCTCGACGCGCGGGCCGAGGCGCCAGGGGCGGTACGTGAGGAGGCGGAAGGCGCGGGCGTCGGGATCGAACCAGAGCTCGTTCCTGCAGAGCCCCACGATGAGCGCGAGCAGGAAGAGCGGCGACGCGCCGAGCGCGTAGCCGAGCAGGCCGGGCAGGATGTTGGCGCCCTTCATCGCGGCGCCCGCGAGGCTCGCGGCGCCGAGGAGCATCGTCCCGCCGCCGAACCCGAAGGCGATCACGCGGGCGGCCGTCTTGCCGGAGCGCAGCCTGAGGAGCAGGGGCGAGGGCGCCATCGAGGCTCTCTTAGCACGCCGGGCGACTTCCCCGGAATGGCGGCCTCGGGCGAGGCGTACCATCGGGGTGATGGGCAGGATCGTTCACGAGGGGGGCTCTGCCCCCGAGCCCCCGGAGAGGATCGGCCCGAGGGGTCGGTTCACCCGCGCCTGCCGGTACGGCTTCGCCGCGCACCTCGCGCTCGTCCTGGCCATCGGGGCGGGCGCTTACCTCGGGCGGCTCCCGACCGAGCTCGCCTCGGTGGCCGAGGCCGACAAGATCCTGCATTTCCTCCTCATCGGGATGCTCGCGTTCTTCCTCGATGGAGCGCTCGGCTTCCGTCCCGTCGCCGGCGAGCGCCACCCGTCGGTGCCGGCGTGGCTGCGCCTCGCGCCGGTGTTGATCCTCGCCGCCGCGGGCATCGAGGAGCTGCTCCAGGCGCTCTCGCCGCGGAGGAGCGCGAGCGTGCTGGACTACGCCGCCGATTTCGCGGGCGTCGTCGTGTGCTCCTGGTCGTCGCGCCGGCTCTAAGTGTCGCTGCCCGAGCCGCCGGCGCGCGGCTGACGGCGCTGCTTCGCGCGCCAGGCGCTCGGCGACTCGCCGGTGAGCTTGCGGAAGAGGGCGCTGAAGTGCGAGAGCGACGCCACGCCGTAGTACTCGGCGGCGAGAGGCGCTCGGCGGCGAGAGGCGCCTTCGCCTGGCGCACTGGCGGTCGCCACCTTCCGCCATGGCGAGCGGTTTCGCCGACCAGCACGAACGCGCCGCAAAGCGCCGGGTGCGGCATGCGCTGTCTCAACGCCTGCGACGCGTGGCGAATCGCGATCTAAGCCCGTTCGAGGTCCACCTCGAACGCCACGCCGTGCGTCATGCGGAGGTAGTGCTCGACGCCTCTCGCGGTCTCGAAGAACCGGCCCACATCGATGTGCAGCTCTTCCGTCACGTCTCTGCCGTCCTCCGACAGCTCGACGACCTGGAACAGGCCACCCGCACCGGCGTGACTCGGCGTCTCCCGGTCGATGTACGCCGTGACGTAGCGGGTCTCACCGTCGAACGTCGGCAGAGCGGATTCGAGATCGAAGCCGTCCCGCTGAGCGCGAGCGAGACCCTTCGTGAGGTACTCGGCGAGCGGCGACTTCTCGGTCAGGTGCCACGCAGCGTGCTTGCCGTCGTCGAACGTGTTCACGTGGATCGAGGCGTTGACGGACAAGATGCTCTCATCGTCACGGCCCGCGTACCCGATCACGGCAACCTTCCAGAGGTGCTCGTCCGACAGCGTGGCGAGGTAGTCCGTCAGCTCGCGTTCCGCGGGGAGGGTCTCCCCACGCCTGAGCCGTTCGAAGATCGCGAAGTACTCGGGGTGCTCCCGGTCGCGCGCTTCCTGCTCGGCCTCGCGGCGACGCGCGATGGCGATGATGTGGAGGATGATCGCCTCCACGCGTCGGTCCGGCGGCTCACGGGGCGGCCCGCCGTGGTGGTCGCCCCTCATCTCCTGGAGCGTTTCCTGGTAGCCACGCCCCGTCACCGCCATCCTCGCGCGGACGGCAGCCTTCAACTTGCGATCTTTCGGCATCGTTCCCTCGATCACGAGCACCGGCCCCCGCTCCAGAACTCGTGTCAGGAAACGACGTGTCACACCGACTGGAGAACCGAATCACCTTCCCCCGGTCGTGGACCCGCGGGGGTGGGTCCAACAGGGGCGGCGCCGTCGGCGCGCCGTGGACCCTGAGCCTGCCCTCGGCTCCGACGTTCGTCAAGACACGAACGGCTAAGTTAAACGCGGAGATCGGTTGAACTGATGGCGCTCTCGGACCAGCACCGACTTCGTGGCGAGCACCGGCGCGACAACTGCTGCGGGAGACGCCGATCGACGCAACCGGGTTCTGCGTTAGCTCGTGAACTGGAACGACTTGCCGGACGCTGCCCGGCGAGCACGCCGCACCTCAGCGCTCCACGTCGAACGACCCTCGATGATGTCGATGAGGTGCTTGTGGGTGAGGCCGACGCAGTTCGGCTGTCGTCCAGCCGCGTACTTCAGGTCGATGTCCTCGACGAAGCCCGACATGGAGACGAAGACGCCGAAGGTCCCTACCGCCTTCGTCCCAACCTTGTCGCTGAACTGCCTCACATGAGGCAGGCCGACGCGGCTGTTCTCCCACTTGCACTCGACGAGGTAGTGCTGGCCGTCGAGCGTGAACGCGAGATCGATCTCCTCGCCGGGCGAGGTCAGGTTCGCCTCAGGGTCGAGCTTCTCGACGAGCAGCAGCCCGTGGACGAGCTTCTCCAGTTGCTTGCCGCGAAGGTGCGGATCGTAGCCCTGCGCGGTCATCTGCCTGACGAGCAGACACGCTTCGTCGTAGCGCACCGGCTTCAGTCCACTGCTCGTCGGTGTTGGCGCCCGCGAGGTATCCGAAGAGGGCGGGGCGGCGGACGCGGCAGTCTTCGTTCCGCCTGGCAGGTCCTTGCGCCACTTCGCGCGCGCGAGGTCGCCGGGCCGCAAACCCAACCCCCGCATCCCCTCGACGACCTTGTCCACCTCGGCGCTCGTCAGCGACGTCGCCCTGCGAACCGTTCGCTCGTGTGCATGAACAACGAGCGTGAGGATGGCGCTCTCTGCCTGTGAGAGCTTTCGCGTGCGAACAAGCTCCCGCAGCAGCCACGCCAGCTTCGCCCCCTTGTTCGAGCCTTCGATGTCGCGGTGGAGGTCGAGCGCGTAGGCGATCTCCTCGATCTGCGCCGTCGTGACGTGAACCGAGAGGATCGCCGCGATCCTGCTGATCGTGAACGCCTGGTCGGGGGTGAGTGCCATCGACGGGAACCCTAGCGCGACCTCGCGGCCGGAAGGAAGCAAGGCCGCGGATTCTCCGTCATAGGCCGGAGAACACACCTTGCGGGCTGCCGCTGGTGCGCCAACGGCCGCGAGGGCCGAGCGCCTTCGCACGAGCGAGGTCGGAGAGATCCTCGAGGCGACCGTCCGGCGCATCGAGCAGAAGCTCCGTCGTCGCGGCGCGCTCGAGCTCGGCGGCTGCAGCGACGAGCCCGGCGAGGACGACGCGCTCGCGGCGTCGGCGGTGACAGGGCAGGCGCCGCCGGCGGGGCCGCAGTGGCTGCGCGGCCTGTCGCCGCTCGCGCCGAGCGCGCTCGCGTTCGACAAGCCCCTGTGCGCCTCGCTCGATGGGTTCACCCTGCACGGCGCGACGCGCGCCGGCTCGCTCGACGTCGCCGGCAGAGAGGCGCTCTTGCGCTACGTGCTGCGTCCTGCGCTCGCGCAGGAGCGCGTCGAGCTGCGCCCCGACGGCCTCGTGCGGCTGACGCTGAAGCGCGCGTTCGCCGACGGCACGGTCGCCGTGGACATGGACCCGCTGTCGCTGCTTTGCCGCCTCGCCGCGGCCGTACCGCCCCCGCGCTTCCACACGGTGAAGTACGCCGGTGTGCTCGCGTCGGCGAGCCCGTGGCGCGCGCGCATCGGCCCGCGCCCGACCCAGCGCACCGAGGAAGACAAGACGCCGGCCGCCGGCGTCGACGCGCCCGACGAGGACGCGCCGAAGCGGCGCCGGCGCGGCGGCTACCGCCCGTGGGCCGAGCTGCTCAGGAGGGCGCTCGGGGTCGACGCGCTCGAGTGCCCGACGTGCAAGGGCCGGATGAAGCTCATTGCGATGCTCACCGAGCCCAAGAGCATCGCCCGCTTCCTCGCCAGGCTCGGCGAGCCCCTCGATGTCCCGGCGCGCGCGCCGAGCCGAGGGCCGCCCTACTGGAAGAGCACGGTGCTGCGCCAGAGGGCGCTCGGCCAGGTCGCCTAGCCCAGCTTGCCCAGGTCGGCGGTGATCTCCACGCGCCACGACGGCGAACGTGTGCTCGCCGCCTCGTCGACATTCGCCGGCGGCGGCATCGACCGCGGCCCGATGCTCCCACGTCGCCCGTTCCGGGCGGCGCTCGCCGCGCGACGGCCACGCGACGCCCGTCCGAATGTCCACCCAGCCTCGACGAACGGCGCTTCTTTCGCTTACGCTCTCGCGCGAGTGGCTCGAGCCACTGCATGAGCGGATCGCGCCTGGCTCGAGCGAAAGCGCCGCCTCAGCCGATCGCGTCGGGTGAGACGATGTGGCCGGCGCTGGCGCTGGCGGCCACCACCAGGGGGCTCGCCAGGTAGACCTTGCCCGGCCCGCTCCGGCCCGGGAAGTTCCGGTTGATGGCCGAGACGGTGACCTCTTCCTGGTGAAGGAGACGCCCGGGCCCGCCTTGATGCAGGCGCCGCACGAGGGATCGACGAGCTCGGCGCCGGCCCTGGCGAAGATGTCGAGGTAGCCCTGCGCCTCGGCGTAGCGACGGATGTCTTGCGAGCCGAACTGGATGTAGAGGTGCACGCCCTCGGCGACGCGCTTGCCCTGATCGACGGCGCGCTTCAGGACCGCCGCGTAGATGTCCATGTCGGCCTTCTTGCCGCCGGTGCACGAGCCGCCGTAGGCGATGTCGATCTTCACGTCGCCGCCGACCTGCTCGGCGAGCGCGCGCAGGGGGACGCCGTTGCGCGGATCGCCGGGCAGCGCCACCATCGGCTCGATCGCGCCGAGGTCGACCTCGAAGGTCGCCATGTACGCGGCGCCCGGATCGGCCTTGACGATCCGCTCGCGGACGGCGGCGGGGTCGAGGCCGCGCTGCTTGACGAGGTCACTCGACAATGACCTCGTCGGCCTCGATGATCCCGGTGAAGCCGCCCGCCTCGACGGCCATGTTGGTGAGGGTGGCGCGCTCGTCGAGGCCCATCGCGGTGATACCCTCGCCGGCGAACTCGAGCACCTTGCCGATGCCCTCGCCGCTACGCTCTGGGGTGCCGGAAGTCGGTCCGACGCCGGAACGCGGCACGTGTCAGAGGTTTCGGGCATCCACACCCTCTGAAGTGGGTCCTGCTCTCTTGCCCTTCGCCTTCGCGGCGAACGCTGGTCAGAAAATGCTACGAATGTGCATCCGCCGAACTCTCACCGTCCTCGCGAGTTCGCTTCTCGCCTACGCCGGGTGCCTCGGCTGCTCGGTACCCCGGCCTTCGCCGGTGCCTGGGCCCGCGTGCGCCGGTCCGAGCGCGCCTTCGACGGCGCCCGTCGCGGCTCCGCCGCCACGCGAGCCGCCGCGATGCCGTCCCGAAATCCGCGGCCAACACTCTGCCGTCGCCCAAACCGAGGCGGCGCTGGGCGAGTTCTTCGACCGCGTGCTCGCCGGTGAGGACTGGCGCGTCGCGACCGAAGAGGGGCCGCCCGACCCGTCGCTGTTTGTGGCGGAGGTTCGGCGCCTGAAGGCATGCCCGCGCGTCTACAACGTGACGTCCCATCGCACGCCGGTGCTCTCGGACGGGATTCTGACGTTCGACGAACCCGAGCTCGGCGCACTCAGGGCCGGGTTCGTCGTGCGAGACGACGGGCGCGTGGTGTTGCACCTTTACACGGTCGAGCAGAGCTTCCGCGCGAGCCTGACCCGGGCTGAGCTCGAGCCGTTCCTGAAACGATCGCCCGAATGGATCCCGAGCGGTGGAACCGCTGCCTGCAGAGGATCGAAACTGGACGAACAGAAGACGTTCGCGCTGTTCCGGGGCCCTCGGACTAACGTGCTTTGCGTCGTTAGCGGCAACGCCTCCCGCTGCTTCGAGTTCGCTGCGAGCCCGCAAGGCTGGCTCTACCTTGAGATCACCGATGGCGAGCGGTGCGGCATCGGGACCAACGCCGTCGTCCGCTCGGATCTCGATCTCCAGATCGTGCCGTACCGGCAGCGCCAGTGGGCCCGTGGGGAAGGGGCGATCGCGCACGTCGGATCCGCACCGCAGGAAGGTACGAGGTGGCACAGGCCGCTGCCGCGCGCGTGGACGGACCTCCCCTCGCGCTGGAACGAGGTGGACCCAGGTCGCTTCCCGATTCGCGCCGTGGTGAACGGCATATGGGAGGTGAGCCGCGAGAACATCGGGGCGGAGGCGCCGCCAGCGATCTCCGGGTGGGATCTGCTCTGCCTGCGGCTCGACGGCGTCTGGCGATGCAGCGGCCGCAACCAAGACTGGCCGGAGCCCGGCCCAATCCGCACCCGCTCCGGTGCGGGCGGCACGGTCGCTTCGATCGTCGCCAATCTCCACGAGTCAGACGCCGGCGCCTTCGAGGACTCGCGATTTCTGTTGTTCGCGCGCGGAGAGGACGGACGGCTCGTGGAGCTCGCGCGCTTCCCGATCGGGGCGGAGGCCACCCACGTTGCCGACGAATCCGACGCGTATGACACCAACCTCGTTCAGAGTTGGGACTTTACGCACGACCAGCCGCTCTGCATCCACGTCACGCGGGCCCGTGCCCGTCTTGGGAGGTCGCGTAGGGTCGACAAGCGCTTCGAGAAGCACGAAAGCGATGTTGCCGTCGCCTATGGTCCGGCCCCGGCGTCCATCCCGCGCATGGCACCTCGCATGACGTCACCGGACCCGTTCCATCCGTCGCAACCGATCCAGGATCTGCGCGGCTCGTGGCAACTGGAAGGCGAGTCGTGGCGGCGCGTCGCGAGCTGTGCCGCGAAGTAAGCCTGTCCTTGCGGGCGGCGCCAGGATCCACCTGTCCTTTGCCAAAACCGATCCGCCGAGTGTAGTGCCTCAGCAACGCGCCGAGCCCGGCATCAAGCTCGAGCTGCGCCCCGACGGCCTCGTGCGGCTGACGCTGAAGCGCGCGTTCGCCGACGGCACGGTCGCCGTGGACATGGACCCGCTGTCGCTGCTTTGCCGCCTCGCCGCGGCCGTACCGCCCCCGCGCTTCCACACGGTGAAGTACGCCGGTGTGCTCGCGTCGGCGAGCCCGTGGCGCGCGCGCATCGGCCCGCGCCCGACCCAGCGCACCGAGGAAGACAAGACGCCGGCCGCCGGCGTCGACGCGCCCGACGAGGACGCGCCGAAGCGGCGCCGGCGCGGCGGCTACCGCCCGTGGGCCGAGCTGCTCAGGAGGGCGCTCGGGGTCGACGCGCTCGAGTGCCCGACGTGCAAGGGCCGGATGAAGCTCATTGCGATGCTCACCGAGCCCAAGAGCATCGCCCGCTTCCTCGCCAGGCTCGGCGAGCCCCTCGATGTCCCGGCGCGCGCGCCGAGCCGAGGGCCGCCCTACTGGAAGAGCACGGTGCTGCGCCAGAGGGCGCTCGGCCAGGTCGCCTAGCCCAGCTTGCCCAGGTCGGCGGTGATCTCCACGCGCCACGACGGCGAACGTGTGCTCGCCGCCTCGTCGACATTCGCCGGCGGCGGCATCGACCGCGGCCCGATGCTCCCACGTCGCCCGTTCCGGGCGGCGCTCGCCGCGCGACGGCCACGCGACGCCCGTCCGAACGTCCACCCAGCCTCGACGAACGGCGCTTCTTTCGCTTACGCTCTGGTGCGGCCGAGGCCGAAGGTCTGCCCGACGTGAGGCATTGTCCTGGAGCCCGCGAGCTGGGATCGCGCTGTGGGGTGGATCAGAGGTGGATCCCGAGCGCGACCAGGACAGGAACGACGACGGCGAGAGCGAGCGCGTAGGCGATCCCGGAGAAGGCGCTCGCGATCGAGCACCACCCGCCCGCCGGTTGTCGCTTCGCCGCGACGAACCCCCACCCCCCCTTCGGGTCGACGTCGACGAACGGCGGGAGGTCCTCGATGAACACGTGGTGTCGCGGCTGGGCGGGATCGAAGAGGCAGAGATCCTCGTCCCACTCGGCGTCTCTGCGCACGACCTCGCAGCTCGGTCCGTCGTCCAGCCCGATACGCATCGTCGTCCTCAAGAGCGGGCCATCGTAGAGCGCGATCCGCCGGTCCCAGCCGGGCAGAACGCGCGTCCTCGTCTGCTCGATCGAGCCGAACCGGACCTCGCGGCGATCCACGAGCTTGGCTGGCGCGACGACGCCTCGCTCGAGCAGCCGGACGCGCTGCCGACGGCGACGGAAGACCAAGGCGAGGAGGAGCACCGTCAGCAGCGACGTCGCCAGGGCGAGAACGAGGCCGGTCGTCGTGCCTCCCCCCGCTGTCAGAATGGCGATTTGGGGGATGCTCACCACGGCAGCCCACCAGTAGCCCTCGTCGAAGAGAAGCGCCAACACGAGGCGCCGCGGCAGTGTGCGCGGCGGCGCGCCGATCGCCGCCGTGTCGGCCGGGAGAGGCCCGCGATCGAGCGCGCGGTAGCTCAGAGCACCACCTCCTCGTGCGCGAACGCCGTGCAGCCCACGTAACGCAGCATCACCACGGAGAACGCGTCGCGCAGCACGGCGGAGTCGAGGCCCGCGCGCCGGCCGATCCCACCGGCAGCACCGCGGTCCGCGGCAGCTTCTCGGGGGGAAGTCGTTGGCCAGATCGGCCGCCAGCGTGAGACCACCGAGGCCTCGGCGAGTCGCGCGGGCGCACAATCCGTCATGAGGTCGGCCACGGCCTGCGAACGCGGATCGACGACCACTCTCCCATCCTACGCTGGTCGGGGGCGGAGCAGCGCGTCGGATCCGCGTCACGCCGACGGCGCTCACATCGCGGACGCCGCCGCCGCGGAGCGCCGTCGACGGCATCGAGGATCTCTGGCGGCAGTGCAAGGCACAGGCGATCGCGAGCACGGTCATCGCGACGGAGCGGGCGCCGTCGGACTCGAGCGAGAGCGAGCGCCGCCCGGCTCTTGGTGGAGGGGTGGCGGCCGGCGTGGCGGAGGGTGGCGGCCGCCACCGGGGCGGGCGGAAAAGGCGAGGGAAGTCGCGCTGGGGAGGTAGGCACGGCCTTCGCGAAGACGCGGCCGCATGGTCCCGACCGTCGCGTGCGGCGCGGTCGTCTACGAGCGCCGGCGCCCGGAGACGACGGCGCTCTACGAGCCCGTGCGCGACAACCTCGAGACGCTCTACGGCGCCATCGACGACGGCGCGCTCGGGGCGAAGCTCCCGAAGCACGCGAGGAAGGAGCTCGAGGGCTACCTCGACTGCGGGCTGCTCTGCCGCGGCTTCGCGCGGCTGCGCTGCGAGGGCTGCGCCGAGAGCCGGCTGGTGGCGTTCAGCTGCAAGGGACGCGGCTTCTGCCCCTCGTGCCTCGGCCGACGCATGTGCGCGACGGCGGCGAATCTCATCGAGGACGTGCTGCCCGAGGTGGCGCTGCGGCAGTGGGTGCTCACGTTCTCGCACGCGTGGCGCTGCAGGCTCGCGCACGACGGCGCGCTGCTCTCGGCCCTCACGCGCGTCTTCGTCGAGAGCGTGCAGCGGTTCTACGCCGAGCGCGCCGGGAGCAAGCCCGCCAAGACGGGAGCGGTGACCGTCGTGCAGCGCACGTCGAGCGACTTGCGTCTCAAGCCGCATCTCCACGTCGTCTTCCTCGACGGCGCCTACCACGAGCACGAGGGTGAGCGGCGCTCGCCGCGCGACGGCCACGCGACGTCCGTCCGAACGTCCACCCAGCCTCGACGAACGGCGCTTCTTTCGCTCACGCTCTCGTCGGCGGCGGCTGATCCGGCTCGCGGGGGCCGAGCGTCGTCTCCGGCGACTCGATGACGCCGCCCGCGGGTCAGCCGCAGCGGGACGAGCGGCTTCCCCGTCCCGCCTCGAACTGCCGCGCTGATCTCGCGTGCCGGACTTCCTCACCGGATTTCGTTAGGATCGCGCTTCGATGCGCCGCCGATTGTGGTTGAGCCTCTTGATCTCGACTGCTGCCCTCGGCTGCGCAGGGGAGGAGTCGAGCGGCCGCACGAGCTCGCAGTTACCCAACACGACGATTGGCACCGGTGGAGACGGCGGCGAGTCGACTGGCGGTGCCGGGGGCGACGCTGGCGCGGGCAACGCGGATGCCGGCACGGTCGAGGACGGCGGCGATGCCGGAGACGCCGAGCCGTGGCCGACGTGCGCGGACGGCCTGTTCAACCAGGACGAGACCGACGTGGACTGCGGCGGTTCGTGTCCGGCCTGCATGGTGGGGCAGGCGTGCTCGGTCGGGACCGATTGCGTCGAGGCAGTGTGTGTCGGCGGCCTCTGCGCGGAGGCGACGTGCAGCGACGCGACTCCCAACGGCAACGAGACGGACGTCGACTGCGGTGGCAGCTGCGATCCGTGCGACGTGGGCGCCGGCTGCGTCGTGATGTCGGACTGCGGCACGGGCGTGTGCCTCGCTGGAACCTGCAAGGCCGCGACGTGCGCCGACGGCGTCCTGAACTCGGACGAGACCGACGTCGATTGTGGCGGCGGCTGCGGCCCTTGTGCGGCGGGCAAGGGATGTGAGCTCGATGCGGACTGCGCCAGCCTCAGCTGCGACGCGTTCGTCTGCGCTGCGGCGACGTGCATCGACCAGATCGAGAACGGCAGCGAGACGGACGTCGACTGCGGGGGACCGTGCCCGGATTGCGCGGTCGGCCAGGGCTGCGTCGTCGGTTCCGACTGTGAGCACGCCGTTTGCTCCGCGGGAACGTGCGCCGCCCCATCGTGCGTGGACTCGGCGAAGAACGGAACCGAGACCGGACCCGACTGCGGGGGCGGCTGTCCACCGTGCTCGCCGGGCGTCGCGTGCAACGTCGTCGACGACTGTCAGTCCAAGGTCTGCACCGGAGGGATCTGCGCGGCGGCGACGTGCAACGATGGCGTCCTGAACGGCGACGAGACGGACGTGGATTGCGGCGGGTTCGGGTGCGGCGACTGCGGCGCCGGCCTCGCGTGTCTCGTGCCCACGGACTGCCAGAGCGGCGTGTGCGCGGGCGGCGTCTGCGCGGCACCGACGTGCTCCGACGGCGTGCTCAACGCGCAGGAGACCGATGTCGACTGCGGCGGTCCGTCTTGCCCAGGCTGTCCCGGCGGCGGCTCTTGCGATTCGGGCAGCGACTGCGACAGCAAGCTCTGCTCTTCGCAGGTGTGTCTCGTCGCGACGTGCGTCGACGGCGTTCAGAACGGCTCCGAGACGGACATCGACTGCGGTGGATCGTGCGTCGCCGCGTGCGTCGACGGCCTCGCGTGCCTCGGAGCCGGCGATTGCGGCAGCGGCGCTTGCACGCAGGGCATCTGCACCGGCGCCGCGTGTCCGGGGATGCTCGGTGACCCCGGCCTGCCGACGTGGAAATGCAGCAAGGGATCGACGAACATCGCGCTCGCCGACTTCGACGGTGACGGCAAGCTCGACGTGGTCGCCTCGTCCAACGGACCCGACGTGCTCCTCAACCAGGGTGGCGGAATCCTGGCCCCCGCCCAACCGCACGTCATCACCGGATCGACCGTCGCCGCTGGCGATCTCAACGGTGACGGCCTGGGCGATCTGGTCATGGGTGGATCTTTGCTCGCCGTGGCGCTCAACCAGGGGGGGGAACGTTCGGGCCCTCATACAGCGACCAGGCTTACGTCACGCCGGTCATCGCCGACGTGGACTCGGACGGTAAGCCCGACATCGTGACCGCCGGACAGAAGAGCAACCCGCTGAAGGAGCTCGCCACCGTCCGATTCAACCTGGGAGGCGGCACGTTCGGCCCTCCCGTCGAGGTCGTCTCGCCGCGCAAGGTGAGGAGCGTGGCTGTGGCGGACATCACTGGCGACGGCGCGAAGGATCTCGTCGTGGCTGCGAGCGAAGGGACGTACTTCAACTCGGTCAACGTCTACGCGAACACCGGGAACCAGACGTTCGCCACCGGCGTGTCGTACACCGTGCCGTTCCTCCCGAGCTCGATCGCGGTCGGCGATCTCGACGGCAACGGCTCGGTGGACGTCGCCGTCTCGTCGGGAAAGATCGTGGTGCTCCTCAATGCAGGCGACGGCACTCTGTCGATCGCAGGCCAGTACTTCGGCGCGCAGCAGGCGACGCAGGAGGCGAAGGCCCTCGTCATGGCCGACTTCGACGGCGACGCCAAGCTCGATCTCGCGGTCTCCGGCGGACCCTATCTCAGCATCTTGAAGAACGTGGGAGGCGGCGCCTTCGGACCCGCCGAAAAGCTCGGCACCAGCACCGCGCGTGCGGTCGCCGTCGGCGATCTCGATGGCGACGGCGATCCGGACCTCGCGGTCGGAACCGCGGCGGGCGTCACCACGCACATCAACGTCGCCGGCAAGTTCGCGACGCGGCTCGACCACTCCGTGTCGGCCCCCAAGAGCCTCACCGTCGGCGACATCGACGGCAATGGCCAGGCCGACCTCGTCATGGCGGGGACCGGAGACGGCGTCGCCGTGCGCCTCAATCAGGGCGGCGGTGCGTTCGGCCCCAGGATCATCCATCCAGCGCCGCCCGGAGCGTCCGATTCGACGCTCGGTGATCTCGACGGCGACGGCCAGCCCGACTTGGTGGTGGGCACGTCGCAAGGCGCGCTGAGCGTCTTCAAGAACACCGGAGCCGGCCAGTTCACGCACGTGCTCGATCGCAACGTCGGCACCGGCCAGTTGTCCACGAGCCTCGCAGACGTCGACGGCGACGGAAAGCCCGATCTCGTGGCCGCGGACTGCGCGTCCGGCAAGATCGCTCTCGCAACGAACAACGGCAATCTGGCCTTCGGCGCTGCCACGTTCCTCGATGCCGGCGGGTGCCCACGCGACGTGGCCGCGGGCGAGCTGGACTCCGACGGATATCCCGACCTCGTCGTCGCCAACGGTCCGCCCTCGGGGCCCTACTCGGCGACGGTGCTCCTCAGCAACGGTCCCGGCGCGTTCCAGCCCGGCGTCGTCTACACCGCCCAGCTGCAGCCTCGCGCGGTCGGGCTGGCCGACTTCGACACCGATGGCGATCTCGACCTCGCGGTCGCCGCCTTCCTGAACGGCAGCGTGGGCGTATTCAAGAACCAAGGTGCGGGCGTCTTCGGCCCCCGCGCCGATGTCGACGTGTCGAGCAACCCTGTTGCGCTCGCGATCGGTGACTTCGACGCCGACGGTCTGCCGGACATGGCGACCGGGGACCAGTTCAGCCTGGACCCGGAGGCTGGCAACGTCAGTGTGGTGCACAACACCGGCGGCGGGACGTTCGCTCCTCCGGTCACGCTCTCTCTGGCGGGCCCGGGCGTGGAGGCGATCGTGTCCGCCGACCTCGACGGGGACGGAACGCTCGACCTGCCGCTCGTCGATACCGTGGGCGTCGGCGTCCACACCGGCAACGGCAACGGCACGTTCGGCTCGAGGGAGTACATCGAATTCAGCGATGGCGTTCCCTCGGCGCTGGCGGCCGGGGACATGGACGGCGACGGCCTGCCCGAGCTCGTCGTCGGCGGCGAGATGGTCTTCGGCAGCGGTATCGTCGGGCTGCTCCACAACGCCGGCGGGGAATTCATCCACCACGAAGGGGTGCCCACCGGCATCGTGCCGATTCAGATGGCCGTCGCCGACTTCGATGGAGATGGGACGCGCGACTTCGCGTTGGCGAAGGACGCCCACGGCGGATACATGCAGGGCGCCGTCGAAGTCTTTCTTCAACAGCCAGGGGGTGGCTTCGTCGGAACGGAGACCGTCATCGGCTGGGAGGCCAACGGGTTCGCGGTCGGTGACCTCGACGGAGATGCGCACATCGACCTCGTGGCGACCAACGGGTACGACAATGTCATCACCGTCCTCCTGAACGACGGCGCGGGTAACTTCTCGTCCACCGTCGACTTCGCGGCCAGTGACCCCAAAGGCGTCGCCATTGGCGATCTCGACGGCGACTCGGATCTCGATCTCCTGGTCGCGAACGGCAGCTACGACCCCAATTCGGAGGAGATCGCCATCTTCTGGAACGACGGGGCCGGCGTCCTCGCCGCCGGGCCCACGTTCACGCTGGCCGGCGCGGTCAATGCGGTCGCGGTGGCGGACGTGGACGCCGACGGTAACGCCGACCTGCTGGCCTCCGGGTCCGGCACGCTCAGGGTGTTCCTCGGTCAGGGGTCCGGGGCCTTCGGCAGTTTGACGACGTATCCGACGGGCGGTTCGACGCACGCGATGCGCCTGGCCGACCTTGACGGCGACGGCTTCCTCGATGCCGTGTTCGTCGCCATGGGCAGCAACGTGCTCCGGATCATGCGAAACACCGGCGCGGGGGCGTTCCAGCCCCATCGCGAGTACCCCACCGGCAAGGAGCCGAGCGCCGTGACCACCGCGGACTTCGACGGCGACGGCCGCCTCGACATCGCAGTCGCCAATCGCGCCGAAGGATCGATCAGTCTCCTGCGCGGCACGTGTTGGTGACCTCCCGGTAAGAGGTCCCAATGGACCTGCGCCCGGGCGACACCTTCGCGGGCCACCGCCTCGAGGAGCCCGTGCAGGCATGCTGCCCATGGGACAGCTCTCGAGTCAGGACATGAATGTATCTGAGATCCACCGAGGTAGACGGCGGCGACGGCGGCGACCTCGCCGAGGACGAGGACCTTGCCGAGCCAGGGCATGCGCGAGCCGACCGCGATCGCGGCGGCCGTGGCGACGGCGACGCGGAGGAGGGTGACGGGGCGGAGGAAGGCGCCGGCGACGCGGCGGAGGTAGAGGCCTCCGACCGCCGCGGCGGCGGCGAGGGCGATCGAGGTGGCGGCCGCCGAATTGAGGAGCTGGTGCGCCCTGTGGCCCGACGCCGGCGATGCTGGGCGTGCTCGCGATCCCCGGCCTGCCCTCTCGTCCGTTCGACCGATCCGGTCGAGGTGGTGCCGCGTTCGGTCTTTCACGGAAACGCATCCAGAGGAGACGTCGGCGCGCCAGCGCGGGCGGCGGCGCCGGCGGTAGGCGCGCGTTCGACAAGGGCAGCGTGATCGTCTTCCGCTCGCCGGAAGCGCGAATCTCCAGGACAACGACCAGCGAGTAAGGCGGCTTGCCCTCGTTCCGCGGAAAGAAGAGCACGCCCTGCTCCGAAGCTCCGTCGCCCACGGCGTAGCCGCTCAGCTCCTTGGCGCTCCAGTCTCTCGACATATCTCTGTTGTGCGCCGCGACCTCCTGTTCGGCGATGGCCCCGGCTGCGCTGCCTCCGATCCCGCCGCCCACCACCCCGCCTACCGCCCCGGCGGCCACGACGGGCCCCGGTCCCAGCTTGTGCCGCGCGACAACCTCGCCCGCGTTCATGGCCCTGCAGTCGACGCCGTCGGAGCTCCGAACCACGGTCGAACCGATGTCGACCATGACGAACCCAGGTCCGCGGTTCTTGATCCCGACGAGCACGGGCATGAAGTCGTCGGTCACGTCCGCGCCGAGGATTGCTCGCGAGAGCTCGGGGGTGAAGTACGCCGACGCACCGACCGAGAGCTGTCCCTCCTCGGCGTTCGCCGCGAGCTCTGCGGGCGACGACGGTGGCATCGACGCCGCCGAATATTTGCAGGCCGAGAGAGCCGCGAGGGCGAGCACAGCGGGCAGAAGGCGCGCGAGAGCAACGTCGGCCACGCCTCAGCGTAGGACGGAGCGCCCGAGCGAAGGAAGCGCCCTGCGGCGGCTCGGGTGTGCGTTGGCGCCTTGAGGCGCGCGTCGGTCGGCGTGTGCCACGGACTCGAGCGGCTCGGCTCGAGTCGCGCGCCTTTCGGAGGCCATGAAGTGGCCATGGCACACGGCATGGGTGTGGCGACGTCACGTCAGCCACGCGCCCAGCTGTGGCGACGTCACGTCAGCCACTCGCCCAGGAGCCCCGGCGTCGGCGCGCCGGGGCCTTCGCGGCGGCCGTCCTTTCCGACGCGGGAGATCATCGCCACGAGCTTCTTGCCGCCGCTCTGGAAGCGCCCGTCGGAGCAAAGGGCCACCCAGTCCTTGGCGGACGTGGCGTGGAGCGCGAGGGACCGCCCCTTCTCGAAGTCCCAAAGCCGGAGCTCGCTCCCCCGGGCGCGGAGGGCCACGACGCTCCTGCTCACGAACGCCACGAGCACGTTGGCGCTCTCGAGGCCGGTGAACGCATGCGTCGGCTTGCCGCTCGCGACGTCGAAGATGCGCAGGACGCCGCGCGCGTCGGCCGCGGCGACGCGCGCCCCGTCGGGCGAGAAGGCCACGCTCGCGTGGCTCCGCACGTCCTCCAGGCCATGGGGCTCGGCCCCGGGGCGGGTCCACACGAGCACTCCGCGCTCCCGGTCGGCGAGCTCGACGCCGCAAGCGAACGCCTCGCCGGTCGGCGCGGTGGCCACCGAATGCACCTCGCCGTTGCGGCCGGCGATCGGCACCTCGGCGACCTGCTTGCCGCTCCAGTCCACGATCCGCAGGGGGGCGTCGGGCGCCGCCGTGAGCAAGCGCTTCCCGTCCGAAAAGCTCGCGACCAACGGATCCACCGCGGCCTTCTTCACGACCTTCCCCGTCATGTCGAACGTGCACCGGCCGAGCGCGACCCGTTCTCCGCTCGGGTCGAAGGCGACGGTCCTGTTCAACCGGGTTTGCCCCTTGAACTTCACGGACTTCTTGTCGGACGGCTCCTTGAGGAGCGCCGTGGTGGACTCGCCGCCGATCATGACCTCCCCGGTGCCCGGTCGCGGCGCGAGGACGTAGGCGGCGGTGCCGCCGGGCCCGTACCCGGAGAGCCCGTCCTGGTCCCACGCTTCGATCATCGCGCCGCGGGCGGAGTACACGGCTGCGGGAGCTGGGCGCGCGCCGAGGGCCGACATGGCGTCGGTTCCGGCGGTCGTACGGAGGAGCGCCGGGGCCTTGCCGTCGAGGGGCCCTTCGAGGCTCCAGAGGCTCACGTCTCCGCTGTGGGTGCCAACTGCCAGACGGGTCCCGTCGGGGCTTCGCGCCCACGCATTCGCCTGGGTGAATGCGTGGTTTTCACACGAATGCTTCTCGAGATCGACGACCCACAGCGGCTTGTCCTTCGCGCTGGTGAAGAGCGCGAGCCTGCGCTCGGAGAGGAAGATCGCGCCGACGATTCCGTGCCACCCCGACATGAGCGCGTGGAGATCGAGGCTCGCGACCTCCGCGCCGCCGTCGAATACGTAGAGCCGCGAGGCTTCGATCACGTCGTCGACGACGGCCACGCGCGGTCGCTCGGGATGCAGCGCGACGGCCTCGATCTTCGATCCCGTCTTGAGCGCGCGAACGGCGAGCGACGCATCGGCGAGCACAACCGCCTCGGACGACCAGGCGGCGGCGCTCCCGTCGCGCCGTGCCGTGAGAAAGTCCGGGTAGAAGTCGAGCGCGACGCGCGCTTCGACGGCCCCCGCCGCGGTGATGCGAAGGAGCTCCCCCGGATTCAAGGCGAGCACCGCACCCGAGTCGAGCCCTGCGATTCGTCGGTCGACTTCGTCGAGGCGGTAGGTCTCGCGGCGGTCGGCGTCGAGGCGCACGAGCCCGCGGTAGCCACGGCGGAGGACCAGCCCATCGCCGGCGAACACCGCCGCGCTCGCGAATGTGTCGAGCACCTCGACGAGGGCGCCGCTCGCGTCCCAGATGCGCACGTCCTCGGCGTGTTCCGAGGCGGTCACGAAGCGCGCGCCATCCGGGGAGAACGATACGCCGTGGACCGCGCCGGCGTGGCCTTGGTCGAAGAGCCATGGGGACATGCTCACGGCGTAACGTGTCGGCCGGAGCGTGTCTACGGAGCGGAGCGTCAGCGAAAGTAGTGCCCTCGGCCCAGTCAGCTGCCCGCGCGGCGGTCGACGGCTCGAGGCGTGGTCGGGTGGCCGGAGGCGCCCACTGGCGCGTACGGACCTGGGCAGGGGGTAGCGGCTGGGCGCGCGCGGCGGGCGGCGAGTGGATCGCGGGCGCACCTCGGCCCTGCGGACCGGTTCGGGCCGGCGCCGTGCTCCGAGGTGCTCCGAGCTACGCCACGTCGCCGAGCGCCTTGCGACGCAGGACGGTGCTCTTCCTCCAGTAGGGCGGCCCTCGGCTGGGCGAGCGCGCGGGGACGTCGGTCGGCTCGCCGAGCTTCTCGAGGAGGCGGGCGACTCCCTTCGGCTCGGTCACCATGGCGAGGAGCCTCATGCGGCCCTCGCACTTCGGACACTGGAGGACATCGACGCCGAACGTGCGTCGGAGGAGGTCGGCCCAGGGGCGGTAGCCGCCGCGCTTGCGCGGCGTGGTCGGGGCTTCGGTGGCTGCGGTGGGCTTCGCGAGCTCGCCGGTGCTGCGAGACCGCGGGCCGATGCGACGGCGCCACGGGCTCGCGGACGCGAGGACCCCGGAGTACTTGACGGTGTGAAAGCGCGGGGGCGGGACGCTGGTCGCGAGCCGACACACTAAGGAGAGAGGATCCATATCGACGGCCACGGTGCCGTCGGCGTAGGCGCGCTCGAGCGAGAGGCGCACGAGGCCGTCGGGGCGCAGCTCGACGCGCTCCTGTGCGACGGGTGGGCGCAGGACGTAGCGCAAGAGGGCCTCTCGTCCCTCGACGTCGAGCGCGCCGGCGCGCGTGGCGGCGTGCAGGGTGAAGCCATCGAGCGCGGCGCACAGCGGCTTGTCGAACGCGAGCGCGCTCGGCGACGGCGGCGACAGGGCTCCTCGACGAGGCGCGCCGTCTAGGGCGCGAGATGCCGATGGTTTGGTTGATGCGCCTCGCGTCCGTGCTGGCCCCGCGCGCCACCGACGCTTCAGGCACGCCGTCGTCTATGCGGTCATGGCACCGGCGGGTCCGTGATCCTCGAGCCCATCGCCTTCTCGGCGCGAAAATCGCATCGCTCATCCCTCAACGGGGGGATCCCGGTCGGCGACGCGGAACGCGCGCGCATCGCCGCGGAGACCTCGCTCGAGCGGCTGCGCGCGTGGGTCCGGCGCGCGCTCACCGCGAGCTCCGCGGCCGAGGTCGTGCGCGACGAGGCGCGCTGAGGGGCGAGCGTGAAGCTCACCAAGTTCGGGCAGGACGACGTGCCCGAGGAGGGGCTCGAGCGCGGGCGCGAAGAGCTGCGCCATCGCCTGGTTGAAGCGTTCGAGGTGCGGGGGACGCAGGGAGGCCCGCGCGCGCTGCCGGCTCAGTCCACGTTGCCCACGACGCGGCCGTTCACGCAGACGTCGCCGAACTTGCAGCCGCCATTCCAATGGAGCTCCAAGGATAAGGTCGGCCCATCGTAGGGCTTGGCGCGACCCTTTCTCTTGTAGTCGACGAGGAAAAACGTGGCGTCGGACTTCGGTGGATCGCCTTGCTTGACGCGTTCCCAGCCCGTCTTCTCGAGCGTATCCTCGACGGTCTTCCACGCGCTCGCCATCGAGCCGGAGAAGACGAGCGCGGGCCTCTCCGAGATACCCGAGCCCCCCATCACGGCGTCGCACATCTGCGCGCCGCCACCCGTCTCGAGCTGCGAGAGCGCCTCGACCGACGCCTTGTCGAGGCGCGTGATGGCCTTGTCCACCGACGCATGCGCACACTTCGCCTTGCACCCGACGACGCCGAACGCCGACAAGAGCAACACCCCGAGCAGCCTTTTCATGGCGCGCGATGCTACACGGCAGGGCGTTCGCTCGTCGACCTCACGAAGCCGCGCAGCGCCCGATCGGCGACGACGAACGCGCGCGGATTCGCGGCCGAGACGTCGTTCGCGTGGCTGCGCGCCTGAGTCCGGCGCGCGCTCACCGCGGAGTCGGCGGCCGAGGTCGTGGCGGATGAGGCGTCGCTGCCGGAGCCCGGATCCGACAACTGCAGCGAAGTGCTCCAAATCACTGTCTTTGGCCAGATCCCGGGGTCAGTTTGGCCACGCCGGGTGTGCGTTTGGCCAGACCCGAGGTCCGTTTGGCCACGCCTTAGCAGGCGCTCTCGCCGCGGAGGAGCGCGAGCGTGCTGGACTACGCCGCCGATTTCGCGGGCGTCGTCGTGTGCTCCTGGTCGTCGCGCCGGCTCTAAGTGTCGCTGCCCGAGCCGCCGGCGCGCGGCTGACGGCGCTGCTTCGCGCGCCAGGCGCTCGGCGACTCGCCGGTGAGCTTGCGGAAGAGCGCGCTGAAGTGCGAGAGCGAGGCGCAGCCGACGTCGAGGGCGACGCGGGTGAGCTGGGCGTCGCTGTCGAGGAGCATCGCCTTGGCGACGCGCACCTGGGCGAGGTTGAGCTCCTGGTGGAACGTCGTCCCGGCCTCCTGGAGACGGCGCTGGAGGGTGCGGTCGGACAGGCCCATCACGCGCGCGGCCGACTCGAGCGAGGCGCCGGGGAGATCGGCGTCGATCACGCCGCGGAGCTCGGCGATGACGGGCGCGGTGCCCGAGGCGGCGAGCTGGAGCGCGTCGAGCTCCGCGGGCAGCCCGGCGCGCGCGCCGTGGCCGAGCCACTCGAGGGCGCCGGCGACGCCGGCGAAATGGCCGACCGGGTAGGGCGCCTCGAGCACCGAGAAGAAGCCGGCGACGACGGCGCCGGCGAGGCCGGCGGGCCGGACGAGCGCGAGCCGCGTCACGTGACGGCCGAGCGCCTCGTGGTTCTCGCGCACGTAGTCGGCGATGGCCGCGTAGGCGCCGGCGTCGACCCCCTCGAGCCGGCGCGCGTCGACGAGCGAGGCGTGCGGCACCGCCGGCGGGACGAGCTCGGTCCGGAGCAGGCGGATGAGCCGCTGCATGTCGGCCTCGTCGGGGCGGCCCCAGATCGCGAAGCCGCAGAGCGTCGGATCGGCCCAGAAGTAGACGAACGTCCGGCCGGTGACGAAGCGGCCCGCCGGATCGGCGACGAGCTCCTCGGGACCGGCGGCGGCGCGCATGCGGCCGAGGATACGGTCTCGGCGCGCCTCGGCGTAAGCGAATGGCGCCGCGGCGGAAGCCCGGCTGCGCGGGGAGCCCGTAGAGTCCGCGCATGCAGAGCTCGGGCGCGTTCGACTTCTTCATCGCCCTCGACGGGCACGGCCTCAACGGGTTCGAGGGCTTCGGCGGCGTCGCCCGCCTCCGTTGCCGCCCGGACGCGGGCGAGTACGCGCTGAAGGTGAAGTTCTTCGACGGGTGCGCCGGGGGCCACGCCACCCAGATCAACAAGCAGGGCACGATCGGGTTCCTCGGGAACCTGTCGCAGACGCTGCTCTTCTACGATCCGCGCACGCTCGAGGAGACGCGCCGCCTCTCGACCTTGCGCTTCTGCGCGCCGCGCGTGCCCTACGAGAGCCAGACGCACGTGGTGTGGCTCGACGAGAAGCGCTTCGTCACCGTGCTCGGTCCCGACTTCGTCGAGGTCGACTACGACGATCTCGAGCACCCCCGCCGGCTCGGCGCCCACGGGGTGACGCTGCCGCACGCGGTCAAGCTCTCGCCGTCGGGGAGGTTCCTCTTCTACGGCGCGATGGACCACGATCTCGCCGGCTACGCCAACCAGGTGGGCATCTTCGATCTCGAGCGGCGCGAGGCCCGCGTGGTGAAGCTGCCGGCCACGGCGTGGCACCTCGGCGTGCACCCGACGCGCGACGTGTTCTACGCGCCGACGCAGCGGTGCAGCCCGCAGGGGCAGATGGAGTTCGTCGAGTACACGATCGCGCACTTCAAGAACTACCTCTTCGAGATCGACGGGCCCTCGGCGACGGTGCTGCGCCACGTCTCGATCCCGAAGGACCTGCCCGGCGCGCTCACCTCGGACGTGGTCGTGACCGGGAGCGAGGTGCTCTACAACTCGTGCGCGAGCAGCGTGATCACGCGCGTCGATCTGGAGACGTTCCGCACCGTCCGCTACGTCGACGAGCGCGCCGGCCTCTTCCGGACGCTCCGCGCCTGGCGCAGCGGCGTCTCCAACCTGGTCGAGGGCTTCTCGCGCGTGAGCGTGCCGACGGCCACGCACACGTTCCTGAAGGCGCTGCGCATCTCCCGCGGCAGCCCCCTCGACGGCAGCTACGGCCTGGCGCTGAGCCCCGACGGCCGCTACGTGCTCTCGGCGCACCGCGGGCTGAACGAGGTGATCGTCTACCGCTACCCGTCGTTCGAGATCGCCGAGCGCATCCCGTTCCCGCCGATCCGCGAGTTCTTCCCCGAGCACCTGGGCAGGCTCGACGACACCCGGCTGGGTTTCCACCACGGGGCGCTCTCGGCCGCCACGGTGTGACAGACTGGGCCCGATGCGCGGGCACCTCTTCGTCGCTCCGGGGGACATCACGCTCCTCTCTGCGGACGCGGTCGCGTACTCGACCGATCGCGTGCTCAGCCCGGGCGGGCAGCTGACGAGCGCGTTCGAGGCGAACCTGCCTTCGTTTCGCGCGCAGTACGAGGCGCTGCGGGCTTCGCTCGGCGGGCGGAGGGCGGGGTCGGCCGAGACGTTCTGGCTGCCGATGCCGGCGGCGAACGAGGCAAGCGGAGCGCCTGCGAAGGGCGAGAAGCCCTTCGGGGTCGTGGTCACGGTCGCGACCGGCATCAACGTGCCGCGCGAGCAGCGGGCGGCGGCGGCGGTGGCGGGCGCGCTCCGGCGCGCGTGCGCGGAGCTCGGGCGGGCGGGCGTCCCCAAGCCGTGGCGCATCGCGCTCCCCACCTTCCTGACCGGCGACGGCGGGGCGCGGCACGATCGGCTCGCGGTCGCCGAGCCGCAGGTCGAGGCGGCGATGGCGTTCGTCGACGAGCACGAGGACGTCGACGTCGCCTTCGTGCCGTACACCGAGTCGACCTACCAGGTGTGGCTCGAGGCGCGCCGGCGCGTCCGGGCGCGGCGGGGCGCGCCGATCGACGCCGACGACGGCCCGTTCGGCGAGCTCGTCGAGGCGCTCCGCCGCCGCGAGTGCGTGCTCTTCGTGGGCTCGGGCGTCTCGTCCGGCTCGGGCTTGCCCGGGTGGCTCGAGCTCATCGACGAGCTCGCGGGCGAGCTCGCGATCGAGCCGGCGCACCGGCGCGGCGATCTCGACTACCTCCTCGATCTCGCGCAGTGGTACCGCGAGCGCGGCGCGCCCGAGGGCGAGTCGATCGAGTCGCGCATCGCCCGCCGCTTCACCGTCGGGGCGAGCGGCGCCCGCCCGACGCTCGCCCATTACCTGCTCACCTCGCTGCCGGCGCGCTACTTCGTCACCACCAACTACGACGATCTGCTCGAGACCGCGCTCCACGCGCAGCGCCGCCACCCGGAGCGCGTCGTCG
Source organism: uncultured Polyangiaceae bacterium (assembly GCA_964372055.1). Lineage (GTDB taxonomy): Bacteria > Myxococcota_A > Polyangia > Polyangiales > Polyangiaceae > CAYJPW01. Next base: position 25,655 of record CAYJPW010000094.1, read on the forward strand.
CCGAGCGCGACGTCCCGAGGACGGGCGGCACCGACGGCTGCTACGTCGTCAAGTTCCACGGCTGCGCCGTGAGTGGCGGCGAGCTCGTCCTCAGCCGCGACGACTACGACGACTTCTTCCGGAGGCGGCCGGCGATGGCGCTCCTGCTCGAGGGGCTGCTCCTCAACCAGTCGTTCTTCTTCGTCGGCTACGGCCTGCGCGATCCGGACTTCCGCCAGATCTACGGCCGCATCGCCTCGATGCTCCAGGGCGCGAAGCGGCCGGCGTTCGCGACGACGTTCGAGGGGGCGAGCGATCACCCCAAGAAGCAGTGGAAGAAGAAGCACCTCGATCTCATCGATCTGCCCGGCGCGACCCCGGCGGAGAAGGCGCACGCCCTCGACGTGCTCCTCGATCGACTGGCCGAGCGCGCGGCGCGCGATCCCCACCTCTTCCTGGCCGAGGACGTCGACCGGCCTCTCGCCCCCGAGGTGACCAAGGTGCGCGAGGGGCTGCTGGACACGACGGGCGCGGTGATCGCGGCGTGCCAGCGCGCGCCGTCGGCCAGCAAGAGCGAGGTGCAGGCGCTCGCCGAGGTGCTCCGCTTCTTCGCGGCGCGCGGCTGGCGCGGGCACCGGCCCGGACAGCTCGGCGGGCTCTTCGCGATGCTGGCGGCGCACCGCGAGCTCGGCGACGAGGAGCGGCGGGCCCTGTTGATCGCGGCCTTGCGCCACACCGAGAGCAGCGAGGAGGCCCGCCGCCTCGAGCGCGAGATCGAGCGGATCGAGCGCGCCGCGACGTGATCCCTTCCCGCGCCGCGGAGTTCCTGGTCCAATCCGTGGGCCATGCCGTCCAGCCGCCCCGCAGGCGCGAGCCCCCGCCACCCCGTCTTCGCGCTGAGCGACGAGCTCTGCGAGGCATTCGCGGCGCGGAGCCCCGTGCAGGCGACGTTCGCCGGCATCCCGGGCCACCATGACGCCTGGGACGACTACGGCCCCGCCGCGGCCGAAGCCTGGGACGCCGAGCTCGGGCGCTTCGAGCGGCGCCTCGCGGCGCTCCCGGCGCCCTCGGATCGGTTCTCCCGCCTCGCCTCGCGGGTGACCGAGGAGTGGATCCGCGATCGGCGCGAGCTCTTCGCGCACGGCGATCACCTGCGCGACCTGAACAGCAGCGAGTCGAGCTTCCAGTACATCCGGCAGGTGTTCGAGGTGATGCCCGCCGCGACCGAGGCCGACGCGCAGAGCCACGTCGCGCGGCTCGACGGGATCGGCGCGGCGATGGACGGTTACCTCGCGAGCCTCGACGAAGGCCGCCGCCGTGGTCTCGTGGTGGCGCGGCGCCAGGTGCGCGCCGTCGCCGAGCAGGCGCGCGCGAGCGCCGGCGCGAGCTCGTACCTCCGGACGCTCCCGGCCACGTTCGCCGCGGCGGGCGTGGGCGGAGACGCGCTGCAGCGCCGGCTCGAGGCGGCGGTCGCGGGCGCCTGCGGGGCCTTTGCGTCGTTCGCCCAGCGCCTCGAGGCCGAGGTGCTGCCGCACGCGAGCGAAGGCGAGGCCGTGGGACGCGAGCGCTACCTCCGCGCGGCCAAGCGCTTCCTCGGGATGAACCTCGATCCGATCGACGCCTACGAGTGGGGCTGGTCGGAGGTGCACGCCATCGAGGCGCAGATGACCGAGGTCGCGCGGTCGATCCGCCCCGGCGCCTCGCTGCCCGAGGTGATCGAGCTCCTCGGCACCGATCCGGAGCGGGCCGCGCCCGACCGCGAGAGCTTCCTTCGCTTCATCCGCGAGCGGCAGCTCGGCGCGCTCGCCGATCTCGAGGGCCGCCACTTCGACATCCCCGAGGCCGTCCGCCGCGTCGAGGTGAAGATCGCGCCCCCCGGCGGCTCGCTCGGCGCCTACTACGTGCCGCCGAGCGAGGACTTCTCGCGGCCGGGGACCATCTGGTACTCGGTGGGCGAGTCGTCGAGCTTCCCGCTCTACGACGAGATCACGACCGCGTACCACGAGGGCTTCCCGGGCCACCACCTGCAGTGCTCGCTCCAGGTGCTGCTCGCCTCGGAGCTCTGCCGCCTGCACCGGCTGCTCTACTTCTGCCCCGGCCACGGCGAGGGCTGGGCGCTCTACGCCGAGCAGCTCATGCACGAGCTCGGCTACCTCGAGAAGCCCGACTACGTGCTCGGGATGCTCGGCGCCAAGCTGATGCGCGCCTGCCGCGTCGTCGTCGACATCGGGCTGCACCTCGGGCTCGCGGTGCCGCGCGGCGAGAGCTTCCACCCAGGCGAGACGTGGAGCTACGAGCTCGCGGTCGAGCTCATGAACCGGCGCGCCTTCCTCCCGCTCGACATGGCGGTGAGCGAAGCGACGCGCTACCTGGGATGGCCCGCCCAAGCCATCTCCTACAAGATCGGCGAGCGCGAGATCCTCGGGCTCCGCGCCGAGCTCGAGCGGCGCGACGGCGCCCGCTTCGATCGCAAAGCCTTCCACGCCAAGGTCATCGGGTCGGGCTCGGTCGGGCTCGGTCTGCTGCGCGAGATCGTGCTCGAGCCCGAGCGCGATC
>CAYJPW010000094.1:28289-40362 GCA_964372055.1 uncultured Polyangiaceae bacterium
CGCATTCGCGGTCGCTCGAGCCCGAGCGCGATCCGCATTCGCGGTCGCTCGAGCCCGAGCGCGATCCGCATTCGCGGTCGCTCGAGCCAGCGGACCGCTCTTCGAACCGCCTGCCGCCGGAGGGATGAACGATGCGACGTGCCCTGCTCCTCCTCGTGATGCTCGTCTCCGCGGCCGCGGGCGGCTGCACCGACGATTCGAATCCGGCCGCGTCCACCGGCGGAACGAGCGGCTCCGGCGGCCAGGGCGCTGGCGGAGCGGGGGGCGCCGGCGGCTCCGGGGCCGGCGGGCTGCTCGCAGGCGCCGACTGCGATCCGCTGGTGCCGTCGCACTGCGGCTTCCCGTTCCCGTCGAACGTCTACCTCGCCGAGGACGCGACCGGGCGCCACGTCGCCTTCGGCGCGACGACGCTGCCGACGCTCAACAAGGAGCACCTCGATCCGGCGCTGTGGGCGGACAGCGACGGGTTCTCGCCGGGGCAAGCGCCGCTCACCGAGCTCCCCGGCGCGACCGTGACCGGGCTCCCGACCCAGGACTCGATCGATCTCTCGCTCACGACCGGCTCGCCGACGGTGCTGCTCGACGCCGACACGGGCGAGCTCGTGCCCCACTTCGCCGAGCTCGACATGAGCGGCGCGGACGACGCCGACCGGGCGTTCATGATCCGGCCGGTGGTGCGTCTCAAGGACGAGACGCGCTACATCGTCGCCATCCGGCACGTCGTCGACGCCGGCGGCGCGACGCTCGAGCCCTCGCCCGTGTTCCGCGCGCTGCGCGACGGGACCGACCACGAGGACCCGTCGGTGGAGCGCCGGCGCGCGCTCTACGACGACATCTTCGGCAAGCTCGAGGCGGCCGGCATCCCGCGCACCGATCTCCAGATCGCCTGGGACTACACGACCGCGAGCCGCGAGAACAACACGCGCTGGCTCCTCCACATGCGCGACGACGCGCTCGCCACGGTCGGCGAGGAGGGCCCCGAGTATGTCATCGATCAGATCGAGGAGGACCCGAACCCCTTCATCAAGCGCCGCATCCACGGGCGCATGACGGTGCCCCTCTACCTCGATCAGACCGATCCCGGCGCGAAGCTCGTCTTCGGCCCCGACGGGCTGCCGCAGCAGAACGGGACGGCGCAGTTCGAGTTCTTGGTCCACATCCCCAACAGCGCCACGGTGACGCCCGGCGCGCTGCTGCAGAACGGGCATGGCTTGCTCGGCGACAAGGCCGAGGGCCAGAACGGCTACCTCGCCGAGCTCGCCGACACGAAGGGCTACGTGGCGTTCTCGGTCGATCTCGTAGGCATGGCCGACGAGGACGAGGACCTGGTGATGGACGCCATCCTCAAGGACGCCGGCCTTTTCCGGCCGTTCATCGATCGCCAGCACCAGGGGGTGCTCAACAGCCTCCTGGCGATGAGGATGATGAAGGGCCGCTTCTGGAAGGATCCGGCGGTCCAGTTCAACGGCCAGAGCGCGATCGATCCGACGCGCTGCTACTACCGCGGCGACAGCCAGGGCGGGATCTTCGGGGTGACGTACATGGCGCTCACCACCGACGTGACGCGCGGGCTGCTCGGCGAGCCGGGCCTCCCTTACAACCTCCTGCTCAACCGCAGCGTCGACTTCGGCCCGTTCTTCTTCCTGCTCCAGGTGAAGTACCCGAGCCACCGCGACCAGCAGATCGTGCTCGGCCTGGTGCAGATGCTCTGGGACCGCACCGAGCCCGACGGGTACGCGCCCTACATCACCAAGGACATGCTGCCGGGCACGCCGGCGCACGAGGTGCTGCTGCACGTCGCCATCGGCGACTACCAGGTGACGCCGCTCGGCGCGCACATCCTCGCCCGCGCCGTCGGGGCGAAGAACGTGAGCCCGGTGAACCGATCGATCTGGGGGATCGAGGAGGCCGCGCCGCCGTTCACCGGATCGGGGATGATGGAGTTCTCGTTCGGGCTGCCCGAGGCGCCGAAGACCAACACCCCGCCCCAGGGCCCCGAGGCCGACGATCCGCACGACAAGGTCCGCGTGCTCCCGGCGGCGATGGAGCAGACCGATCGCTTCTTCGACGACTCGACCGTCGTGTCGACGTGCCAGGGTCCCTGCGATCCGGAGTGACGCCGCGCGGGCGTGGTATCGTGCGCCGATGAAGGGGCCGGCCGTCGCGATCGCCTGCTTGCTGCTCGCGGCGGCGGCGCCCGTCGCGGCGCACGACGGCCCCGCGGCCGAGCTGGCCGTGCTCGACGCCGAGATCAAGGCGCGACCCGGCGATCCCGCCGCGTGGCTGGCGCGCGCGGCGCTGAGCCGCCGGCTCGGTCGCGTCGATCGCGCGCTCGCCGATCTCGAGGAGGTGGCGCGGCTCGATCCCGAGCGGCGCGAGCTCTTCCTCGAGCGCGGCCTGGCGCGCGCGGCCGGCGGGCAGGCGGGGCCGGCCGAGGCGGACCTCGATCGCTACCTCGCGGGCGGGCCGCCCTCGGCGGTGGCGCTCTCGGCGCGGGCGGCGCTGCGGCTCGCGGCAGGGCGGCTCGCCGAGGCGCGGGCCGACTACGACGAGGCGATCCGGCTCCGGCCCGATCCCGAGCTCGTGCTCGCGCGCGGGCGGCTCGACGAGCGTCGCGGCCGGCTCGACGAGGCGGCCGCCGGCTACGAAGAGGGGCTGCGCGTGCTCGGCGGCGCCGTCGTGGTCCGGATGGCGCTCGTCCGGGTGGAGCGGCGCCGCGGGCGGTTCGATCGCGCGGTGGCGTTGATCGACGAGGCGCTCGCGGCCGCGCCGAACAAGGCCGATCTCCTCCTCGCGCGCGCCGAGGTGCACGCGGACGCGCGGCACGCCGACGCCGCGCGGCGCGATCGGCTCGAGGCGCTGAGCGAGGCCGATCGCGCGCTGGCGCGCCGGCCGACCGATCTCGCGCGGCTCTCGAGGGGCCGGGCGCTCCTCGCGCTCGGTCGCGCCTCCGAGGCGGTCCGCGAGCTCGAGCACGTGGTGGCGAGCTCGCCCAAGCTCGCCGGCGCGGCGGCGCTCCTCGACGAGGCGCGCCTCGCCGCGAGGAAAGGCAAGCCATGATGCGGCGCCGTCGTCTTCATCTTCACGCTGTCGTCGCGCTCGCGGCGGCGGTCCTGGTCCCGGCGTCCGCGGCCGCGCAGGCGCTGGCGCGGCACCCGTACCTCCAGACGCTCACGCCGTCGTCGGTGACCGTCGTGTGGACGACCGACGCCGCGTCGGCGAGCGAGGTCTCGTACGGGCCCGATCCGCAGAGCCTGACGCAGAAGGCGATGCTGGCCGCCTCGGCGACGCAGCACGAGGTGACGATCACCGGGCTCAGCCCCGCGACGCGTTACTACTACGCGGTCGGCGCGCCGGGGACGGTGCTCGCCGGGGGCGACGCCGCGCACTACTTCGTGACCGCCCCGCCCGCCGGGACGCGGAAGAAGCTCCGCGCCTGGCTCGTCGGCGACTCGGGGACCGGCGCGACGCGGCAGGCCCAGGTGCGCGACGCGATGCTCACCTTCGCGGGCCCCTACGTGCCCGACCTCTACCTGCACGTCGGCGACATGGCCTACACCGCGGGGACGACGGCCGAGTTCACCGACCACTTCTTCGCGCCGTACGAGGACATCCTCCGGAACACCGTCGTCTGGCCTGCGCTCGGCAACCACGAGGGCACGAACAGCGACTCGCAGACGCAGACCGGGCCTTACTACACGGCGTACGTGCTGCCGAAGGCCGGCGAGGCCGGCGGGCTGCCCTCGGGCACCGAGGCGTACTACGCGTTCGACTACGCCAACATCCACTTCATCGTGCTCGACTCGCACGACTCGCCGCGCGATCCGGGCGGCGCGATGCTCACCTGGATGCAGGCGGACCTCGCCGCGACGACCCAGGAGTGGATCATCGCGTACTGGCACCACCCGCCGTACACGAAGGGCAGCCACGACTCCGACACCGAGGGGCAGCTCGTCGACATGCGCGAGAACGCGCTGCCGATCCTCGAGGCGGGCGGCGTCGATCTCGTGCTCGCCGGCCACTCGCACATCTACGAGCGCTCGTTCCTGCTCGACGGCGCCTACGACACGCCCACCACCGCCGCCGGGCACATCAAGGATCCGGGCGACGGCAAGGCGCTCGGCGACGGGCCCTACGTGAAGCAGGTCGGCGCCAACGCGCACGACGGCGCGGTCTACGTCGTCGCCGGGCACGGCGGCACCGGCGTCTCGGGCACCGGCGATCACCCGGTGATGTACTTCAGCGAGGTCGAGAACGGCTCCTGCCTGCTCGACGTCCAGGAGAACCGCCTCTCGCTCACCAACATCCGCTACGACGGCGAGATCACCGATCGGTTCGCGATGATCAAGGGCACCGGCATCGTCGTGGGCGCCCCCGACGGCGGCGAGGTCCTCGCCGGCGGATCGACCTACGACATCCGCTGGGCGACGGTCGGGAGCGTGCCCGACGTGAAGATCGAGTACTCGCTCGACGACGGCCAGAGCTGGAGCACCATCGTCGCGAGCACGCCCAACACCGGGACCTACGCCTGGACCGTGCCCTCGGCGCAGACGACGCACGGGCTCGTGCGCGTCTCGAGCGTGGCGAACGCGATGCTCCGCGACGAGAGCAACGCCGGCTTCACCATCGCCGGCGGCACCCCCGTCGTGGTGATCCCGTTCGGCGACACGTGGCGCTACAGCGACGACGGGACCGATCAGGGGACGGCCTGGAGCGGTCTCGGCTTCGACGACGCCGCCTGGAAAGAGGGCGCGGCGCAGCTCGGCTACGGCGACGGCGACGAGGCCACCGTGATCACCGAGGCGACGCCCGCCTACCCGAGCGCGTACTTCCGCCGCATCATCACCCTGGACCTGCCCGTCGCCGCCGCCGAGCTCGAGGTGCTCCACGACGACGGCGTGGCGGTGTTCGTGAACGGGACCCAGGTGTTCGCCAAGTACGTCGACGCCGGGACCGACTACGCGAGCTTCGCGAGCGCGAGCTCGACGGACAACGAGCTCAGCGCCGCGCCGATCGCGCTCGCGCCCAACCCCTTCGTCGTCGGCGAGAACGTGGTCGCGGCGATCGTGAAGCAGGCGAGCGCGACCTCGAGCGACGTGTCCTTCGATCTCGAGCTCACCATCACCTCCGAGCTCCCGCCCGCGACGGGCGCAGGCGGCGCGGGCGGCGCAGGCGGCACCGGCGCAGGCGGCGGGCAGGGGACGGGCGCCGCGGGCTCCGGCGCCTCGAGCGCGGGCTCCGACGGCGGCGACTCGGGGTGCGGCTGCCGCACCGCGGGCGCTCCGGCGGCTCCGTCCGTCGCGCTCGTCGGCCTCGCGCTGCTCGGGCTCGCGCGGCGGCGGCGCGCTGGACAGGCGGCGCCGGCGCGGGCTACTCCTCGCCGCGCCCCGTGAGCCTCGCCCAGCGCATCCCGGACCGGAACATCTGGCTGGTCGACGGGGCCATCTTCCTGCTCGGCCTCGCCTACGGCGTCTCGATCTCGCTCGTCGCCCTCTTCCTCGACGGGCGCGGCTTCTCCAAGCAGGACATCGGCTCGCTCGCGGCCTGGTTCGCGCTCGGCATCATCGCGCTCTCGCTGCCGATGGGCGCGGTCATCCGCCGGTTCTCGGCGCGCGCCACGCTCGTGGGCGCGCTCCTCGGCTACGCCGTCGCCGTCTCGTCCTTCCCGCTCGTTCCCACGTACGGCGGCCTCGCGGCGGTGCGCTTCGTCGACGGCGCCTTCTCGGTGGGCGTCTGGGTGAGCTGCGAGACGATCCTGCTCTCGCGCTCGAGCAAGGAGAACAAGGCGTTCGTGATGAGCCTCTACGCCATCGCGCTCGCGCTCGGGTACGTGGTCGGCCCGCTGGTGGCGAAGGGCATCGTCTCCGTGGCGCCGATGCGCGTGGCCTTCTTCGTCTCCGGGGCGATCGCCGTCGTGGCGGCGATCCTCGTCGTCCTCCGGCTCGCGCCCGACGTCAGGCACGAAGAGCAGTCGCCGGCGCCGGGCGACGCCACGCCGGCGACCGGAGGGGCCGCGATCCTCTGGCGCATCAAGACCTCGTGCCTGGCGACGTTCTCGTACGGCTACTTCCAGGCCTCGGTGGTGCTCTTCCTGCCACTCTACTTGGTGGAGCAGAAGGGGATCAGCACCGACCGGACCATCGTCATCACCGCCTGGTTCGCGGGCGGCATGCTCCTCTTCTCGAACATCGCGGGCCGGCTCGGCGATCGCTACGGCCACCTGCTGATGATGCGGGCCATGGGCGCCGTCGGCACGGTGATGATCCTCGGGTTCGTCTTCCTCGACTCGTACGCGTGGATGTGCGCCGCCGTCTTCATCGCCGGCGCGACGCTCGCCTCGATCTCGCCGGTGAGCCTGGCGCTCTCGGGAGTGGTCACGGCGCCGCGCGACTACAGCCGGGCCAACGCCTTCTACAACGCGTTCTACGCGGCCGGGATGCTCCTCGGCCCGCCCATCTCGAGCCGCATCTACGGCGGTCGCGGCGGAGTGCCGATGCTCTACCACCTGGCCGCGCTCTGGGTGGCCTTCGTGCTCGCCACGATCGTGTTCTACCGCGACGATCCGGCGGCCCGCCGCGCGGCCGGCAAGGCCGCTGCGCCGCCGGCTTGAGCGCCGCACGTCGTATCGGCCGGGCGCGCGGCCGGCTACCATGCCGCGTGATGCGGATGACTTCGGCTTGGGCGGTCGCGCTCGCGTGCGCGGCGATCGGGTGCGGCGGCGACGACGAGCCCTCGGGGACGACAAGCGGCGGCGGGGCCGGCGCGACCCAGCTCGTGTTCGAGCTCGACCAGAGCCTGGCGACGCCGGAGCGCTTCTGGGATTTCCCGTACCCGTCGGACCTGCGCCTCACCGCCGAGGGCACGCCGGATCTCGCCGGCTTCCCCAACCCCAAGGCGATCCCGCTCGTGTCGGGCCTGCTCCCCGCCGCGGGCGAGCACCTCGGCTTCCCGATGATGCCCGTGACCTGGATGCGCTTCACCGCCCCGCTCGCGGCGCGCGATCCCGAGGCGGTGATCCCCGCCGACGCGAGCTCGCCGATCCTCCTCGCCGACGTCGATCCGAGCTCGCCCGAGCGCGGCAAGCTCGTCCCGCTGGTCTCGTCCACCCCGAACGCCGACGACTACCTGGCGGCGAACGTGCTCGCCGTGGCCCCGCGGCCCGGCTTCGTCCTCCAGGGGCGGCGCAAGTACGCGGTGATCGTGCGGCGGGAGCTCGGCGACGCGACGGGCGCGCCGCTCGGCGTCAACGCCGGCCTCGCGGCGCTCGCGCGCGGCGAAGCGCCGCCCGGCGCGCGCGGCGAGGCGGCCAAGGCGCTCTACGCGCCGCTCTGGGAGACGCTGCCGGCGATCGGCGTCGATCCCGGCGACGTCGCCGCCGCGACCGTGTTCACGACCGGCGACGTGGTCGCCGAGCTCGCCGATCTCTCGGACGCGCTCGTCGCCAAGTACCCGATCACGATCGACGGGTTGGCGATCGATCCCGACGGCGGCGCCGATCACCCGCGCTTCTGCGAGCTGCACGGCACGGTGACATACCCGCAGTTCCAGGTCGGCACGCCGCCGTTCGACGACGGCGGCCTGTTCGAGATCGGCACCGATGGCCTGCCGGTGAAGCAGCGCGACGAGGTCGCGCCCATCGTGATCGCGATCCCCAAGGTCGCGATGCCGGTGGGCGGCTACCCGCTCGTCGTCTACTTCCACGGGTCGGGCGGTCGGAGCGATCAGGTGGTCGAGTACGGGCCCTCGAGCACCGCCGACGGCCCGCCCGAGCCGGGCACGGGACCGAGCCACGTGCTCGCCGACTTCGGCATCGCCACCGCGGGCAGCGCGCTGCCGGTGAACCCGGAGCGGCTCCCGGGCGCGAGCGAGACGGCGTACCTCAACGTCGACAACCTCGCCGCCATGCGCGACACCTTCCGCCAGGGCGTCATCGAGCAGCGCCTCTACATCGAGGCGCTGCGCACGCTCGCGATCCCGCCCGCCGTGCTCGCGGCCTGCACCGGCCCGACGCTGCCCGCGGGCGAGACCGGCTTCCGCTTCGCCGAGGACCAGCTCCTCGCGCAGGGGCAGTCGATGGGCGGCATGTACACGAACATGGTGAGCGCGGTCGAGCCGCGCATCCGCGCCTCGGTGCCGACGGGCGCCGGCGGGTACTGGAGCTACTTCATCCTCAAGACGTCGCTCCTGCCCAACGTCACCGGGCTGCTCGGCGTCATCCTGGGCACGCCCGAGCCGCTCACCCTGATGCACCCGACGCTGCACCTCTTCGAGACCGCCTGCGAGGCCGCCGAGCCCTTCGTCTACATGCCGCGCCTCGGCCGCAGGCCGCTGCCCGGTCATCCGACTCGCCCCGTCTTCGATCCGGCGGGGAAGGGGGACTCGTATTTCCCCATCGAGATCTACGACGCGGTCGCGCTCGCCTACGGCCACGAAGAGGCCGGCGACGTGGTGTGGCCGAGCATGCAGGAGGCGCTGGCCCTCGACGGGCTCGACGGCATCGCCGCGTACCCGGTGAAGGACAACATGACCTCCGAGGGCGGCCAGAAGTACACCGGGGCGATCGTGGAGTACGAGGGCGACGGCTTCTACGATCCGCACGCGATCTACCGCCAGCTCGAGGCGGTGAAGTACCAGTACGGCTGCTTCCACTCCACGTTCCTGAAGAACGGCGTCGCCACGCTGCCGGCGCCGGCGGCGCTGGGCACGCCCTGCCCGGAGTGACCCGCTACCGCGACTCGCCCCACAGCTCGAACAGCGCGAGGAGCACCTCGGCGGCCGCCGACCGCCGGCTCCAGCGCGACCACGAGCCTTGCATCTCGAGCGCCGAGGCCTGCGTCATTCCGACCGAGAGCTCGGCCCGCCTCTGATCGGCGCGCCGCGCGCGCTCGGCCTCCGCGCGCTCGTCGGCGTCGCGCTGCTTGGCGCGCTCGAGCCCGCCGCCCTCGACGAAGGCGAGCACGGCCGCGAGCTCGCCGCCGTCGAACCACACGCCGTGCTCGCGGCACACGTCGACGATCACGCCGGAGACCCGCCCGAAGACGCGCCGGTTCATGAGGTTCGAGCACGCCGGGCAGCGGAGATACCGCGCCGGCGGCTCGCGGGCCCGCTCCCGCGCCGGCAGCGCGAGCCGGACCGTGCCGGTGGCGTCGGGGCTCGTCGCGATCCGGTCCATCGTGGCGCGTCCGACCAGGAGGCCGCCGCAGGCGGGGCACTCGGCGGCGTCGAGATCGCCGTAGCGCCGGCGGGCGAGCGGCTGCTCGCAGCGCGGGCACGGGCCGGGCGGCGGCTCGCTCCACGCGGGCGCCGGGATGAGGCTCGGCGGCGGGCAGACGCAGCGCGCCTCGCCTTCCGGCAGCACGGCGCCGCGGTCGGCGACCATGCCGCCGCAGCCGAGGCAAACCACGCGCTCGTCCATGGCCCACGATGCATCGCGCGGGGCGCCGCTGGCAAGCCGGGCACACGGGCGCCCGCGCGAGCGCTGAACGCGCTAGAGAAGAAGGGTGGCGCGCACGCAACGCCTGATGCCCGACTCGACGTTCGCCGGGGCCTTCCGCGTCCGCCGGCTGCTCGGGCAGGGGGCGATGGGCGCCGTCTACCTCGCCGACGAGATCGCGACCGGGCAGCCGCGCGCGCTCAAGGTGATGAGCTCCGAGCTGCTCACCGAGCCGAAGTTCGCCGAGCGCTTCGCGCAGGAGGCGCGCGTCGGAGCGACCGTGAAGAGCAGGCACGTCGTGCAGGTGGTCGGCTCCGGCGTCGATGCCGCGACCGGGCTGCCCTGGCTCGCGATGGAGCACCTCGAGGGCAAGGACCTCGGCGGCTTCCTCGCGGAGCGCGGTGCGCTCGATCGCGCCGAGGCGCGGGCGCTCCTGGCGCAGCTCTTCGACGCGCTCTCGGCGGCGCACGCGGTGTCGATCGTGCACCGCGACCTCAAGCCCGAGAACATCTTCGTCCTCCCGGACGCCGCGCACGCGGTGCTCGTGAAGGTGCTCGACTTCGGCGTCGCCAAGGTCGTGCGCGAGGCGACGCTGGGCGGCACGGCGCCCGGCCTCGGGACACCGCTGTGGACCGCGCCGGAGCAGGCGCACGAGCGCGCGGCGATCAAGCCCTGCGCCGACGTCTGGGCGCTCGGCCTGCTCACGTTCCTGGTCCTGACCGGGAAGATCTTCTGGCTGGCCGCGGGGGCGCCGGGGTCGAACGCCTACGATCTCGCGCTCGAGCTGGTGAAGGCGCCCGTCCCCGCGGCATCGCATCGCGCGCGCGAGCTCGGCTGCGAGGACCGATTGCCGCCCGGGTTCGACGACTGGTTCGCCCTTTGCGTGTCGCGCGATCCCGAGCGCCGTTTTCCGACCGCCGGGGCGGCGTGGGCGGCGCTCGGGCCGCTGCTCAGCGGCGAGCGCGAGGAGCCCAGCATGCCGCCGGCGTCGATCGAAGGGTCGCCTGTCGGCGAAAGCGAGGCGGCAGCGTTGCGCGAGCCGGTGCCGCGCTCGTCGTCGGGGGCGCGGCTGGTCATCGTCCTGGGGGTCGCGTTGCTGGTCGGGGCAATGTTAGCGCTGATAACTTTGCGCTGAGGGGTCGCGGCGGAGGCTGACTGTCCTCGGGCGCGCCATCGTCACTGCTTGGGCGTGGGCGTGGGTGCGCGGCGCCCAAGCGCCGCCGACGTCCACGTCCACCCGTCGCAGACCACGCCCGGCTACCCGGGGCGCCGGCCATCGACCCGGCGTGTTCGGTCCACGTCCACGCCCAAGACCGGCTGATGGACGTCGGACGATTGTGAATTGCCCCAACATCGGGGCTTCGCCCCCAGTCCCCGGGCAAATGACCCGGGCTGGAGCGGCTTACTTGACCTCGTAGACCTCGACGGTGTTCTCGGTGAAGAGCGGGACGAGGACGCGGGAGCGCTTGCTGTCCCAGCCGATGTCGGCGGGGGACTTGACGTTCGCGACGGCGACCTCGAAGGTGCCGCCCGGCTTGCCGCGGTAGACGGCGTTGGACTCCCAGCTCGAGATGAGCAGGTTGTCGCCGACCTTCACGATCCCGTCGAGCGATCCCTTCGGCAGCTTGGCCGCGTCCTGCTTCGCGCCCTTCTCGTCGAGGCGGTAGAGCTCGCCGGTGCCGAAGGTGACGACCCAGACGCCCTTGTCGGCGGCGAGGAGGCCGTTGGGGCGGCCGAGGTCGGTGCTCTTGGCGAGCGGCTTGGCCTTACTCTTCTCGATCACGTAGACGGCGTCGGTGCCGGTCGGCTCGAAGCCGGCGGCGCCCATCTTCAGGCCCGAGTCCGAGACGTAGACCTTCCCGTCGGCGGTGGCCGCGACGTCGTTGAGGAACGTGGCGCCGGCGATCTTGACCTCGCCCCTGGGCGCGCCGCTCTTGAGGTCGAACATGCGCACGGTGTCGAGATCGGCCACGTAGAGCACGCCGCCGGCGATCGCCGAGCCCTTGGGCGCGTTGAGCGTCACCTTGTTCTGGCCGCCCGCGATCCACTTCTCCTTCGTCACCTTGCCGTCGGGCGAGAGCTCCGAGATGAAGCCGTTGTTGTCGGCGTCGACCGGCTTGCCGTTGATGTTGCTGACGAGGTAGCGGTCGTTCGCCGCGTCGTAGAGCACGCTCTCCGGCGTGCTCATCCCGGTGTACTTCGCGACGGGCGCCGGCCCGGGCGGGGTCGCCGCTGCGGTGGGCGCCGCGGTGGGAGCGGCCGTGGGCGCCGCGGTGGGCTCGGCCGCCGGCGGGGGCGGCGGCGGTGTCTCGGCGGCGGGCATCTCCGCGGCCTCGCCGCCGCAGGCGGCGATCGCGAGCAGGGACGTCGCAGACAGCTCGAGGAATGCGCGCATGGTGGTCTCCTTGGTGGCTGCGCGCGCTGCTACTCCGATGGCCCGGCCGCCGCAACGGCCTGCACGGCGGAAGGCCGCTCCCTCGGGCCGCGCCCGACGGCCGGACGCGCGGCTGCGTCGACGGCGGGCACGCGGCGCAGCCGTCACGATCCTCGGATGACGCAAGAACGGGCCACGCCGCACGGACGCCTCTCTCCTGCCTCGGCCTTCGGCCTCGGGCGTCGTAGACCTTCGCGCCAGCCGTC
>CAYJPW010000095.1:0-4684 GCA_964372055.1 uncultured Polyangiaceae bacterium
CCCCCCTCGCGACTGAAGAGGTGTCGGACAATCGTCCGACCGACGTCACTCGAGGTCCGGCGCCTCTTCAGTCCGAGGGCGCGGGGCAGAGCCCCCGCTCGCGACTGAAGAGGGGTCGGGCTCGTCGCGCCCCGAGCGCGCCGCAGCGACGTTCCCCTCCTGTGCTAGATCCCCGGGTCCGATGCCCGCCGATCCCACGACGCTCACGGCGACGCTCGCCGAGCTCGGCGGGCCGCTCGCGGCCCCGGACGAGGACGAGCGCGAGCGCGCGGACGAGCTGGAGCCGCTCGCGTCGTTCGACGTGCCCACCGATCGCCGGGTCATCACCGCGCGCGAGGTGGCGGCGCGGGCCGAGGCGGCGGGCGCGCGGAGCCTCCACGTCACCGGCGCGACCGGCGGCGCGACCGGCCTCGTGGTCCGGGCGCTCGCGGCGGCGACGAAGCGGAAGATCGTCGCGCTCACGCCGGACGTCGAGTCGGCCCGCGCGCTCGCGGCGGACGTCTCGTTCCTGCTCGGCGCCCACGACGCCGACGACGCCGAGGCCGGCGCGACCACGTTCGGCGAAGTGCTGCTCTTCGTCCCCAGCGAGGCGAGCCCTTACGCCGACGTGAACCCCGACCGGCGCGCCGCCCAGACGCGCCTGGCGACGCTCTTCCACCTCGCGATCGGCCTGCCCTGGAGCGTCCTGGTTGCGCCGGTGACGGCGCTCGCGCGCAAGGTCGTCGCCTCGGACGAGATCCTCGAGCACGCCGAGCTCCTCGTCGCCGGCGAGGAGATCGATCGCGAGGCGCTGTGCGCGCGCCTCACCGCGGCCGGCTACACGAGGAGCCCCCTCGTCGAGGACCCCGGCTCGTTCGCGGTGCGCGGCGCCCTGCTCGACGTGTGGCCGCCTCTCGCCGAGCGCCCGGCGCGCGTCGAGCTCTACGGCGATCTCGTCATGAGCATCAAGCCGTTCGACCCCGACGATCAGCGCACGGGCCGGGCGCGCGCCGCAGACGCCCCGCCGCCGCCGGAGCTCCGCGAGCTCTGGCTCACGCCGGCGCGCGAGGCGGTGCTCACGCGGGAGAACCTGGAGCGCGGCAAGGCGCGGGTGCGCGCCGCGTGCGACGCCGTCGACCTGCCGAGCTCGAAGGCGCGTGCGCTGGTCGACGACGTCGCGACCGGCCGCGCCTTCTTCGGCGCCGAGGGCTTCCTGCCGGCGTACGTCGATCTCGCGCCGCTCGGCTCGTACCTGCCCGAGGAGGCCGTCGTCGTGCTCGAGGATCCCGCGGCGCTCACGCGCGCCGTGCGCGACGAGATCGGGCGCGCCCTGGCGGACGAGGTGGAGAAGCGCAAAGAGGCGCACTTCCCCGTCGCGGCGTTCTACGAGACCGAGGAGCACGTCGCCGCGTTCGTCGCCGCGCGCACCGCGGTCGTCCTCCACCGCACCGGGATCTCGGGCGAGCTCGAGGGCGCCGCCTCGCTCGAGCGCTTCGAGGCCGCCCCCGAGGACAGCCGCTCGCTGGCGACGTTCGACCAGAGCGATCTCGAGCGCGCCATCAAGGCGGCGCGCGCCTCGAAGGGCAAGACCGGCGCGCTCGATCCCCTCGTCCGCCGGGTGCGCGCCTGGCAGGAGGCCGGCCTGTGCGTGGTCATCGCGGCGCGCGCCGCGACGCAGGTGGAGCGCCTCACCACGCTCCTTCGGCACCGCGATCTCGCGGTGAAGGCGAAGCTCGGCGCCTTCGACCCGGCGCTGATCTTCGGCGCCCAGGGCGGCGCCTCGCGCGACGCGGCGCTCATCGTGACCGGCTCGCTGGCGCGCGGCGTGGTCGCGCCGGCCGAGGGTCTCTGCCTCGTCACCGAGGAAGAGATCTTCGGGGCGCGCGCCCACCGCCGCGCCGCCCGCGCCGCGGCCTCGTCCACGGCGCGGCCGTTCCTCGAGGACCTGCGCAGCCTCGCCGTCGGCGATCACGTCGTGCACGTCGAGCACGGCATCGGCCGCTACCTCGGCCTCGTCCACAAGGCGGTCGGCGCCCTCACCGTCGATCTGCTCTCGGTCGAGTACGCCGGCGGCGACAAGCTCTACCTGCCCGTCTACCGCCTCAACCAGATCCAGAAGTTCACCGGCTCCGAGGCGACGCCGAAGCTCGACCGGCTCGGCGGGCAGACCTTCGCGAAGACCAAGGCGAGGGTCGCGAAGAACGTCCGCAACATGGCCGACGAGCTCCTCCGCCTCTACGCCGAGCGCCGCGCCACGCCGGGCGAGGCGGTGCCGCCGGCCGACGACGACTACCGCGCCTTCGAGGCGACGTTCCCCTTCGACGAGACGGCCGATCAGGCGCGCGCCATCGTCGAGGTCGAGCGCGATCTCGAGGCGCCGCGCCCGATGGATCGGCTCGTCTGCGGCGACGTCGGCTTCGGCAAGACCGAGGTCGCGCTCCGCGCCGCGTTCCGCGTGGCGGCCTCGGGCCGGCAGGTCGCCGTCCTCTGCCCGACCACGGTGCTCGCGCAGCAGCACTTCCTCAACTTCCAGGCGCGCATGGCGGCCTACCCGATCAAGGTCGCCTCGATGTCGCGCTTCCAGACCAAGCAGCAGCAGGACGAAGTGTCGCGCGGACTCCGCGCGGGCACGGTGGACGTCGTGGTCGGCACCCACCGGCTGCTCTCCAAGGACGTGCACTTCAAGCGCCTCGGCCTGCTCGTCGTCGACGAGGAGCAGCGCTTCGGCGTCACCCACAAGGAGCGGATCAAGGCGCTCAAGTCGAACGTCGACGTGCTCACCCTCTCGGCGACGCCGATCCCGCGCACCCTGCAGATGGCCGTCTCGGGGCTGCGCGACATGTCGATCATCACCACGCCGCCCATCGACCGGCGGGCGATCCGCACCGTGGTCACGCGCCACGACGAGAACGTGATCAAGGACGCCATCGTCCGCGAGCTCGGCCGCAGCGGGCAGGTCTTCTACGTCTACAACCGGGTCGAGGGCCTCTACGAGCGCGCCGCCCGCCTCGCCGAGCTCGTGCCCACGGCGCGCATCTGCGTGGGCCACGGCCAGATGGGCGAGGGCGCGCTCGAGCAGACGATGATCGACTTCGTCGAGGGCCGCTACGACGTCCTCTGCTCGACGGCGATCATCGAGAGCGGCCTCGACATCCCGCGCGCCAACACCATCCTCGTCGACCGCGCCGACATGTTCGGCCTCTCGCAGCTCTACCAGCTCCGCGGGCGGGTGGGCCGCTCCAAGGAGCGCGCCTACTGCTACCTCATCGTGCCCCCGGCGAACGCGATGACCGACGAGGCGCGCGCCCGGATCGAGGCGCTCGAGCGCCACACCGAGCTCGGCTCCGGCTTCCAGATCGCCTCGCTCGACCTCGAGCTCCGCGGCTCGGGCGATCTGCTCGGCGCCGACCAGAGCGGCACCGTCGCCTCGGTCGGCTTCGAGCTCTTCTGCCAGATGCTCGACGAGGCGGTGCACGAGCTCCGCGGCGAGCCGGTGGTCCACGACGTCGATCCCGAGCTCTCCTTCGACGCCGACGCGCTCCTCCCGGAGGACTACGTGGGCGACGTCGGCGTGCGCCTCTCGCTCTACAAGCGGCTCGCCTCGGCGATGAGCCCGGACGAGGTCGGCGATCTCGCCGCCGAGATGGAGGACCGCTTCGGCCCTCCGCCCGCCGAGGCGCGGCGCCTCGTGCACCTGATGCGGCTCAAGACAGAGCTCCGCAAGCTGCGGGCGCTCGGCTGCGAGGCCTCGAGCCGCGGCGTGACGCTCCACCTCGCCGAGGACACGCCCCTCGATCCGGCGAAGATCCTCAAGCTCGTCCAGGGCAAGCACTCTCCTTACAAGCTCAGCCCCGACATGCGCCTCACCCGGCGCGCGCGCGAGGGCGAGGCGTTCACGAGCGGCCTGGAGGCGGCCGACAAGCTGCTCTCCGAGCTCGCGGGGTGCGTCAGGGACTGACGACCGGAGCGGTCGAGGCGCGCCCGGCGGACGTGATACTTTCGGCCTCGTGAACCCGACGGCGCTGCCCTGCCCGCGCTGCCACGTGCCGCTCTACGTCGGCGGCGCCGCCGGCGCGACGGTGCACGCCTGCGGCGGCTGCGGCGGCGTCTGGCTCGACAGCGCCTCGGCACGCCGGATCGCCGAGCACCTGCCGCCCGACGCCATCCGCCTCGCCCAGGTCGCGTCGCACCATGCGCGCCACGGCGTCGACACGGCCTCGGCGGCGCACTGCCCGGTGTGCACGCGCCCGATGACGCGGACTCCGGTGGCGATGGCGCGCGTCGAGATCGACGTCTGCGGCGCCCACGGCACCTGGTACGACCGTCACGAGCTCGAGGCCATCGCGCAGGCCATGGCCCAGACGCGCTGGCGCGCCTCGGCGCCGGCGCCGCCGCAGGGCTACCCTCCGCAGCCGCAGGGCCACTCTCCGCACCAGCAGCAGCAGAGCCATTTCCAGGACGCCGCGACCGGCGTCGCCGTGGCCGTCGGCACCGAGGCCGCCGCCGAGGGCGCCTTCTGGATCGTCGGCTCGATCCTCGAGGCGATTTGGGACTGAAGAGGTGTCGGACAATCGTCCAACCCAACGCCCCTCGAACCCCGGAGGTCCGACGCGTCTTCAGTCCGGGGGCGCGGGGGGCGCGCCCCCCCCCCCCCCAAAAAAAAAAAACCAAAACCCCCAAGGGTTATAAATAGACATTAAAAAGC
>CAYJPW010000095.1:4694-22039 GCA_964372055.1 uncultured Polyangiaceae bacterium
CCCCAAAACCCCCCCACCCCCCCCCCCCCCGCCCCCGGGGGGGGGGGGGGGGGTGTGGGGGGGGGGGGGGGGGCCCCCCCCCCCCCCCTCGTCACTGACATGAGCACCAAGAGCCCGATCGTCTTCTACTTCGACTTCATCTCGCCCTACGCGTACCTCGCGTGGACCCAGATCCACGCGCTCGCGGCGCGCCACGGGCGCGAGGTCGAGCCGCGGCCGATCCTCTTCGCCGCGCTGCTGAACGCCTACGGTCACAAGGGCCCGGCCGAGATCCCGCCCAAGCGCGCCTACATCTTCAAGGAGTGCCTGCGGCGCGCCCACCGCCTCGGCGTCACGCTCGTGCCGCCGCCGACGCACCCGTACAACCCGTTGCTCGCGCTCCGCGCCACGCTCGCCGCCCCCGAGGGCGCGCCGCGCCGCGCGCTCATCGACGCGCTCTACCAGGCCGCGTGGGCCGGAGGAGGAGGCGTGGACGCGCCCGCCAAGGTGATCGCGGCGGCGACCGCGGCGGGGCTCGACGGCGAGGCCCTCGTCGGCGCCGCGGACGCGCCCGCGATCAAGGCGCGACTGCGGAGCGAGACCGACGGGGCCATCGCCGCCGGCGCCTTCGGCGTGCCCACGATGATCGCGGACGCCGAGCTCTTCTGGGGCGTCGACTCGCTCGGCGATCTCGAGGCGTTCCTCGACGGGAGGGACCCGATCGACCGCGCCGCCCTGGAGCGGTGGAGCGGGATCGAGCCGTCGGCCTCGCGGATCTGAGCCCGCGCCCCGTCGCGGCCGGAGAGCCTCGCGAGCTGCGCAGCGGCTCGCCCGTTTCGCGAATCCGCTCTTCCGGTTGCCCCGATCAGCGCGCGATGGCCTCCGCCGGGTCTCCGAGCGGCACAGCATCGAGCCCACGCCGCGACCGCGCGTGCCACACGCCGCGCCCCCGCGAGTTGCGAATTCGCAATGGCGATCATCAAGAGCCCGTCCCTCGGCACATTGACGGCGAACGACGTCGCCGAGACCCTGTCGAGATGTCGCGCAAACCTGCCCGCAGCTTCAGCCTCGCCCTCCCCCTCGTCCTACTGGGCCTATTCGGCTGCGGGGACGACGAGCCGCTGTTCGACGACAGCGGCCGGTGCAATACCGACGCGGACTGCGCGTCGTCGCCGAGCGGCGCGGTCTGCGACGCGAAGAGCGGACGCTGCGGGGAGTGCTCGCCGTCGAACGACGCCTGCCCGGCCGGGCAGGCGTGCGGAGGCAAGACGTTCGAGTGCGCGCCCGGCTGCAAGACCGACGCCGACTGCCAGGTCGCCGGCGGCGCGGCGCTCACCTGCGACACGGCGGTCCATCAGTGCAAGGGGTGCACGGCGGACGCCGACTGCCCGCTCGCGACGCTTTGCGACGAGTCCACCCACTGCGCCCCGGGGTGCAACGCCTCGCACGGTTGCCCAACCGACGAAGACTGTTGCTCGGGCCAATGTGCCGCCGTCCTCGTCGATCCGAAGCACTGCGGAAGCTGCACCACCCAATGCGCGGAGGAAGCCGTCTGCGAGCAGGGCCAATGCGTCCTCCAATGCGAGGCCGGCAAAGAGGACTGCAATGGCGAACCCGCCGACGGCTGCGAGGCCACGCTCGACAGCGACCCAGGCAACTGCGGCGGCTGCGGCTTGGTCTGTACGGGCGACCACATCGGCGCCCCGACGTGCACGCAGGGGGTCTGCGGCGGCGAATGCGAGAGCGGGTTCGAGGACTGCGACGGCGACAAGCAGACCAACGGCTGCGAGATCGACACCGGAACGGACGTCGCCCACTGCGGGGCCTGCGGCGCGGGGTGCTCCACCGACCACGTGCCTGCGCCGGCGTGCACGGGGGGCGCGTGCAGCGGCGCGTGCGAGCCGGGCTGGGTGGACTGCGACGGCGACAAGCAGGCGAACGGCTGCGAGACCGATACCGCGGCCGATCCCGGCAACTGCGGCGGATGCGGCCTCGCTTGCTCCGCCGACCACATCACGCCGGCGTGCGTGGCGGGCTCGTGCGACGGCGCCTGCGAGCCGGGCTGGGTGGACTGCGACGGCGACAAGCTGACCAACGGCTGCGAGGCGAACCTCCCGAGCGATCCGGACAACTGCGGCGGCTGCGGTCTCGCGTGCTCGTCGAACCACGTCCTGACGCCGACCTGCTCGGGCGGCGTCTGCAGCGGAGCCTGCGACGCCGGCTTCGCCGACTGCAACGCCGACAAGCAGCTGGACGGCTGCGAGGCGGCGACGGGCACGGACGTCGCGAACTGCGGCGGCTGCGGCAACGCCTGCTCCTCGAACCACGTGGCGTCGCCGACGTGCACGGGCGGCACCTGCACCGGGCCGTGCTCGGCGGGCTTCGCCGACTGCGACGGCGACAAGCAGACGAACGGCTGCGAGGCATTCCTCGCCGGCGACCCCGACAACTGCGGCGGCTGCGGCATCGTCTGCTCGTGGACGGGGATGGCGACGCGGACGTGCGTGAACGGGGTCTGCGCGGGGACCTGCGCGCCTGAATCGACGGACTGTGACGGCAACAAGCAGATCGACGGCTGCGAGACGGCGGTCGGAACCGATCCCCTCAACTGCGGCGGCTGCGGCGTGATGTGCTCGGCGAACCACGTCTCGACACCCGCCTGCTCGGCCGGGTCGTGCAACGGGGCCTGCGACGCCGGCTTCGCGAGCTGCGACGGCAACATGCAGGCGAACGGCTGCGAGACCTCGACGAACGCCGACCCGAGCAACTGCGGCGGCTGCGGCCAGATCTGCTCGAACAACCACATCGCCTCACCGACGTGCGCCGCCGGCGCGTGCAACGGCGCCTGCGACGCGGGCTTCGCCGACTGCGACGGCAACAAGAAGGCGAGCGGCTGCGAGGCGAACCTCCTCAGCGGAATCACCTCGTGCGGTGGCTGCGGCATCGCCTGCTCGGGCTACCACATGGCGACGGTCACCTGCGCCGGTGGCGTGTGCAACGGCGCGTGCGCCCCCGGCTACAGCGACTGCGACGCCGACAAGCAGACGAACGGCTGCGAGTCCGCCAGCTCGAGCGATCCCGACAACTGCGGCGGCTGCGGCGTCGTCTGCTCGAGCGCCGGCATGGCGACGCGCACGTGCTCGGGCGGCGTCTGCAACGGCATCTGCGCGGCCGGCTTCACGGACTGCGACGGCAACAAGCAGGCGAACGGCTGCGAGGTCAACACCGGGGCCGACGCCTCGAACTGCGGGGCGTGCAACAAGGTCTGCTCGCCCAACAACATGGCGGCCGTCACCTGCTCCGGCGGCGTGTGCAACGGGGCTTGCGCGGCCGGCTTCGCGGACTGCGACGGCAACAAGCAGACGAACGGCTGCGAGAAGAACATCACCGCCGACACGGCGAACTGCGGCGGCTGCGGCAAGGTGTGCTCCGCGAACAACGTCTCGCCGGTGACGTGCTCGAGCGGCGTGTGCAGCGGCTCGTGCGTCGGCGCGTTCCTCGACTGCGACAACAACAAGCAGACGAACGGCTGCGAGGTGAACCCGGCGACGGACGCGAACAACTGCAGCGGGTGCGGCGTCGTCTGCTCGAACAGCCACATGGCGACCCGCACGTGCTCGGCCGGCGTCTGCAACGGCACGTGCGCGACCGGCTACTCGGACTGCGACGCGAACAAGCAGACGAACGGCTGCGAGCAGGACGTCTACGGCAGCCCGTCGAACTGCGGAGGCTGTGGCCTCAATTGCTCGAACAACAACGTGCCAGTGCCGGCGTGCGCCGTCGGCGTGTGCTCGGGCGCGTGCGCGAGCGGGACTTCGAACTGCGACGGCAACAAGGGGGCGAACGGCTGCGAGACGTTCACCTCGACCGACCCGTCCAACTGTGGCGGCTGTGGCCTCGCCTGCTCGTCGAACCACATGGCGAGCGTCACCTGCAGCAACAACGCCTGCGACGGCGCGTGCGCGTCGGGGTACGACGACTGCAACGGCAACAAGCAGCTCGACGGCTGCGAGTCCGATCCGATCGTCGACCCCGACAACTGCGGCGCCTGCGGCGTCGCGTGCTCGAACAACCACATGGCCACGCGCACCTGCACGGCGTCGACCTGCTCGGGCACGTGCGGTGCCGGCTACGCGGACTGCGACGGCAACAAGCTGTCGAACGGGTGCGAGACCAACACCAACACCGACCCGAACAGCTGCGGCAACTGCGGCAACGTGTGCGGCGCCGGGCTGCAGTGCGTCAACGGAGCGTGCACGACCTGCAACCCCGCGGTGCTGCTCCTCGCCGACAGCTCGTCGGCGATCAACACGGCCCTGAAGAACGCGCTCGACGCGGCCGGCGTCCCGACCACGCTCGTCACCGGCGGCGTGGCGACCTACGCGAACGTCCCCGCCGCCTCGAGCTTCGGCGCGATCCTCATCCCGGTGGGCAACGCCTACGGGACGACCATGCCGGCCGCCGGGCAGACCGCCATCGTGAACGCGTACAACGCGGGCGCCGGCGTCGTGCTCACCGAGTGGGCCGCCTACAACGTGCAGAACAACAACTGGACGACGCTCGCGGCGGTGCTCCTCGTGAGCCGGACCGCCGGCATCTCGGGCAACACCGGCCCCTACACCTTGACGTCGGCGGGACACCCGGTCTGGGATGGGCTGCCCATGAGCTTCACCGCGATTTCGCAGTCGGCGAACAGCGGGAACATCATCGCCGCCAACGGCGGTGTCAGCATCGCCACGTCCGGCGGCACGACGGCGGGCGTGGTCGTGAAGGACGCCGTGGGGGGGAAGGGGCGGATCGTCCAGATCCCCCACGCGGCGTCCTACAACAACGTCAACTGGGTGTCGGACGCGAACCTGCGCAACATGTTCGTGAACGCCGCCAAGTGGGCGGGGAGATGCCTGTAGGCGCGCCTGCCGGGCGCGCCGCCTACATCCGGACGATCGCCGCGCCCCAGGTGATCCCGGCGCCGAGCGCGCACATGAGCACCGTCTGGCCCGGCTGGATGCGGCCGTCCTTGACCGCCTCGTCGAGCGCGATCGGGATCGAGGCCGCCGAGGTGTTGCCGTACTCGGCGAGGTTCTCGACGAACTTGGCACGCGAGTAGCCGAGGCGCTGCGAGATGCGCTGCACGATGTTGCGGTTCGCCTGGTGGGGCACCACCCAGTCGAGCTCGGCGCTGGTGAGCCCGGCGGCCTTGAGGGCCTGCATCGAGTAGCTGGTGAGGTGCTTGACGCTGACGTTGAACAGCTCCTGGCCCTTCATCCGGATGAAGTTCTTGCGCTGCGCGAGCCGCTCCTGGTTCATCGGCTCGGCCGAGCCGCCGCTCGGGATGCCGACGAGCGACGCGAGCGCGCCGTCGGCGTGGATGCGCGTCGAGAGGATGCCGCGCCCGTCGCCCGAGGCGGGCCCGAGCACCACCGCGCCGGCGCCGTCGCCGAAGAGCGGCAGGGTCGTGCGGTCGTCCGGATCGGTGACGCGCGAGAGGAGATCGGCGCCGATGACCAGCACGGTCTTGAACGTGCCGGCGGCGATGAACTGATCGGCGATCGTCATCGCGTAGAGGAACCCGGCGCAGGCGGCGGCGACGTCGAACGACGGGATCAGGTCGGCCCCGAGCTTCTGCTGGACGTGGACCGCGGTGGCCGGCATCGGCGAGTCGCCGCTCACGGTGGCGACGATGATCATGTCGAGGTCGGCGACGGTGAGGCCCGCCGCCTCGATGGCGGCGCGCCCGGCGGCGGCGGCCATGTCGCTGGTGACCTCCCCCTCGGCGGCGACGTGGCGGCGCTCGATCCCGGCGTGCTCGCGGATCCATGCGTCGGTGGTGTCGACGCGCCGCTCGACCTCGCTGTTCGCGACGACTTTCTGGGGCGTGTAGCGGCCGGTGCCGAGGATGCGGGTCCGGGGGACGGGGAGGTCTCTCATCATGGCGTTCTCTCGGGCGCGCGCGAGGCGCGTTCAGAGCGGGCGCGGGGGAGAGGCCCCCCGGGCCGCCGGGCGGCCGCGCAGCCTAGAAGAGCCCGCGCCGTAACACTAGCCCTGGCCCCTCCCCCCGATGTTTGAGTACATTGCCGCCGCCATGGCTCCCCCGAAAGACCCCCCCGACGACGCCGACGACCACGAGGACGAGGACGAGGACGACGAGAAGGACGAAAAGGACGGAGAGCAGGCGCCCTCCGCGTCCAAGCCCGCCTCGAAGGCCGCCGCCGACGAGGACGACGACGACGACGACGACGAGGACGACGACGACGGCGAGGACGACGACGAGGACGAGGACGAGGCGAAGCCCGCCGCCAAGCCCGCCCCCGCCAAGGCAGCCGCGGGCAAGCCGTCCGCCGCGAAGCCTGGTTCCGGCAAGCCCGCCGCCAAGGCGAGCGCCTCGAAGGGCCCGGCCTCGAAGCGCAGCGCTGGTCCGCAGCGCGCCCGCCCCCGCATGGTCGCCGCGACCCCGGCGCAGCGCCAGAAGAAGGGCTCGCTCATGACGAGCGTGGTGCTCTTCGTCGTGGTGGTCGGCGGGCTCGCCACCGGCTTCGCCGTCCTCGGCCGCGAGACGGGCTCGTCCGGCCCCGCCGTCCCGAAGTGGAACGTCGGCCAGGAGGTCGACGTCGAGATCACCCTCGTGCCGACCGACCAGAAGGACCTCGCCTGCGCCTCGGGCGACCAGATCGCCGGCCGCCACTGCGCCTTCGAGTCGCAGGCGAAGGCCTGGTCCAAACCGGGCGACGCCGACGAGAAGCTCCTGCTCAAGCCCTACACCACGACGAACCAGGTGCAGTTCGTGGGCGCGGGCCTCTGGAGCGATCCCGGGATGAAGAAGGACAAGCTCCCGGCGACGCGCTTCACCGTGAAGTGCAAGTACAAGGTCGAGGGCAAGATGCGGAAGCCCGCCGTCCGCTGGTCGAGCGAGGGCCCCTGGTACGAGCGCACCGAGGACTGGTACAGCGGCCTCCTCAGCAGCTGCGTCATCGCGACCTGACGTCGTCGTGGACCGCGTGGGATCGCTCGACGCCCTCCGGGGCGTCGCCATCCTCGCGGTCTTCACCCAGCACCTCGGCGATCGCTTCCTGCCGTTCGTCCAAGCCGAGCTCGCCCGCGCGCTGCCGCCGGCGCTCTCGCCGTGGGTCCTGACGGTCATCCACCACGCCCACTGGGGCGTCGACCTCTTCTTCGTCCTCTCCGGCTCGAGCCTGGCGCTCGGGTACCTGCGCGCCCTCGACGCCGGCCGGCCGGCTCAGGCCGCCTCGTCGTTCTGGCTCCGCCGGGCGGCCCGGATCGCACCGGCCTACCTGGTCGCGCTCGCGCTGGTGCTCGCGACGCACCCCGGACTCGGTCGCGCCCCGGACTTCGGTCGGGCCCTCGCCACGAACCTCCTGCTGCTTCAGGGCTTCTGGCCGCCGGGCGGCCTCGTCTTCATCGGCGCGAGCTGGTCGCTCACCACCGAGGCTTGCTTCTACCTGCTCATGCCGTTCGTTGCGGGCCCGCTCCTTTCGCGGCGCGCCGGCGGGCACCGCGGCTGGATCCTCGCCGCCGCGCTCTGCGGCGGGGCGTGGATCACGCGCGCGGCGCTGCACCGCGCGCTGCTGACGCCGGGCGTGCACGACGCGCTGCTCGAGGCCTCGCAGCGCCGCTGGATCCCGAGCCGCCTCGATCAGTTCGTGCTCGGCGTGATCGTCGCCGCGGTCTCCGCCGATCTCGCGCGGTCGCGCCACGCCGCCCTCCTCGCGCGCCTGGCGCCGGCGGCGATGGTCGTCGCGGCCGCCGCGCTCGTCGTCGGCTTCCGGCTCGAGGGCGCGCTCTACCTCGAGCCGGGAGGCTCCTGGCCTTACGCGCTCATCTCGCTCTCGACCGCGGCGCTCGTCCTCGCCGCGCGCCTCGGCGAGCCCGCGTGGCGAGGGCGCTGGGCGGCGCCGCTCCGGTGGCTCGGGCTCTGGAGCTACGGCGTGTTCCTCCACCACCAGCTCTGCCTCGGCGTCGCGGGCGCGCTGGTTTCGGGGGAGTCGACGTGGTGGCGCCTCGGCGCGGTGGCCGGCGGTGCCCTCGGGCTCGCGGCGCTCGCGGGCTGGGCCTCGTACCGGTGGATCGAGCAGCCGGCGACGCGCTGGGCGGCGCGTCGCACCGGGCCCTCCCGGGCGGCGGCGCCCGCAGGCTGACGGCGGCACCGCCGCCCCGCGGGCCGCGAGAGGTCCGCGTCGCTCGACGGCTTCGGACGTGCCGAGGCGCGCTACTTCATCCCGCAGTTCGCCTTGTCGGTCGTGCCCGAGTCGACGCCCTTCGTCTTGCCAACCCTGAGTTGGTAGCAGTTGTCCTTGCTGGCGCCGTACCAGATGCTCATGTCCCCCTCGGTCTTCTGCGGCGCGCCGAACTTGGCCGTAACCTTCTTCACGCTGTCGTCGATCTTGTCCGGATCACAGAGGTTGTACGCCTCGTCGATCTGCTCCTTCGTGAGCGACGTCTTGCTGCCGCCGCCGCTCGGCGCTGCGCCGCTGCCTGCGGGAGCCGTGCCGCTTCCACCCTTGTCGCAAGCGACGAGACCGACGAGCAGACCAATACCAACAACGAGGATCGTTCGCATGTCAGTCGACATCCTTTTCTGCGGCTTGTGACGCTTGTGAATGCTTGTGATTTCGCACGGTACGCTGATGACGACGCGTTTGGCAACGGCACGACGGACGGACCTGCGGCGAGCTTGCGGCACCCTCCTCGACGTCGGTTTCGCTCCCGCCGGGCGCTCGTCCGCGCGCGAGTCGCGGATCGAGGCGCAGACGGCAGCCAAGCTCGATGCGCCTCCGGGGCGGCGGCGGCGCCCGCGGGGTGACGGAGCTCCGCCGCCCCGCGGGCCGCGAGAGGTCACGGCATCTGGCAGTCCATCTGGCAAGGCCCCTGGAGCGCGCACGCTCCGAAGTCCTGGGTCGCCTGGCTGGGCGCGCCGCACATCTGGAAGCACGTCTGGAGCGAGCCGCCGTTCTGGAGGCAGTCCTGGTAGCAGGTGCACGTCGCGTCGGCGGCGCACGCCTGGGCCTGGGCGCAGCAGTTCGCCTTCACGCACGCCACGCAGGCCGTGTCGGCGGGATCGGGCGGGCAATCGCCGCCGCCGGTCGAGGTCGTCGAGGTGCTGGTCGACGTCGTGCTCGTCGACGACGTCGTCGAGCCGCTCGATCCGGTGCTGCTCGTGCCGCCGCCGGCGCCGCCGCTGCCGGTGGCGCTGGTGCTCGTCGTCGAGCCGCCGCCCTGCCCCTGGCCGCCGCCGCTCGACGTCGACCCCGCCGTGGTGCCGAAGTCCGTCGAATCGTCGCCGCCGCAGCCGACCATGGCGGCCGCCGGCGCCGCCGCGAGAAGGAGCGCTCCGAGGCCCAACGCATACGTGTTCATGAATGTCCTCCAGGGCGGGCGCGAAGCGCGCACGCAAGCAGTGCCCCGATCCTATCCTCTCGGGCGCTCGCCGACCAAGCGCTTCGCGGCTACTCGAAGCGGAGCGCCTGGATGGGATCGAGCCGCGACGCCTTGTGCGCCGGGTAGAGGCCGAAGACGACGCCCACGAGGGCGCTGAAGCCGACGGCGACCGCGACGATGTCCGGTCGGACGACCATGGTCCAGCCGAACCGCGACGAGAGCTCGCGCGCGGCGAGCGTGCCGAGCGCGACGCCGAGGAGCCCGCCGACGAGCGACAGCGTCAGCGACTCGACCAGGAACTGCGCGAGGATGTGCCGCGGTTTGGCCCCGATGGCCATGCGCACGCCGATCTCGCGGGTCCGCTCGGTCACGCTGACGAGCATGATGTTCATGATGCCGATGCCGCCGACCAGCAGCGAGACCGCGGCGATGCTGGCGAGGAGCGTCGTCATGGTCTCGGTCCCCTCCTGCTGCGCGCTCGCCATCTCGGCCAGGTTCCGGATCGAGAAGTCGTCGTCCGCGCCCCGCCGGATCTGGTGGCGCTCGCGCAAGAGCTCGGTCATCTCGGTCTGGGCGGCGGTGGTGCCGACCGACGGATCGGCGCCGACGAAGAGGTTGCCGCTCACGTACTTCTGGAGGCCGCCCTGGATCTTCGCCTGGAAGGTGGTCACCGGGACGAACGCCGCGTCGTCGTAGTCCTGCCCCTGGGACGACTGCCCCTTCGACGCCGAGACGCCCACCACCTCGAACGGCGTGTTCTTGATCCGGATGACCTGCCCGACGGGGTCGGTGTCGGGGCCGAAGAGCTTGTCGGCGACCGTCTTCCCGAGAACCACGACCTTGGCGCCGGCGTCGACGTCGCCCTGGGTGAAGTTGGCGCCGCGGGCGGCAGGCCAGTTGCGGATGAGGAAGTACTCGGGGCTCGTCCCGGTGATGCTCGTCGACCAGTTCTGCTCCTCGCTGACGAGCTGGGCGTTGCTCCGCAGCGTGGGCGCGGCGTAGCGGACCGAGCGGAGCTGGGTCTGGATGGCCCGGAGGTCCTCCCAGGTGATCGTCGGGGCCGAGCCCGAGCCGCCGCGCGCGCCGCCGGCGGTCGTCGATCCCGAGGTGACGATGAGGAGATCCGTGCCCATCGCGGCGAACTGGGCGGCGACGTTGGCCTTCGCGCCCTCGCCGATCGCGACCATCGCGATCACGGCGCCGACCCCGATGACCACGCCGAGGGTCGTCAGGAACGAGCGCATCTTGTTGCGCAGGAGCGCCCGCACGGCGATGAGCAGCGTCTGGAAGGGGCTCATGGCGCGTGCTCGAGGGGCGCGTCGGTCGGCACGACGGCCGGCACCGGCTCCTGGCGCTGATCCGACAGGATGAGGCCGTCCTTGAAGACGACGAGGCGCGAGGCGTGGGAGGCGACGTCCGCCTCGTGCGTCACCAGCACGACGGTGATGCCGGTCCGGCCGAGCTCCTGGATCAGGGCCATGATCTCGAGGCTGGTGCGCGAGTCGAGGGCGCCGGTGGGCTCGTCGGCGAGGAGGATGCGCGGGTTGTTCACGAGCGCCCGGGCGATGGCGACGCGCTGCTGCTGCCCCCCCGAGAGCTGGTTCGGCTTGTGGTCGCCGCGCGCGCCGAGGCCGACGCGCTCGAGGGCGGCGAGCGCGGCGCGGCGCCGCTCCCGCGAGGAGACGCCGGCGTAGACGAGCGGCAGCTCCACGTTCTCGAGCGCCGAGGTCCGGGCGAGGAGGCTGAAGTTCTGGAAGACGAAGCCGAGCGCGTGGTTGCGCACCTCGGCGAGCTCGTTGACGTCGAGCCGCGAGACGTCGCGGCCGTCGAGGAGATACCGCCCGCTCGTGGGCCGATCGAGGCAGCCGAGGATGTTCATCAGCGTCGACTTCCCCGATCCCGACGCGCCCATGATCGCGGTGAACGAGCCCTGCTCGACCGACAAGCTCACGCCGCGCAGCGCGCGGACCTCGACGTCGCCCATCCGGTAGAGCTTGGTGACGTTCTCGACGACGATCGGGAGCTCGGGCATCTCAGAACATCCGGCGCATGCCTCCGGGAGAGCCGCCCCGCGAGCTCGCGGGCGCCGGCGCGCTCCCGCCGATCGCCAGCGTGATGACGGCGGCGCCCTCCTCGAGCTCGCCCTCCACGACCTCGGTGCTCGTCCCGTCGGTGATGCCGCCTCGGATGCGGACGGGGCTCGGGCGACCGTCGCGAAGCACCCAGATGGTCTTCCACTCGGAGCGCGCGGGCTGCTCGAAATCCGCGGGCACCGTGCCGGCGGCCGAGGCCGCGCCCGGCGGGCCGGCGCGGCGCTCGCGCGGCGGCCGCGCCGAGGCGCTGCCCGAGGGCGCGAGCTCGGCCGGCGGGCGGAAGCGGAAGGCGGAGTTCGGGACCTTGAGGACGTCCTCTTTGTCGGCGACGAGGATGGTGACGTTCGCGGTCATGCCGGGCTTGAGCTCGAGCGCCGAGTTGTCGACGTCGATGACGGCGTCGTACGTAACCACGTTCTGCACGGTCTGAGGCGCGTTGCGGATCTCGCGGAGGGCGCCCTTGAACCGCCTGCCCGGGAAGGCGTCGACGGTGAACGTCGCCGCCATGCCGGCCTTGAGCTTGCCGACGTCGGCCTCGGCGACGAACGTGTCGACCTGCATCTTGCGCAGGTCCTCGGCGATGGTGAAGAGCGTGGGCGCCGAGAGCGAGGCGGCGACCGTCTGGCCGACGTCGACGCTGCGCGAGATGACCACGCCGTCGATGGGCGAGCGGATGGTCGTGTAGGCCAGGTTGACCTCGGCTTGGTGGAGCGCCGCGCGCGCCTGCTCGACCGAGCCCTTGGCCACGTCGACCTGCGCCTTCGCCGAGAGCGACGCGCTCTCCGACGCCTCGAGCTCCGACTGCGACGCCAGGCCCGAGGCGCGCAGCTCCTTGATGCGCGCGTACTGGCGCTCGGCGTTGAGGGCCTCGGCCTTCGCCTTGGCGAGGCTCCCCGAGGCGGCGAGCGCGTTGGCGCGCGCCTTCTGGACGTCGGCCTCGAAGAGCGGCGGATCGATCTTGGCGATGATGTCGCCCTTCTTCACGGTCGAGTTGAAGTCGACGAAGAGCTTCTCGATCCGGCCGGACACCTGGCTCCCCACCTGGACGGTGACCAGCGCCGAGAGCGTCCCGCTCGCGGTGGCGTGGGCGCCGAGGCGGCCGCGCTCGACCGCCGCCGTCTCGAAGCGGATGGCAGGCTCGGGCGCGGCGCGGAGCTTCCAGACGCCTACGCCCGCCCCGACGGCCAGGACCGCGAGGGACACCACCCACTTGAGGACGCGCTTGTTCATGCGAGCACGTGAACGGCTGGAGCGGCGTGGCGCCGCGCACGCTCGCGGGAGCCTATACGCCGAGCGCGCTCCGAGCCACGCGCTGCAACACTTCGACACACCGCCGGCGCCGGGGCGAATCCGCTCGGCGACGCGGGCCGCGCTTGGGACTAAGCTCCGGCGCGTGCCCGGCCCGATCGATCTCTTGCTGGTGGAGGACGACGACCGCCTCGCGCGTCTGATGACCGAGTACCTCGCCGAGGAGGGCGTGTCGGTCGTCCGCGCCGCGGACGGCGTGGAGGGCCTCGCCGCCGCGCTCCGGCGCTCCTTCGACGTGGTGCTCCTCGACCTGATGCTGCCGGGGCGGCACGGGCTCGAGGTCTGCCGCGAGCTCCGCCTCCACAGCGACGTCCCGGTGATCCTCGTCACCGCGCGCGCGGCCGAGCTCGATCGCGTGCTCGGGCTCGAGCTCGGCGCCGACGACTACCTGCCCAAGCCCTTCTCGATGCGCGAGCTGCTCGCGCGCGTCCGGGCCATCGTGCGGCGCGCCCGCGGGCAGGTCGGGCCCGCCGCGCGCACCATCCGCGCCGGGCGCCTCGAGCTCCATCCTCCGAGCCTCAGGGCGACGCTCGACGGCAAGGAGCTCGAGCTCACCGCCTACGAGTTCGCCCTGCTCCGCGCCCTCGCCGAGCGCCGCGGCCACATCCTCACGCGCGAGCAGCTGCTCGACCTCGCCAAGGGCTCGAGCAGCGACGCCTTCGATCGGTCGATCGACGTCCGGATCTCGCGCCTGCGCCAGAAGCTCGGCGACGACCCGCGGCGGCCGGCGCTGCTGAAGACGGTGCGCGGGGCGGGGTACGTGCTCGCCGCCGACGAGGGGGATGCGTGAGCGCCGCGGGACGCACCGGCGGCCGGCGGCGCGTGCTCACGCGCCTCTACCTTTACGGCGTCGCGCTCGTGGCCCTGATGTGGCTGGCGCTCTTCGGCGTCGGGCGGCTGGTGGTCGCGCCGGCGATCAACGCGAGCGTGCGGCCCCTCGCCGGCTGGATCGTCCCCCGCGTCGCCGCCACGAGGGCCGACCCGGTCCGGCTCCGCGCCGAGACGGACGAGGTGAAGCAGAAGCTGAAGATCGACCTGACGCTCTACGACGCCTCGGGGCGCCTGCTCTCGACGAACGTCGACCCTCCGCTGCCGGCGCTCGGCCCGGAGGACCTCGCCCGGCTAGAGGACGAGCCGGCGATCGCGATCGGCGACACGCCCGTCGTCGCCGCGGCGGTGCTGGAGGGTCGCGAGCTCGTCGCCTATGGGCTCGTGGTGCGCCCGCCGCGCAACCTCACCCTCAAGGCCAGCTCGTTCGCGTTCCTGGCGGTGCTGGTGGTCCTCGCGTTCGGCGCCGTCCCCCTGGCCCGATCCATCGTCGGCCCGCTGGAGCGCCTCGCCGCGGTGACGCGCGCCTTCGGCGAGGGCGACCTCCGGGCTCGCGCCGGCTCGTACCAGCGCGACGAGATCGGCGACCTGGCGCGCGCGTTCGACGTGATGGCCGAGCGGGTCGCCTTCCTCCTGCGCGCCGAGAAGGAGCTCCTCGCCAACGTCTCGCACGAGCTCCGGACGCCGCTGGCGCGCATCCGGGTCGCGCTCGATCTCGCGGAACGCGGCGATCCGGCGCGCGCCCAGCGCTACCTCGCCGAGATCGCCGAGGACCTGTCCGAGCTCGATCGGCTGGTCGACGACGTCCTCACCGCCGCGCGCCTCGATCTCGCCGAGGAACGCGCCGGCGAGGGCCAGCCGCCGCTCCGCATCGCCGACGTCGAGGCCGGCGACCTCGTGGAGCGCGCCGCCGCGAGGTTCGCCGATCGCCACCCCGACCGGACGCTGGCGGTCGACGCCGGCGCCCTCCCGACGATCCGGGCCGACGAGACCTTGCTGCGCCGAGCCATCGACAACCTGCTCGAGAACGCACAGAAATACTCGGACCCCGGCTCGCCGATCGAGCTCCGCGCCTCGTGCGACGACCGGCGGCTGCTCGTCGAGGTGGCCGACCACGGCATCGGCATCGACGCGGCCGATCTTCCCTCGGTGTTCAAGCCGTTCTTCCGCGGCGACAGGAGCCGCGCACGAACGACGGGGGGGGTCGGCCTCGGGCTCGCGCTGACGCGGCGCATCGTCGAGGCGCACGAGGGCACGATCGCGCTCGACAGCCGCGTCGGCGTGGGGACCACCGCCCGCATCGAGCTGCCGATCGGCGGCCGCGGCGGCGGCGAACGCGCGGCGGCCCCCGCGTGAGCCGCGCGCTCGCGCACGGCCCCGAGGGCGATGACGCGGATCGACGCCTGGCCCGCTCCCCGCGGACGCTGCCGCCGGGTGCGGAGCGAAACATCGGAAGACCCGGCTGCAACACTGCCGCAACGCGCGCGGCGTCTGGTGGGCGCGGCGTCGAGGCGCTCGCCTCGGCGCCCCGCCGTGGAGGTCGATTCATGCACACAAAATCCTTCGTCGGCGTCGCCCTCGCGTTGACGGTCGCCTCGCCCGCCGTCGCCCAGACGGCGCCGCCTTCGCCGCCCGCCGTCCCCACGGCGCCGCCGCCCGCGCCGCAGGAGCCCCCGCCCGCGCCCGAGGTCAGCGATCCCAAGCTCGCTCCCATGCCGCCCCCTGCGCACGCGCTGAGGTCGTGGCAGGAGACGGTGCAGATCGCGAAGGGGCGCTCGACCAGCGTGCGCATCGCCCGCGCCGAGGTCGAGCGCGCCCGCGGGCTCTCGCGGCAGGCGCTCGCGGGGGCGCTGCCGAGCGCGTCGGGGACGGCGAGCGTCACCCGGACCCTGTTCGACACCAACGACGAGACGTCGAGCGCCGGCGCGGCGACGACCTCCACGCGCGATCCGTGGACCTGGCGCGCCAGCGTCACGGTGACCCAGCCGCTGCTCGCGCTGCGCGAGTGGCACGCGATCGGCACGGCGAAGCGCGCCGAGCAGAACGCGGCGCTCTCCGCCGAGGACCAGGAGCGCCTCTTGCTCACCGGCGTCGCCGAGGCGCTCGTCGGCGTGATCGTGGCCGAGCGCGTCGCCGAGCTCAACCGCGCCGGGCTCCGGTCGGCCCTCGAGACGCTCGAGCTCACGCGCACGCGCGAGCGCCTCGGAGCCGCCAACGTGCTCGACGTGGTGCGCGTCCAGCAGGACGCCGCCGTGGCCCGCGGCGTGGTCGTGTCCGGCGACGAGTCGGTGCGGCAGGCGCGCGAGGCGCTCGGTGTCGCGCTCGGCTACGGCGAGCCGTGGGGCGTGACGCCCGGCTTCGATCTCGGGGCGCTCGAGGCGGGGCTCCGCGGCGCGTGCTCGCCGGTCGACGGCGCCGCCGCGCGCGCTGACGTCGCCGCCGCGCGCGGCGCCGTCGAGATCGCCCAGCGCGGCGTCACCGACGTCGAGCTCGGCTTCGCCCCCAGCATCGACCTCTCGACCACGCTCGGCGCCGAGCCGGCGCGCACCGGAGCCGGCGCCGCCGCCTCGTGGACCGTCTCCGGCGTGCTCACCGTGCCCATCTGGGACGGCGGCGCGCGGTACGGCTCGCTGCGCGTGGCGCGGGCCGGGGTCGACGAGGCGCAGCAGCGCCTCGAGGCGGCCGAGCGCGGCGTCAGCGTCGAGGCCTCGCGGGCGCTGCGCGGCGTCGAGGTGGCCGAGGAGGTGCGGCGCGTCTCGGCCGAAGCGCGCGATCTCGCCGTGGAGACCGACCGGCTCGCGCGCATCGGCTTCGCCGCCGGCCGCGGGACCAGCCTCGATCTCGTCCAGGCCGCGCAGCAGCGCCGGCAGGCCGAGGTCCAGACCGCGCTCAAGGAGTTCGACCTCGTCGGCGCGCGGATCGGCGCTCTCTTGGCGATGTCGCGCTGCTCCGCGTCCGCCTCGGGCGGGGGCGGCCCGGCGCGCTGAAGATGCGTCGGACGTTCGTCCGACCGACACCGCTTCGAGGCCCGAGGTCCGCCCGACGCCGCTCGAGGCCCGAGCTCCGACCTCTTGTTCAGCTCCGGGGGCGCCGAGCCCCGGCTCGCAGCGAGACGCCCTGGCGCGCGCCCCCCGCGTCTGGGAGGCTTGGAGGCGATGGCGTCGGCCGCGTACCTGGACGATCTCTTCGGCGCGCTCCAGCGCCTCGGCGAGGAGCGCAAGGCGTCGGAGCGCTGGATGACGTGCGCGCGCACGACCACCGACGCGACCTGGCGGCTGACCTTCCTGCGCGCCGGTCGCAGCTCGCACGAGCACGCGCGCCGGCTGCTCGACGAGGCCGCCGCGCAGCTCGGTCCCATCCGGCCCGCTCGGCCCGGCGTGGCGGCCGAGGCGATGGCGCCGCTCGAGCGCCTCGCGGCGCGGCTCGCCGCCGTGCGCGCCGAGCTCGAGGCCGAGGAGCAGCGACTCGGCGCGCTCGAGGTCGAGCTCGCGGGTCGCCCGACCGGCGCCGCGTGAGCGCCGCGCCGCCGCCGTGACGCGGCACGTCGCTTGCCACGCGACGCGCATGGCACGCGCGATCCGTGGGGCCGTCGTCGTCATCACCGGGGCTTCGAGCGGGATCGGGCGGGCCGCCGCCCTCGCCATAGCCCGCGAATGCGCGAAGCTACTGCAAGCAGGCCCCGATCCTCCCCCCCGCGGCGCGGTCGCCCGTGTCTGCAAGCGGGGTGGCGGGGGTGCTGGGCAC
>CAYJPW010000095.1:22049-40357 GCA_964372055.1 uncultured Polyangiaceae bacterium
GCGCGGGCTATGGCGCGAAGCTCGTGCTCGCAGGCCGCGATCGTCCCGCGCTCGGCGAGGTCGCCCGCCTCGCCGGCGAGCGCGGGGCCGAGGCCGTGGCCTGCGAGACCGACGTCACCGTCGAGGCCGCCGTCGAGCGCCTGCGCGACACCGCGATCGCGCGGTTCGGTCGCATCGACGTCTGGGTGAACGACGCCGCCGTCCACGTCCTCGGCCGCCTCGAGGAGGTGCCGGCCGAGGCGTTCCGGCGCGTCCTCGAGACGAACGTGCTCGGAGTGGTCCACGGCGCGCAGGCGGCGCTCGCGCGCTTCCGGCAGCAGGGCACCGGCGTGCTCGTCAACATCGGCTCGCTCGCCGGCCACGTGCCCTACGCGTACGCCTCGGCCTACTCGGCCAGCAAACACGCGGTCGTCGCCCTCACCGAGGCGCTGCGCCAGGAGCTCGCCGGGACCGACATCCACGCGTGCCTGGTCGCGCCGGCGACCGTCGACACGCCGCTCTTCCAGCACGCCGCCAACTACACGGGCCGATCCATCCGGGCGATGCCGCCGATCTACGACGCCGAGCAGGTGGCCGAGGCGATCGTCGCGGTGGCGAAGCGGCCCCGCCGCGAGGCGAAGGTCGGGCTCGCGCCGCGCGTGATGAGCGCGCTGGCGCACGCCGCACCCGGAATCTACGAGCGCAACGCGCAGCACTCGTTCGATCGGCGGCACTTCGGGAGCGAGCCGGCCCGCACAGCACCGGTAACCTCTACCAGCCGCGGGCGCCGCACGCGGTCAGCGGCGGCTGGCGCGAGACGCGACATCGGGGGCGCGCGGCCGTCCTCGCGATCGCCGCCGCGGTGCCGCTCGTGCTCTTCGGCCGCGGCGTGCTGCGCCGCCGCGCCCTCACCTGGTAGTCGGCTCGCCGCCGGCGTCGGGCTGGGCCGCGCCGCCGGCGGCGGCCTGCGCACCCAGCGGGCGCAGCGCGGCGAACCCGTGGGCGCGCACCCAGTTCACGTGGACCCCCCGGCAGCGGGCGTCCTCGGAGCAGGTCGCGCAGCGCACCGCCTTGGTGTGGTACGCGTCCGCCACGTAGCGCTTGGTGAAGGCCGGCATGTCGACGCGGGCGTCGGGCCCCAGCATCGCCACGTCGAGCATGCGCGGCCGCGGTCGCGGCGCGCGCCCGAGCACGCACGCCGGCACGTCCTCGACCGGCACCTCGTGCGCGTACGCCGTGAAGAAGGCCGGCAGATCGACGTCGCGCGCGCGCGCGTCCGAGACGCGGTCG
Source organism: uncultured Polyangiaceae bacterium (assembly GCA_964372055.1). Taxonomy (GTDB): domain Bacteria; phylum Myxococcota_A; class Polyangia; order Polyangiales; family Polyangiaceae; genus CAYJPW01. Next base: position 23,319 of record CAYJPW010000095.1, read on the forward strand.
TAGCTCGGCTGGCGGAGGACCAGGCGCGCCGGAGGCGCGCCCAGCTCCCGCACCGCCTCGGCGGTCTCGCGGGTGAGCAGCACGACGACCTCGAACGCGTGCGGCAGCGCCAAGAGCTCACCCATCGCCCGCGGCGAGGCCGTGGAGCAGCGGACCAGCCGCTTGCCCCAGAGCGTCCCCTCGGCGGAGAGGGCCTCGGCGAGCCCCGCGTAGTCGTCGAGCTCGAGCTCGATCGCGTCGGCGGCGACCGAGGGCACGAGGCGCGCGACCTCGCGGAGCGAGGGGCCGGCGACGCGCGCGGCGGCGGCGCGGGGCAGCCGCTCGGCGGCGGGCGGCGCGGCGGCGGCGCTCCCGGCGTCGTAGCGGAGGACGTCCACCTCGGGCGCGCGCCGCGTCTCGAGGACGTCGTCGAGGGTGTCGCAGAGGTTCTGCAGGTAGCAGACCTTGCACCGGTCCGGCTCGCGGCAGTGGAGCTTCTCGCCGAGCGACAGATAACGGTCGTACTCCTCGCGGCGCCCGCGGACCTCGTCGTTGAGCTTGTACGGATCCTGGATGAGGTCCTCGAAGCCCTCGGTGTACGGCGGCGGGAAGCGGTTGAGCCAGATGTGGATGTCGGGCCGGCGCGCGTAGGCGAACGCCGCCTGCAGGTACGGCAGGTTCTGGGCGATGTCGTAGAAGAGGTGCTCGCGCGCCTGCGTCCAGGCGTTGCCGAACGGGATGATGTGGAGGAGGTCGAACTCCTTGACGCCCCAGCCGATGAAGGTGTCGAGCATCTCGGGCAGGTGCCGGATGTTCTGCTTGTTGATGACGATGTCGATGTTGATGATGAACCGCTCCGACGCGAGCGCCGCCTTGAGCCCCGCGGTCTCGTCCTCGAACGCGCCGGGCGTGCCCACGAGGGCGTCGTGGATCTTGGCGTTGTGGCCGTGGAGCGAGAAGGTGATCTCGTCGAGCCCGTTCTTCGCCGCCGTGTCGAGGAACTCGGGGTACTTGAACATCCGGCCGTTGGTCACGGTCTGGACCTTGCGGTAGCCGGCGCGCTTGCCGAGCTTCACGAAGTCGAGGAAGTTCGGGTGCATCGTCGGCTCGCCGCCGGAGAGGATGAGCCGCTCGGCCCCGCGCTTCTTGCCCTCGATGATCTGGACCTTGATGTCCATGTTGGCGCGCATCGTGCCGTCGTGCGCGTTCGAGTCGAGGCAGAAGGTGCAGTGGTTGTTGCAGTCGTAGGAGAGGCGCACCCAGTTGCGCTTCTCGTGGGCCGCGTCCTCGTGCGCGAGCGCCTTGTCGTCGCCGAGGAGCGCGTCGTTCTGGAAGTCGGCGAACCCGGTCGCCGGCGGCGGGTGATCGATGGTGTTGGCCTGGCTCACGCGGTTGCCTCCGCTCCTCGCACCGCGAAGCGGAGGAGCCACTGGTTGGACGAGCCTCGCTCGACGTCGCGGCGCTCGAGGAGCTCGAGCCGCCGGCCGCCCGCGCGCGCCGCGTGGGCGAGCGCGTCGAGCCGGCGCGCGGCCTCGCCGGCGCCGTCGTTGCGGTAGTGCTCGAAGCGGTTCTCCGGGGCGGCCTCGGCGCGCGCTGCCTGGGCGCGATCGCGCACCAGGCCGAAGGCGACGTTGTCGACGAGCGTGAGCGTCCCGCCGGGCGAGAGCCGCGCGAGCGCGCCGCCGAGCGCCTTCTCGGGATCGACGAGGTGGTTGTAGCTGCGGAGCACGAGCACGTGGTCGAAGCTGCCGAGCTCGGGCCCGAGCTCTTCGGCGCCGGCGGCGACGAAGCGCGCCGAGCCGCCGGCGGTGGCGGAGGCGAGCACGGCGGCGTACCGCGCGCGGAGCACGGCGAGCCGGCCCTCGTCGGGATCGACGCCCACGTACTCGATCGCGCCCGTGGCGGCGCGGCCGACGAGGAGCTCGAGGTAGGGGCCCTCGCCGCAGCCGAGGTCGAGGACGCGCCCGGAGAGGCCGGCGACCAGCTCGCGGACGCGCGCGTCGTCGCGGCCGAACACCTCGACCGGCGACGGCTCCCAGGCGCCGGTGCACTCGCCGTGCTTCTCGCAGGCGCGGCACTCCGCCGTGAGCCGGAGCTGGCGGAGGTCCTTCGCGAAGTCGTCGGGGGCGAGCTTCCTCGAGACGTCGAGATACACCTGCCCGAGCTCGAGCTTCGCGGCGTGGAGCTCGACGTCGGAGAAGTCGCGCGTCGCCGTGCGGAAGAGGCGCATCCGGTCCCTGAGCCGGAGGAAGAGGGTGCGCGCGCGATCGTAAGGCGAGACGCCGTCCGTCTTGATCGGGCACGGCGCGCCCGGCGGCCGCGCCACGTCGCGCTCGGGCACGAAGTGGTACGAGTTCGACCGCGGCCGGCCGACGACGGGCGCGAGCGCCTCGTCGCCGTAGACCTCGTGGTAACCCTTGTAGAGGCCCGGGCAGGCGCCGCGGAGCGAGCAGGGCGCGCAGCGCTCGGTCTGCACTTTGGCGACCTCGTCGACCGGGACGAAGTCGTCCTCGTCGACCTCGATCATGGTGGCGAACCGGTGCGTCTTGAGATCGTCGTAGAGCTCCTCCAGCCCCGGGAGCAGGCAGAACGGGACGCCGTCGTGGGCGAAGCGCGGGCGCGGCGCCGGGAGCGCGAGCCCGTGCTCGATGGCGTCCTTGATCGCGGCCGCGCACTCGCGCACGTCGGGCACGATCACGTCGAAGGCGCGGTTGGCCGCGCCCTTCGGCTGGGTCATCGAGAACTTGAGGCAGAGCTCGGGCAGGGCCGCGAGCCGGTCGACCACGCCGCGGAGGTGGCCGACGTTCGCCGTGGTGACGACGCAGTTCACCGTCAGGTCCGGCACCCGCCCGTGGAGCTGCCCGAGCGCCGCGATCGCCTTGTCGAAGCTGTCGGCCCGCACCACCGAGCGGTGGACCTTCGCCGATCCGCCGTGGAGCGACATGTAGACGTACCGGAGGCGGTGCTCTTCGACGAGCTCGTCGACCACGTGCGGGTACGAGAGCAACAGCCCGTTGGTGACGAGGCCGAAATCGAGCCCGTGCGCCGCGACCCGCTTCGCCCAGCGCAACAGCTCCGGTCGGATGGTGGGCTCGCCGCCCGAGAGGACCACCATCGAGTAGCCGAGGCGCTTGGCCCGATCGATCTTCCACTCGACGCGCTCGGCCGTGTCCTCCATGTGCCGCACGTCGGCGGTGTGGCAGAAGGTGCAGTTCTCGTTGCACCCGTAGCCGACCTTGATCAATGCCTTCACGTCCGGCCCATCGTAGCATCCGCCCGCGGCGGCGCGTTCCACGTTGACGTGCGCCCCCGCATCGCCGACGATCGGCATCCGTGGTCGCCCAGCCCTCCTCCATCGTCGAACGCCTCGCGGCGCAGGACGAGCGCGTCCACATCTCGATCGGCGCCGTCTGCAACAACAACTGCGTCTTCTGCATGGAAGAAGACCGCGACGGCCGCTACGTCAACAACTCGGCGATGACGCCCGATCGCGTCCGCTGGATCCTCGAGGGCCACCGCGGCGCCGAGGAGGTGTGCTTCACCTCGGGCGAGCCGACGACGCGCCCCGAGCTGCCCGAGTTCGTCGGCTGGGCCAAATCGCTCGGCTACCGCCGCATCAGCGTGATGACCAACGGCCGCCGGCTCAGCCACCTGCCCTACGCCGCCGCGCTGGCGAAGGCGGGGATGAACCGCTTCTACATCTCGATCCACGGCCACGAGAAGAAGCTCCACGAGGGGCTCACCCGGACGCCCGACAGCTTCGAGCAGACGCTCGCCGGCCTCGACACGGTGACCAAGCTCAAGCGCTTCGGCGTCGAGCTCCACACCTCGACGGTGATCACCGATCGCAACCTCCCCCACATGCTCGACATCTACCGGTTCCTCCGGTCGCACGGCGTCGATCAGGTGGTGTTCAACGTGATGCAGGCGAACGGCCGCGCCGACACCTACTTCGAGCAGATCTTCCCGCGCTACACCGAGATCGCGCGCACGTTCGAGGCCTTCTGCCGCGACGTGGGCGAAGCGCGCCCGATGGCGTTCCTGGTCGACATCCCCCTCTGCACGACCGAGAAGATCCCCGACTTCAACCGCGGCTACGTCGAGCGCTACCGCCACTTCGACCTCGACACCCAGGCCGCCCTCCCCATCGAGAAGAAGGAGGAGCGGGCCCAGCAGGGCAAGGGCCGTGGCCTGGTCCTCGTCACGCGCGACGACCTCGACCAGGCCGAGCGCCAGAAGCGCGACGAGTGCCGCGGCTGCCGCTACACCCACCAGTGCGAGGGCGTCTGGAAGAACTACCTCTCGCGCTACGGCTGGGACGAGATGGCCCCGGTCGCGCAGGACGCCGCCGGCGCGGCGGCAGCTACTTCGCCGGCGCTCCCTTGAGCTCCGACACGATCCGGCCCGCGCCGTAGACCTTGTCGAGCGCCTCGGTGAGCGCGGCGCTGTGCACGGCGACCGAGCGGTTGAGCTTGTCGTCGTAGAAGTAGTCGCCGCCGAGGCCGTGGATGTTGGAGTCGAAGATGAGGCCCACGACCTGGGCGTCCTTGTCGATGACGGGCGAGCCCGAGTTGCCGCCGATGATGTCGTTCGTCGCGGCGAAGTTGAACGGCGTGTCCAGGGCGAGCTTGGCCTTGGCGTCGAGCCAGCTCTTCGGCAGCGCGAACGGGTCCTTGCCGGTGTGGCGCGCGAAGGCGCCGGCGATCGTGGTGATCGGCGCGACCGGCGTGCCCGCCTCGTCCCAGCCCTTCACCTGCCCGTAGGCCAGGCGGAGCGTGAACGTCGCGTCGGGGTACACGCTCGTCCCGTAGGCCTGGAACTGCGCCTTGGCGATGAGCTCGCTGTTGTTCTTGATGACGCCCTCGACCTCGTCCTCGTAGCGCTTGCGCACCGCGCGCGCGTCGGGATCGACGAGGCGCGCGAGCTCGATCATCGGGTCCTTCGACGCGGCCACCGCCGCCGCGCCGCCGTCGAAGAGCGCCTTGCGGACCTTGAGGTCGCCGAGCTTCGTCTCCTTGACGAGGCGCGCGGCCAGGTCGTGGGGCGAGTCCTGCCCGAGCACCTTCTTCACGAACGGATCGTCGGCGCCGAGCTCCTCGCGGAGCTGGGTGAGGGTGAGCTCGAGGACGCGCGCCTCGAACTCGTCGTTGAGCGGCGCGGTGCTGAAGAGCGATTGCTTGATCCCGGGCAGGCGCGAGTCGGTGTACTCCGAGAGGCGCGCGTCGTTGGCCTTGGGCAGCTCGGCGGCGGCGCGCACCAGGGTGCGGGCGAACTGGAAGCGATCCGACCAGAAGCCGGCGGCCTGCTCGATGAACGTGTACGGCTTGCGGATCTTCTTGAGCTCGCGCTCGGCCTGCGCGATCGCCTCCCAGGCGCCCCCGTAGGTCTTCTTCAGCTCGGGATCCGACTCGACGCGGGCGCGGAGCGCCTGCTCGGCCGCGACCTTGGCGCCGAACACCTCGGGGTTGAGCAGGGCCTGGTGGCGCCCCTTGAGCGCCTTGAGGCCGTTCTCGATCCCGAAGAGCAGCGTGTTCGAGACGCGCTTCTGCTCGGCGCCGCGGTTCTGGAACTCGGTGAGCACGCCGCGCACCTCGCTGAGGCGGAGCAGCCGGGTCGGGAGCGCGACGTCGCGCGTGTACTCGAGCTCGGCCACGGTGAGCATGCGCGAGGTCGATCCCGGGTGGCCCGAGACGAAGGTGAGATCCCCGCTCTTCGCGCCCGCGGGCGACCACTTGAAGTAGTGCGCCGCCTTGGCCGGCTTGCCGCCCTCGTAGAGGCGGAGGAACGAGACGTCGAGGTCGTAGCGCGGGAAGTTGAAGTTGTCCGGGTCGCCGCCGAAGAACGCGATCGCGAACTCGGGCGCGAACACCAGCCGGACGTCCTGGTACCGCTGGTACTTGTAGAGGTGGTAAAGCCCGCCGTGGTAGAGGCTCACCACGTCGCAGCGCACCGAGTCGCCCGTCGCGCACGCCTTCTCGATCCTGGAGATCTCGGCCTTCTGCGCGGCGTTGTACTCCTTGCCCGCCAGCCCCTTGGTCGCGAGGTTCACCTGGGCGGTGACGTCCTTGATCTCGACGAGCTGGTTGACCTCGATCTCGGGGCACTTGATCTCGTCGGCCTCGGTCTTCGCGTAGAAGCCGCTCTTGACGAAGTCCTTCTTCGCCGTCGACAGCTGCTCGATGCAGCTGTGGGCGCAGTGGTGGTTCGTCATCACCAGCCCGTTCGGCGAGACGATGCTCCCCGAGCAGCCGCCGGCGAGGCGCACCGACGAGAGCCGCACGTGCTCCAGCCACTCCTTCGACGGCGAGAAGCCGTAGCGCTTGGCGACGCGGTCCGACGGGAAGTTGTCGAGCGTCCACATCCCCTCGTCCGAAGCGGGATTGCCGGGCGGCGCGGGCGGCAGCGGCCGCGCGGCGGCGGTGGGCACGTCGGCGAGCGCCGCGGACGGCGCCGTCTGCGCGGGGGCGGCCGGACAGTCGGCCATCGTCCCCCCGCAGCCGGCGAGGAGGAGCGGCACGAGCGCGAGCGACGCGAGCGGAGAGGACGGGGGACGGCGCAACACGAGACCTCCAGGGGCTTGGGAACCGGCGAGGCGCGGAAGCTAGCGCGCATGGATCCGAGCGACAATGGCGCCGGGCGGTCGGGCTCATCGGGGGCGAATGGCCGCCACGGAATCGCTCGGGGGTGGACCGTCTAGCCGCAGCGGGGATCGCTCGCCCAAGAAGACGGGCCGGAGTCCCCGTGGTCGGTGCGTCGCGTGCCCTCCGGTCGCCGTCGTCAGCGGTACGGCCCGGCGACGCTCTCTTTCCGCAGGCGGCGCGCCAACGACAGCATCGCCGCCATCCGCTCGCGCAGCGCCGCGGGATCGGACACCGGGCCGGCGAGGTCCACGTCGATGGCATGCTCGGCGACCCGGAGCTCGAGCGAACCCTCGCGGAGCGCCGCGACGACCTCGCGCGTCCCCGGCGGCGCGGCGGTCAGGCTCTCCTCGCTCTCCGGGTCGAACGGCTCGGCGAGAGGCGGATCGACGACGAGGCCGAGCCGGGTCCGCTCCACGTTTGCGCCGTCGAACACGGTGACCAGATCGAACCGCGCGCCCTCGAGCGTCGCGCCGGTGATCGCCATCGGGCCGAGGGCGAGCGTGCCCGAGAGCTCCTCGGCGAAGCCGCGCCACGCCGGCACTGCACTCGCCAGGGCCGCGGGAGGCACCATCCTCGCGTCGCTGATGCGGAGCGACGCCGCGAGCGCGGCCAGGCGCGCCAGGAGCTCGCCGATGTACGGCTGGTCGAAGCCCTTCGACGAGCCCTTCACGCGGACGTGCTCGTCGTCGGCGTAGACCTCGTCGAACGCGAGGAGCGCGCGTCGGAGCTCGGGCGTGAGGAGCGCCCGCACCTGCGCCGCCTCGCGCCCCTCGACGCGGTAGCGCTTGCCGAAGCCGTCGTCGCCGCCCGACGCGAAGAGCGCGACCCGGCGGACCCGCACCAGGAACCCGGTCCCCCACGAGGGCCAGCGGAGCTCGGCCGCGAGCGCCGGAGGATCGGCGTCGTGATCGAGGAACACGCGCGCCGAGCGGCCGGCGAGGACCCCGGTGAGCTCGAGATCCTCGGGGTCGAGCGCGAGGCCGTACGGCGCCCCGGCCTCGCCCCAGACGCCGCGCCAGCGCTCGTGACCGAGGCGCGGCCTCGCGGCGGCGCTCTCCGAGGGCCGATCCAGGGCGCGGATCTCCACCGGGAACCGGTGGACGCGCTTCGAGCTCCAGGCGACGTCGAGGACGACCTCGAGCACCCACGAGAGCGACGACGGTCCGCTCTGGAACGTGGGCGCGAGCGTCTTGGGCAGCGCCAGGCGGAACGGCAGCTCGACCCCTTCGCCCGCCGCGACCGGACCGAAATGGAAGAGGAAGCGCGCGCCCTCGCCGACCTGGGTGACGGCGCCGAACGGGCCCGCGATCGCGCTCGACTCGACCCCGCAGAGGGCCATCGAGATCCCCTTCACCTTCCGGCCGCGCAGGTTCCCGAGCGCGAGCGCCCCGGAGAGGACGTCGCCCGGCGCGAAGACCTGATCGTCGAGCGCGATCTCGAGGAAGATCGCGTCGCTGCCCGGCGCGGCCGTGGTCCTGAGCAGCCGGCGGGGCGGCCGGCGCGCCGAGACCGGCGGAGAGAGCACGACGGAGTAGCGCTCGCGGAGGTCGGGCCACCACGGGATGTCGACATAGAGCTCGAGCTCGTACGCGATCGCCACCTGCTGCCCCGCGTACGACGCCGGCAGGTCGGGGCGGAGCCGGAACCGCGCGCGGAAGGGGCGGGTGCCCGGGGCGAGCTCGCCCTTGCCGGAGAGCACGACCTCCTCATGCACCAGGCGCGCGACGGGGACCAAGGGCAACCGGCTCCGGTCGCGAGAGAGCTTGTGATCGCCTTCGAGCGTGAGCCTGATCGAGTCGACCGGCGTCGCCGACTTGCTCTCGAGCACGACCGATACGTCGAGCGGCTGCCCGGCGAACGCCGGCGCCGTCACCAGGATCTGCTTCACCTTCGGGCGCTGCCGCATCTCAGCTCGGGGACGCCGGGCGGCGCGGTGGACGCAGGGGGCTCATCGCGCTCGCCGACGCCGGGTCAGTGGCCGAGCACGAAGTCGACCTCGAACAAGTCGTAGCGCGTCGGCTCCATCCCGAGCGCCTCGTAGGTCGCGCGTGCCGCGGCGTTGTCGCGGTCGACGTAGAGGCGCACGCCGCACGCGCCCTCGCGCCGCGCGCGCTCGAGCACGTGCTCGTACAGCGCGCGGTACACGCCCGTGCGGCGCGCCGACCGGTCCACGTACACCGACTGGATCCACCAGAAGGTGCCGTCGCGCCAATCGCTCCACTCGAACGTGACCAGGAGCTGGCCGGCGAACCCTCCGCCGCGCTCGGCGATCAGGTAGAACCCCTTCGACCGATCCGCGAGCACGGCGCGCGCCCCGCGCAGGGCCGCGTGCGGATCGAGCGCGCGCCCCTCGGTCTCCTTCGCCATCGCGACGTTCGATGCGGCGACGGTCTGGACGTCGGCGTCGCGCGCGAGCCGGACTGCAATCGAGGACCTGAGGGGGTCGACGGGAGGCATTGGCGTGGGTTTGTGGAGGGCGTCGGGCCGCGGGCCGCCGGTCCGTCACGGCGCTTGCCGAAAAGGAACGGTCACGCGATGATACCTCGTTCTCCGTGTCGTCCAACGAGCCCAACCCGAGCCCGATCTCCGACCCCCCTACCGGAACCGCCGCCGCCGTGCTGCCCGGCGCGGTCCTCGCAGGGAAGTACCGCGTGGCGCGGATCCTCGGTCAAGGCGGGATGGGCGTGGTCGTCGAGGCCCGCCACATCGCCCTCGACGAGCGCGTCGCGCTCAAATTCCTGCTCCCGGAGTACGCCTCCCACCCCGAGGCGTCGGGGCGCTTCCTCCGCGAGGCGCGGGCGGCGGTGAAGATCAAGAGCCAGCACGTCGCGCGCGTCTCCGACGTCGGCCAGCTCGAGGGCGGCGAGCCCTACATGGTGATGGAGTACCTCGACGGGTCGGACCTGTCGAACCTGCTCACCAGCAAGGGCCCCTTCGCCTTGGCCGACGCGGTCGACTACACGATCCAGGCCTGCGAGGCGATCGCCGAGGCCCACTCGTACGGCATCGTCCACCGCGACCTCAAGCCGGCGAACCTCTTCCTCACGCGCCACACCGACGGCGCGCCCCTGGTGAAGGTTCTCGACTTCGGCATCTCCAAGGTGATGGGCGGCGGCGTCGAGGCGCTCACCCGCACCACCGCGGCCATGGGCTCGGCGCTCTACATGTCGCCCGAGCAGATGCAGCAGACGCGCTCGGTCGACCACCGCACCGACATCTACGCGCTCGGCGTCGCGCTCTACGAGATGCTCGCCGGCAAGCAGCCCTACTTCGCCGACACGCTGCCCCAGCTCTGCGCCGAGATCCTCACCGGCACGCCGACGCCCCTGCGCTCGCTCCGGCCCGACCTGCCCGAGGCGTTCGCGGCCACCCTCGAGCGCGCCTACGCGCGCGATCGCTCGGCGCGCTACCAGTCGGTCGCCGAGCTCGTCGTCGCCCTCGCGCCGTTCGCGCCGGCGCGATCCCAGAGCTCGATCGAGCGCGTCTGCCGCATGTCGGGCCTGAACCCGCCGCAAGCGGGCGGGGCCGGCGGGCCCGCCGGCGCCGGAACCCAGGTGCTCCCCAACAACATGCCGTCGAACGCCGCGCACGACTCGAGCCAGATCATTCCTGGCCCGTACAGCGCGCCTTCGAGCCAAAACGCCGTCGCGGCGTTCGCCACCGGCCGCACCAACACGAACCTCAGCTCCACCGGCGGAACGGCGGCGGTCCCGGTCGCGTCGGCGAACCCGATGATCTTCGTCGGCGTCGCGATCGGCCTCGTCGCCGTCGGCGGGATCGTCGCGGCCGTCGCGCTGCGCGGCCCCAAGCCGACGACGGCGCCTCCGGCCGAGACCTCGGCACCCGTGGCGACCACCACGGGCGAGCCGAGCAACGCCGCCGCGCCCTCGGGCGCCCCGAGCGCCGCGGCCGCCGCGCAGCCGACCGATTCGGCCACGCCGGCCCCGCCGGGAACCGACGCGGCGGGCGCGGGCACCTCGTCCGCCACCGCCCCGGCGAAGACCGCCGTCGGCGGGCGCCCGCCCCCGACCAAGAAGCCGACCGCCACGCCGTCTGCTGCCCCTCCCCCACCTGCGACAGGGAAAAAGCCCAGTGTCCTCGACGATCGCTGACCGCTTCACCCGAGGCGCGAGCCTCGGAGGCCCCCGCTCGGCGCGCCGCCTCGCGCGCCCGGCGGCATTGCTCCTCGCGCTCGCCCTCGGCGCCGTGGCTCCGGCGGCGCACGCCCAGGCCGACAAGGCCGCCGCCGAGTCGCTCTTCCAGGCGGGCAAGTCGCTGATGACGGAGGGCAAGTACGACGAAGCTTGCCCGAAGTTCGTCGAGAGCCAGCGCCTCGACCCGTCGTCGGGCACGCTGCTCAACCTCGGCAAGTGCTACGAGGTCCAGGGCAAGACGGCCTCGGCCTGGGCCGAGTACAAAGAAGCGGCCACGCTGGCGCGCGCCGCCGGCCAGACCGAGCGCGAGACGGCGGCGAAGGACTTCGCGTCCAAGCTGGAGCCGAAGCTCTCCAAGCTCCGCGTCGACGCCACGGCCCCGGTCGCCGGCCTGGTCATCAAGAAGGACGGCGTCGACATGGGCAGGGCGACGCTCGGCATCGCCATCGCGGTCGATCCGGGCGAGCACACCATCGAGGCGAGCGCCCCGGGCTACAACCCCTGGACGACGAAGATCACCGTCGGCAAGGAGTCCGACTCGAAGACGGTCACCATCCCGGCGCTCGAGAAGGCCCCCGAGGGCGCCGGCGTGGTCACGCCGCCTCCGGGCGGCGGCACGCCTCCGGGCGGCGAGCCGGGCGGGCCTCCTCCGGGCGGCGACACCTCCGGCAGCGGCGACACCATGAAGACGGCGGGCTTCGTCGTCGGCGGCGTCGGCGTCGTGGGCGTCGCCCTCGGCGCGGTCTTCGGCCTCATGGCGTCGAGCCAGGCGAGCGGCGCCGAGGACGATCCCGCGCTCTGCCCGAACAAGCAGTGCACGCCGGCGGGCCGCGAAGAGATCGACGGCGCCTCCGGCAAGGCCCTGGTGTCGACGATCGGCTTCGCCGTCGGCGGCGCCGGGCTCGTGGCGGGCGCCATCCTCATCCTCACCGCGGGCCCGTCGAAGAAGGAGGCGCGCGCCCTCCCCGCCGGCGGCTTCGCCTCGGTCCGCGTGGTCCCCACCGGCGGCGCCGCTGGCGGCGGCCTCTCCATGGTGGGACGCTTCTGACGCCGTGAACCGGACCACCGTGCCCGCACCCCGAGGGGCGAGGTCGTGAATTTCGAGCTCACCGAAGAACAGCAGCTCGTCGTCCAGACGGCGCGCGATTTCGCCACGCGCGAGATCGAGCCCAAGGCGGCCGAGCTCGACAAGACCGGCCGCTGGCCGACCGAGATCGTGGCCCGCATGGCCGAGCTCGGCTTCCTCGGCATGGCCATCCCGGTCGAGCTCGGCGGCGCCGGGCTCGACAACGTGAGCTACGCGCTCGTGGTCGAGGAGGTCAGCCGCGCCTGCGCGAGCTCCGGCGTCATCATGAGCGTCAACAACTCGCTCTTCTGCGACCCCGTCTACAAGCACGGGACCGACTGGCAGAAGGCCGAGATCCTCGCGCCCACCGCCGCGGGCAAGATGCTCGGCGCCTTCGGCCTGACGGAGCCGACGAGCGGCTCGGACGCCCGGACGATGCTCACCGTGGCCGAGGCCCAGGGCGACGGCGGCTTCCTCCTCAACGGCTCGAAGAACTTCATCACCTGCGGCCCCGAGGCCGAGCACGTCATCGTGTTCGCCATCACCACGCCCGCGAAGGCGGACACGAAATCGAGCCCCAAGCACACCGCGCTCATCGTGAAGCGCGACATGCCGGGGTACAGCCTCGCGCCGCACGACGAGAAGCTCGGCATCCACGCCGCGCACTCCTGCACGATCTTCTTCGAGAACGTGCGCATCCCCAAGGAGTACGTCCTCGGCGAGCCGGGCTCGGGCTTCAAGATCGCGATGGGCACGCTCGACGGAGGCCGCATCGGCATCGCGGCGCAGGCGCTCGGCATCGCGCGCGCCGCCTTCGAGAAGGCGGTCGCCTACTCCAAGGAGCGCAAGGCGTTCGGCACCGAGATCATGAACCACCAGGCGATCCAGTTCATGATCGCCGACATGGCCACCGAGCTCGACGCCGCGCGGCTGCTCACGCTCCGCGCCGCGTCGATGAAGGACAAGGGCGTGCGCCACAGCGTCGAGAGCGCCGCGGCCAAGCTCTACGCCTCCGAGATGGCCACGCGGGTCACCCACAAGGCCATCCAGATCCACGGCGGCTACGGCTACACGACGGAGTACGGCGTCGAGCGGCACTACCGCGACGCCCGCATCACCGAGATCTACGAAGGCACGAGCGAGATCCAGCGGATCGTGATCGCCGCCGGCACGCTCAAGTGAGGCACGGAGGCGGAGTGGGATTGGCGGCTCGAGCCCAAGCGCGATCCGCGGTCGCTCGAGCCCCCGTTGGGCTGTGGCTCGTCGTCGGGATCGTTCTCTCCGGCTGCGGCTCGTCGGCACCACCGCCGGCCGAGGCGCCCGCCGCGGACGCCGAGCCAGAGGCGCGCGCCCACCGGAGCGGCCCGTCGGTCGAGGCCGAGGTCGGCGCGCTCGACGAGGGCAAGACGAAGCAGATCTTCGAGAAGGCCTCGCAGAAGCTCGGCGCCTGCTTCTCGAGGGGCGCGCAGCGCATCCCCTACCTCGCCGGCGGGGTCAGCTTCTACGTGCGCGTCGCTTCCGACGGGAGCGCCCGTTACACCTTCGTGCGCGACTCGACGCTCGGGGACCGCACCACCGAGGAGTGCATGCTCGGCGTCCTCAAGGGCCTCTCCTGGCCGAAGCCGGTCGGCGGCCAAGAAGGCGAGGCCAAGAACGAGTTCCAGTTCGACGCCGGCGGCGACGAGCGCCCGCCCGTCGAGTGGTCTCCCGCCCAGCTCGGGCCACCCTTCGAGAAGGCCAAGCCCGCCCTGTCGCGCTGCCGCGAGAGCGCCGGGACCGGCCCGGTCAAGGCCACGATGTACGTGGACACCGACGGCAAGCCCCTCGGCGTGGGCGTGTCCACGGCGGACGAGAAGGGCGAGGCGGCGGTGGCGTGCATCGTGGATGCCCTGAAGGGCATCACCTTCCCGTCTCCCGGGAGCTACGCCTCGAAGGTCAGCGTCGTCATCGACTAGACGACGGTCGCGTCCGCGGGCAGCGGAGCCGCAGCTCGAGAATGGCGCCGCCGCCCCGGGCGGGGCGGGGCCCGCCCCCCGCGAACCACCCCCCGGGGGCGCCCGGCGGGGGCGGCGGGGGTTGGGGATGGGTGCGGGGTGAGAAAGATCATCAAAGAGATCCTGGGCCTGCTCTGGAAGGTCTTCCGCCTCGTCCTCTGGAAGTACCTCAAGCCGATCCTCGGGAAGGTCGCCTTCTTCGGCGTCATCGCCGTCGCCGCCGCGGCGCTGATCATCCTGTTCTCGCGCGGCTGCTGACCCGCGGGCGGCGCCCGGCGCGAGGGCCGCCGACGCGGGCGCCTATTTCAGCGCCGCGCGGGCGATGACCGTCCGCTGGATCTCGCTCGTGCCCTCGTAGATCGTGGTCACGCGCACGTCACGAAGGTGCCGCTCGACCGGGAAATCACGCACGTAGCCGTAGCCGCCGTGGACCTGCAGGCACCGGTTGCAGATCCGGTTCGCCGCCTCGCTCGCGAAGAGCTTCGCCATCGCGGCCTCGTGCGAGAAGGCCTTGCCGGCCTCCTTGAGCTGGGCGGCGCGGAGCGCGAGGAGCCGGGAGGCGTCGAGCTCGGTCCGCGAGTCGGCGATCATCCACTGGATGGCCTGGAAGTCGGCGATGGGCTTGCCGAACTGCTTGCGCTCCTTGGCGTAGGCGACCGCCTCCTCGAGCGCGGCGGTGGCGATCCCCACCGCCTGCGAGGCGATGCCGATGCGCCCGCCGTCGAGCGCCATCATCGCGATCTTGAAGCCGCCGTTCTCGACCCCGAGCAGCGCGCCCTCGGGGAGCTGGCAGTCGTCGAAGGTGAGCGGGACGGTGTTGGAGGCGCGCAGACCGAGCTTGTCCTCGTGCTTGCCGACCTTGAGCCCGGGCGTCTTGCCCTCGACGAGGAAGGCCGAGATGCCCTTCGTGCCCGTGCCGCCGGTGCGCGCCCACACCACCATGACCCCGGCGTGCTCGCCGCTCGTGATCCACTGCTTCTGGCCGCGCAGGAGCCAGCCCTTCGCGTTGCGCTCGGCGGTCGTGCGCATCGAGCCGGGATCGCTCCCCGCCTCGGGCTCGCTCAGGGCGAAGGCGCCGGCCACGTACTCGCCCGAGGTGAGGCGCGGGATGTAGGCCCGCCGCTGCTCGTCGTTGCCGAAACGGACGATCACCTCGCCCACCATGTTGGTGACCGCCATCGTCACGGCCGTCGAGGCGCACCCGCGCGCGACCTCCATCATCGCGAGCGCGTACGCGACCGGCCCCGCCTCGGCGCCGCCCAGCTCCTCGGGCAGGTTCACGCCCATGAGGCCGAGGTCGGCCAGCCCCTTCAGGATCTCGAAGGGGAAGCGGCTGTCCTTGTCGAGCTCGGCGGCGACGGGGCGGATGGCCCGCTCCACGTAGTCGCGCGCGGAGCGGACGATGAGCGCTTGCGTCTCGGTCAGGTCGAGGTCCACGAGCCGGAGCTTATGGGCACTTCTGCGTGAAATCGCAAGGGTCGCCGCCCATCGCCGTGACGGTGATCGAGTACTGGGCGCAGCTCGCGGTCGCGCCGGGCTTGCGGTAGACGCGGACGTAGTAAATCGACGAGTGGTTGCCGCACTGGATGGGGGCGGTCGGCCCGCACGACAGCTCGCCCTCGGTGCCGCTCGGCGCCGCGCCGTCGACGCACCAGTCGTACGAGACGACCGCGCTCCCCGGGCCGTTGGGCACGTCGGTGCAGGTGTCGCCGCGGATGACGTCGACCAGGAACTCGTTGTTCGGCGAGGGTCCGGTGACGTCGATGCTGACGTGGTAGCTGTTGGTCGTGACCTCGTCGGTGTCGAAGGTGTCGAACTTGAAGAAGTCGACGTCGGCGACCCCGCTCAGCGTGCCCGAGATCACGGTCGTGCTGCCCGGGATGTCGCTGACCGCGCCGACGGTGGTCGCCGTCGCGCAGCTGTCGTTCGGCTCGCCGGCCTCGAGGGCGCAGGCGCAGCCGGCCGAGACCGGGCCGGGCGGGAAGTCGGCCCAGCCGGGATCGCAGGGCCCCTTGTCGCAGGTACCGGCCGCGCAGACCCAGCCCGAGTGCGGCGGCGGCGGGCCCTCGGAGGCGCAGAGATCGTCCCCGTCGCCCTCGTCGATCTGCTCGTCGCAGTCGTCGTCCTTCATGTTGCAGAGCTCGGCCACGGGATCCGTCGCGGTGCAGCCCTCCCACTTCGCGGCCTCGCCGTTGCACTTTTCGGTGCCCTTGCACAAGCCGGCGGCGCTCTCTTTCGTGCAGCTGTGCGTGACGCCGTCGCGCTTGGAGTTGCACGGGCAGGAGAGGCCGCCGCTCGGGACGCAGAACTTGTAGGGGACGCCCACCGGCGGCGGCGGCTGCTCGCTCCCCGCGTCACCGCCTCCGGCGCCGCCCGCTCCCCCGCCCCCGCCGGCGCCGCCGCCGGGCGGGGCTGCGTACTCGGCCGCCGTGACGCAGGTGAACCCGTTGGGGCACGTGCCGAGCGTCGAGCAGTCACGCGCGCAGAACTTGTCGCCGAGCGGCGCTTTGAGGCACTCGTCCGACGGATCTTTGCAGTCGATGGCGGCGTTGCACTGGAGGCAATCGTGACCCTTGTCCGGGATGCAGAGCGAGTCGCCCTGGACGATGGCGCAGTAGGTGCCCGACGGGCACGCCGGCGGACACGGCACGGTGCAGACCTTCTCGGTCCCGATCTGCGTGCAGGTCGCCGCGGGGTCGATGCACGCGCCCTGCGGGTCGCACGGCCCGCCGATCTCGCCCACGCCCGGACCATCGCCGCCGCCGCCGGAGCCCGACCCCGTGCTCGAGGTCCCGCCGTTCGTCTCCTCGATGCTCGTGCCCTCGGCGCATGCCGAGAAGAGCCCGGCCCCGAGCGCCATGAGCAGGCCGAGCGAGCCGAGGAGCCGCCGCGTGTGGTTCCGGGTTCGTTTACCGATCATCAGGCGAGCACCCTTGGTAAGCGTGGGGACAGCGGCGCGTGGGCGAAGCCTGGCGTCGCAAGCGGCGGCGTTTCAGGATAAGGGGGAGCGAGTGCTGGGTCAAACACCGCGCGGGATCTTCCAGCTCGCCTCGGCCGGGCTCGCGCTCGTCGCAGCCGGCTGCAGCGAGGTCGCGGCGACGCCGTCCGGCCCGCCGGTCGCCGGAGAGGCGCGGGCGCCGGCCCCCAGCGCGACCGCGCCGGCGCCCGAGGCCGCCGCGCCCACCGCGAGCGCCGAGCGCTCGTC
>CAYJPW010000096.1:0-38261 GCA_964372055.1 uncultured Polyangiaceae bacterium
GACGCGCTCGCGAGCGCCGTCGGGGCGCTCGCGTCGGCCGCCTCGCTCGACGCCGACGCCGCCGCCGTCGAGGGCGCCGCGCCGCGCGCGCTCGCCGGCTGGTTCGCGGCGGCCTGCACCCCGGCGCTCGCCGATGCGTCGACCCGGGGCCCCTCCGCGTCGCGGGCGCCGCGCCCCCAGACGATCACCCCCACGACGCCGGCGAGCATCGCGGCCGCTCCGACGGCGAGCGTGGTGCGCTTGCGTACGCCGGGGCGCGCGCGACCCGGGCCCCACGCGGTGACGGTCGAGGCGTTCTCGCTCGGCGCGACGGGCTCCGTCGTCTCGGTCGCCGGGCGCGCCGCCGGGCTGCGCACCGCCTGCAGCAGCCGCGAGACCTTCGCCGCCGTCTCGCGGCCCTGGCGCGGCGCGAAGGCGACGAGCGCGGTCACGAGCTCGGCCACGTCGGTGAAGCGCCTCTCCGGGCTCTTCTCGAGGCACCTCCGCACGACGGCCTCGAAGGCCGGCTCCACCGCCGTCCCCGCCGGGACCGAGTCGGCGAGCGGCGGCGGCGGGTTGTTGAGGATGCCCGAGTAGATGAGCGGCACCGACTGGGCGAAGAACGGCGTCTTGCAGGAGACCATCTCGTAGAGGATGACGCCGAGCGCCCAGATGTCGGCGCGCCCGTCGACGCGCGGGGCGGCCTCGAGCTGCTCCGGCGACATGTAGAGAGGTGATCCGATCACCGCCGACGGGTTGGTGAGCGCCGGATCGGTCGCGCCCGTGAGCGAGGCCCGGCTCACGGTCGACTTCGAGATCCCGAAGTCGAGGACCTTGATGATCGACGATCCGTCGTTGCGCCGCGCGAGGAAGAGGTTGGCGGGCTTGAGATCGCGGTGGACGATCCCCGCCGCGTGCGCCTCGGCGATCGCCTCGCACGCCTGGAGGACGTAGTCGGCGGCGCGCTCGACCGGGAGCGGACCGTCCTCGGCGAGGATCGCCGCGACGTCGCGCCCCTCGAGGTACTCCATCACCATGAAGTGGGCGCCGGACTCGGTCGTCCCCACGTCCATCACCCGCCCGACGTGCTCGCTCTGGATCTTGGCGGCGGCCTTGGCCTCGCGCGTGAAGCGCAGCGCCACGTCCTCGTTCTCGGCGGCGTCCGCGAGGAGGAACTTGAGGGCGACCTTCTGCTCGAGCTGCACGTGGGTGGCGGCGACGACGACGCCCATCCCGCCCATGCCCAGGGTGCGCTCGACGCGGTACTTGCCGCCGACGAGCTCGCCCTCCTTCACGGGGCACTCGTCGCGAGGCGGCGCCGCTTCGTCCCGCCCGGGATCGCTCACGCGTAGCCTCCCGAGAGCACGCCGAAGGCTACCGTCAAACGGGCCGGGCGGTCGAGCGGCCCGGTCTCTCGCCGAACAAAAGCGAGAAGGCTCGCGGCCGACTGCGCCGCGAGCCCTCGCGCTCTCTCTGGTGATGCTACTGGCAGGCGGGCGTCGGGCTCACGCCGTCGCAGTTGGGCGTTCCGCCGTTGCACTCGGTGTCCGGATCGGTCCCCGCCGCGACCGGGGCGCACGTGCCGTTGGCGCCGCCCGTCTTCGCCGCGGAGCAGGCGAGGCACAGGCCCGCGCAGGCGTCGGCGCAGCAAACGCCGTCGACGCAGAACCCGCTCCCGCATGCGCTGTTGCCCGAGCAGGGATCGCCCTCGGGGAGCTCGCACGCGCCCGCGCCGTTGCACGAGAGGGCGCCGGCGCACTCGTTCGCGGGATCGGTGCCCGAGCCGAGGTTGGTGCAGGTCCCCTCCGAGCCGGCGACCGCGCACGACTTGCAAGCGCCGCCGCAGGCGTCGCCGCAGCAGACGCCGTCGGTGCAGAAGCCGCTGGCGCACTCGCCGGGGCCGCCGCAGCCCGCGCCGTCGGCCTTCTTGCAGGTGTTCGAGGCCATGTCGCACGCCGGCGTGGCCGGCGTGTCGGCGCAGTGCGTGTCGTTCGTGCACTCCAGGCACTGGGCGGTGACGAACGCCGAGCAGGAGCCGTTGCAGGAGAGCGTGCCGCCGCCGTCGAAACCTTCCGTGGCGCACGTCTTCCCGTCGAGGTCCGCGCCGTCGCAGGTCTCGCCGGGGTCGACGTTGTCGTTTCCGCAGCTGCTGCAGCCCGAGGTGTCGAACTTGTCGCAGAGCGCCCCGCACGCCAGCGTCCCCGACACGAAGCCCTCGGTGGCGCAGGTCTTCATGTCGAGGTCGGTGCCGTCGCAGATCTCGGAGCCCTCCTGCGTGTCGTTGCCGCAGGAGCTGCAGCCGCTGGTGTCGAACACGCACCCGCCGGTGCAGGCCAGGGTGCCCTGCGTCAGCGTCCCTCCGGTGGCGGTGTCGCAGTTCTTCCCGTTGAGGTTGGCGCCGTCGCAGTCCTCGGCCCCGTCGATGTTGCCGTTGCCGCAGTTGGGCGGGGCGGTGCACCCGGACGTGTCGAAGGCGCCGCAGCCGGCGGCGCAGGCGAGGGTGCCGCCGATGAAGCCCTGCCCGATGGTCGTGCAGTCGTCGGTGCCGACGTCGGTGCCGTCGCAGACCTCGGTGCCTTCCTTGGTGTCGTTGCCGCAGTTGGTGCAGGCCGCGGTGTCGAACTGGCAGCTGGCGTTGCACGAGAGCGTGCCGCCGACGAACCCCTGCGAGACGCAGTCGGCCCCGCCGAGATCGGCGCCGTCGCAGTCCTCGCCGGTGTCCACGGCGCCGTTGCCGCAGTCTGCCCCGCCGCCCGTGCCCCCCTGGCCGCCGCCGCCCGCCGTTCCGGTCGTCGTCGTGGTCGTCCCGCCGCCCGTTCCGCCGGTGCCGCCGGTGCCCGTCGCGGTGGTGCTCCCACCGCCGGTGTTCTCGAGCAGGCCGTGATCGACCGAGGCGATCAGCTCGCAGCCCGTCGCCGCCCCTGCCCCCGCGCCGAGCGCGAGGGCGAAGAGAAAGTAAGTGCGCTGGATCTTCATCGGTGCCTCGCGGATCAGAAGCGGAGCGTGGCGGAGGCGCCGCCGCCCTTGGGACCGACGAACGGCGAGACGATCGGCTTGGTGAAGCCGCTCTTCTTCGGCGCCGCGGCCGACTTCGCCGGCTCGGGGCTGTCGTTGCTGAGCAGCAGCACGACGCCGGTGACGCCGAAGGTGAGCGCCACGCCGTAGGACATGTCCGCGAGCAGCGCGCTGCGCTCGGCGTCGTCGAACTTCTCCTGGGTGGGATCCGCCTCGTAGTCGCTCTTCGCCGACAGCGCCTGGATGCCGAAGATCGTCCCCACGATGGCGCCGGCGCCGGCCAGGCCGATGGTCACGTACGCCGGGATGTTCGAGCGGGGCTCGGCCGGGGCCGCGGGCTTCGTCGGCGCGGGCGTCGTGGGCGCGGTCGTCGTCGCGGTCGCCGGCGTCGTCGCCGCGACGGGCGGAGGCGTGGCCGCGGCCGTCGCCTTGTTCAGGGTCAGCGAGACCTCCTTGGTCTCGGCGAACGACACCTCGATCTCCTGCGTGGCCGGGTCGTAGCCCGTGGCCTTCGCGGTGATCTTGTGCTTGCCCGGGGGAACGGTGAGCTCCGCGCCGCCGGCCTGCGCCGCGCCGTCGACGTCGACCTTGAGGCCTGCCGGCGCCGCCTCGGGGGCGAGCACGAGCTTCACCTTCGCGGGCGTCTTCTTGATCGCGTCCTGACGGCCCTTGGCGTCGGCGATCTTCTCCTTGAACTTCTCGGCGTCGGGGTTCGCGTCGAGGAACTTCTGGTACGCGGCGACCGCCTCGACGGCCTTGCCCATCTTGTCGAGGCAAGCGGCGGCCTTGTACTTGGGCGGCGGGCCGGGGACGAGGTCGTCGGCCTCTTGGTAGAGGACGAGCGCGCCGGCGTAGTCGCCCTTGTCGTACTTGGCCTCGGCCTCCTTGTACGCCTTCTTGGCGGTGTCCTTCTTCTGGGCCTCGGTGAGCGGCTTCTTCGGCGGCGTCTTCGTCGTGGGCGGCTTGGACTGCGCCTCTGCAGGCGCTGCGCTCGCAAGCACGAGCACGCCCGCGGCGATGGCGGTGGAGATTTGCAGGGTGAGCCGGCCCGTCATGGATCGCATACGAAAAGCCTCCTCTTGGAACTGCGCTTTCGCCAGATAACCCCCAAATCCGAGCCCACACAAGGGTTTCCACGCCGCCGGCGAGCCCGCCGGCCCTCGACCGCCCTCCACGCCTGGAGCATCGGGCGGCAAACTGACGTCCGTCACGTACCCGGGTCGTCGGGCGGCGGGGTGGGGCGCGGCGGCGAGAGGGCGATCCCGAGGCGACGCGCGAGCGCCTCCATTTCCATCCAGGCTTCGAGCGCCATGGAGCGGAGGGCCGCGATGTGACCCTCGAGCCGCGCGGTCGCGATCAGCATCTGGTGCTCGAGCCGCTCGTTCTGGTGGTCGAGCTCGCCCTGCGCGGCCTCCATCTCGGCGCGGAGCTCGTCGGCGCGGCGTCGGACGCGATCCTCCTCCTGCTCGAGGGCCGCCTGCTCCCACACCATCGCCTCGACCGCCGGCACCGAGTGCTCCCCGGACGACCTGCGCGAGCGGACCAGATCGGTGCGTTCGGCCAGCGTGCCGGCCCACCCCAGCGTTTTGGAGTGCTCCCGCGCGGCCGCGTCGAGCCTCTGACCGAGATCGGCGCGCACCGCGCGGCCGGTCGCCACCTCCGCCTCGATCGCCTCGCTGTCGGAGGACACGAGGCGGGCGATGTCGTCGACGATGGCCGCGTGGCGCCGGGCCTGCGCGAGCAGCGCCGTCGTCCCCGAGCTCGGCGAAGGCGACGCGGCCGCCTCGAGCCGCGCCAGCGCCTCGCGCACCGCCGGCGCGATCCGATCGAACGGCACCGTGGTGAGGTGAGGGCCCGCGCGGCGGGGCGGAGCCGGCTCGGAGGCGTCCGGGAACGGCCGGGTGTCACCCGGCGCGCCGGCCGGCGCACCGGGCGCCCTGCGGTCGGCGCGCGCGAGCGGATCGCGCCCGGCGTCGAGCGAGCGCGCGACCTCGCGCTTCGGCTCCAGCGCGCGCCGCAGCAGGTCGTGCGCCTCGAAGCCATCGCGGGGGCGGTCGTCCGGGTCGCGCGCCAGGAGCGTGCGCACCACCTCGTCGAAGAACTCCGGCACGCCCGGCTCGAAGGCGTCGAGGCTGCGCGGCGGGAGCGGGAGCGTCCCCGGGGCGATCGCCGCCGGGAACGGGAGCGTCCCGGTCGTGGCCTCGTAGAGCACGACGCCGAGCGAGTAGAGATCGCTCCGCGGATCGACGCTGCCGAAGTCGCGGTACTCGGGCGCCACGTACCCCGGCGTGCCCAGGGCGACGGTCGAGGTCGTGATCGCCGGGACGTCGGTCATCTTGGCGACGCCGAAGTCGGTCAGCTTGATGAGGTCCTGGCCGTCGCGCAGCGTGACCACGAGGATGTTGGACGGCTTGAGGTCGCGGTGGATGACGCCCATCTGGTGGGCGCGCCCGAGCGCCGAGGCGACGGCGAGCCCCATCCTCGCCGCGCGTCGCCACCCCACCGGGCCGCGCTCGAGGACGCGGGTGAGCGGCTCGCCCGGCACGTACTCCATGACGAGGTAGACGAGCCCCTCGGACTCGCCGTAGTCGCTGATCTCGACGATGTTGGGGTGGTTGAGGCGGTTGACCGCCCGCGCCTCGCGAAGGAACCGGTCGCGCGCGGCCTCGTGATCGCCGAGCTCCTTGTGGAGGAGCTTGATCGCGCTGAGGCGCTCGATCATCACGTGGCGCGCGAGGTACACGTCCGCCATGCCGCCCGACCCGAGGCGCGAGATGAGGCGGTAGCGCTGGGCGATGAGGCGCCCGAGCAAGGGGTCTCGCATTCTCCGCAAGCATAGGGCACGCCGGGCGCGGGGGCGCCGGGAATGCGGAGGCCGGAGGGGGCGCGGCCTCGCGCGGGCCAAGGTGGCTAGGGGCTCTCCTGCCGGTTGGGCGCGGCGAACGGCTGGGTGCGGAACACCGCGCGCCGGTCGGCGTCGCCGATGCGCGCGACGAAGAGCCCCACGAACGAGCCGAAGAGCGAGTCGCCCGGGCCGATGGCGGCCGATCCGTTCGGCCGCGTCACCCAGCGCTTGATCCGGTCGAGCATCTCGGCCGAGACCGGGTTCACCTCGACGAGGCAGGCGACGAAGTAGCGCGCGTCGTCGGCGAGGAGCGAGCGCTCCACCAGCGCCATCCGCCGCACCTCGGCGCAGTTGCGGAGCACGCCCTCGACGTTGACGGCGATCGCGCTCGACTGGCCGCCGGGCTGGGTGAGCTGGATCCGGAAGACCTCGTCCCAGAGGTCGTAGACGACGCGGCAGCTCTTCGCCGTGAGCGCCACCGGATCGCTGCCGCCGCCCTCGCGGAAGACGTAGCCGCGCATGGCGATGACCGTCGGCAGGCCGCTCAAGAGCTTCTTCGAGATCTCGGCGTCGACGACGTCGCGGTAGGCGAGCGAGATGCGCACCAGCTTGCCGTCGAGCGCCACGGTGGCCGCCCGCGACGGGAGCGCCGCCGGCGTCTTCGGCGCGGCCGGCTGCGCCCTCGCCGCGGCGGGGACGAGCGCGGCCGACAAGCCGGCCGCGACCGCGAGCGCCCCGAACCTCACTGACGCGCTCCGCTCCGGCGCGAGGGGATGAGGCCGACGAGGTTGGCGAAGCCGAGCGTGAGGGCGCCGACCCGCGTGTCCACCCTGACGCCCAGGTTCACGGTGAGATCGACGGGGACGCGGGCAAACCCTTCGTATCCGGACGGCGGATCGCTGAGCTCCCGCCGCGTCGCGACCGAGTAGAGCCCTGCGGAGCCGAAGAGATCGACGCCGTAGACCGAGCCGCGTCCGGTGTAGACGGGCACGACGTACTCGGCCTCGAGCTGGGCGGCGAAGTCGCCGTAGCGGACCTCGACGATGTCCGTCTGGAGCAGGTTGGGGGGCTGGCGCCGGTCCGGGGCGAGGCCGAGGATGCGGTCGGGCAGGAGCGCGGTGAAGTCGCCGACGTAGAACTTCTCGAAGAAGGGCGCGTCGCCCGAGATGCCGCCGGCGTAGCCGTCGACGCGCACCACGTGCCGCCACGGCAGCCGCCACCAGTGCTGCGCGGCGACCTCGACCTTCTGGAAGCCGTAGTCGCTGCCGAGCGGCACGAGCCCCGCCGTGACGCCGAACGAGGCGAGCGTCCCGCGCCGCGTCAGCGTCGGGCTGTCACGCGTGTCGTAGGTGATCCCGGCGCGCAGCCAGGAGAGCGCGCTCTTGCCGTCCTCCACGTCGAAGCGGATCGGCTCGCGCGTCTCTCCGTAGAGGTGCGACGCGACGGTGGGCACGGTCGCGTCGATCCGCTCGAGGTGGTAGTCGAGCTGGAACTGGGTCGAGATCGAGAGATCGTGGCCGGTGCCGAGGGTGCCGCCGAAGCGCTTGTAGGCGACGACGGCGTAGTCGGTGACCTCGCGCTGCTCGAGCAGCGGAGACTCGAACCGGACCGATCGGTTGCCGAAGAAGTCGCGCGCGTCGTTGTAGAGGAGCGACAAGGACGCCGACCAGGTCGTGCCGGCGAACGCCGGATCCGAGAAGCTCGCCCGCAGCGCGAGCTGCTCGGCGGCGAGGCCGATGCCCGCGCCGAGCGTGATCCCGGTGCCAGCGAGGTTCTGCTCGGCGATCTGTACGCCCACGTACGGCCCGAGCGGCTTGGCGTTGCCGGCGGTGTCCTCGTCGGCGGCGATGCCGAGCCAGAGGTTCTGGATGACGAGCGTGTTGCGCTCGACGACCTCGATCACCAAGATGGCCGCGCCCCGCCTCGAGCCCTTGCGCAGCGAGAGCTGGACCGAGGCGAAGAACCCGGTGCCGAGGAGCCGGTAGCGGGTGAGCTCGATCTCGGGATCGTCGACGTCGAGGACGTCGCCCGAGCGGAACTTCACGTACCGCAGCACCACGCGCGCCGCCGTCCTGGTGTTGCCCCGGACCTCGATGCCCTCGAGGGCGTAGCGGATGCGCGCCTTCGGCGCGGCCGGGCTCGCGTCCGAGCCGCTCGGCGGCGCGCCCGGCGCGGGGACCGGCTCGCCCGCGTTCGCCGGGCGAGGCGCAGCGGCCCGGGCGTCGGGGCGGACCACCTCGTGCAGGCGAAGGTCGCCCTCGGCTTCGGCCGCGGCCGGGCGCTCGCCGTCGGGCTCGCCGGCGCCGTCGATCTCGCGCAGGCGCAGATCGTCCGGCGGCGCGGCCGGCGCGGGTCGGGCGGGCGCGGGCTGGGCCGGCTGGGGCTGGGTCGCCGGCGGCTGCTCGGCGCGCGGGCGCGGCGGCTCCTCGTACGGATCGGCTTGCGCCCGGGCGCGCGCGCCGACGCTCGCCACGAGGAGAGCGCAGGCGAGCGCGAGCCGGCGGGGTAGGCGCACACGGCAAGCCTAGCATCCGCGGCGCCCCGCCCCGCGCGGTCTACTTGGCGAGCGGCAGGTACTCCGGGATGACGAAGTAGACGAGGCGGATCCCGTTCTTGCCGCCGAGGATCTGCCCCGCCGGCGTCTCGACGTGGATGAGGGCTCGCATCACCACGAGCGAGGTCGGCTTGACCAGGTCGTTCTTGGCGTGGACGCGGAAGGTGACCTCGGCGTCGCCGCGCACGTCGTAGAACGTCGTCGCGTCGAGGCTCCCGTACGGGAGCGGGTTCGCCATGCTCGGCACGGTCGCGACCTCGACGATCAGCTTCGAGGCGTCGAACGGCGTGGCCTCCGGCGCGACCACCGGGTTGTGGTACTCGAGGTCACTGGTGCCGTCGCCGGTGCAGTCGACGCCGCCGGCGCAGTCGTAGTTCTGGCGCGACGTGGTGACGTCGTGGAGCCCGGCGCCGGCGAGCAGCCCGAGCAGCCGCACGACCTCGTCCGAGACCTCGCCCGAGGCGACGTCGGCGTCGGGGACGAGGGGGTAGTCGTTCCCGCCGAACGCGGGGTCGTGGTAGAGGCTCTGCGTCTTCTGCGCGAGGTCGTCGAGATCGGCGCGCGCGGCGCCGGGGTTCCCGCCCGCGACGGGGACGCCGATCACCTTGGCGTGGATGGCGTTGAGCGCGTCGACGGCCTGCTGGTACGTCTTGGTCCCGCCGACGAGCTGGGGGTTGTAGACGTTGCCGGCGACCGGGCCGTTGTGGAACGCGGCGTCGGTGATGAGCACGAACACCGGCAGCGAGTCGGGCCGGAAGCAGGGGACGCCGAACATGCCCGGATCGGGGCAAGTCACCGGGTAGGGCGGCGCCGGCGACCACAGCCCGCCGATGGTCGCTGCGTAAGGCTGGTTTGCCGAAGCGATCCAGAGAGCCTGCGTCGTCGCCTCCGGGCCGTCGCCGCCGCCGGCGGCGGTGAGCGATCCCAGGATCGACTTCACGTTCGCCGGCGCGGCGTACGTCCCGCCGTTCTGGATCGGGGCGGTGACGTTGCCCTCGACCGGGTTGCCGGCGACCTGGAAGCGGTGGCGGTAGACGTCGTCGCCCGGCTGGCCGTAGCCCGACCAGGGCACGTCGCGGAAGTCGCCGGCGCCCATCCAGGCGTCCGAGATCGCGGGGATGGGCGGCGAGGCCGCGAGATCGCCGTTCAGGATGGTGGGGATGATCTTGGTGTCGAGCGAGGCCTTGAGCGTGTCGATCGCCGGCTGCATCGACGCGGTCGTGTCGACGAGGAAGTAGACGTCCGCCTTGGCGACGCCGGTCGAGAAGGTGAAGTCCTTCGTCTTCTCGCCCTCGCCCCAGGGCAGGACGAAGTAGAGCGCCGCGTCGGCGGGGACCGAGCCCGGATCGGTGGGATCGCTCCCCGCCGCGACCTCGATGATGTCGATGACACCGTCGCCGTCGCAGTCGAGCAGCACGCCGCAGTGCTTGTCGCCCGCCGGATCGAGGCCGCTCTCCTGCTCGTCCGAGAGCCCGTCGTTGTCGCTGTCGGTGTCGCGCAGGTCGGGGATGCCGTCGCCGTCGGTGTCGGCGACCGGATCGCACGGCGTCTCGCGGGCCTGCCCGGGCTGGCCGGGATCGAGCAGCGCGTTCACGGCCTCGGTCGCGTCGGGGAGGCCGTCGCCGTCGCTGTCGGTGTCCGCCGGATCGGCGATGCCGTCGCCGTCGGTGTCCTGCGTGGTGCCGAGCTCGAGGTAGTCGGCGACGAGATCGCCGTCCGTGTCGGTCGGATCGTCGCACGAGGGGCCGGTCTCGAAGAGATCGCCCCCGGTGCCGGTCGACGACGACGAGCCGCCGCCCGAGCCCGTGCTCCCCGAGGGGACCGACGAGTCGGGCGCGCACGCGATCGGGAGCGCGGTCGCGGCGGCGAAGAACGCGAAGAACGCGAGCGGCGTGCGGACGCGCATGCGTCGGCCTCCTTCTAAGGACGAGAGCCAACGTAGCACGCTTGCCGGGCTGCCCGCTCGGCGGACCTATGCGCGGGCGCTCTGACCCCGCCGCGACGGGGACGCCGACGCCTCCTCGAGCTCCCCGAGGTCCTCGATCGCCGGCTCGGGATCCTCCAGGTGGGTGGCGGCGACCTCGAGCAGCCGCCGCACCTCGGCGGCGCGGCGCCGATCCTCCGTCCACGCGGGCCCGCCCCGCGCCGCGACGGCGCGCGCGAGGAGGAGCTCACTCCGGCCCAGCACGTCGGGCGGGATCCACGCGGCGACCTCGGGATCGCGGGCCGCGGCGAGCGTGCGCTCGAGGGAGCGGACGCGCCGTCCCCCGAACCGCTCCGGGGCGCGCTCGGCCTCCTCGCCGAGGCGGGCCAGGCGACCGGTGATGCGCCGCGCGGCCCGGCCCACGACCTCGCCGGCGACCGTGGCGCGCGATCCGACGCGATCGAACGCGCGCATCACCAGCGCGAGGAAGAACCCGCCGGCGACCACCATGAGGCTGGTGACGAGGAAGTGGGGCACCTCCGGCCGCCACGCCGAGGTCGCCGCGACGAACGCGAACGCCCCGACGCCGCAGAGCCCCGCCGAGCCGATCGCCCCCGCCGCGTGCGGGGCCAGCCCGCCGTCGCGGGCGCCGAGGAGGCGCCCACCGGCCGGGATCTTTCGCAGCGCCCGCGCCGCCGCCGCCGCGAGCCCCACGTCGAGGGGCCCGAGCTCCACCGGAGGCGGCAGGCGGAACGGATCCACGATCGAAGGGTAGCGCCGGGCCCGCCCTCCGTCCCGCCGGCCGAGGATTGTCGGGACAGCCTGGTGAGCCGGTCAACCGCCCGAGCCGTCGCGAGGGGGGACTGGGCTCGATCCGCCGCGAGCGCGGTCGGCGTCCGCGCTCGAGCCTCGCGACGCTTTCTCGTCGTGGCCGCTCTTCCCCGTGCGGGCCGCGAGGGCCGCGAGCACGTCGCGGAGCGGGACCCCGCGCGACGCGATCCCGACGACCAGGTGGTAGATCACGTCGGCCGCCTCGGCCGCGACGCGCTCGGCGCCCTCGCTCGCGATCGCGCGCGCCAGCTCGTCGGCCTCCTCGCGGAGCTTCGCCCCGATGCGCTCGGCGCCGCCGTCGAGCAGCGACCGCGTGTAGCTCTTGTCCGCGGGCCGCGCGCGCCGCTCCTCGATGACCCGCTCGAGCCCCTCGAGGAACGCGGTCGCGTCGACGCCGGCGTCGGCGGCCACGCCCTCCGGCCCGACGGCGCGGAAGAAGCAGCTCGGGCTCCCGGTGTGGCAGCTCGGCCCGACGGGGTCGACCTCGACGAGGAGCGCGTCGGCGTCGCAGTCGGCGTGGATGGAGCGGACGTGGAGCGTGTGCCCGCTCTCCTCGCCCTTCTCCCAGACGGCGTTGCGCGATCGGCTGAAGAAGGTCGCGCGACCGGTGGCGAGCGTCCGCTCGAGCGACGCCCTCGACATGTACGCGACCATCCGGACCTGCCCGGTGAGGCGGTCCTGGACGATCGCGGGGATCAGCCCGCCGGCTCCCCAGGCGAGCTCCACCGACTCACGTCTCCTCGGCGGCGCCGCCGTCGTCGTCGTCCTGCGCGGGCTTCTTCGGGGCCGCCGCGCCGGCGGCCGTCTTGGTGGCGGGCGCCTTGGCGGCCGTCGCCTTCGCCGGCTTGGCCTTGCCCGGCTTCTTCTTCGGCAGCGGCTTGGCCTCCGACCGCTCGGCCTTCTCCGGCACGTCGTCGTCGCCTT
The DNA here is from genome assembly GCA_964372055.1 of uncultured Polyangiaceae bacterium. Taxonomy (GTDB): domain Bacteria; phylum Myxococcota_A; class Polyangia; order Polyangiales; family Polyangiaceae; genus CAYJPW01. Next base: position 12,073 of record CAYJPW010000096.1, read on the forward strand.
CCTTCGAGGCTTCGTCCGCCGCGGCCGTCTTGGGTGCGGGCGCCTTCGCCTTCTTGGAGGCGGCGCGCTTCTTCGCGGCGATCTCCTCCTCGTCATCCTCGTCGTCGTCGTCGTCGTCGTCGTCGTCGTCGTCCGCCTTCGCCTTCTCCGGCGGCGGCAGCCCCAAGCTCATCGCCGTCTCGGGGTGGGCGAGCGCGGCCTTGTTGAACACCGAGAACGCGACCGACGCGCCGAACCCGGTGGTCACGGCCACGAGCTGCGACGTGGAGAGCTCCCCTGCGATCGAGCTCGCGAACGTCTCGGGGCGGAGGAGGAAGTAGAGGACGACGGGCGGGACGAACGCCAGCGCCTGGGTAGCGCGGCGCACCGTGACGTTCTTCACCATCTCGGAGAAGCCGACGACGTACCCGACCGCGAGCAGCGCCAGCGAGGCCGGCAGCACGTAGTGCTGGGGGATCGGCAGCGACACGGCGCCGCGCTCGGCGTCGTCGCGGACGATCTCGAGCAGGAAGCGCCCGATGCCGTACGTGAACGTGAAGAGCAGGAAGATCTGCCCCCGGAACTTCTGCTGGCGGCGCATCGTGAGCAGGAACACGAGGAGGGCCGCGCCGACGAGCGACTCGTAGATCTGCGTCGGGTGCACCGGGAACGACGAGGCGGCGTCGTGGGAGAGGCCGCGCTCCTTCACGTGCTGGACCCACGCCGGCGAGCCGCTCCCGTGCTCGAGGGTGCCGTCGGGCCAGTGCGGGAAGCTGCCGAGCTTCTGCAGCCAGGCGGGAGGCGCCGCCGCCGTCGCGCAGTCGGGCGTGTTGGGCGCGCCGCAGAGCGGACGGCCGAAGTCGCAGCCGAACAGGTAGCAGCCGATGCGCGTGATGAGCAGGCCCGAGGCGAGGCTCGGCACCGCCACGTCGGCCCAGGGGAGGAGCGGGATCCTGTGGCGGCGCAGGAAGAAGTACGAGCCGGCGAACCCGCCGAGGAAGCCGCCGTAGGCCACGAGCCCGCCGCGGCGCATCGCGAACATCGAGCCGAGCGAGTCGAACTCGCTGAGGTTCGTGAGGATGTAGAGGACGCGCGAGCCGACGACGGCGGCGATGGCCGTGACGACGTAGCAGTTCGCCATCGTCTCCTTGGGCAGCCCGTCGCGCTCCGCGAGCCCCAGCGTCAAGTACCAGCCGACGACCAGGGACATGCCCAGCATGACGCCGTAGCTGTAGATGGGGATGGGCCCCATGTCCCAGGTCTGGCCCTTGAGGTAGAAGCCGGCCCCGATCGCGGCGGCGCCGAGGACGCCCGCGATGCCGGCGTTCGTCCGGTTCTTGATGGCGAGCTGCCAGAGCGCGACCGCGACCGCGATCCCGCCGACGGCGCACAGCGCCCAGAAGAGGGGCAGCGCGTACTGGGGCAGCGGGATGCGAAACAGAATGGGATGCATAGGACCGCTTCTCCTTACGCTCGGGCCCGGGGGCCGTGCAAGTAGCACGCGGCCGCGTGTCCGCCCGTGCAAGCCTCGTCGGACCGGGGCGGTGCGGGCGCGCTTCGTCCCTGCCGGTCGGCCGCGGAGCGCGTGCTATCATCTCCGGCCGTGACGTTACCCGGGCCTCGAGCCCCAGCGCGATCCGCATGCGCGGTCGCTCGAGCGGCGCTCATGGTCGCCCTCGCGCTGGCCTCGGCGGGTTGCGTGCCCGAGGGGCCGGCCACCGGGGACAAGGGGCAGCCCGCCGCGCCCAAGCCCACCCAGCCGCCGAAGCCGCGCTCGCCCGCCGGCTCGACCTCCGCGGCCGTCGCGCCGGGGCCTCCCATCACCGCGCCGTTCGAGGATCGATTCGACCGCGTCGAGCTCGGCCCCGACTGGACCGTGCTCTCGCCCAAGTGGCACATCGACGGCGGTCGGCTCTGCGTCCGGGGCGCGCGCAACCGCGGCGCCTGGCTCGCCCGCAAGATCCCGGTGAACGCGCGCATCGAGTTCGACGCCGTCGCCGAGGCCGCGGAGGGGGATCTCAAGGTCGAGGTCTGGGGCGACGGCCAGAGCGGCGCCACCGGGACGAGCTACACCAACGCGACGAGCTACCTCGCCATCCTCGGAGGCTGGAAGAACAGCCGCCACGTCCTCGCCCGCCTCGACGAGCACGCCGACGACCGCCTCGAGATCGAGGTCGAGCCGGGAGCGGACGACGAGCGGGCGCGGCCGGTCGAGGCCGGACAGCCCTACCACTTCGAGATCGAGCGCGCCGACGGGCGCACCGTGGTCTGGCGGGTCAACGGCGTGGGCTTCCTCGAGCTCGCCGACCCCGATCCGCTCTCGGGCGCGGGCCACGACCACGTCGGCTTCAACGAGTGGGAAGCGCCGGTCTGCTTCGACAACCTCAAGGTGACGCCGCTGTAGACGATGGAAACGGCCGAGGTCGAAAGCGAGCTCGAGGAGCTGGAGAACCGGATCGAGCGGCTCCGCGCCCTCTACGAGCAGTACTTCATGGGCATCGAGAAGCTCGAGCCCCAGATCCCCCGCAAGGACGTGGACCGCCGCATCTGGGTGATGCGCCGCGAGCAGATCCGCAACACCGGCCTCCGCTTCAAGTTCCAGATGCTCGTGCAGCGGTACAACACCTTCCAGCAGTACTGGGGCCGGATCACCCGCGAGATCGAGAACGGCACCTACCGCCGCGACGTCGTCCGCGCCGTCGCCCGCTTCGGGCAGAAGGACGCGCTCACCATCGTCGGCAAGAAGCGCGCGCAGCAGTACGAGAAGCTCCTCGAGAAGCAGGGTTTGGGAAAGCGCCCCGCCGAGGAGCCGACGGAGGAGGAGCTCGAGGCGCGCATCTCGCAGCGGGGCCTGTCCCCCGACCTGCTCCGCAAGATCCAGGAGATGGACGAGTCGAGCGCGTGGGAGGACGAGCGCCCCGCGGCGGAGCGCCCCGCGGCCGCGCCGCAGCGTCCCACCGTCGCCGAGGCGAGGCCCGGCGCCCCGCCCCTGAAGACGGGGCTCCGCTTCGGCTCGGCGCCGCGCCCGCCCGCATCGCTCGCCGCCGCGCCGGAGCGCGCACCCTCCGACGCCGCGCCGCCGCCGGATCGCCCCTCGGTCGCGGGCGTGAAGGCGCCGCAGCCCGACGAGGCCAAGCGCCGGGTCGCGGCCCTCGCCGCCGAGATGAAGGCGCAGCGCGCCGCCAGCGCCGCGGCGCCGTCGGCTGCCTCGGGCCCGCTCGATCTCGATCTCGATCTCGACTCGCCGGCCTCGCGCAAGCGCCGCTCCACGAGCCCGCCGCGGCGCAAGTCCTCGGGGAAGATGAAGGCGGTGAACATCCCGCCGCCCGCGCCCGTGCCGGTCATCGAGCAGGAGGCGCCCGCCGCCGTGAAGCCGCCCGCGCCCGCGCCGGCGAGGCCGGTCGCGCCAGCGCCGTCGTCGAGCACCGAATCGCCGGCGGCGCCGAGGCCCGCCGCGGCCGCCTTCCGCCAGGCGGCCCAGCGGCCCCGACCGGCGCCGGCGAAGCCGGCGGGCCCCGATGACGGGCTCAACGAGCAGCGGCTCCGCCAGATCTACGCCAAGTACGTGGAGACGAAGCGGGCGTCGAACGAATCGACGGCCGGGATCACGTACGAGAAGCTCGCCGACAGCCTGCGCGCGCAAGCCGCGAAGCTCCGCGCGACGCACACGACCCGGAAGGTCGACTACGACGTCGTCGTGAAGGACGGCAAGACCGTCCTCAAGCCGATCCTCAAGTAGCGGGGGACCGACGCGGCGCGGTCAGTGGTGGGCGGCGCGAGGGGGCGGGACCTGCGAGGGGCGGCGGACGACCGGCTGGCTGATCGTGTCCTCGTCGCAGAAGAGGATCGCGCACGAGCTCCGAGCGGCCTCGCGCATCCGCCCGCATAGCTCGGCCAGGTCCTCGTCGGAGTCGACGACGTCAGCCTCGATCGGGACGGAGGTCGACGGGTCGTACCTCACGTTGTCGAGAGCGACCCAGCGGCCGCCGTACTGCTCCGAGCGACAGATGTCCGACCACATCATTCGGGTGGCCATCCCACGGCTTCGACTCCCCATTCCTTCGAACGACCTTCTCCCCCGGGTTGCGAAGACAAGCGCTCCAAAAAAAAGACCGCCTCCGCTGGGGGCCCTGGGTCGGAGATCGTCCCACCCGAGGGAATGCGGCACGCGGCGAGCTCGTTGAGTAGGGCCCGAGGCTAGCACCGGCTCATTTTGCGCGTCAAGGCATGCGTGTGGGCAGGTGTGCGCCCAGCTGGCGACCAGGGTCGAACCGGCCGTGCCAACCGGCGGCCCGGAGGGCCGACGGCTGGCGCGAAGGTCTACGACGCCCGAGGCCGAAGGCCGACGCAGGAGAGAACAGCCAGAATCCACAGCGCGCCGCCCGAGCTTCTGCTCCACGTCGGCGACGCGTGCCGCGATGCTCGAGCGAACGCGCCGCGTTGCGAGCCTACTTGCAGTGTTTTGATGCGAGAGCCGCCTTCGCCGAGCCCGCGCCGATGGCGGCGGCCGACATCGCGATCGCCTTCGCTCCGCAGCCCTTGCGCGCGACCTCGCGCGAGGCGGCGGCGTCGATCGCCGCGCGCGCGGCGGCCTGCTTCGGGCCTTTGCAGCTGCGGTAATGACTGAGCGCCATCGCGGTGTTCGTCCCGGTCGCGAGCCCGATCGCCGCGTCGCACTCCTTGTCGCCCTCGGCGTCGGCGCTCGAGACCTTGCCCGTGCCGGTGCCGGTGGGGGTCGGCGTGGTCTTGCCGCTCGCGACCGGGCTGGCCCCGCCGTCGTCCGTCGCGGCGGCGCCGCCGTCGGTCGCGGGCGGATCGCTCGCCACCGAGGTCGCCGGAGCGCCGCTCGGCAGCGCGATGGTGTCGCCGCCGCCGTCGGTGGTCTTGCCGCGACCGCGCATGAGGAGGACGCCGCCGACGACCGCGATCACGCCGACGACGGCGACCACGGCGATGATCGGGCCGCTGCCTCCCTTCTTCGGCGGCGGCGGGGCGGGGAACGTTTGGCCGCCGCCCGTCGGGACGGCCGAGACCGCGGGCGCCCCCGACGGCAGCGGCGCCTGATCGACCATCGTCTTGCCGGCTGCCTGCGGGGCGCCGCCCACGAACAGCGGCTCGCCCACCTGGGTGTGGCCGGCGCGCTCGGTGCCCGGCATCGACGCCGGCATCGCCGTCGTCCCGCCCCCGGCGGGCTGGTCGGGGAAGCTTCCGCTCGCCGCGCGCATCCCGAGCATCGAGAGGCGCGTCGCGCCCAGCGTGAGCTCCTCGAAGAACTCGCGCACCGACTGCTGGCGCTTCTCGCGGTCCTTGTGGAGCGCCCGCATGATCGCCGCCTTCATCTTGGCGGGGACCGACGCGGCCATGGGGATGGTCTCGAAAGGGAAGGGCTGCGCCGTCATGTGCTGCGTCGCCCACTGCCAGGGCGTGTCCGCCTCGAAGGGGAGGCGGCCGGTGAGCATCTCGTAGGCGATGACGCCGAGCGAGTAGATGTCGCTCCGGGCGTCGAGCTCCTTCCCCATGAACTGCTCGGGGCTCATGTAAGGAGGGGTGCCGAGGATCGTGCCCTGCTGGGTGAGCTTCTGCTCCTGCTTCGCGTCCTTCGCCTCGCTGCGCTTGGCGATGCCGAAGTCGAGCACCTTGACGTAGTCGTCTTCGCCCGCGCGCGTGGAGAGCTGGATGTTCGCCGGCTTGAGGTCGCGGTGGACGATGCCCTTCTCGTGCGCCTCCTGGAGCGAGCCGCACACCTGCCCGAGGATCTTGTCGACGCGCTCGGGCGAGAGCGGCCCGCCCTCGAGCGTCGCCTCGACCGACTTGCCGGTGAGCAGCTCCATCGCGATGTAGAGCTCGCCCGTCGGCGTCTGGCCGAAGTCGTAGACCTTGATGGTGTTCGGGTGCTCGAGCTCGCTCACCGTGCCGCACTCGCGCATGAAGCGCGCGTGGGTCTGCGGGTCCTTGGCGAACTGCGAGAGCAGCGTCTTGACGGCGACCTTGCGGACGTTGGTCCCCATCTGCTGCTCGCCGCTGTACACGCGCCCCATCCCGCCCTCGCCGAGGATGCCGGTGATGCGGAAGCGGCCGCCGACGATGGTCCCGATCAGCGGATCGGCCTCGCTCGGCGCGGCCGCAGGCAGCGGCGCCCCGCACTTCGCGCAGAAGCGGGCCCCATCGACGTTCGGGTGGTGACAGGCAGGACAGTCCATGCGATCGAACCCTTACCCCTTGTCCCAGGACGGCGCCATTCTCCGCGACCTCCCGATCGGCGCGACCCCGAGGCGCGGGCAGGATCGCAGGGGAGGGTCTCCCGGCGCAAGGGGACGCGACGCGAGCTGCTCGATCGGGTGACGTGAGCACCGCTCGTCGCGACGCGAGGACCGGATCGGCCGAGCGCGCGCGGACCGCGTTGGCGCCGGATCGAGCAGCTCGGTCGCGGCGCGCGGCTCGCGCTCGCGGCGCCGACCGCGGCGGTATCGACCAAGGTCCGCGTTCGCGGGCGCACGAGCCCAGGCGCCTTCCGCTCTCCCGCTCGCTCGACCGGCGTGCGCTCGCACGTGGTCGCCGACGTGGCCCTGCGTGAGAAGAGCCCAGGTGGAGGAGGAGAATCGCCGTGCTCGAGACCGCCATGGGCGGGGTCCGACAGGCGCCGTCCACCGCTCGATCTCGACCTCGCGGACGGCATCAAGGTACGTGTGCTACTCCTCGAAAAAGCGCGGTTCCTTGCGACGCGCACCAGCGTCCGGAGCCCCCGTGTCCGGCCCCTTGACATGCCTCTTGCAAGGGGCTAGAAGCCTCCTCCCTTTCTCGGGAGACGTCTGTCTTCAAGGCGATGTGGGACCCTGTCCCACCCGCCGCGGCGGCCGGCGCGACCCGGAAGAGGGGTGGGCTATCGCTGGCGTAGCTCAATCGGTAGAGCACCTGCCTTGTAAGCAGGGGGTTAGGGGTTCAAGTCCCCTCGTCAGCTCCGCCTTCTCCAAGCGTCAAGCGAGGAAGGGCGCGGCGGCGGTGGGACGACGGAGGGTGAAAGCACGGAGGGTTGCCCGAGCGGCCAAAGGGAGCAGACTGTAAATCTGCCGGCATTGCCTTCGATGGTTCGAATCCATCACCCTCCACCGGATCTCGTACTTCCCCTGCCAGGTTCCGCCAGCGGGCCGCGTTTCGGGCCCTTCCACCGTCACCAAACGCAGCTCGAGGCGCGTCGCCCCGGGCTCGGGAGCGAGATCGCAAAGCCGCGGGAGTAGCTCAGTTGGTAGAGCGTCAGCCTTCCAAGCTGAACGTCGCCGGTTCGAACCCGGTCTCCCGCTCCACCCTCTCCGCAAGCTCGTCACGAAGAAAGTTTCGCCCACCTAGCTCAGTTGGCAGAGCACGTCCTTGGTAAGGACGAGGTCGTCGGTTCAAGCCCGATGGTGGGCTCCCAGAGAGAATCCGGAAGAGTCGCCCGAGCGCCCAGAGGCAGGTCAACCCGTCAGGAGACATCGCGATGGCCAAGGAGAAATTCACTCGTACCAAGCCCCACGTGAACGTCGGCACGATCGGCCACATCGATCACGGCAAGACCACGCTGACCGCGGCCATCGTCAAGGTGCAGAGCAAGAAGTCTCTGGCCAAGGAGATCAAGTACGCCGACATCGCCAAGGGCGGCACGGTGCGCGACGAGACCAAGACGGTCACGATCGCAGCGGCGCACGTGGAGTACGAGTCGCCGAAGCGCCACTACGCGCACGTCGACTGCCCCGGGCACGCCGACTACATCAAGAACATGATCACCGGCGCGGCGCAGATGGACGGCGCCATCCTGGTGGTCTCGGCGCTCGACAGCGTGATGCCCCAGACGCGCGAGCACGTGCTGCTCGCCCGCCAGGTCGGCCTCAACCACCTGGTCGTGTTCCTCAACAAGTGCGACGCGGTCGACGATCCCGAGATGCTCGATCTCGTGGAGATGGAGGTCCGCGAGCTCCTCAACAAGTACAAGTTCGACGGCGACAACGCGCCCGTCGTCCGCGGCGCCTCGCTCCCCGCCCTCCAGGGCGACCCGAAGTGGGAGGAGTCGATCGGCAAGCTGCTCGACGCGCTCGACAGCTACATCCCCGAGCCGGTGCGCGACATCGACAAGCCCTTCCTCATGGCGGTCGAGGACGTCTTCTCGATCAAGGGCCGCGGCACCGTGGCCACGGGCCGGATCGAGCGCGGCATCATCAAGGTCAACGAGGAGGTCCAGATCATCGGCTTCACCGAGACCAAGAAGAGCGTCGTGACCGGCGTCGAGATGTTCCGCAAGCTCCTCGACCAGGGCCAGGCGGGCGACAACGTCGGCTGCCTGCTGCGCGGGATCGAGAAGACGGAGATCGAGCGCGGCCAGGTCCTGGCGAAGCCGGGCAGCATCACCCCGCACACGAAGTTCATGGGCGAGGTCTACGTGCTCAAGAAGGAGGAGGGCGGCCGCCACACGCCGTTCTTCACCAACTACCGCCCGCAGTTCTACATCCGCACGACCGACGTCACCGGCACCTGCATGCTCCCCGAGGGCGTGAAGATGGTCATGCCGGGCGACAACATCACCATGGAAATCTCGCTCATCGCGCCGGTCGCGCTCGAGGAGCAGATGCGTTTCGCCATCCGCGAGGGCGGCAAGACCGTGGGCGCCGGCATCGTGACCAAGATCCTCGAGTAAGGAGCAGGACGTGTCCGACCGGGGGTACCCAGGCGCCAAGAGCACCCGTACCCCCGTGTCGCTGGCATGCGACGAGTGCAAGGCCAGGAATTACAAGACCACCAAGAGCGGCGACCGCGAGCTCTCGCTCAAGAAGTTCTGCAAGCACTGCAAACGGCACACTCTGCACCGCGAGACGAAATAGGCGAAGGACGAAGGGGTATAGCTCAGCTGGTAGAGCAGCGGATTCCAAATCCGCAGGTCGGGAGTTCGAGCCTCTCTGCCCCTGCTGCCTAGTACCGATGGGGCCCCGGCCCCATCGGTTGCAAAAGGAGAGCTCGAAGAAATACCGATGGGGCCCCAGCCCCATCGGCTGCGAGAGGAAAGCTCGAGGATTCTGGTGGGGTCGCCCAGGTACCGATGGGGCCTTGCCCAAGTCCGATGGGGCCCCGGCCCCATCGGTTGCGAAAAGAAGGGCCGCAGTTCTTGGACCCGGCCCGATCGGTAGCGAAGGATTGCTGGATGGCGTCGTGAGGCGGAATGGAGGCGGGTGGTCATCGGCTCCAAGGGATTCCGGGCGGGACGCGACAGAGTGACGGCGACGACTTAGTAAACGGCGATGGTGAAGAAGGTCGAAAAGAAGAAGGCGGGCGAGGAGCTTCCGAAGAAGAAGAAGGCTCCGGCGGCGAAGCCTGCCCCGAAGCCGGCGCCCGAGCCCGAGCCGGAGACGGACGGCGAGGAGCGGTCGTCCGAGCCGGGCGAGGGCGCGCTCGTGGTCGCCGGTGGCGAGGCCGCGGCGATCGAGCCGGCCAAGCCCGATGGCGCGGAAGAGGCGCTCGAGGCGGCCGCCCGCGAGGAGATGGACGAGGGCGAGGAAGAGGTCGCCGCGACGTCGCTGGGCAGCCAGCGCTACGTGATGGCGGGCTTCTTCGCCGCCGCGATGATCGGCGCCTTCGTGTTCGGCAAGCTCGTCCACGGCGTGTGGTCGAGCGTGTCGAACAAGGACTGGTTCAGCCGCGCGCTGCCGGCCCTCGCCGCCGTCCCCGACGAGGACAAGACCACCTACGGCATGGTCCTGGGCGCGGCGGTCGCGCTCATCGCCGTCCTCCGCACCTACCGCAAGCCGAACGTGCGCGCCTGGACCGACGACGTCGCCGCCGAGCTCGCCAAGGTGAAGTGGCCGTCGAAGAAGGACGTCTCCACCTCCACCATCGTCGTGATCGCCGCGAGCACGGTCGCCACCCTCTACCTCGCCCTGCTCGACCGCCTCTGGGCCTTCGTCACCAACCTGGTCTACGGCAGTGGCACCTGAAACCCAAAAGATCCGGTCGCGAGCGTCGAACCGCGACACCCGAGAGCCTCTCGGCGACGACCGTTCGACACCTCTCCAGCGGGAGCCAGGCGCCATGTCATCCGGCAAGAAGTGGTACGTCATTCACACCTACTCCGGCTTCGAGGCCAAGGTGCGCGACGCGCTTCAGGGGCGGATCAAGCAGTTTCACATGGAGGACAAGTTCGGCGAGATCTTGATCCCCAGCGAGACCGTCACCGAGAACCGCCCCGGGGGGAAGACCCGCGTCCGCCAGAAGCTCAGCCTGCCCGGCTACATCTTCGTCGAGATGGAGATGAGCGAGGAGGTCTGGCACCTCGTCAAGGACACGCCGAAGGTCACCGGCTTCATCGGCAACCAGACGCCGCAGGAGGTCCCCCTCCCGCAGATCGACAACCTGCGCCGCGGGATCGTCGAGAGCGGCGTCAGGCCGAAGCCGCGGCTGACCTTCGAGGTGGGCGAGGAGGTGCGCGTCCTCGACGGCGCCTTCGCCAACTTCACCGGCACGGTCGACGACGTGAAGATGGACAAGCAGAAGCTCAAGGTGAAGGTCTCGATCTTCGGCCGGCCCACGAGCGTCGAGCTCGATTTCTCGGCCGTCGAGAAGCGCTAGCGACGAGGGGAAGAAGAAGGCACCGCCATGAAGAAGATCACCGGATTCGTCAAGCTCCAGCTCCCGGCCGGCAAGGCCAACCCCTCGCCGCCCGTCGGCCCGGCCCTCGGCCAGCACGGCGTCAACATCATGGCCTTCTGCAAGGACTTCAACTCGAGGTCCGCGTCGCAGGGCGACATGATCATCCCGGTCGTGATCACGGTCTACTCCGACCGCTCGTTCACCTTCGTGATGAAGACGCCGCCGGCGAGCGTGCTCCTCAAGAAGGCCGCGGGCCTGCCCACGACCAAGAAGCCGGGCGCCGGCTCCAAGGAGCCGAACAAGACCAAGGTCGGCAAGGTCTCGAAGAAGCAGCTGCAGGAGCTCGCGCAGCTGAAGATGCAGGACATGAACACGACCAGCGTCGAGAGCGCCATGCGCAGCATGGCCGGCACCGCGCGGTCGATGGGGATCGAGATCGGGGACTGACCGCCCGCCCCCGCTCCACCGGAGCGGACAGGTCAGAAGATTCACCACGGTGAACGAGGCGCGCCGTGGGAGGCCAAAAGCCGCAACGAAAGGAAGGCACTATGCCGAAAGTCGCCAAGAAGAGAGCTCTAGCTGCAGCGATGGTCGACAGGACCAAGAAGCTGACGCTGGACGAGGCGTGCGCGCTCGTGAAGAAGGCCGCGTCCGCCAAATTCGACGAGACCGTCGACCTCGCGGTCCGGCTGGGCGTGAATCCGCGCCACGCCGACCAGATGGTCCGCGGTGCCGTCGTCCTGCCCCACGGAACGGGGCAGACGCTGAAGGTGCTCGTGTTCGCCAAGGGCGAGAAGGCCAAGGAGGCGGAGGCGGCGGGAGCCGACTTCGTCGGCGAGGCCGATCTCGCGAACAAGGTCGCCGAAGGGTTCATGGACTTCGACCGCGTGATCGCGACGCCCGACATGATGGGCGTCGTCGGCAAGCTCGGTCGAATCCTCGGGCCCCGCGGCCTCATGCCGAACCCCAAGGTCGGCACGGTCACGGCCGACGTGAAGACGGCCGTGAGCGAGGCGAAGGCGGGCAAGGTCGAGTACCGCGTCGAGAAGGCGGGCATCGTGCACGCCCGCATCGGCAAGGTCTCGTTCGCCGAGAAGGCGCTGGCGGCGAACGCCGACGCGCTCATCCAGGCCCTGGTCCGACAGAAGCCGTCGACCGCGAAGGGCGTTTACCTCCGGAGCATCACCCTGTCGTCGACGATGGGCCCCGGGGTTCGCATCGACCCGCTGCACTACGCCGGGACGACGGAGGAGGCCTAGCCCATGGAACGCGCTGAGAAAGAGACGCTGGCCGGCGGCATCAAGGACCGGTTCAGCAAGATGACCTCGGCCGTGTTCCTCGACTTCAAGGGGCTCAACGTCGAGCAGGTCACCAAGCTGCGCGACGAGTTCCGGAAGGCTGGCGTGGAGTACCGGGTGGTGAAGAACACCCTGGTCCACCACGCCATCAAGGAGCACGCCTGGGCGAAGGCCCTCGAGAAGACGCTCGTCGGCATGACGGGCATCGCGTGGAGCTACGAGGATCCGAGCGCGGCGGCCAAGGTCGTCAAGGTCTTCCGCAAGGACAACGAGAAGCTCAAGGTCAAGGCCGGGCTCATCGAGGGGCAGGTGCTCCCCGGCGAGGCGGTCGAGAGCCAGCTCGCGACCATGCCGGGAAAGAACGAGCTGCGCGCCATGCTGCTCATGACGATGCAGGCGCCCGCGCAGCAGTTCCTCCAGCAGCTCCAGGCACCTCTCCAGAATTTCGCCTACCTGATGAAGGCGAAGGAGGGGAACGCCGGCTGACGGGGCTTCGGAGGCCCTCTCATCCATCGCGCGTCCCGCCTGCGGCGGTCCGCGATCCCCTCTCCGGCGACCCCGGCGCTGGGCTCGGATACCCCGAGATTCCAGCAAGAAACGGGCCGTCTGGCGAGAAAGTTCAAAAAGGGCGTTGCGCCCTCAGGTTTTTGGTCTACATCGCGTCCCTCCGTGGCCGCGAGCTTGAGTTCGAAGGAGTCCTGTCATGGCTGACATCACCCGCGAGCAGGTCGTCGATTACCTCTCCAACCTCCCCGTCATTCAGATCGCCGAGCTCATCAAGGAGCTCGAGAACAAGTGGGGCGTGAAGGCTGCGCCCGCGGCCGTCGCGATGGCTCCTGCCGCCACCGGCGGTGGCGAGGCCGCGAAGGCCGAGGAGAAGACCGAGTTCGACGTCGTCCTCGCGAACGCCGGAGCGAACAAGATCCAGGTCATCAAGGCGATCCGCGAGATCACCGGCCTGGGCCTGAAGGAGGCGAAGGACCTCGTCGAGGCCGCCCCCAAGACCGTCAAGGAGCAGGTCTCCAAGGCCGACGCCGAGGACATGAAGAAGAAGCTCGTCGAGGCGGGTGCAACGGTCGAGCTCAAGTAACGGCCGAAGGCTTCTCCCCGCGGTCCGGCTCCGGTCGGATCGCGGAGGGGAAACGGAAGCCGCCGGCGGCGGCAGAGGCACCGGTCTCTGCCGCGCGTCGCGTTTTGTTCCGTGGCCGCTCGGGTCCCCAGCGGACCCATCCGCGACCGGGCGCGAGGCGAAGCGCCCGGTCCCGCGGAGCCCGTTCGTAGCTTGATGACATACGCGCGCACGCCGCCGCGCGCCCCCTGCTGAGTTCGGTTCGTAGAGCCGGAGGTATTCGATGCCGTCGATCGTCCAGTCCAACTTCCGCGTCCGCAAGAACCTTGGCCGCGTACGTCGCATCATCGACGTCCCCAACCTGATCGACATCCAGAAGTCCAGCTACGACAAGTTCCTCCAGATGAACGTCCCGCCGAGCGAGCGGGAGGAGGTCGGGCTCCAGGCGGTGTTCCGCTCGGTCTTCCCGATCAAGGACTTCAACGGCACGAGCGAGCTCGTGTTCGTGTCCTACAACCTCGAGACGCCGAAGTACGACGTCGACGAGTGCCGGCAGCGCGGGATGACGTTCTCGGCGCCGATCAAGGTCACGAACCAGCTGATGATCTACGACACGCGCGACGGCGGCGAGCGCATCGTCAGGGACATCAAGGAGCAGGAGGTCTACTTCGGCGAGCTCCCGCTGATGACCGAGACCGGCACCTTCATCATCAACGGCACCGAGCGCGTGGTCGTGAGCCAGCTGCACCGCTCGCCCGGCGTCTTCTTCGACCACGACAAGGGCAAGACGCACTCGTCTGGCAAGCTGCTCTACTCCGCGCGCGTCATCCCCTACCGCGGCTCGTGGCTCGACTTCGAGTTCGACCCGAAGGACATCATCTACGTCCGCATCGACCGTCGCCGGAAGATGCACGCGACCGTGCTCCTGCGCGCGCTCGGCTACTCGACGCAGGACCTCCTCAACTACTTCTACTCCACCGAGACCGTCTTCCTCGAGAAGGGCGGCAAGTACTCGAAGTCGATCGAGTACGAGCTCCTCGCCGGGCAGCGCTCCACGCGCGACATCAAGGTCGGCAGCGAGGTGGTGGTCAAGAAGAACACCAAGTTCACGCGCGCCGCCATCCGCAAGATGAAGGAGGCGAAGCTCGAGCGCATGCCGGCCGAGGCCGAGGAGCTCATCGGCAAGGTCGCCGCGCACGACGTCGTCGACCCGGAGACGGGCGAGGTCATCGTCGAGTGCAACGAGGAGCTCAGCGAGAGCAAGCTCGACCGCCTCCGCGAGGCGAAAATCGACAGCTTCCGCATCCTCTTCATCGACGGCCTCAACGTCGGCAGCTACCTCCGCGACACGCTCCTGGCCGACAAGGTCAAGACGATGGAGGACTCGATCCTCGAGATCTACCGCCGCCTCCGGCCGGGCGATCCCCCGACGCTCGAGACGGCGAAGACGCTGTTCAACAACCTCTTCTTCAACGCCGAGCGCTACGACCTCTCCAAGGTCGGCCGCCTCAAGCTCAACTACAAGTTCTACCGTGACGTGCCCGAGGAGGAGCGCCCGGCGCTCGACCTCTCGGTGCTCACGCCGCAGGACATCCTCGAGACGGTCCGGCACCTCATCGAGCTCAAGAACGGCCGCGGCTCGGTCGACGACATCGACCACCTCGGCAACCGCCGCGTCCGCGCGGTCGGCGAGCTGATGGAGAACCAGTACCGCATCGGCCTCGTCCGGATGGAGCGCGCCATCAAGGAGCGCATGAGCATGTCGCAGGAGATCGACACGCTCATGCCGCACGACCTCATCAACGCCAAGCCGGTCTCGGCGGTCGTGAAGGAGTACTTCGGCAGCTCGCAGCTGTCGCAGTTCATGGACCAGACGAACCCGCTCAGCGAGGTCACCCACAAGCGCCGCCTCTCGGCCCTCGGGCCGGGCGGCCTCACCCGCGAGCGCGCCGGGTTCGAGGTCCGCGACGTCCACACCACGCACTACGGCCGCATCTGCCCGATCGAGACGCCGGAGGGTCCGAACATCGGCCTCATCGCGTCGCTCTCGACGTTCGCGCGCGTGAACGAGTTCGGCTTCGTGGAGACGCCGTACCGCAAGGTCGAGCACGGCCGCGTGACCGAGGAGGTCATCTGGTTCTCCGCCCTCGAGGAGGAGGGGAAGTACATCGCCCAGGCGACCGTGAACATGGACGACAAGGGCAAGTTCAAGGACTCGCTCGTCTCGTCCCGCCTCAACGGCGACTTCAAGATGGTCACGCCCGAGATGGTCGAGCTCATGGACGTCGCGCCGAACCAGATGGTCTCGGTCGCCGCCGCGCTCGTGCCCTTCCTCGAGCACGACGACGCCAACCGCGCGCTCATGGGCGCCAACATGCAGCGCCAGGCGGTGCCGCTGGTGCGCACCCACGCGCCGCTCGTCGGCACCGGCATGGAGGAGCGCCTCGCGCGCGACTCCGGCGTCTGCGCCGTGGCCCGCCGCCCCGGCGTGGTCGAGAGCGTCGACGCGACGCGCATCGTCGTGCGCGCGCACGGCGAGGGCGCCGAGGTCCCGGACATCTACCACCTGACCAAGTTCCAG
Source organism: uncultured Polyangiaceae bacterium (assembly GCA_964372055.1). Taxonomy (GTDB): domain Bacteria; phylum Myxococcota_A; class Polyangia; order Polyangiales; family Polyangiaceae; genus CAYJPW01. The sequence continues at coordinate 27,608 of CAYJPW010000096.1, forward strand.
CGCTCGAACCAGTCGACCTGCTACACGCAGAAGCCGATCGTGCGCACCGGCGACATCGTCAAGGTGGGCGACGTCCTCGCCGACGGCCCGGCGACCGACATGGGCGAGCTCGCGCTCGGCCAGAACGTGCTCGTCGCGTTCATGCCGTGGCAGGGCTACAACTTCGAGGACTCGATCCTCGTCTCGGAGCGCATCGCCAAGGACGACGTCTTCACCTCGATCCACATCGAGGAGTTCGAGTGCGTCGCCCGCGACACCAAGCTCGGCAAGGAAGAGATCACGCGCGACATCCCCAACGTCGGCGAGGAGGCCCTCAAGGACCTCGACGATTCGGGCATCGTCCGCATCGGCGCCGAGGTCCGGCCCGGCGACATCCTCGTCGGCAAGATCACCCCGAAGGGCGAGACCCAGCTCTCCCCCGAGGAGAAGCTGCTCCGCGCGATCTTCGGCGAGAAGGCGGGCGACGTCCGCGACAGCTCGCTCAAGGTCCCGCCGGGCGTGGCCGGCATCGTCATCAACGCGCGCGTCTTCAGCCGCAAGGGCACCGAGAAGGACGAGCGCGCCCGCGACATCGAGGACCAGGAGCGCGCCCGCATCGAGCGCACCCGCGACGAGGAGATCAAGATCCTCCGCGACTCGTTCTTCCGCAGGGTCCGCGAGATCCTGGTGAAGAAGGAGACGACCGGGAAGCTCGTCGACGACAAGGGCAAGGTGCTGCTCCAGAAGGGCGCGGTCATCACCGACGACGCCCTCGTCGAGATCCCCCGCAAGTACTGGGGCGAGATCCCGGTCGAGTCCGTGAGCGAGCAGGTGCAGCAGATCCTGCGCGACCTCGAGGACCTGGTCCGCACGCGCGAGGAGCACTTCCGCGACAAGATCGAGCGCCTCGCCAAGGGCGACGAGCTGCCGCCGGGCGTGATCAAGATGGTGAAGGTCTACATCGCCATCAAGCGCAAGCTGCAGGTCGGCGACAAGATGGCCGGCCGCCACGGCAACAAGGGCGTCATCAGCCGCATCCTGCCCGAGGAGGACATGCCGTACCTCCAGGACGGGACGCCGGTCGATCTCGTCTTGAACCCGCTCGGCGTGCCGAGCCGCATGAACGTCGGCCAGATCCTCGAGATTCACCTGGGGTGGGGCGCGCGCGAGCTCGGCGTCCAGCTCCAGAGGATGGTCGAGGAGAAGCGGGCCATGGCCGAGGTGAAGGACCGCCTCAAGGCCATCTACGCCGGCGACAAGACGCTCGACGGCTTCTTCGACAAGCTCTCGGAGCACGACGTCAAGACGCTCGCGAAGAAGACCGAGAAGGGCGTCTTCATGGGCTCGCCGGTGTTCGACGGCGCCACCGAGGTCGACATCAAGACGGCCTTCGAGCAGGCGGGGCTGCCCTCCACCGGGCAGGCCATCCTCTTCGACGGGCGCACGGGCGAGGCGTTCGACCAGGATGTGACCGTGGGCATCATGTACATGCTCAAGCTCCACCACCTGGTCGACGACAAGATCCACGCGCGCTCGATCGGGCCCTACTCGCTCGTCACGCAGCAGCCCCTGGGCGGCAAGGCCCAGTTCGGCGGTCAGCGCCTCGGCGAGATGGAGGTCTGGGCGATGGAAGCCTACGGCGCGGCCTACGCGCTCCAGGAGTTCCTCACCGTCAAGAGCGACGACGTGATGGGTCGTACGCGCATGTACGAGGCGATCGTGAAGGGCGACTACACCCTGGAGGCGGGTCTCCCCGAGAGCTTCAACGTGCTCATCAAGGAGCTGCAGAGTCTGTGTCTGAACGTCGAGCTGGTCGAGTCGACGACGGGCGGGATGACGTCCGAAGCCACCGCCGCGGAGGAGGAGTGATCCATGCGTGATATCTTCAGCTTCTTCGAGAAGCCCAAGGACCCGCTCTCGTTCAGCGCGATCCGGATCAGCCTCGCCAGCCCCGAGAAGATCCGCGAGTGGTCGCACGGCGAGGTCAAGAAGCCCGAGACCATCAACTACCGGACCTTCAAGCCGGAGCGGGACGGCCTCTTCTGCGCGAAGATCTTCGGGCCGGTGAAGGACTACGAGTGCAACTGCGGCAAGTACAAGCGCATGAAGCACCGTGGGATCGTGTGCGAGAAGTGCGGCGTCGAGGTCATCCAGTCGAAGGTGCGCCGTGAGCGCCTCGGCCACATCTCGCTCGCCACGCCGGTCGCGCACATCTGGTTCCTGAAGAGCCTGCCGTCGCGCATCGGCAACATGCTCGACATCACGCTCAAGGATCTGGAGAAGGTCCTCTATTGCGAGGCGTACATCGTCATCGATCCGAAGGAGACCGGCCTGAGCCAGGGCGATCTCCTCAGCGAGGACCGCTACCTCCAGCTCATCGACGAGTACGGCGAGGACAAGTTCTCCGCCGGCATGGGCGGCGAGGCGGTCCTCGAGATGCTCAAGCACGTCGACGTGCACGGCCTGGCCGAGCTGCTCCGCACCGAGATGCGCGCGGCGACCAGCGAGGCCAAGCGGAAGAAGCTGGCGAAGCGCCTCAAGGTGGTCGAGGCGTTCCGCGAGAGCGGCAACCGCCCGGAGTGGATGATGCTCACGGTGATCCCGGTGCTCCCGCCGGATCTCCGCCCGCTCGTCCCCCTCGACGGCGGCCGCTTCGCGACCAGCGATCTCAACGATCTCTACCGCCGCGTCATCAACCGCAACAACCGCCTCAAGCGCCTGCTCGAGCTCAACGCCCCGGAGATCATCATCCGGAACGAGCGCCGCATGCTGCAGGAGGCCGTCGACGCCCTCTTCGACAACGGGCGCCGCGGCAAGACGATCACCGGTCCCAACAAGCGCCCGCTCAAGAGCCTCAGCGACATGCTCAAGGGCAAGCAGGGCCGGTTCCGCCAGAACCTGCTCGGCAAGCGCGTCGACTACTCGGGCCGCTCGGTCATCGTGGTCGGCCCCGCGCTGCGCCTGCACCAGTGCGGCCTGCCGAAGAAGATGGCGCTCGAGCTCTTCAAGCCGTTCATCTACAACAAGCTCGAAGAGCGCGGGTACGTCAACACCATCAAGAGCGCCAAGAAGATGGTGGAGAAGGAGCGTCCCGAGGTCTGGGACATCCTCGAGGAGGTCATCTCCGAGCACCCGGTGATGCTGAACCGCGCGCCGACGCTCCACCGCCTCGGCATCCAGGCGTTCGAGCCGGTGCTCATCGAGGGCAAGGCGATCCAGCTCCACCCGCTCGTGTGCGCGGCGTTCAACGCCGACTTCGACGGCGACCAGATGGCGGTGCACGTGCCCCTGTCGGTCGAGGCGCAGATGGAAGCGCGCGTGCTCATGATGAGCACGAACAACATCCTCTCGCCCGCGAACGGCAAGCCCATCATCAACCCGACGCAGGACATCGTGCTCGGGCTCTACTATGCGACCCGCGAGCGCAAGTTCTCGAAGGGCAGCTACCGCGAGGGCTCGCTCAAGCAGGACAAGAAGGGCGGGCTCGACGGGTACCTCCGCGGCGTCTACGCGTCGCCGGAGGAGGTGCGCATGGCCTTCGACAACGGCGAGGTCGAGCTCCACGCCGGGATCAAGGTCCGCGTCCCCGAGCTCGACGAGGTCGGCAACCCGGTCAACGACCAGAACGGCCACCCCAAGCGCCGCACGGTCGAGACCACGGTGGGCCGCGTGCTCATCTCGGAGGTCCTGCCCAAGGGCGTGCCCTTCGAGTACGCGAACAAGACGCTCGACAAGAAGGCGCTCAGCGCCCTCATCGACGTCTGCTACCGCACCCACCGCAACAAGGAGACCGTCCTCCTCGCGGACCGGCTGCGCACGCTCGGGTTCGACCACGCCATGCGGGCCGGCATCTCGATCTGCATGGACCACATGGTCATCCCGCCGAAGAAGAAGGTCCTCCTGGCGGACGCGCAGAAGGAGGTCGAGCGCGTCGTCGAGCAGTACCAGGAGGGGCTCATCACCGACGGCGAGCGCTACAACAAGATCGTCGACATCTGGGCGGGCGTCGCGGACCTCGTCACCACCGAGATGATGGCGGGGATCGGCAAGGAGACCGTCACGGATCCGGAGACCGGCAAGGAGTCGATCGAGCCGAGCTTCAATCCGATCTACATCATGGCCGACTCCGGCGCGCGTGGCTCCACGCAGCAGATCCGGCAGCTGGCCGCGATGCGAGGCCTGATGGCCAAGCCCTCGGGCGAGATCATCGAGACGCCGATCACCGCGAACTTCCGCGAGGGTCTCAGCGTGCTCCAGTACTTCATCTCGACCCACGGCGCTCGAAAGGGCCTCGCCGACACCGCGCTCAAGACGGCCAACTCCGGGTACCTCACCCGGCGCCTGGTCGACGTGGCGCAGGACGCGGTCATCAGCGAGCTCGACTGCGGGACGCTCGACGGCATCCGCGTGGCCAAGCTCGAGGAGGCCGGCGAGGTCATCCAGCCGCTCGGCGACCGCATCCTCGGCCGCGTCGTGCTCGAGGACGTGATCGACCCGCTCACCGGCGAGGTCCTGATCACGGCCAACACCGAGCTCGACGAGTCCTCGGTCAAGCAGATCGAGGAGGCCGGCATCGAGGAGGTCGTCATCCGCTCGGTGCTCACCTGCCAGACGCGGCGCGGGGTGTGCGGCCTCTGCTACGGGCGCGATCTCGCCCGCGGCTACCGGGTCAACATCGGCGAGAGCGTCGGCATCATCGCCGCTCAGTCGATCGGCGAGCCGGGCACGCAGCTGACGATGCGGACGTTCCACATCGGCGGCACCGCGGCGCGCGGCAAGATCGAGGCGAGCTACCTCGAGGCGCGCACCGAGGGCACCGTGCGCCTCCGTCGCGCCGTCGTCCAGAAGAAGAAGGACGGCACCATGGTGGTCATGAACCGCCACGGCGAGATGGTCATCGTCGACGAGACGGGCCGCGAGCGCGAGCACAACCGCCTGGTGTACGGCGCCGTCCTCAAGAAGGCCGACGGCGACCGCTGCAAGCCGGGCGACCTGCTCGCCGAGTGGGACCAGTTCGCGACCCCGATCCTCACCGAGGTCTCGGGCGTCGTGAAGTTCGGCGATCTCGTGGAGGGCGTCTCCGTCCAGGACCGCCTCGACGAGGTCACCGGCCTCTCGCGGAAGGTCGTCATCGAGAGCAAGGCCGCGGATCTCCGTCCGCGCATCTCGCTCAAGGACCCCTCCTCGAACAAGACGCTCAAGCTGCCGAACTCCGAGCTCGACGCCCGCTACCTGCTCCCGGTGGGTGCGCACATCGTCGCGCAGGAGGGTGATCTCATCGAGGCCGGCGAGGTCATCGCCAAGATGCCCCGCGACACGACCAAGGTGCAGGACATCACCGGCGGTCTGCCCCGCGTCGCCGAGCTCTTCGAGGCCCGCAAGCCGAAGGACCACGCCATCATCAGCGAGATCGACGGCGAGGTCATGTTCGGCAAGGACACGAAGGGCAAGCGCAAGGTGATCATCACCCCGATGACGCCCGAGGGGCAGATGCTCCCCGATCAGCAGCGCGAGTACCTGATCCCCAAGGGCAAGCACATCCAGGTGCAGCCGGGCGATCGCGTGCGCGCCGGCGACCCGCTCCAGGACGGGCCGCCGAACCCGCACGACATCCTCCGGGTGAAGGGCGAGAAGGAGCTCGCGGCTTGGCTCGTGAACGAGATCCAGCAGGTCTACCGCCTGCAGGGCGTCGGCATCAACGACAAGCACATCGAGGTCATCGTCCGGCAGATGCTGCGCCGCGTGCGCGTCAAGGACGTGGGAGACACGAACTTCCTCGTCGACGAGCAGGTGGAGAAGCACCTCTTCGAGAAGGAGAACGAGAAGGTGCTCGAGCGCGGTGGCCGTCCGGCCATCGCCGAGGCGCTCCTCCTCGGCATCACCAAGGCCAGCCTCTCGACCGAGAGCTTCATCAGCGCCTCGTCGTTCCAGGAGACGACCAAGGTGCTCACCGAGGCGGCCATCTGCGGCAAGACCGACGATCTCCGCGGCCTCAAGGAGAACGTCATCATGGGCCGGCTCATCCCGGCCGGCACGGGGCTGCCCGCCTACAAGCGGCTCAGCGTCGTGGTCGAGGGGCAGGACGGGGCACCGACGTACGCCCCGCCGCGGCCGGCGCCCCAGCCGGAGCAGCCGCTCACCGCGGTCAACGAGGAGTAGCCGAGAGAGCCGCCGTCACCCGCTGACGGCGAGGGGGAGGCGAGGGCGGCGTGCCGGGAGGCGCGCCGCCCTTCGTCGTCTCCGATCGACGGGAGGGCTGGCGTCAGCCCTTCTTCTCTCCGGCGGGCTTCTGCGGCGTGGGCTTGGTGCGAGGCGCGAGCGCGGCCTTCGGTCGGATGATGTCGCGGAGGCGGCCGCGGGCGGCGGCGTAGGCGGCGTTGGAGGTCGCCCACTTCGTCGGCGCGTCGAGCGGGACCTCGCCGAGGGCGGCCGGGACCACGCTGGCGAGCGCGGCCCGCGCGGGGCCGGGCGCGGCGGCGCGGGCGAGCTGGTAGAGGCCGGCGTCCTGGATGCCGCGGCGGAGCATCTTCAGCCGGATCGACGGGAACACGGTGGCGACGCCGAGCGACCGCGAGGCGAACTTGCCGCGCTGGGTGCCGGGGTAGAGCAGGAGGCCGTCGCCGAGCGCCGCGTCGCCGTCGGCGTTGTGGAAGCTCTCGGCCGTGGTGAAGGGATCGACGGGGCCGTGGCCGCCGCGGTTCGAGTCCTGCCAGAACGTCGTCTCCCAGAGGAACCAGCGATCGACGTCGTAGGCGGAGGCGATCCAGCCGTCGGCGAGGAGGCTCGTCACCGGGGCGTCGAGCAGCATCGGGCCCGACCGCGGGAGCATGCCGTTATAGACCCAGACGCGGCGGCCGGCGGCGCGCGCGGCGGCGGCGGCGACGGGGTAGAGCTGGGTCGAGGGGAGGATGGCGACGTCGACGTTCTGGCGCCGCGGATCGCGCCCGCAGGTGTGGGCGACCTTGACCCGGCTCTTCGCGGTCGAGCCGTCGAGCAGGCGGCGCCAGGCGGCGGCGCGGGGGCTGTCGCAGTCCTCGTCCTCCGCGTAGAGGATTACGTCGCGGACCGCGGGCGGGACGGCGCGGGCGAGCGCCTCGACGCGCGGCACCTTGTCGGGCGTGGCTTCGCCGAGGGCGCCGTAGGCGCCGAGCGCCACGGCGGCGGGCGCGGCGCCGATGCCGGGACCCACGTAGCCGCGCGCCGGCGTGAACAGCGATCCGGAGAGCGCCGGCGCCAGGCGGCGCGCGTCGTCGAGCGTGACCAGGGATCCGAGCGCGTCCACGTGGTGTGCGTGGAGGACCTGCCAGAGGCGGGGCTCGACCTCGAGCGGATCGTCGAAGCGGCTCGCGAGCTGGTCGACGTCGTAATAGGCGAGGAAGCTCGCCGCGCGGTAAGGCAGGCTCTCGCCGATGACCTCGAGGTCGAGATCCACGTTGGCGAGCTCGCCGTGCGACGTGGAGCGGACGATGATGCGCCCGAGGTGGACGCCGGCGGTGGCCGTCTCGCTGACCGCGAGATCGATCCACACCGCGCCGTTGCGGCGCGGATCGACGGCCAGCGGGTAGGGCACGAACGCGCCGGCGTGGGCGACCGGGACGAGCGCGTCCGGCACCTCGCCGAGCTCGTCCGGCGGCCGCGCCGCCGGCGTCCAGCCCAGCGACTCGGCCGGCCGGCGATCGTTGCGCGAGCGCGCGCGCACGTCGACGTAGTGCTCGATGAGCCGCTCGGCGCGGGTGTCGGCCGGCTTCTCGACGTCGACGGTGATCCCGCGGGCCGCCTCGCTGCCTGCCTCGACGACGACCTGGAGGGCGATGGTCTCGCCGCGCAGCGCGGCGACGCGGACCGGGGCGCCGGGGCGCCAGATCGGGTTGTTCTCGCCGCGCGACGCAGGGCTGCCGACGTCGGCGCGCCGGACGCGGACGCCGTCGTCGGCGAACCAGACGGTGGGGCGACCGGGATCGGCCAGGGCGGGGGCGGCGAGGAGGAACGTTCCGGCGAGAGGGGCGAGCACGTGTCGCATACGGCCTCTCGCATGCCGGAATCGAGCCCCGCCGCGCGGGCGACCGGGGCGGGGGCGCTCCGCCGTGGACGCGCTTGTCCCTCGGGAAGCCCTGCACCATGCTGGGCGCCGCACCGGAGGATCGAGTGGCAAGCAAGGGACGGCCGTACCGCACGCTGGATCTGGACGGCTTCGAGGTGCTCGTCGGCCGGGGCGCCGAGGACAACGACGTGCTCACCTTCGAGATCGCCGAGCCGCGCGATCTCTGGCTTCACGTCGCGGGCGGCACGCCCGGGAGCCACGTGGTCATCAAGATCCGGCGCGAAGGAGAGAACGCCGGCGACGCCGACGTCCCGCGCGCCGTGATCGAGCGCGCCGCGGCGGCCGCCGCCTGGTACTCGAAATCGCGCGGCGCCCGCAGCGTCGAGGTGCACGTGTGCCGCGTCGCCGACGTGAGCAAGCCCCGGGGCGCGCCGGCCGGCCTGGTCGAGCTCGCCCGCTGGAAGAGCGTCCGCGTACGCCCGGCCCTGCCGGGCCCCGAGAGCGACTGAGCGCGCGCCGACGTTCCTCTCGGCTCGCCGCGTCGAGCTCGTGGGCGTCCGGAGCTCGCGCTGCGTCCCAGATCGCGGGCCGTCCCGGGTGGCTCCAGAGGGCCGAGCGGCGCGCAGCCCTCGCGTGGGCGCGCACCCGCTGCATTGCACGGCGCCGTTCCGGCCTTCGCCAATGGCCGCGGCGCGGGGCACGGCCGTTGCCACCGAGAGAATTCCCGATGCAAGCCTCGACCCCGATGACCCGCCGCATCGTCGCCGTCCCGCCCGAGATGCCGCTCGACGGCGCGTGGCGGATCATGAAGCGCGAGCGCATCCGCCACCTGCCCGTGGTCCAGCGGGGCGTCTTGCTCGGCATCCTCTCCGACCGCGACATCCTCCTGCGCGCGACGCTCGTCGGCGAGGTCGTCGAGGTGCCCTCCGCCCCCGTCGGCACCGCGATGACCTACGAGCCGGTGACCTGCGAGGCCGACACGCCGGTGCCGCAGCTCGTGCGCCTGATGACGGAGCGGAAGATCGACGCGCTCCCGGTCGTCGCCTGCTCCGGCCGCCTCGTCGGGCTCGTGACCTCGACCGATCTCCTCCTGCTGTTGGTCCGCAACGAGGACGCCCGCCCGCTCCCGTTCGAGTACGAGGTGCACGAGGCCGCAGAGGGCGAGGCGCCGGCCTGACCGCCTACTGGATGCCGCACTCGTCGCGATCGGGATCCGGCGAGCAGTGCTCGGCGATGCAGTCGGAGTACGCGTCGGACCACGAGGCACACGGGATCTCGCTGTCGCAGATGCCATGCCGGTCGATGCAGGCGTAGAGGGCGTCGGACTCGTCGTAGCAGTCGGCGACGCCGTTCACGGCGTCGGCGTCGTCGCAGAGCGTGTAGCAGCTCACGGTCTGGGCTCGGGGATCGGCCGAGGGGCAGCTCTTGGCCGCCTCGCAGTGGTCGAGGCAGCGGGTCATCCGCGGGCTGAACCGCGTCTCGCCGTCGCCGCAGCCCGCCGCCTGCGCGCAGAGCAGGCCGACCAGGCCCAGGATCAGCATCGCCACGCGCGCGCGCCGCACGGGGCCATGCTACCGCTCACGGCGGGCTCGGCGCGACCACCTCGGCGGGCGGCGCCGCGACCGCCGGGCCAGCCGGCGGCGCCTCGACCCGCGGGATGGCGCGAGGAGCGCCCGCCGCCCGCTCCTCGCGCAAGAGCTTCTCGAGATCGGCGCCCATCGCCGCGCGGAGGCGCTGCCACTGCTCCTCGGCGATGGTCTCGCCGCTCCTGGCGTAGATCGTCGCGAAGCTCGGCCCGCTCTTCTCGTCCTGGGTGAGGTGGCCGTAGAGGTATCCGTTCCTGGTGTCGATCACGTACGCCTCGAGGTAGCTCTCCACCTCGTTGTCGAGGAAGGGAACGAAGAGCACCGGCAGCACCAGGACGTCGAGGGCGGCCAGGGCGTTGACGCCGTCGGAGCGGTAGCCTCGATCGAGGACGATGAGGACGTCCGCGCGCGCCCGCGCGGCCAAGAGGCGCAGCTTCTTCAGGCTCAGCTCGCGCGGCGGAGCCCACGGGCTCGACTCCTGGAAGCGGCGCTCACCCGTGACGAGGAGCGGCGGGATGCGATAGACGCTCGCGACGGTCGGCAGCTTTCGGAGCATCGCGTCGACCTCCTCGGCCTTGCTCGGGTCGAAGGTGTAGTAGGCGACGTGCAGCGTCTCGGGCAGCTGGGGGCGCGCTTCGAACGCTTTGCGCACGTCCTCGTCGTTGATCTCGGCGTTGGGCTCGAGGTCGAACGGCGCGCTGCGGCTGGGCTGGTAGGCACCCCCGCAGGCGGCGCAGAGGAGGAGGCAGACGGCGGCGAAGAGGGCGAAGGCTCGCATGGTCGGTCCTTTCGGTCGCGACCAGAACGGCGTGCGCGACGGCGGCTTACGCCGCCGGGCGCCCCTCTTCCGCCGGATCCGTCACGCGCGGGGCTCTGCCCCCGCGCCCCCGACCCGAAGAGGCGTCGGACCTCGAGTCTCGAGCGGAGTTGATCGGACGAATGCCCGACACCTCTTCAACGGGCGCGGCGCCGCCGTTTTCGTGCTGCCGCGACGAGGAGGGCGGCGCCGAGGACCGCCGGCCCCCGCGCCGGCGCGGCGGGCGCGGCG